>CAZCJL010000025.1:0-66100 GCA_964498785.1 uncultured Cytophagia bacterium | reverse complement strand
GCAGATATTTATTTTATGACGCAAAGCGTCATGCAATGCGTGCCGCCGGAAACCGGCGGCGCGAGAACATTAAAAACTTCCGAAGTTTGCTATATTATCATGATAGAGTTACAATACCAAAAATCAACGGCGCGAGGGGAAATTCCCGAGTGATTATTTTGGCGGGTAATTAGAACCACGAGATGAATCTCGTGGCAATTCAATTCGGCTATTTCCGATTCAATCGCTCTTCAGTATAAAAAAGATGTATTATTTCCCGCTGTAATTCTTTTAATATCAATCCTTGATAAAAATTAATATAAACTGCAAAAAAAATTCCTTGACAAAATGGTAAAATATATTATATTAGTATACATCATAAGTAATATGTATGACATATTATAGTTGGAGATTAAAATGGAATCAATGTTTGAGAAGATCGGCAGTCAAATGACGTTGAGTCAGGAGATTGAGCAAAAGGTTGAAGATGCGATTCTGAAACGGAAACTGATTATGGGGCAGAAGCTGCCCACTGAAAAGGACTTGTGCGAAATGTTTGGTGTAAGTCGTACAGCAATTCGGGAGGCGCTGCGAAGTCTGAGCGCCAGAGGATTGGTTTCCATTCGTAAAGGCGATGGCATTTACGTGAATGATTATTCCGAAGACCACGCGAATAAATCCATGAGCATTTATCTGGAACTCAAGTTTGATAAAAATTATCCGCTCCACCTGGTTCAGATCAGGCAAATGGTAGAACCGCAAATTGCACGGCTCGCCGCTCAAAACAGAACAGAGAAAGATATTATCGCGCTGGGGAAAAATTTAGAAGCATTTGTAAATGCTGAATCTGGTTCAGAGACGTATGCAATGCTCGATTTAGAGTTTCATAAATTAATTTCCAGAGCCAGCGCAAATCCTTTGGTTCCATTGATTATGGATCCACTGTTCAGTTTGATGCCCAAAGTGAAAACTCTTATTGTCAGCCGCTTAAAACACACCAAGCTAACCAATGCGACGAATTACCATCAGATTATATTTGATAAAATTAAAAATAAAGATTCGAAGGGCGCTTATGAAGCGATGATTAGTCATTTACAAATCGCTGAACAGGATACATTAAAATTAATCAAATCCCTCAACGATGGAGAAGAACTGTTTTAAGTTAAGAACAAGTTATTAACAGTTTTTACGTTGAATATGTTAAAGTAAAACCATAAATTTTACCAAAACTAAAATGATAAAGCGAAGAGGTTCTTAATATGTACCCGAACAAAAGAATTTCTCACGTTCCCATCCTTTTTATTATCCTTCTGTTAATTCAATCCAACGTTTTCGCCGGAATAACCGGCAAAATTTCCGGGACAGTTACTGACAGTCAAAACGACGATGCTTTACCCGGAGCCAACATCATTATCAGTAAAATATGGGTGGGTGATAAGGAAATTAAAATGGATTATCCGGCAGGTGCTGCCACGGATCGAGATGGTCAGTATTTTATTCTCAATGTTCGACCGGGTTATTATACTGTTGAAGCGCGGTTTATCGGTTTTAAAACGGAAATCCATACAAAAGTCCATGTTCAGATTGATAAAACCACCCGTCTGAATTTTGATCTGAAGCCCGAAACGCTTGCCGGTGAAGAAGTAGTGGTGACTGCTTACAAGCCGGAAAAAGTTGAAATCGATCTTACAGCGACAAAATTGACGTATGATGTGCAGGAAGTGATGAGCATTGCCGGCGTGGGTGATATTTCCGACATTCTGGAGTTGCAGGCGGATGTTGTGGACGATCATTTCCGCGGTGGTAGGTTAGGAGAATCGACTTACTTGATTGGCGGTGCGGCGATTGTGAATCCGCTGAATAACCAACGAGCATTTCGCCCGATTGTTACCGGGCTGGAGCAAGTAGAGGTATACACGAGCGGATTTAGTGCAGAATATGGGAATGCACAATCCGGCGTCGTGAATATGGTAACCAAAGAAGGCGCCACAGAGTGGGAATCACGGATTGAGTTTTCATCGACATTGCCGTATTATAAATCCTGGAACGGAAGCGCCTATTCTCCGGCAAATTTGGATTTTTATAATCTGCTGAATGATTCGGAAGAATGGCTCAAGGATAATCCTATCGATCCGGGAAAGCCGCTATGGGACCGGGGCTATGGGATTACGAAGTATTTGCCGGAACGCATTGTCTGGCCTCCAAATCCCCTGAATCATCAGGATTCACTGAAGATGGCAGATCTCGGCAGGATCATGTGGCTGCAAGCCATTCGGGATGTCGGACTGGAATATGATAATACGATGGACTACCGCTTTGATTTTACAACGGGCGGACCGATTGCGGAAAATACGAAACTATTCATTGCCACACGTCAAAATATAACCAATCCGGTTGTCCCGACCACCTCGCCTGATATCGAGAGACAATTCATGGGAAATATCACGTACCAGCCTTCAATGAATAACAAATTCAAATTTTCGGTTATTTATGATTATGGTTTTGAAAATTATTTGAGCAGCAGTTGGAAACGCTGGCTTTTTGACCGGACATTCAGCGTCACCAAAAGAACGCAATCATCATATCAATATGGTCTGGAATGGAAGCACATTTTTTCACCGTCGAGTTATACTGATTTTAATGTGAAAGTTTTGAATACGCTGGAGCAGGATCGGATAGAACTTTTGAAAGACGATCAGTACCTCGAAGATTACACCAATAATCGAAATTGGGTCGATTATACAAGTCCTTCAAATCACCGGTTGGGAAGACTGAATGACGATCGCGGAGACAGAAGAACGATAACATATTACTTAGCCGGAAATTACACGAGCCAGGTAAACAAATATAATTTGCTTAAAAGCGGATTGCAATTTTACTATTATGATCTTGATGTGAATTATGAATATAATGTGCTCAATCCGCAGAATGTTGAAGACTTGAAATTTCATTCGTTTCCGTTTGAAGGTGCGCTTTATTTTCAGGATAAAATGGAATTTCAGGGTTTAATCGCCAATCTGGGATTGCGGTTTGATTTTTATGATTTGAATACACAGTACTTTATGGATAAATTTTATCCGCTGCGCGATCCGAGTCTACGTAAAGATACCAAACTCTATACCCGCTGGCAGCCGCGAATTGGTGTTTCATTTCCTGTATCCGAATATTCGGTGTTTCATTTGAATTATGGTACTTTTACGCAGCGACCGAATTTCAATCAGCTCTTTTATAATGAAGTAAATGATGATGGCGGAATCGTTACGATTTACACCCTCGGCAATCCACAACTCAAACCTGAAAATACCAATGCGTATGATGTGGGAATTGTACGAAGTTTTGCCGGTGTTTTTAATCTGGATGTGAGCGCGTATTATAAAGATGTGAAAAATCTTGTTGAAGCCGCTTTTTACAAGACCGAAGGGGGAGAGTCCTATCAAACATATATTAATAAAGATTACGCGGACATAAAGGGATTTCATGTCAATCTGGAACGGAATACCGGATTTATCCGCGGTTATATTCGCTACAATTACGAAGCAGCAAAAGGAAAGAACAGCAATCCTGATAATTTAGCGGTTCCGGTAACAATTACGAATTATGAGTTATCCGAAGAAGAGCTGGCAGATTTGAAAGAGCAGCGTTTCCCGGAAGATGTTTACCTGGATTATGACCGGACACACAAAGCTGTGCTGAACCTGCGGCTGGTTACTTCACCGAATACGGGATTTGAAATTGGGAATATAAAGCCGCTGGCAAATTTTTCTGTGAGCTTCACGTATCGCTACCTTACCGGCAGACCGTATACATTGCCGCCGTCGCTGGATAAATTCGGGCAGGCGCTAAAATTCAGCAAACGTACACCGTTAGAGCGGGACGCCCGGCTGCGCATCGAAAAGCGTATGAAATTCGGTTTTACTGCTTCCACGTTGTATATGGAAGTATTTAATCTTTTTAATGAGAAATTCTGGCAATATTCACGAACGTTTAACCATGATAGAAATACGGTTCGTTGGCATACAGATCGCGCCAATATTTTGACAGATAATGAATACGCGCCGTATGTAAGTAGTCAGGAATTATATCTGCTAAGAAATGAGCCGCGTCATTATCGCGTCGGATTGGTCTTTAATTTTTAAGTAACCAAATAGCACAGACACAAAGAGGTTCTCATGAAAAATACAATTCTGAACATTATCCTGTTAATTTTGTCTTTACAATTTGGCAACATTACAAATGCTCAGGAACTGGAATTTAAAATTCACGACCGGGGGATGCTTCATGAAACAGTTTATAACACCGGTGATATTGGCAGGCCCTGGGCCACTGGCCAGGATGGAAATAAAACAAATACACCGTTAATGGAATGGCCGTCCCGCTCGGCAACGATTGTGCAGGGGACGCGCTACAGTGGTCAGCACAATTTGTTAGGCGGCGGAATGTATATGGCAGCCAATCCCGATGGCAAGCCGGGGATGGAAAACCGGATTTACGCGCTGTGCGGTGCAGTGGGAACAGGTAGCGGATCGGAGACGATTATCGGGCGCTGGAGCTTCCCGCTTCGCTTCGAGGAATACGATAATTTTCCGTTTCTGGAAGACGGCACACTGAATCCTGATTACAATCCCGATGAAGCAGAAGAAGTAATTATTACCTCATGGGCGACGCCGGTTGGCGTAACAGTTACCCGCACTTCCCGCAGTTGGAGCTACCCTGATTATGATGATCTGATTATTTACGAATACGAGCTGGAATACACCGGCGACACAGATGGCAACCCGGCGACGATTGAACGAACAGAAACTCTGAAAGATTTTATGGTGCTTTTCCTTTATGGCTTTGCCCCTTCGATGTACGGCTACCAGCGGCATTATCAGGAGTGGAAATACGACAGTGGTATTTACCGCGGGGATCAGAATAACTTTTGGGATGCGGATTACTGGCTGTCCTTTAATATGAATCTGAGAACGAATATCACGAACGAAAGCATTTTTGCGAAACGGGAGCCGAATCCGGATCTGTTTCTGGAATATTCCAATACAGGAGTGAACGGTGGCGGACTGTGCAGTCCGCAGGCGCCGGGATTCTGCATTTTGTATTATGATACAAACCACCTGGCGTTCGTGGATACGACAGAAAGCGAGCAAAACGAGTCCGAGGTTGTAAATGTGTTAAGAACATCGTATGGTGCATTTTATGAACTCGATGAAAATAATCATATCAAACAGCCGTGGTCGAACAAGGTGAGCACCGGGAACACCCGCAGCAGCAAAATGACGGTGGAGTCGATCAATCCGAACAAACGCTGGAGCGGCGTTTACAGTCCGGGCAGCAGTACCTGGCCCAATCCGCCCAGCCAACGCTGGATCGGCAGAGCGGCGTACAATTACCGCCAGAGCGTGGATGCCGGGCAAAAGCACATCGTTTTCGGACCGTATACTTTGGAGCCGGGAGACAGGCTGGAATATTCACTGGCTGAGGTTGTGGGATATGGCGCGAAACCGGGCAAGATGCTGGAAGGCGGACAAACGTTAACACAGTGGGCAAAAACGCCAACGTGGAACCGTCCGGTAAAATTTGGTGACAAGGTGGTTACTGAAAAATATCTCGATGATTTCGGTTATCCCGATTATGTGAATTCCGATGTAATCACCGTGACGGATGCGGCACACAAGGCATTTCAGGCGTATTTGGGTCAGGATTCCGCTGAGGTACAACTACCGGTGTGGCCCGAAGATAACCCGAAAGACGGCTCGTACCTTATTCCGGTTCCGGTTCCCGCGCCGGTGACTGTTGTGGAAAATACAGATGATGGCAGAATCCGGATTACCTGGAACAGGGAAGCGGAGCAGTTTTCACATCCGAGGCTCATCGGGGCATTGCGAAAATTTTATATCTGCCGGAGTGACGCGGGAATGGGACCCTGGACAATTCTGGATTCGCTAAATGTCGGAGACGTGAATAACGAGGGGATCTATGAATTTTATGATGATGATGTTGTTTACAAATTGGGAGAGACGCGCTATTACTCCGTAGTTTCTGTGGATGAACATAAGAATGTGAGCGGCAGGACAAACATCACAAAGCACCTGAAAAATGTGGCATCGGTTGAAAAAATGGGAGAAGTATTTGTCGTTCCCAATCCATTTAATATCGAATCCGGTTTTGGCGGAAAGGTTGGCGCAGAAGATAAAATTGGTTTCTATGGTTTGCCGGAAAAATGTACAATAAGAATTTTTACTTACTCCGGGCAATTGGTCGAAACAATTGAACACGACGATCCGGTGTACACGACAGATTGGTTTCAGGTGACCCGCAATGAACAGGAAATCGCTTCCGGAATTTATTTTTATGTGGTCACAACTCCGGATGGCGATAAGACGAGCGGGAAATTTATCATTGTAAAATAAATGCCAATAAACGAGGTTTGGTTATGAAAATAAATATATTCAGAACAATTCTTATTATCATCATTTCAGTTTCAATTGGCAATCCGGTCTTTGCTTTTGAAAAAGTTGGCACAACGTCGTTCCAGTTTTTAAAAGTCATGACGAACGCCCGATCCTGTGCCATGGGAGAAGCGTATTCATCAGTTTCCGATAATTCGGACGCGGTATTTTTCAATCCTGCTGCTCTCACAAAAGTGAACAACTTCGATCTTTCCATAGACTACCTCGACTGGTTTATGGACATTTCCCATTATGCATTTTCGGCAGCATTTTCGGTGCGAAATCTGGGTACCTTCGGTTTTCAGGTTATTTCTACCGATGTCGGCGAAATCAGAGTGACCTCTGTGGATGCGCTTGGCTTTGTCGATGGTGTGTATATGGGATACACCGGCGAAGTGATTAGTCCGGGAGCACAAGTGTTCGGGCTGTCATTCGCACGAGATTTAACTGATAAGTTCGCATTCGGAATTACAGCAAAATACGCGCGGGAAGATCTGGGCGTGAAAAAAACAGGCAGCATTATTTTTGATGGAGGACTGTTATATAAAACAGGATTCAAGACTTTGGAATTAGCAGCAGTCGTTCGGCATTTCGGACCAGAAGTCACTTTTTACGATCAGGTGAATTTACCACGCTATGACGCGGCAAACGATTCTACATATTATCAGCGATATACAGGAAAAAGCTATCCTCTGCCGCAGACATTCAATATCGGCGTTTCTGCCTATTTAATCGGCGCACAGGATAATGTCTTTGTTCAATCCGAAAATCAATCGTTGTTATTTGCTTTTGATATGGTTCAACCCAGGGATTATGATCAGCAATATAATGTGGGCGTCGAATATGGGTTCAACAATGTGCTGTTCCTGAGGGGCGGTTATAAGATTAATTACGATAGTGAAAGTTTTTCCATGGGCTTCGGAGTGGCGTTTCAAAATTATCGGTTCGACTATTCATACAATGATTTCGGAGAGTACCTGGATGCAGTCCATCGATTTTCTTTTGGCCTGGCAATTCATTAATTCCACGATGAAAAGGAGTTATGTTAACATGAATAAAACGATATATTTTATGATAATAAGCCTGTTACTTTTTAATTATCTGGCGATGTCGCAGCATCGCGGAGATAATCTGTCATTTCAGGGCTTGCCGCTTCAGGACGGCGCCGGGGTGAAATCAACAGCGTTGGCAAATGCCTATACTTCCAGAAGCGGCGACGTGAATTCGATTTTCAGCAATCCCGCTGGATTAGCCGATATTCAGGGGCTTCAGTTTACCATCGGCGCGAATTCACTATCCAGATCCTGGCGTGAGAATCAGGTATACCGGCCGAACCGGATGTTCTGGACAATGGCATTTTATCTGGAAGGTTTGTATACTCCTGATCCGGCGAACAACGGCGTTTGGGATTATGAATTGGCAAAAGATACTTCTTATGTTGTTAGTGAACCGGAAACCGGACTCGATCCGTATAGCGAAAAAGCTGCAGATTGGCAGGAAAAACTCGATCAGGCAGGGTTGAATAATGTTGCCATTGCGTATCCGTTTAAAATCGCGAATCAGAGTTTCGTTGTGTCTGCGGCGTATTATCACAATTTTACCTCGGATTTCGACCGGAATGATACTTACCTTGATCCGCATATCGGATATGATGAATACGGCATCGTCGAGCGGGTGGTGACGGACACAGTCAGATTTACCTGGTCCAAGTTTCAGCGCAAAAGAACCGGGGACGCGCATAATTACAGGGCAGCGTTAGGATATAAATTAAATGATAAGATAAATATCGGTGTTGGATTTACCCGGTTCAGCAGCAAAACCGATGATTCGCAATCGCTGAATCAGGTGGGCTATTTCGATATTGCCAAGGATAACCGTTTCCGGTTTTCGTATGACACGCTAAATGTGTATATCAATGGTGATTCCGAATTTTCTGCCAATCGCTGGAATGTCGGCGTGCTATTTAAATTGAACAGAATTCAACTGGGGATGAATGTCGTTGCACCGTATACGATTACCCGCGATTTGAGTAATACAATCACCAGAGTAAACGCAATGACTGAAACGAGCATCAAAAAATCCGGTCAGGATAAGTTTGAAATACCCGCTTCATACTCGATCGGTGCGTGTATCGCTCCCATCGACAAATTCATCATTTCATTTGATTATGCGCTGACGAATTATAGCAACGGCACATTCGATATCAGCGGCAATGATACAACCCATCGGGACTGGGCCGATCAGTCGATTTTGAGTCTGGGTATCGAATGCAAGCTATTCGATTTCCTGTCGCTGTTAGCCGGATATCGCAACATCACTGAAGTATTTGTCCCGGATGGCGCCGCAATTAAAGACCGGGGACCGGCGGCGACGGTGTACACGCTTGGCGCAAGTATTCGGTTGCTGCAATGGGGACGTCTGGATATTGCCTGTCAATTCCGGCATCTGAAGTATTATGATTCCTATTTCAGCAATACGAATTACGTGTACGAATCAGGGGATAATGTGATGCTGGGGTATACGTTTGGATTTTAATCTACATATAGGACGCGGATGACACTGATAACACAGATATGTTTTTTAAAATCAGTGTGAAGCAGCGTAATCCGTATCATCTGTGTGCTATTAAAAAGGAGGTGATTCACAAAATAATTTTTACAATTTTAATAATCATGAACTATAAAAATCAGGAGTGAAAGATGAACTTTGTTAGAATCAGTGTTACCATTCTTTTTATATTGAGTTGCTTTATCGGTGCTGCTGTGGCTTCAAAAATTGAAGTAACGGATGAGTATGATTTCAGGCTGGCGCTGGATTATGCAGCTCAGGTGTACAATACGCCGCAACGAGTGGACACGCTTCTTTTGACGACGAGCGGCGGAAATTACACGACAACCGACACGACTTTTTTACAGATCAAACATCCGGTTGTGATCAAGGCGCAACCGGGACTGGCTGAGCTGCCGGTGTTCACGCACAGCGATCCCGATTCCGGTGTGCTGGAAATTTTTCGGCTTCACGATGATGTCGTGTTCGATGGTGTGATATTCGATGGCTACAATGCTGTGCGACCGATGAAATATGCTATTCGAGTAGGCCATGGTCCTGAGGTGCAAATCCCCCGTGTTTATGCAAAAATCGGACTGGATGCGATATTTAAAAACTGTGTTTTCCGAAACATCTATCCGCCAAACTGGGAAAATGATTCAGGTGGCAGCGCAGTATATTTTCTGCGACCCGAAGCGAATGAACCAATTATACAAGCAGGGACAATACGGATCGAGAATTGTACTTTCAAAAATCTCGGTGATGAAGCTATTCGAATGGCCGAGACGGAAAAATATAATGTCACCAGAGTGCTCGATTCGCTGATTGTGAGAAATTGCACATTCAAAAATATTTCCGCCGAATGCATTCGCTTTTACGCAGACCTTGACACCTCCACTCAGGATGCTTACGTTTTAATGGAGCACTTAACTGTCGATAGTAGCTCCGTCAGAACTATTTACATAAAGAATAATCAGAATACCATTTGCCGAAATATTCTGATTACAAACACGATTATGCCGAAACCATACAGAATGGACCGGACGGGTTATTCGATACAGGTTCAACAACGCGGCTCTTATGTGGCTTATATCGATACATTTAATGTGACTTACGGTCTGGCTTATGATAATCGTATCGGCGCGACAAAAGGGGGATTTAAATTAGATGATACATTCTGGGGATTTGATCCGCTGTATGCCGACCGCACCAATGATGACTATGCTTTATTACCCGATTCTCCGGCTTATGGCGCAGCACATGATGGAACCGCTCTTGGCGATGTGAGATGGGCGACGAATACCCCGACCCGCATTCCGTTCTGGTTAACAGTCGAAGGCAGCGGCGCTATTGAATATGATCCGGCACTGATTGCCCCGAACTATCCGGCAGGAACGAATGTCACCATGACCGCGATTCCTGACTCCGGCTGGAAATTTCAGGGCTGGAGTGGTGATCTTACAAGCACCGATAATCCGGTCACTGTGACAGTCGACGCTGCCAAAAACATTGTGGCAACTTTTGGACAGGAAACACGTGTTGCTGAAAATAATACTGTGCCGCTGTTTTATCAACTGGATCAAAATTATCCGAATCCGTTCAATCCATCGACGGTCATCGGTTTTTCATTGAAAAACGCCGGGAATACCAAAATCGAGCTTTTCAACGTGTTAGGTCAAAAGGTGATGATGCCCGTGAATCGATATTATACAGCAGGATCGCATCGGATCGTTTTAAATGCATCGGAACTGTCAGCGGGAATTTATTTTTACCAATTGACTGCCGGCGATTTTGTTTCAATTAAGAAACTTGTATTAATGAAGTAGAAAACTCAATAAATAAAAATTTCATTTAATTAAGGAGTAGCCATGAAAGTAAATCTACGATGTATTATGTCATTGATTGTCATTTTGGGCGTGAGTGTTTTTACTGCAAACGCTCAAACAGTGCATCAGATAACCGAAGGCACCGATGTGCTGAAAGCTGCAATTGATGCAGCCGCACCCGGCGATATCATCGAATTGATTAGCGATGGTGGCGTTTATTTATCCAACGATCAGATCGTCGTTGATAAAGACCTCATCATTCGCGGTCATGAAGACCTCGAAGCGAAGCCGGTCCTGAAATATGTCGGCACTTCCACGAGCGCTTACATGTTCAAGATCGAAGCCTCACCGCGGTTCGAGGTCCGTAATCTGGAATTCGACGGCGATGGTACTGCCGAAGGCGGCGCTGATTTAGCAAAATACGCGCTGCGTCTGGACAATGCAGATACCCTGGGCACAATGCAAATAATTGTCGATAATTGTGTGATGCACGATTTTAATGAAAAAATCATTAAGCCTTATGCCGATTGCGGAATTGATTCACTGGTAGTTCGTAATTCGATTTTTTATAACGGTGCGAAAGAGGGCATTGTTCTGTTCTCAGGTTCATCAGGTGATCCGGCAGTACGCTTGAAATATGCCGAGTTTATCAATTGTACTTTCTATGGCTTCGTGAGGGAAGCTATCAAAGGTGATACAAATCCGGATACAAAGCTTCTTGTGGATCATTGCACATTTTATGACTGCGGCGGCCCGGACAAGCCATTCATCTTCATTGACGATTTAACTGATGTTGTCATCAAAAACAGCATTTTTCAGAGAAATAATGAAACCGGTAATTGCATCCGGCTGGAATCTGATGAGAATATAGTAAATAATTGCATCATCTGGGATGTCAATGATTGGGAAATAGACAATACAATTTCAGTATTTGATACGCTCCATGCAGATCCTCTGTTCGCTGATCCGGTAAATGGCGATTTTACATTGGGCGACGGTTCTCCGGCAATCGGTTTCGCTGATGACGGAAAAGCTGCCGGCGATTTACGCTGGGATCCGACAGTATCCAAACCTGTGGTACATGTGGTTGAAGCCGGCATAGACGTGCTAAAACCTGTCATCGACGCCGCTGCTTCGGGTGATACTATCGAGCTGGTAACCAGCGGCGGATTGTATCTTTCCAGTGATCAGATTGTTCTGGACAAAGACCTCGTGATTCGGGGGCGCGAGCAATTGGCTGAAAAGCCTGTATTGAAATATATCGGTACATCCACAAGTGCATACATGTTTAAAGTTGTCGAATCTCCCGGAATCGAATTATTGAATCTCGAATTCGACGGTGATGGCACTGCCGAAGGCGCTGCTGCTCTGGCAAAATATGCATTGCGGCTGGACAATGCAGATCCGGCAGGCACAATGCAGGTGTTGGTGGAAAATTGCGTGATGCATGATTTCAACGAAAAGATTATCAAACCGTACGCTGATTGCGGAATTGACTCCCTGCTTGTTCGCAATTCGATTTTTTATAATGGAATAAAAGAAGGAATCGTTTTGTACACAGGTTCTTCCAGTGATCCGGCAGTGCAATTGGAGTACGGCGAATTTGTGAACTGTACGTTTTTCGGATTTGCCCGGGAAGCGATTAAGGCGGACACAAATCCGGATATTAAAATGCTCGTCGATCATTGTACTTTCTATGATTGCGGTGGTTCTTCAAAAGGTTTAATTTATGTAGATGACTTGTTAGACGTGGAAGTTAAAAACAGCATCTTTGTGAAAAATGGTTATCCTGAAAATTTCGCGCGTCTGGAATCTGATGATAATTCATTCCATCACAATGTCATTTTTGATGTCGCGAGCTGGGATGTTGATAACAGCTCAAACGTGTCTGATACGCTTCGCGCCGATCCGATGTTTGCCGATGCTGCAAACATGGATTTCACACTTGCCGCGGGTTCTCCGGCGCGAACTGCTGCTGAAGGCGGAACACCTGCCGGTGATTTACGATGGGCAATCGATCCCAATGCATTCTTATTAACAATTATCACCACCGGAAATGGTATCGTAACAATGGATCCTCCGGGTGGCGTGTATGATCCCGGAACAACCGTGACATTGACTGCGGCGCCTGATCTCGGCTGGAAACTGGATCGCTGGGAAGGCGTTGTTATTTTTCCGCCTGACAAACCGACAGTCACAATTACGATGGATTCCGATAAAACTGTGACTGCACATTTCGTCAGTCTCGTACCAAAGGTTGAACTGGTTGTGGATACACTGGGATTAGGACATGTAGAACTTGATCCTGAACCTGTTGACGGTGTGTATGAACAGGGGGCAGCCGTCACCTTAACTGCTGTGCCGCAAGCAGACTGGCAATTTGTGGAATGGCTTGGCGATATTACCGGCAGCGAAAATCCGGTGACAGTCAATGTGGATTCCAATATGCACATTACCGCTTCCTTTATGAGCACTATTACGCAGTTTTTACTGAATGTGGAGGTTGTTGGATTAGGATCGGTGAGCGCACTGCCACAGCCTGTTTTAACGACGTACGATTCGGGCGCTGTGGTTGAGCTTACCGCAGCAGCCGCAATCGGCTGGGATTTTAGCGAATGGACCGGCGATCTTACCGGAAGCGAAAATCCGGCAACTGTTCTGATGGATTTTGATAAAAATATCACAGCTACTTTCACGGAAATGCAGTTTGAAAAACGTTCCATGGAAATTGATACCACCTGGGATTTGCGTGACGCAGTGGAATTTGCAAATAATAATTCGAATATCGATTCATTGATCCTGATCACCAGTGGCGGTGTTTATACATCAACAAGCCCAAGTGACGTTGCTGTTACGGCTCCGCTGACAATTGTCGCCAAAGAAAAGCTTGCGGAAAAACCCATCGTCACCAACAGCGATGTTGAAACATCCAATCTCGATATTTTCAGGGTGTTTGACGATTTTACGCTTAAAGGCGTGGTGCTCGATGCCGGCCATGAAAGATCGCACGGTATGAAATACGGCATCCGTCTGCGAAACTATCCGGATCGCAATGTGAAATGGGGTTCAAATATAACAATACTTGATTGTGATTTTATCGATTTTTACGAAGGTAAAAATCCATTAGCCGATGGTCATGCTGTTAAAATAGATGTCGATGTGATTGCCGGAACAGTGCTACTGGAAAACTGTACGTTAACAAATTTCGGCTACGAAGCCATTCGAATTTCGGATACTGAAAAATGGGCGACAGATCGGCAACTGGATTCGCTGATTGTCCGCAATTGTACGTTCACAAATATCGATGCCGAAGGTATCCGCTACTACTCTGATATCGATCCAGGAACACCGGATGCTCCGGTTATTTTGGAACATCTGACATTTAATAATTCTGCAACACGAATTCTTTTTCTCAAGAATAGCGGCGGCGCTATTGTTCGTGATATTATTATTGCGAACAGTAGAACATCAGGTCATGGTCGCGATGGCGATCTGATGGATGCGCAGGGCGTCGGAACGGTTATCAGTCACATTGATACATTTAATGTCACTCCGGTGGCGATCAAAGCCTCGAAAGATGGTACCGTGGATCAAGCAACCATTTATGGCATCGATCCGATGTTTGAAGATCATGAAAATCTGAATTATACCTTGCTGCCGGAATCGCATCTTTATGGCCTGGGACACGACGGCGAAGCCATTGGTGATTTGAACTGGGCAACAAACGATCCGATACACGTCGAATTGGTTGTCGTTATTGCCGGTGAAGGCAAAGTTCACCTGAATCCGATGCCGGTCGGCAAAACCTACGATCCGGGTCAGGAAGTGACATTGACAGCAGTGCCGGACTCTGGCTGGTATTTCGCCGAATGGAGTGGCGCTTTAAGCGGGCACAATGACGTGGAAACGCTGACAATGGATGCCGCGAAAAACGTCACCGCAACCTTTTCACTGCGCACCGATGTCAATGGACAGGCTGAATTACCGAAAGAATACCGGTTGGATCAGAACTTCCCGAATCCGTTTAATCCGATGACTAAAATCAATTTTGCGCTGAAAGAACCTGGTTTTACGACATTAAAAGTGTATGATATGCTGGGTCGGGAAATTGCAACTCTGGTCAGCCAAAAAATGGAAGCCGGAACATATAAGGTTATTTTCAATATGCCGCATTTACCGTCAGGCGTTTATTTCTACAAAATTCAATCCGGCAACTTTGTGGCAATCAAGAAAATGATTCTCATGAAGTGATATCTGCAGGAAAATATTTTATTACTCCTGTTTGAAGAAGTTTTTTAGAGATGGAGTCCATGTAATATGGGCTCCATCTTATTACATGATATAATCGAAGTGAATCGCCTTGAGAGCCTGTCCACGAACTACCCTTGCGAAGGTTTTTAAAACAGGACAAGCTGTATATTGATATTGATTCATTCAATAATCTATATGTTGAATTACTGATAAACCTTCGCAAGGGTTTTCCCGGCGATATCAAAGTTCGAGGACAGCCTTTAAATGCATTGTGCTCCAAATATAAAATTACTTACAATTTAAATAAAAAATGAACATCCAATGACCAAACTATCTTACAATATAAAAATTCTTTTCGTGACCGGGCTATTGCTCACGAATATTTCCTTTGCAACCGATTATTATGCCACAAATCTTAACGAGCTCAAATCTGCAATTTCTGCCGCCGAACCAGGTGATACACTCACCATGGCAAACGGTCTCTGGAGCGATGTGAAAATCGTTTTTCAGGCGACCGGCACAGAGGCTGCTCCTATTCTGTTGCGCGCCGAAACTCCGGGAAGAGTCATTATCAATGGCAGATCAAACCTCAGAATCGCCGGAGATTATCTTATCATTGATGGCTTGCGTTTCGTTGGCGGAGAGAGTCCTTCCGGTGCCGTGGTTGAGTTCAGGAATGGCGGCTATTACAGCCAGTATTGCCGGATGACCAACTGCGCAATCGTGGATTTTAATCCATCTTCCAGAAGCATCGATTACAAGTGGGTGTCGCTTTACGGTTCGTATAATCGCGTCGACCATTGCTATTTTGAAGGCAAAACACATTCCGGGACAACGCTGGTCGTGTGGCTTTCCCATCAGCCTAATTATCATTTAATCGATTCAAATTATTTCGCGCATCGACCGGAGCTTGGCGTGAACGGCGGCGAAACGATACGCGTGGGTACGAGTGACTGGAGCATGTACGATTCATACACCATTATTGAAAATAATTACTTTGAACATTGTAACGGCGAAACAGAAATCATTTCAAATAAAAGCTGTGAAAATATTTATCGTTACAATACATTTTATGAATGCCAGGGCACGCTTACGCTACGGCATGGTAACCGCTGCACTGTTGAGGGTAATTTTTTCATCGGCAATAAAGTGGGTAATACCGGCGGAGTTCGGGTTATCGGTGAAGATCATGTTGTTTTCAATAATTATTTTGAAGGTTTGTACGGAAGCGGATTCAGGGCTGCTTTACCCATTATGAATGGCGTTCCGGATTCACCGCTCAATCGATATTTTCAGGTGAAGAATGCAGTTGTGGCATTTAATACGTTTGTGGATTGCCGTTATCCATTTATCCTCGGAGCAGGTGCGGATAATGAACGCACACTGCCTCCGTTAAATTGTGTTATCGCAAATAATGCTGTGAAAACAGACCACACGGTCATCAGAGAAGATGCGGAACCGACTGACCTGACCTGGGAGGGAAATATCATGCAGGGTTCATCGCTGGGAATCGATCAGCCGGAGGGAATCAAACTGGCTGATCCGAATTTCATCCGCAGCGATGATGGTCTGTGGCGACCAGATGAGAATAGCCCGGTTCTGAATGCAGCGGCAGGAGAATATCCCTTTGTAATCGAAGACATGGACGGACAATCCCGCAACTCAAATAAAGATGTGGGCGCTGACCAGCGCTCCGACGAACCAATCGTCCGTCGACCTCTAACTCCGCTGGATGCGGGACCGGATTGGCTGCAGAATTCATTGCCGCTGGTACTTAGCGTTAAGAAGGTGGGTTCGGGACAGGTCACGCTCGATCCGGCAGGCCAGGTTTATCAACAGGGAACGGACGTCACGTTGACCGCAAAACCGGCAGAAGGCTGGAAGTTCGTTCAGTGGGATGGCGATATCTCCGGCACAGAAAATCCGTTCACAGTAGCCATGGAACAGGATGTCACGGTTCGTGTCGTGTTTGCTCTGGATGAGCCGGCAGAATACTCGCTGAATATTTTTGTTTTCTCTTCCGGTGGGCATGTGGAACTGGATCCGCCGGGCGGAAGTTATCTTGAAGGCGCTGTTGTGAAATTAACCGCAATTCCCAACGAAGGATGGACGTTTGCCCGTTGGGAGGGCGGATTGATCAGTACTTCCAACCCTGACAGTGTTGTCATGGATTCCGATAAAATGGTGCTGGGTGTGTTTGAGCAGGAAACATCTCTTAGAATTGCAAACGAGAAACCTCTGATTTTTAAACTCGAACAAAATTACCCGAATCCGTTCAATCCATCAACCACAATTTCATTTTCAGTAAAACAGGCAGCATTTACGCAGTTGGATGTGTATGATAATCTCGGCAAACATGTAAAAAATGTCTTATCACAATATTTATCCCCGGGCGGATTCCAGGTTGAAGTCGATGCACGGGATTTGCCTTCGGGTGTTTATTTTTACAGATTGAGAAGCGGAAATAATACCGCGGTAAGAAAAATGGTTGTATTGGAGTAGCTATATTAACCTTGCGAAGGTTTGAAACCTTCGCAAGGATTACACAACAATATTATAAAAATACAAGTCGGTCGATTCGACAGGCTCATCGACCGTGTCGCACAACAACACTGTAAACCTACACGATAGAAAGGATGCAAGATGAATATTTCTCTTAAAAACAAAGTTGCTATTGTTACCGGAAGTGTCCAGGGAATTGGCAAGGCGACAGCCAAATTGTTCGCCGAATGCGGAGCACACGTTGTCATCAATAATAATAAAGATGCAGATTTTTTGGAATCAGTTGCAGACGAAATTCGCGGGACAGGCGTTCAGGTAAAGGCTGTTCTGGCAGATGTGACGAAACGTGAAGAAGCACAAAAGTTGGTAAATGCCGCAATGGAACTTGGCGGCATTGATATTTTGGTAAACAATGCCGGCGGCTTGATCAAGCGGGTGCCGATTGCGGAATTCGATGAAACTCACTTTGATACGGTCATGGATGTTAATTTAAAGACAGCATTTTTGATGTCAAGTTTGGTGTCGGCGTATATGAAAGAGAAGAAATCCGGCCGGATTGTCAACATCTCATCATTGGCCGCGCATGACGGCGGCGGCGGCGGCGCCGCGGCGTACGCGGCATCCAAAGGCGCCACGTGGACTTTTACGAAATCGCTGGCCAAAGAACTGGCGCAATTCGGCGTGCAAGTGAATTCGGTGTCACCGGGATTCATCGGAAGTACTGCGTTCCATGATACATTTACACCGAAAGAAGTGCAGGAAAAAGTTGTTGCGTCAATTCCGTTAAAACGCGCGGGGACTTCCGAAGATGTTGCTAATGTAATTTTGTTTCTCGCTTCGGAATTATCCGATTATTTAACCGGGCAGATCATCGAGGTGAATGGCGGGATTTATATGCCGTAAATATTATTAGGATTTTTTGTCCCGTCAGGGACATTTGAAAATAGCCCACCAATTCATTGGTGGGGAAATGCAATTATATTCATGATTGGAGTCCCGGAAGGGACGACTGAAATATTTCATTCAGTCTTTTTCGGTCGTCCTTACAGGACTTGTTATTTGGGTGTTGATATAACCCAGCGATAAATCGCTGGGCTATTGTCAATAGTCCCTACGGGACAAATCACACACTATATCGACTATTAGACAGGCAAAAAAATGACAAAAAAACGAATACTAATATCATTTATCATATTTGCTCTATCAGCGACTTTAATGGCGGCGGATCATCCTTCGCTTTTCATTACAAAAGAAGAGGCGCAGGCGATTAACAACGCACTGGGCAAATACCCGATATTGGATCAATCCTTTGAAAAAATGAAAAGCATGGTTGATGCGGTGCTGGAAAAACCGATGGATGTGCCGCAGCCGGGAGAAGCCGGCGGGTACGAGCATGAACGGCATAAACAGAATTATCGTGAAATGCAGGCTGCCGGAATTCTGTTCACGATCACCGGTGAGGAAAAATATGCGGCTTTCATCCGGGATATGTTGTTAAAATATGCCGACATGTATCCGAATCTGGGACCGCACCCGATGGCGAAAAAGCAGGCGCCGGGAATGCTGTTTCATCAAATGCTCAATGAAACCGTGTGGCTGACATATACAAGCCAGGCGTATGACTGCATTTACGATTGGCTCGATCAGGACACACGGGATGTCATCGAGAAAAATGTATTCCAGATCATCATCGACTGGTTTATCGAACGGAATCATCACGAATTCGACAGGATTCACAATCACGGAACCTGGTCGGTGTGTTCCATCGGGTTGATCGGATATGTGCTCGGAAATCAGGATTTGGTGGATATGGCGCTTTACGGTACGAAAAAAGATGGCAAAGGCGGATTTCTGAAACAGCTCGATCTGCTATTCTCACCGGATGGCTATTACATGGAAGGTCCGTATTACGTGCGCTATGCGCTGCGACCATTTTTTCACTTTGCCGAAGCGATTCACCGCAATCAGCCGGAGCTGAAAATTTACCAATACCGGGATCAAATATTGAAGAAGGCATACTATTCTGCCGTACAAACGATTTTCCCGAACGGCGTTTTCCCGCCGATAAATGACGCCTCCCGTACCATGGATATCCGGGCGCCGGGAATCGTGCTGGGCAATTCACTGGTG
Organism: uncultured Cytophagia bacterium; assembly: GCA_964498785.1. GTDB lineage: Bacteria > Zhuqueibacterota > Zhuqueibacteria > Thermofontimicrobiales > Thiofontviventaceae > Mariaggregatimicrobium. Next base: position 46,419 of record CAZCJL010000025.1, on the reverse strand, counting down.
TTCGATCATTACGGCGCTGATGTCAATCTGTTGGGATTAGCAAAAATCCAGCAGGAGGTGATCCTGAATCGATCCGGGTTGAAATTAGCGGAAGCATACACTAAACGGGAAAATATTCCGGACAGCGACTGGGGAAGCATCGAATTTACCGATGGACATGACGGTGAGCAGGGTGGCCTGGGAATATTGAGAATGGGAACCGGAGAGGAGCAAACGATGCTGCTGATGAAATACGGTGTTCACGGTGAAGGTCATGGGCATTTCGATAAGTTGCATTTTATCTTGTACGATCACGGCAGAGAAGTTATCCCGGATTACGGCTTCTGCCGCTGGATTAATATCGAACCAAAGTTCGGCGGACGCTATCTGCCTGAAAATAATTCGTTTGCCAAACAGACGATTGCCCATAATACAGTGGTCGTGGACGAAACCACTCAGAATAATTTTAATCGAAAACAGGCAGATCAGGTTTCGGGCACGCGTCATTTTTTTAATGCAGATGATGAAAACATAAAAATTATGAGCGCACGGGCAAACGTGTATTACGCTGGTGTAAAAATGCAGCGAACCATGCTGCTGGTCAAAGACGACCGGCTGGAATTTCCCACCGTGATCGATATTTATCGACTGGAAAGCGAGCAAAACCATACGTATGATTTTCCGGTTCATTATCAGGGACAATTAATCAATACGAATTTTAAATATCAGGCAAATACGACCGTTCAAAAAACGATTGGCGATGATTTCGGTTATCAGCATATCTGGGAAGAAGCAACCGCGAAAACAGACGAGACAATAAAATTTACGTGGTTGGATGGACATCAATATTATTCGCTGGTACAGGCGGTATCTCCGAAGACTGATGTCATTTTTGGCAGAATCGGCGCTAACGATCCTGATTTTAATCTGCGTTCCGAACCGATGATCATCATCCGGGATAAGGCACAGGATAAAATCTTTACATCGGTATTTGAAGTCCACGGTTATTTCGATGAAGCCTCTGAAAAATCAGTTGATGCACAGGGAAAAATTACTGATGTAAAAGTCATCGGTTCCAATGATGAGGGCGCTGTGGTCGAGGTTTTCGGAAACGATAACATCCATTGGCGAATTTGCGTGAATAACGGGAGCGCTTCGGATTCAAAAGAAAATGTTGTGAAGTTTGGTGACGAGACATTTAAGTGGACGGGCAATTATAAAGTTGATTTGAATGTGGAATAGGGGACAGAAAGATTTCGGAAATCTCCACTATGAAAGTCATTTTTAAATAAGTAAGGAGCAACCATGAAAAAAATTAAAGGACTGCGCTGGTGGATCATCACTCTGGTGGCGCTGGCAACAGTAATAAATTATGTTGATCGAAGTTCTCTGGCGATTATGTGGCCTGATATCCAGAAGGATATTGGTCTGGAAAAAGAACATTACGCCGCAATTATGACGATGTTCATGATTGCGTATGCCATCAGCCAAAGTTTATCGGGGAAACTCTATGATTGGGTCGGCACAAGACTCGGTTTCGTCATTTCGATTGTTGTGTGGTCAATTTCCGCAGCATTTCATGCAGCGGCGCGTACTGTATTTAGTTTCAGCTTATTTCGATTTTTGTTAGGTTTAGGCGAAGCCGGCAATTGGCCCGGGGCAACAAAATCAAATGCAGAATGGTTTCCTATCAAAGAACGTGCATTTGCTCAGGGTATTTTCAATACCGGCGCTTCGGTCGGATCAATTATTTCTCCGCCGCTGATTGCAACGTTGTACTTATTAATGGGCTGGAAATTGACATTCATCGTGCTGGGATTACTGGGAATGCTGTGGATAATCCCGTGGCTGTTTATTAATCGGGCACTACCCAAAGACCATCCGTGGCTGACAGATGAAGAAAAAAGTTATATCCTCCTTGGTCAGAAACCTGAAACAACGTCCGAGACTGAAAACGATACAGAACGCGCACCGGGCTGGGGCGAGTTGTTAACGTATAAACAATCGTGGTCAGTCATCATTTCCCGGTTTTTCCTTGATCCGATCTGGTGGTTGTTTGTCGTCTGGCTGCCGATTTATCTGAATGAATCCTTTGGTTTTAATATCAAACAAATCGGACTTTTTGCATGGGTTCCGTATGTTGGCGCGGCTGCCGGAAGCCTGTTCGGCGGCTGGCTTTCCGGATATCTGATCAGCCGCGGCTGGACTGCGAATAAAGCCCGAAAATCGACGATTACGCTGGGCGGATTGCTGATGCTGCCATCGCTTATTTTGACTGCATACGCCGCCTCACCCCTGGCAGCAGTCCTTTTGATTGCGATCATTTTATTCGGTTTCCAGATTTCAATGAATAATATTCAGACTTTACCCAGTGATTTTTACGATGGCAGATCGGTCGGCTCCCTCGCCGGAATGGGTGGCACCAGCGCTGCATTGGGAGTTGTTATTGTCACGAATTTGGTGCCGGTTTTGTCAAAAATAGATTATTTTCCGGTGTTTATGTTTGGCGCAGCGCTGGTTCCTTTAGCTATATTTTCTGTGTTCATTTTCGGTGGGAAGATTCAGAGAGTGAAGCTGAAATAGTTTAACCAAAACTGCGCATAAAAATATATGAACAACAATCGGAGTGACTATGAAAACACATATTAAAAAGACGGATATTCCGGTGGAAGAAGTGATTCCGGGAATTCGAAGACAGGTATTGGCTTACGATACGAATTTAATGCTGGTGGTCGTGAATTTTGATAAAGGTGTTGTAGCGCCTGCACATAAGCATCCACATCAGCAGGTAACTTATGTTGAAAAAGGCGTTTTTGAAGTCGAAATCGATGGTAAGTCAGAAATACTGAAACAAGGCGACGGATTCGTTATTCCTTCGAATGCAATGCACGGTGCAAAATGTATCGAAGCAGGCGTGCTGATCGATACATTTTCACCGATGCGGGAAGATTTTGTTTAAACGAGCGTTCCGGAGTGCAGTCCCTTTATGGACTGCGAGTGGGGGAGTGGAGGTACTGAGAATGAGAGGGGCAAAGGCACAAAATTCGTCGCCGGAATTCCCCCTTTGAAAGGGGACGATTTCGCTAATGGCGAAATCAGGGGGATGTTCGACCGTGGCTACGATTTAAATACAAAAATGGAAAAGCGTATGACTAAATTATTTAAATTCGTATTTTTGATGCTTTTCATTTGTGCAACAGCCGCACATACTTACGCGGATGAGCCTGGTTTCTCTCATAAATCCATTCCTTCAAATGTAGATTTGCTGCAAAATCTAAAACCGGATATCGAGGGGCTATCGGCTGTTTACGGTGCGCAGGATAAAAATGAAGCGCTGAAGTTGTTGTGCAATCATTTGAAAGCAAAGGCGGCGGAACGCTACTATCTTAACTGGCAGAATTTTCATCGCAGGTTTGAAGATTATGCACGGAATTACCCTGACCTGAAGAAAAAGCATTTCGATCTGGCGAAGGAACAGATGTCAACCTATCCGCCAGAGACGAGCTGGATATTGCCGTTTATAAATCTTCATGGAAAAGAGGTGACAGCTTATGAACTGCGGCATCTGGCGCGGCAGCAGAAATCGTTTGATATTGCTCTGAAATTTTATTACACAGATGAAGATACTTCCTGTTTGAACTATTTTGTGAGACAGGTGGCCGATCTGAATCGGGCGTTCGTAGCAGGTGAGTATGATGACGCAGGGAATGGCATTTACGAATCGTATCGAGCTGGTCGGCGCATTCATAATTGGTTATTCTGCCACAATGCATGTCTGGCCAGCGATAAGTACACGTGGCAAGATCAGTTATTAGTCATAAAAACGCTGCTGCACCACGGCGCACAATTACTGAAACGAACGAAAAAATTCAGCTACGGGAATCATCACACGAAAGGATTGGTAGCGCTTTTTGAAATAGCGACGTTTCTACCCGATTTCAGATCGGCAGATGCATGGAAACAACAGGCGCTTGCAGGACTTACAATGCATCTCCAAAAAGAAGTAAATCCCGATGGTTTTCAGTTCGAGCGCTCTGTGCATTACCACAAAGGAGATATTGAAAATTACTTCCGTGTCTATCAGTTGGCGCACATAAATAATGTTTCGTTGCCAGATACCTTCAAAATTCAGTTCCGCAAATTATTCGAAGCTCTGGTACTACTGGCGCAGCCGAATAAACGGTTGCCAGTCCTTCAGGATGATACAGGCTCGTATGCCGAAAATAATCTGATCGACGATGCCATGGCAATCGGAACACTGGTTTTCGCAGATCCGGTTTTTCGATATTTCAGTACGGACGACATCCCCGGCGATATTTACTGGCTGTTGACTGATGATCAATTAAAATTATTGAATGATTTGCAGGAGCAGCGACCGGAAATCGGCTCTGTGGCACTGGATGAAACAGGCTACTACTGTATGCGCAACGGCTGGTCAAAAGACAGTGAATACATGACGATCAGCGCCGGTCTATCACGCCAAAAACCGGATCATCAGCACGGGGATATGCTGGGTGTTGTGGCGTATGCCAACGGACATGAAATTCTGCCGAATTACCAGGTGCATTATAAATATCCCGATTATCCGTTTTTAAAAAATTCATGGACAAAAAATGTAGCGTTGGTGGACAGCATTTTATTGGGACAGGGCTGGACGCCAAACCGCGGCGGCTCCGGTTTTGGAAAATGGAGCAACTTGCCGCAACCGGTAGTTCTTGATTGGAAAACGGATCATTTGTATGATTATTTCTGCGGCTCACACAACGCGTACGATTCACTCAATGTTAGCTATTTCAGAGAAATCATTTTTATAAAAGATGGCTTCTGGATTATCCGGGATCATTTTGAGAGCGATAAACCTCATTTGTTTCAACAGGTGTGGCAGGGGCAGTATCAGATAATCGATCAAAATCATGTGTGCTCGGATTTCGGAGACGGCTCCGGCTTGCAGATTATTCAACTCAATGGAAATTCTTTCGGGATTTCGAGCAGCCAATTCAGAAATAAACAGAATCTTGTCTTCAATCAAAAGAAAAAGGATACGTTTGTCTATACAACATTGCTTTACCCGTTTTCAAAGCATCGAAAAGCGATGGTGAAAAATGAAGTGGTATTTGATCCATGGAAAGTTGTCCGCAATCCGGAACGTGAACTTCGCACTGCGGATGGGCTTTCAACGGATGCTGCATTCATTTTCTATAATCCGGATCAAACCGTGGTTTTGCTTGATGTCAGCCAATTGAAACAAGATAATAATTCAGATAATTTCGATAGATGCAGTCTGATTTTACAATACAAAGAAAATTCATGGAAGATCATCGGTCGGTTTGCAGACCCCAACTAATTCAGAACAGAGGAGAGTTATGATTTACAGAATGTCAATTCTGCTGCTGTTAATAATAATGCCTCCGGTTATTGCTCAGAATCCCGGCCTGTATTACGAAGATGGCGCTGTCCATCCGATACACGCACCAAATCCGGTAACAGGCAGTACGCTCAATGTGCTTGATTTTGGCGCTGATCCGGCGGATAATGAAAATGATGACCGACCAGCGATTGAAGCTGCTCTTGATGCTGCGACTTTTGGCGATGAAATCTATTTCCCCAATGGAACCTACAATCTCATGTCCGGCGCTGATAATGATAACAATTCAAATTTGATCATGAAAAATGGCGTCAATTTACGCGGAGAAAGCAGAGAAGGGACCATCCTGATTTCCGGATTCAATAATCCTGCAATTTCGACCCGGGTATTGAAAATGAGGGAGCATCATGATATCGTAATTTCAAACATCACGATTTCATCTGTATTTGATGGCCAGTATTCCACAAATACACAAGTGAATAATCCTGAAGCCGGGGGCCCGCGATATGCGATTAGTATCGAAGGCAGTTCCGGTTATCCTTCCTGCAATATCACTGTATATAGCGTTCTTGTTGAGAAATACCGTGTGCATGGCGTTCGATTGAGTAATAGCCATGATGTGGTTGTAAAAAATTCAATTTTCAAAAACGCCACAGACGTTGGTGGTGGCGGCGCCGGGTACGGTGTGTCGGTTCAGGGAGATGGGAAATATGATAATGAGTCAAAGTTCAACGTCGTGGAAATGTGCCAGTTTCTGGGACCCTACATGCGTCATGGGGTTTTGTTGCAATATGCCACGCATAATAATGAAGTGCGTAATAATCTGCTCATTGATAACCGCCTGGATGCCATCGATCTGCACGGCGAAGATGAGTATTTGAACGAAATTTATGAAAATGAAGTGCGGGATGTGACCACCGGCGCAGGAGTCGGCGTGGGGAATACCGGCTCAACCCATGATGCTTCGGGACCGTTCAATTATATTCATCACAACACGATGATCAATTGCCGGGAGGGTGTGAAAGTTTATTTAGGCTCACCGGATACTAGGATCGAATATAATACCATTACAAATAGCGTTGTATCCAATGGTAAGGGTGTGTACATTCTCAACGGACCGGGGACAATTATTCGGGGCAATCAGATTTTTGAGAATTCCGGTGCATCGTTTACCGGGATTTATCTGCAATATGACAGCGGAACGAACGGCGTTGGTAAAGGCAATCCTGAGGATATCTGGATAGTTGGTAATGAGATTTTTCAAAATGATTACGGTGTCAGGATTTACAATGGCGAGCGGATCGTTGTTGAAAATAACACTATTTATGATAATCATATTCAGGATTTTTACAGTTCGGTCCCGACGGATGTTTATAAACGACTGTTCGCACGAACTGCAGGCGACGGCAGCGTGGAGACCGAGTCGGGTGGAGTCAGTTTTGTGAAAAACAGCATCGTGATCATTCATGCAAAGCGGGGTGCGAACTGGCAATTCAGCCATTGGGAAGGTGATTTAAGCGGCTCCGGTGAAATTGATTCGCTCATCATGGAATCGAGCAAGGAAGTCACCGCTGTATTTGAACCAAAGATCGGTTCTGATGAGACCGACCTGACCGTGCGTATTTCCGGTAACGGAAACGTTCGTTTTGATCCGCCGGGTGGAATATATGAACGAGGCACGGTTGTCACGCTCGTTGCGACGCCAGATTCCGGCTGGTTGTTTTCAGGCTGGAGCGGAGATCTAAACAGCGCTGCAATGATTGACAGCATTCTCATGGAAAGCGATAAATCCATCCTTGCGGTTTTTGCGCCGCAGAAAAATTATCAATTAACCGCCTGGATTATGGGGTCAGGTCAGGTGTTATTCGATCCGCCGGGAGGAAGCTATGCTCCCGGAACAGTCGTTACGCTCACTGCTGTTCCGGACGATGGCTGGGAGTTCAGTCACTGGCAGGGCGCGTTAACAGGATCGAATAATCCGGATAGCGTCGTCATTGCCGGCGATATGATTTTCATCGCACAGTTCATTGAATCGACTTCAGTGCAGGAAATAACAAACAAACCGCTCCAATACCGCCTCGATCAAAATTATCCCAACCCGTTTAACGCGTCAACGATGATCCGATACTCACTGCGGGAGCCAACGTATGTTTCGTTGACGATTCATAATTTGAAGGGAGAATTGGTGCGGGAGCTTGTAAATGAATATCAGAAAGAGGGCGAATTCAGCGTGCTGTGGAACGGCAAAGATGATTTGGGTCGATTGCTGACAAGCGGTATATTTATCTATAAATTGCGGGTTGATGGGTTTTCTTCTTCGCGGAAACTTTTATTATTGAAATGAAATTGAAAAGTTAATTATTTGACAGGATAACAGGATAAACTGGATAAAAAAAATAATAATCATGTAAATCCTGTTATCCTGTCGAAATTACGTTAGTCGTGCCTGTATTTATGCTATATAGCACCAATATAGGCACGGCATATTTAAAGAATAGAAGATCTGTTTCGCGAGTTATTTTCCGGAATTAATCTGATTGAAATGAAGCAGTGAGGTTTTTAGCACATTTCGCTCGTAACCCTGAACTTCGAATACCGCTTCGAAAAAATGGCGGGCTTCGTCTTCGGCACGAAGATGATTCTCTGCAAATTCGAATAGCGTTTCAGGAGTGGTTAAAAATTCCACTGTTGCCAAACAGCCGATATCTCGCGTCGATGCAAAAATCAAGATCGAATTACTGGCAGAACCGGGCTGTTTTGCAATGACTGCATAATCAGTTTCGTAAACACTTTCCGGAGTTTGAGTAATCGTGGTATAGGAATAGCTCGTGTCCCCGTCAGGGTGGTCATAAAATAATGTGTTTGGCGAAATCTGATAACGGAAATTCCGGTCAGCGATTAATTCATTCAATAAACTCAATGTTTTGAAAGTTCCGATGAAAACAATATTGTGTTTTGTAATATCCTCCCACTGCAAATTCGATGACAGTTTTAATTCCGGCTTGATTCCTGAGCTCGCAAAAACGTGATAGATTTCAGAGATGCTCCAGGGTGCAAATTTACCCAACAGTGTGTGCGATGTTTCGGAAAAACCCTCGCGCTGTTCGCCATTAGATGAAAGAAATTGTTGAAAATCCTGATCCGAATTGATCTGATAATCACGTACATAGCGTGTTTGCTGGGGGATCGTGGTGTCTTTGTATAAATAATAATCGCCGAACACAATTAACACGGGAAGATCGCTACTCAGAAAGTCACCCCAGACCGGATTAGTGGCAGAAATAAATGATCCGGGATTTGGATATGAAAAATATTTGCTGATAATGAAGTAATTTCCAGCGATTAACATCAGCAGGAAAATAATATTTATTGAAACCAGCATTGGCCATTTAGAAGAAGATTGTTTTATTTTTGAGCACTCGTGGAATTTGACGCGGTAGTGGCCTTTGGGTATTTCAAACTGGATGTCGTCGTTATTGCCTTCGTGCAGGTAATAGCTGTCCAGTTTCTTACGGAGATTGTAAATATTTACCCGGACTTTGGTATCGTCCGATCTGTCCTGGCTCGGATCAATCCCGAATACATCATGGGCTATTGTGATTTCTTTCGGAGACCGTCCTTCTATTGAGGCCAATACCAGATATCTCAATAATTCCTGATATTTCTGGGAATCCTGAAATTCGTTGCTTTGAAGAATTTTATCAAGAGAAGATTTTATTTTCTTTGTATTTTTCATTTACAAACTTATAATAGGTAATGGGAAAATATAAAACTTTTCAGAAAAAAATGCAAGCGAAATACGGTATTGGCACAAATAAAATTGAAATTTCTATTATTCTCTGTTTTTAACAAGTTAATAACCGTAATTACGTGGATTAAATAACAAAATATCGGTAAATAAAGAATAGTTAATGTAGGAAAAAATTGAAATGATAATAATCCGATGGAGAGAAAATTCTAAATGAAATCCGTATTATGCCAATTCGTGATTTTAAACCTCGTTTTCGCACATCTTATTTTTGCGACTGGCAAAAATGGATCGAACCCGGCTTTTAAACATGACGAACATCAACAGCGGGTTATTATTCTGGATGCGGATTTACTCAAGTTGGCAAAACAGCGCCTTGCAACCGGCGATTCTTTTTTAAATGCATCGTTGATCTGGTTGAAAGAAAATGCAGCTCTGGCGTTGAAAGCCGGACCATTTTCTGTGATGCACAAACCATTCATCCCTCCCGGTGGGGATAAACATGATTACATGAGTATCGGCCCTTACTGGTGGCCAAATCCTGATACACCCGATGGACTGCCCTATATCCGCAAAGATGGAATTGTCAATCCGGAGCGAAATAAGTATGATCGCATTCCGCTCAAAAATCTCGATGTTAACGTCTCGACGCTTGCTCTCGCGTACTACTTCACAGGAGAAGAGCGCTATGCAGAACAAACGGCATTTCTGATTCGTGCCTGGTTTCTGGATGAAGAAACCCGCATGAATCCACATCTGAAGTATGCACAGGCAATCCCAGGCCGAACCGAAGGCAGAGGCACTGGGATCATTGATTCCAGAGCATTTTTCAGAATTGCCGATGCAGTGGGATTAATCGCACGGTCACCTTCATGGACAGAGGAAGATAACAACTCATTGAAACGATGGTACGAAAAATATCTCGATTGGCTACTGACCAGTGCAAATGGTAAAGATGAAGCAGCAAGCGCGAATAATCACGGGACGTGGTACGATGTGATCGCCGCGGATCTGGCGCTATTCGTCGGGAAGAAGGACGTTGCCCGCGAGATTCTCCAACAGGTTCCACAAAAACGTATTGATGTGCAAATCGGACGTGATGGCAGGCAGAAGCATGAATTAACAAGAACGCGGGCGTTTCATTACAGCGCCATGAATTTAGAAGGATTGTTTCATCTGGCATTTTTGGGAGAGCGCGTCGGTCTGGATTTTTGGAATTACAAAAAAGGCGATGTTCCCCGTTTAAAACTGGCGTTGGATTACCTCATCCCGTTCGCGCTGCGGGAGAGGGAGTTCCCGTATCGAATGATCAAAGGCTGGGAAGATGATGACACGGAATTGATGATCTATTTATTGCGGGTAGCGTCTATCAAATATAATAACGCAAAATATGAAAATTACATCAATCGACTACCTGATGCCGACAAATTCAGATATCGCATCGATTTGGTGTATCCAAAGATGCATTTGAGGTAGCGGAGAGTGGAATATATAATCATGAATAGATAAGCAGGATTAGGGTTTTAATGTGAATTAGCGCTATCTTATTGTATAGTTAGAATCAGTTCTACTGAAATGAAGCAGTAATCTATCGATCACATTCCTTTCAAAACCATGAACTTCAAAAACTGCCTCAAAGTATTTTACTCTAGAGGTTTTTTTTATGTGCTCATCAATGAATGGATCCAAAAACTGGGGATCGGAAAGGAAGTTAACAATAGCTAAACAACCAATATCTCTTGTTGAAGCGCACATAGTGATTACATTATCCTTTGGACCGGGAATTTTCATAATTACAGCATAATCCGTTTCATAAGGTCTGCCTGGAATAGATGAAGTTGCGTGATATGAATAAGATGTGTCTGCATTTTCCGGATGAAAAAATAATAAATTCGGTTGAATTTGATATGTAACATGCGATTTTTTTATAAACTCAGATAAAATCCCCACTGTTTTGAACGTGCCTATAAAAATAATGTTGTATTTGCCTATATCATCCCATTGCAATTGAGAGGATAACTTTAATTCAATTTCTTTGTCGAAAGGCGTAAAAATTGTAGTTAAATCTAACAAACTCCAGGGCGCCAGTTTTCCCAGGAGCGTATGTTTTGTTATAAGAATATCGTCTTTATATTCATCATTTTCGAATATAAACTGTTCAAGATCAACAGGGGAGTTAATCCGAAAATCGCGAATATAGCGGGAAATTCCTGAAAATTGGGTGTCTCGATACAAATAATAATCACCGAATACGATAAGGGTCGGTAGTTTACTATTAAAATAATCGGACCAAACCGGATTGTTTTTAGCTATTGAATTTTCGATGCTAATTTTAGATCGATCGGATTGAATAAAGTAAATGTTTAATAAAACACTGATGATAAGGATTGCGATAATAGTGTATAGCAGAAAATCACGGTTTAATAATTTACCAGACTGGGATTTGTCAATGAACTTTACCTTGTAACTTCCTTTCGGTATTTCAAATTGAATCTCATCGCTTTTTCCTTCGTGCACGTAGTAACTATCAAGCTTTTTACGAATATTGTGTATATACACACGAACTTTTGTATCATTACTTAAATCCTGTTTGCTGTCCATGCAAAACACATCATACGCAATAGTAACCTCTTTAGGGCTTTTTCCAGCCAATGATGCTTCTACAAGATATTGTAAAATTTTCTGATAGATGTGAGCATTTACAAATTCCTGACTCTGCAAAATTTTTTTTAAATATGTTTTTACTTTGCTGGCTTTATCCATACTAATTACTTCATTAAGAAATAAAAATTAACATGAAAATATACAGTTTGGTGAAGTAAAATGCAAGCTAAAAATTAATTAGCTATACCATATTATTAATTTTAAAAAGTATGATTAACGTGTTAATAACGATTTAGTATTGTTTATTATTGTGTTATTTAAAAAGAAAATCGGAATCGATTGTAGCCCTGATTTTGACATACTTATATCAGATACGATCAATATAGTTAAACATAAATTCATTTTAACTGGCAGCGCTGCTAAAGTTATAGGGAGAATTCAAAATTCTCTTTATTTTATCAAGAAAAGATGATTCGATAACCTGATGTAATGAAAGATAAAAATATAACCGGTTAATAACCGTTATTACGTTGATAAATTGAAAAAATATGCTTTTTATTTTAATGTTCATTTACAAAATTTACAAAATTGAAAAATGTTATTAACCTTTCGTTAAGCGGAGGTCTTAAATGAAAAAAAAGCACTGGAAAGTACATTCTGTATGGATTGTACTTTTTTTGTTTCTACCAACCTTCATTTTATTTGCTGGTGAAACCGGAAAGATTGCTGGAAAAGTTGTAGATAAAGAATCCGGCGAACCATTAGTTGGCGCTAATATTCAAATTTCTGGTACAATTTTGGGCACAGCAGCAAATCTAAATGGTGAATATTTTATTATTAATATTCCTCCGGGTACGTATGAATTGCGAGCCAGTTTCATGGGTTATAAAACCCAAGTAAAAACAAGTGTTCAAGTGCTGGTTGATAAAACAACGTATGTTAGATATGAATTGAGCATGGAAGCAGTATCCGGCAAAGAAGTGACTGTGATAGCGTATCGACCGGATCGAGTGGAACCGGATATAACAGCAACGAAAAAGACATATAATATAGGCCAGGTGGAAAGCCTGCCAGGCATTACTGATGTCGGCGATATTATCAATCTTCAAGCTGATGTGGATGGTGGTCATTTCCGTGGAGGACGTAGCGGGGAGGCGATTTACCTCGTCGGTGGCGCAAAAATCATGAATCCGTTGACCGGTTCACAGACATTTGAGCCGATCACGATTGGCCTGGAACAGGTTGAAGTGTATACCAGCGGTTTCTCTGCTGAATACGGAAATGTGCAATCAGGTGTTATTAATATGGTGACCAAAGAGGGCGGCTCGAACTGGAAAACCAAACTGGAATTTTCATCGACCAATTCCCGTTATAAAACGTGGGGCGATGGCGCGTATTCAAAAGAAATCAATCAATTTTATGATATATTATTCAATCCGGAAGAATGGGTTGATGGTATCGATCCGACGAACGGCGATCCGCTCCATGACTTTTCCACAATTGGCTTTGCTGATTATGTCCCAAAACAAGAAATCGGCTGGCCGATACCGCCACCCCCGACACGGGAAGACACATTACGCACGGCATCACTTGTCCGAGTGCTCTGGCTGCAATTGGTCAGACAGACCGGGCTCGATTACGCCTCTCCGGATTTTCGAACTGAATTTTCAACCGGTGGCCCGATTTCAAAAAATACCAGCTTATTTATCGCCACCCGTTTTCAAGATAATCAGCCGATTATCCCCACACCACTCCGTGACAGAGATATTCAGATAATGAGCAATCTTGTTTACCGCATGAATCAAAATAATAAATTTAAAATTAACTTCAATTATAATTCCAATTTTGAGAATGATATTACAAGCAACTTTTACCGGTGGTTTGAAACAGTGGTGAGTGTTCCGAAAGAAACCGAAACCATTCAACAATTCGGCGTCACCTGGAACCACGTGTTTAATCCGGCGACATTCATGGATATTAAAGTAAACCAGTTGTGGACTGTCGGAAATGAACATGTGGAAGTGTTACAACCGGGGCAATATGCGGATGATTATAATTCAACTTCAAACTGGCGATTTTCCAAATCGCCCTCCGGGCATGCTGGGGGAAGACTTTCAACGACTGTTGGGGAAAGTGAAACACGAACACTGAACCTCACTGGTAATATTACTTCACAGATTGATCATCGAAATCTTGTAAAATCCGGATTTCAATTCAGCTATTATGATATGCGTGTGGATCAAAAAAATTCCATGACAAATGTAAGAAACGAACGATGGCAGAATTATCATGTATTTCCGTTTGAAGGTGCGATTTATGTGCAGGATAAAATGGAATACGAAGGCTTTATCGCAAATATCGGATTGCGCTATGATTTCTATAATTTCAACACAGAATATTTTGCCAACCGATTCTCACCTTATAAGAACCAGAATTTCGATCCGACGGATCCGGATGCCGGTGGGTTTTATGATGCCGATAAAGCAGCCAAAAAGAAAACTGAATTGGAGTCGGTTTTCCAACCCCGAATCGGTTTTTCATTCCCGGTTTCAGACAAAACCGTGCTTCACTTAAATTATGGTGTCTTTACTCAACGGCCACCGTTCCAGTATATTTTTGTAAGCCGTTATAAAAAAGAATCTATCCCGGACTTCGACCAAATGGGCAATGCGGAATTGAAACCCGAAAAAACAATTTCTTATGATATGGGCGTAGTCAGGTTGCTTCCGTTTGAGCTTTATCTTGATTTAAGCGCCTATTATAAAAACGTTACAAACTTGATTCAGCAAGCACAATATGTTGACAAAGATGGCTTTACGTATAACTCTTATGATAACCGTGAATACGCAAATATAAAAGGCTTTCACATCAGCCTTGATAAAAATTACGGCTTCATTCGCGGCAGCATGCGCTATAATTGGGAGTCAGCGACGGGCAAGTCAAGCAGTCCCACTGGCGCTGCAGATCAAGTGGCTCATTATGAGGGCCAGCCTGAAAAAGACAATTTACGTGATCCTAAAGATATTTGTCTGGATTACAACCGCTTACATAAATTTGTCGTGAACCTGGGATTTAAAACATCATCACAAGCTGGATTCGAATTTTTGAATTTTCATCCACTCGCTAATGTAAGCCTCAGTGGAACGTACCGTTTTCTTTCCGGGCGCCCGTTTACATGGGACATGTCCGGCCAGGCTTTGAGATTCAATCAGCGCACACCGAATGAGCAACATTTGACGCTCAGGCTGGAAAAAGAATTTATAAAAGGCCGTACAACAGTTACATCATATATTGAGGTATACAATGTCTTAAATCAGAAAATATGGCACTATAACAGAACCTTTTCCGAAGAACTTGAAAATCTGTACCGCGGGCGGTATATGGAAGACGGAGCTGATCTCCCGGCTGATGAAAAGCGTGTTATGACTGAAACCGAATATGCTCCATACGTAACAAACCTGCAAGCTTATTTACTAACCAATGCTCCAAGGTCGTATCGATTTGGTGTTTCATTTGAATTCTAATTTTTTTCATACTTGACAAACACAATACCGGAGGTATTTAATAGATGAAAAATCTTAATAAATTGGAAATATTCTTATATTTGGTAGCATTCCTCCTCGTATTTTCAAATATGGTTTATCCACAATTGAGAGAATACCGAATCCATGACAGGGGCATGCTACATCAGACAGTTTTCAATACCGGCACGATTGCCAGGCCCTATCAGTACGGTCAGGCAGGAGAGCAAACAGACGTACCGTTAATGGAATGGCCATCCCGATCACGGACAGTGATCGATGGTATTGAATACCCGGGACAGCACAATATGATCGGCGGTGGTGTTTATGTCTCCGCCAATGTCAAAGGTCGGCCCGGGTGGGAAAACCGGTTGTTTGCACTCTGTGGTGGTGTCGGAACAGATACACCTGAACTTCCGATGGGAATCTGGAGTTTCCCGCTATCGATTGAAGAAATCGAAAATTTCCCAATTATTGCCGGACCTAATGGACGTGGCATGTTGAATCCCGATTACAATCCCGATGAAGCAGAAGAAATAATTATCGCTAAATGGGCAACTCCGGTAGGAATTACGGTGACCCGTACATCCCGAGCATGGAGTTATCCTGACTTTGACGATTTGATCATTTACGAATATGAATTTGAATATACCGGAGATACCAACGGGCGTCCCCAAACAATCGAACGGGATACAACATTGGTCGATGTGTTGATACAGTTTCAATATACGTTTGCGCCATCCATGTTAGGATTACAACGAAATTATGGCTCCTGGAAATATGATGCCTTTAACCGGGCGGATCACATGAGTTTTTACGATTATGACTACTGGTTGTATTTTCCACTAGCATTACGAACCGGCGCCAATGATGAGGCTACCGGCTATTTAGCTGCTCATCCGGATCCGAATAAAGATTTCTTCAGATTGTTTTCAGAAACAGGTTTGAATGGCGGCGGGCTGCTCAGTCCGCAAGCGCCCGGTTACTGTATTCTGAAATATGATACGACCCATTTGGCAATTGTTGATCCGGATAATCCCGAATTAAATGAATCTCGAAAAGTCAATTATATGGGCAAAGATGAAAATAACCAGATCTATGAACTGGATGAAAACAAGCATGTACTACAACCCTGGAACTTAGGCCAGCAAACCGGTAATACACGATCTTCTAAAATTATGGACAGGTGCACCACAGTTCGGGAACGATGGGGTGGGCGCTGGACTGAAGGCTTTATTGACCTATATGGTGCTCCGGATAAATATGGATTTGGGCCGCCGGAAGGATACGAATGGTTGGGCAGAGCGAAAACCACCAACACATCAGCTTATAATGGCTGCAACTTGGTAACAGGTTTTGGCCCCTACACGCTTGAATTGGGCGATAAAATTGAATTTTCTGTTGCAGAAGTTGTCGGCTACGGAGCCAGTGAAAAAAAATTCATGACCAAAGAACCGTACACTGCCGCGCCCTCATGGAATAAAAAAGTCGTTATCGATGGTCAGACAATGACTGAACACTATCTTGACGATTACGGCTATCCCGATTATATCAACTCGGACGTCATCACGGTCAACCAGGTTGCGCATAAAGCTTTTGAGGCGTATTTAGGCAAAACCATTGAGTTTGATACCACCAGGCAAGGGCCGGCGAAAGGAGTCATGTGGCCGGAAATAAATCCCCTTCCTTCGCAAAATCCTGATAAATATAAAATACCAGTGGCCATTCCGGCGCCAGTAATAATTGTGAGGAATACTCCGAAGGCAACGATTGATATCCTCTGGAACCGTACGGCTGAAGACTTTGCCCATCCGCGGCTTACCGGAACAATTGTTGGCTATAATCTGTACCGAAGTAATTCCGGAATGGGGCCGTGGACGTTGCTGAAATCCTTTGATACCGGTGAAGTAAATAGTGACGGATTATACCTCTATACGGATGATGATGAGAATTTCAGATTGGGTGATTCAAGATATTATACGATTACATCGGTCGACGATCAGGGCCGAGAGAGCGGGAAATCGAATATTACATTCCATACAAAAAATGTCGCTGCGAAAGAAAAGCTTACAGATGTCCATGCTGTTCCCAATCCATTTATCAGCAAATCCGGATTAGAAGGGATCGGTATGGAAGACGCGATTGGATTTTATGGATTGCCTGAAAAGTGTACCATAAAGATATATTCTTATGCCGGTCAGCTAGT
Source organism: uncultured Cytophagia bacterium (assembly GCA_964498785.1). Classification (GTDB taxonomy): domain Bacteria; phylum Zhuqueibacterota; class Zhuqueibacteria; order Thermofontimicrobiales; family Thiofontviventaceae; genus Mariaggregatimicrobium. Next base: position 28,996 of record CAZCJL010000025.1, on the reverse strand, counting down.
TGAAAAAATCGATCACGATGCGGACAAATTTTCCACTGCTTGGTTTCAGGTAACCCGCAACCGTCAGGATATCGCCTCCGGTGTTTATGTGTATGTTGTGGAAACTCCCGAAGGTGAAAGAACAACAGGAAAAATGATTGTTATTAAATAACAAATATTCATTTGGTTACAGAATAGCATTAAAGAGTGAGATTTGAAAATAAATCTTAAATAAGGGCATAAAAACATGAAGATTAGTCAAAAAATATTCATTTTCATTTTTTTGATAATGTTGATGAGTGTCGATGGTTTTAGCCAGGGTGAGGGGATCCACAAGGTTGGAACAACTTCTTTCCAGTTTTTAAAGGTCATGCCGGATGCCCGGTCTACAGCAATGGGGGAGGCGTATACAGCAGTTGTTAACAATTCAGAAGCCATTTTTTGGAATCCGGCAGCCCTCGCTAAAGTGTCAAAATTCGATGTTTCTGTGTCATATCTGGATTGGTTGCTGGATATGAATCACCAATCGCTCTCGTTCGCTTATACCTTTCCCGGTATTGGTACTGTTGGTCTAATGGGGATGATTATAAATATTGGTGATATTCAGGAAACACGGGTTGATCATCTCTATCGTAATGAAACCACGGGCATTTATAATCCCGGACTAACAGGTCGTACAATCAGTCCGGCCGCCCAGGTATTCGGCGTCTCCTTTGCCCGCGAATTAACTGATAAGTTCGCGTTTGGCGCAACTGCAAAATATGCACGGGAAGACCTGGTGGCATACGCTGCAACCGCGATCATTTTTGACGGTGGGTTTACATATCGTACCGGCTTTCGATCACTTGAACTTGCATCTTCCATCAGAAATTTTGGACCCGAAATTAAATTTTTAGAAGATGGTGAAAGTTATCCGTTGCCACAGACATTAACAATTGGCGTTTCCGGTTATCTGATATCACCGGAAAATTCGTTCTTCCTGACCGCAGAGGATCATAAACTGCTGCTCGCTTATGATATGGTAGAAGCCAGGGATTATGGCCAGCAATATCATATAGGTGCTGAATACGCTTTGCGTGATATGTTATTCCTGCGCGGTGGCTATAAATTGAACTACGATGAAGAAGGTTTAGCCCTTGGCTTTGGCTTCAACATTTTTAATACCCGAATTGATTATTCGTATTGTGATTTTGGCGAGTCATTAGATGCTGTGCATCGCTTTTCAATTGGATTTATGAAAAAATAAGCCTTGGATTTCATTTCTAATTGTTGAATGAAATGCACTGAAGGTTAATCAAGGAGTCTTATCATGATAAAAGTGATCAGAACAATATTAATTCAAATAATTTTAATATCATGCTTTTCTGCAATGTTATTTGCTCAGCATCGTGGGGACAATCTGGCGTTCCAGGGCTTAGGCGTACCAGACGGGAATGGTGTGAAAGCCCTGGCGATGGGCGGCGCCTACACAGCAGTCACTGGTGGTGTGCAGTCTATTTTCTGGAATCCTGCGGGCTTAGTCGGTGCAGAACAAATACAGATTTCGTTTCAGGCAAATTCCTATCATAAAATGTGGCGGGAAAATCAAGTTTACCGCCCGTTTCGGCAGTTTGTAACGGTGTCATTTATTCTGGATGGACTTTATGTGCCGGATCCTGCCAATAACGGTTTGTACGATTATGAAGTCTTCAAAAATGATACGAATTACACAGTGAATGATCCGCTGTTAGGGGAAGATTATTACAGTGAAAAGGCGGCTGACTGGCAGAAAGAAAAAAATGAATCACTGTTTGATAATTTTGCTATTGCCGTTCCGTTCAACGTGTCAGGAAAATCGTTTGTTGCGTCAGCAGCATATAACAAACGAAATCAGGTGCTGGATTATGACCGGAATCATACGCACTTAGTGCCTCATTTTGGCTATACGCCGTATGAAGGGATCGTAGACCGGATTACAAGTCCGGATGACAGTTTGCGGATGTATTGGTCGGATTATGAACGGGAACGAACCGGAACGATCTGGAATTTTAGATCAGCTGTGGCTGTGGATTTGACCAGGCATATCAAATTGGGATTGGGCTTTACGAGAACCGCAGGCGAAACTGATGATATGCAGGTGCTTGGACGGATTGGTTATTTTGACCTCGTTAATGCAAATGTATTTCGATTCTCTTATGATACATTAAATACACACGTAACAGGTAGTTCAAAGTTCAGCGCACTATCATTTAATATCGGGACTATTATTGAGCTCGAACATTTAAGCCTTGGATTGAAAATTACACCGCCCTATACCTGTAAACGGGAATGGAGTTATGAGACAATTACATCTGATCCACCGAACTCAAGTACAGAAAATGCCTCAGGCGAAGATGAAATGAGAATTCCCTTTTCATACGCCATTGGCGTTAGTTTTTTACCTGTCAAACAGTTCCGGATTGCCGTTGATCTGCAGAACACTGATTATAGTCAAGCTGAATTCGTGTTTGCCAATAACGATACTACCCATAGAGGCTGGGCCGATCAGTTACTGATAGGAGTCGGGATGGAATATAAACCCTGGGATTGGCTGTCGCTGCTCGGTGGTTACCGTAATCTGCCTGAAGTGTTTGTTCCGGATGGCGCAGCTATCAAAGACCGTGGTCCTTCTTCAGAAAGCTTCACAGTGGGCGTGAGTGTTAAAGCCCTGTATGGCTGGTTTGATGTGGCATACGAAATTCGGCGCATGAAATATTATGATTCGTATTTCAGTAATACAAATTATGTGTTAGAAACGCTGGATAGACTGCTCGTCGGTTATACAGTAGCCTTTTAAGGTGATGAATGGTTTTCATCAGAAAGGAGGTGCAAGAAAATACAATGGCTTCAAATCGTTAATTCATTACACTCATTTAAACAAATTAACGGAGGACTCAATGAAAGTCTCTCAAATGACGTTTGTTACAATTTTGGCTTTATTTTGCATTACAAGTTTTGGCTATTCACAAACCGTGCTACCTGTTGCAGCGGATGCGGGACCAGATGCTGACCTGACAGCAGCATTATTATATGTAAATTCAGGCGCTGCTGCAGATCCTGTTATTGAATTGGTTACCGACGGTGGCGTGTACACGTTAAATGCCAGCGACTCAGTGTTGTATGACCTGACAATTCGCGCAAAAGAGGGATTAACAGAAAAACCGAAAATAATTCCCGGAGATACGTTGGGCTGCTTTTTGGAGATTGATGAAAGTCTGCTTACATCCAGTATTACGCTAACGATACAAGGTATAAAATTTGACGGGAGATTTGCTGACGGATCGTTGAATCCGTTTGGCAGCAAGGATTTTATTGCAATCGTCAGAGGGGGCGAGGTTGACAGAACCGTGCTGCCCAACCTGATTCTTGAGGATTGTGATTTTAGCTATTGCTATCAAAAGGCATCTCCGGAAACGGATAAGGTCGGCAACTTTATCCGGGTTCGTGACTATGGAACGGCCGGCGTCATCCGCATAGAGAACTGCACCTTTACAAAAAATCCGGATGAAGCGATCCTGCTACAAAAGGCCGGCGGCAGGGATGGCGTGATTCGGGCTGCTGATTCGCTTATAATCAGAAATTGTACTTTTACGGATTGCGGCCAATCAACAGGGTGTCAAGGATTGATAACCGTTAAAGGAGATAAGGATTCAACCACAGCAGACGCCGTTATTGTACTTGAAAACGTGACCGTCTATCATTCGGACCAGCGGATTATTAATACCGATGATTGTGAAAATACTGTCGTGAGAAATATTCTTACGGCAAGTCCTGATACAACCTACGCCAAGAAAGACAACAGGATCATTGCAATTGAAAAGGAAAGTTCAAGCATCAGTCATATCGGTGTGTTCGATGTCGCCTATGCAATGAATATCCCCGATACAGTGGAGGTATGGCCATATATACTTGAAAATGCGTTTGATATATCGTCGGGACGGAATACAGGTGGTAATCCCGGTACTGTCGATGTCTCAACGATCTATAATTTTGATCCGATGTTTGCTGATGCAGCAAATGGTGACTTTACACTTCTGTCTGGTTCTCCTGCCTATGGAAAGGCTCATGACGGCGGTGCGCTCGGAGATTCACGATGGGCAACAAATGCGACTTTTGTTACGAGTAGTGTTTTAGCAACTCCTGAGCAGTTTTCTTTGACACAAAATTATCCAAATCCATTTAATCCGAGAACGGCAATTAAATATTCCCTGGATAAAAAGTCACATGTCAAATTACAAATTTTTGATATTACCGGCTCTTTAGTTGAGACTCTTGTTAATGGTAATAATCAGGCTGGTATTCATTCAGTTTCCTGGGATGCTTCAAACTTTGCATCCGGAATTTATTTCTATCAAATCATTGCGAATGGTCAATCAATAACGAAGAAAATGACACTATTAAAATAGCCGGTTGACGGTAGATTTTTCAACTGGTAAAAAAAGATACTATTATTCGGCTGCCGGGTAGATGGAAGTTTTTACCCGGCAGAAATTTCAATGAATCCTGTAAAATTTGAAAAGGTTTTGTCACCAGGATGGAAAGGTATGAAATAAGGCAAAGTTGTGCCTTTGTGCCTTGGTAACAAAAAATAAATATCAAATTTTCACGATTTGAGTAAGGAGTATAATGAGAAAATATAAAAGTTCATTCGGATTAAGTATGATTCTTTTGACAGCTCTATTAATTTTTAGCTGTAATAGTACGAAAAGCAAAAAATGGATGCCTGAGATCCTGTCAGAGCACATTCAGAACGAACACTATCTCCCGGATTTTTCATATGCTGGCTATCACTGGGGAGAAGATCCTCTCCCTGATTTAAAGCCTAAGTTGAATGTGACCGCTTATGGAGCGATTCCTGATGACGGTAAAGATGATACAGAGGCACTACTCAAAGCCTTTGCCGAAGCGCATGAAGTCGACGGACCGGTTGTCGTTAAATTTCCCAGGGGAAAATTTATTTTAAAAAAGATACTTTATATCAATCGCAGCAATTTTGTTGTACAGGGCGCTGGCACTGGCAGAGATGGAACCATTATATACTGTCCGTTACCCCTTTCTGATCTTGAAACGCCCGAATGCCTGGCAGAACTCGAAGAGTATCTTACGTTTTATAATAAAGTCCAACATATCAAAGATCTGGATGTCAAAGTCCCGTTTTCGCTTTATGCGTGGACAGGGGGATTCATCTGGACCGGAGTCAAAGGCAAACGTTTTAAACCGTATATGGAAAAATATAATAAGCCCTTTAAAATTTTGGCTGCCATAAAAAGCGGTAGAATGGGAGATCACCAGATTACCGTCGATTCGGCAAAACAGTTAAAAGATGGTGATATCGTCAGCATTCACTGGTACAATCGAGAAGGCGAAAAGTCAGCTCTGATCAATGAAATCTATGATCACCAGAGTAAGAAAATCGGTTCACGGCACTGGCAGAATCCGGATTACCCATTGACCACCCAGGAAGTTACAATTTTAAAAGTCGAGGGAGATCAGGTGACGATAAAAGAGCCTTTGCTACTTGATCTTCGACCGGAATACACTCCGGTTATTGCCGAATGGAGACATATTAAAGAGGTTGGTATCGAACACTTACGTTTCGATTTTCCCTATGACCTCTATAACGGACATCATGTAGAGGACGGGTACAGTGCGATTTTTCTGACTTCAACAGCTCATTCATGGGTAAAGGATATTAAAATTCACAACGGCGATAACGGTATATTGGCTGATGATTGTGCGAACATTACTATTGAAAATGTTGAGACCTCTGGCAGAACTTATCACTACACCGTTATGTTGGGAAGCGCATATAATATACTTTGTAAAAACATTACCGTAAACGCACCCTGCATTCATTCTCTCAGCTTTAATACCGGTGCCAGGAGCTGCGTATTCACGGGTTGCGATGTCAACATTCAGCCCACTCTGGATCAGCACAGCGGTTGCAACTTTCAGAATCTTTTTGATAACATACGAATCGTTGACAAGGAACCGCATCACTCTTTTATTACAGCCGGAGGGGCAGGTTACTGGAAACCTACTCATGGTGCATTTTCAACTTTTTGGAATATACAAACTGAATTTGACTATTGCCATACTGCTGATAATCCAATAAAAATAGAGGGAGTTATGGATGGACCTTCAGCACGTCTGATTGGATTAACAGCAAATTATCCCATGGAAGTTTCTTACGGACCGAATGTATATAAAGAAGGCATTAATCGTCCCCATATTGCAGTTCCATCCCTTTATGAATATCAATTGAAGCAACGCTTAGAAAGTAATTAGCGCGCATATCATACTAACGTGATTGAAAGAGTTATGATTAAATTAAAACGTACAACCCATCATCTTTTATTTCTTCTGCTAATCAGTAATGCATTATTTGCCAGAGAGTACCACGTCGAAAATGCGAATGCAATACGTATAGCGATGGCTATTGCTCAACCCGGAGATACGCTGACCATGACAAACGGTATTTGGGTAGACGAAGATATTGATTTCAAAGGACATGGCACTGAAAACAATCCAATCCTTCTCCGGGCTGAAACTCCGGGAAATGTGATTCTGACCGGAAAATCAAGAATGGATATTGATGGGAGTTACCTGATTGCAGACGGGCTCTATTTCCTTGGTGGATACATGACGAAATACAAGGTCCATGTCGTTGATATTAGTAATTCGTCTCATCATTGCCGGTTAACAAATATCGCAATCATTGATTACAATCCCGATGACTGGGGCTTGTTTTACAAGTGGGTCGAATCGGGTGGTACGTACAATCGGATTGATCATTGTTACTTTAGCGGAAAAACGCACCAGGATGCGTTGCTGAAAATTGTAGTTCCGGCTGACGGCCCAAGTTATTCACGTCTTGATCATAACTATTTTGGGAAGCTGCCCGTTGGTAAAACCGGAAATGGCTGGGAGACGATTCGTATTCAGAGACAGGAAGAAATAGCCGTGGGCAGAACCATTGTCGAAGACAATCTGTTCTATCACTGTGATGGCGAGGGAGAAATTATTTCGCTCAAAGCCGGTGAGAATGATCTGAGACGCAATACTTTTCTGGAGTGCATGGGATCGCTGACCTGCCGCAAGAATGTGGCGAACCGAATCTATAATAATTTTTTTATTGGAAACGAAAAGTTTGGTACTGGTGGAATCCGGATGTACAGCAAGGATCACGTGATTACCAATAATTATTTTGAAAATCTCAATGGTGACAGCGAGTGGCGTGCGGCATTGTCCTATATGACAGCACAGGTCGGTGTTCCGGAGGTTGAAAATGTTTTAGCCGCGTTTAATACAATGGTCAATTGCAAATATTCAATTGAAGTCGGTGTCGGTCGGAGTAGCAGCTCCGGCAGGGAGGTACCGCCGCGAAATTTGACATTTGCCAACAATATTGTTTATCATTCTGACCAGCAATTGATCCATTACCGTGAGGAAGTAATCGGAATGGAACATGAGGGGAATATTATGTATGGTACACCTATCGGCATTCCGTTTACAACTGGTATTGACACCGTTGATCCCGGATTGAGACAGGATATTGATGGATTGTGGCGCCCCGGGAGCAGCAGTCCGGCAATCGATGCTGCGGTTGGTGAGTATCCGGATATTATTTTTGATATGGACGCCCAACCACGCAATGATGGTAAAAAAGACATTGGTGCAGATGAATATTCCAATGCTCCGGTCTTAAATCGCCCTTTAACCAGAAAAGATGTTGGTCCAGATTGGCTCAATCAGCCCAATTTGCCATTTGCTCTTACCATAAGAAAAACTGGAGATGGTTCAGGAACTGTGACGCTTAATCCAGATGATGGAATTTATTCACCTGGAACCATTGTAACACTAACTGCAATTCCAGATACAGATAATCAGTTTGATGGATGGAGCGGTGATTTATCCGTTACTGATAATCCAACAACTGTCGTTATGGATTCACACAAAATTATCAGCGCAATATTTACACCTCCTGTTACTTATCAGTTAGCCGTCTGGAAAATCGGCGAAGGTGAAATTACATTTGATCCGCCAGGGAATTCTTACTCAGAAGGCACTATGGTCAATGTATTTGCTGAGCCGGCAGATGGATGGACATTTAGTCATTGGGGAGGCGCTTTGACAGGATCCGGTAATCCTGATAGTTTGTTAATGGATTCAAATAAAGCAATAACCGTTACTTTTACACAAACTGTTAATGTTATGAAAGATGATGATTGTAAGCCAATGGTCTATCGCTTGGATAATAATTACCCAAATCCATTTAATCCTGTCACGACAATATCATTTTCATTAGTAAAAGCAGGTTTTACAACACTTGCTGTCTATGATATTATGGGACATAAAGTCGCTGAAATTATCAAAGCTAATCTAAATGAAGGATATCACAAAGTAAAGTTTGACGCATCCGGTCTGGTATCGGGAGTTTATTTTTATGAACTTCGATCTGGTAATTTCTCATCAACCAGGAAAATGATTTTGATGCGATAAATTGATTTTCATCCGACATAGGATTTACGGGTCCGTACTCATCTTACCATAAGCACCGAGTTAATGATCGGCTGTAGCCAAATTTTAGGAGCCCAAATGAGAATATTCTATATGTGCACCATAATTTTATTCACAAATTTCACTTTATTCGCAAGTGAATATTACGTTTCAAATGCGGAAGAAATAGATGATGTCATGAATGTCGCGCAACCCGGCGATACATTGACAATGGTTGCTGGGGTATGGACGGATCAACTTATCACATTTCAAGGCAATGGCGTTGAAGGTGACTCGATCGTCCTTCGGGTAGAAAAACCGGGGCATGTTTATTTAAATGGAAGGTCTCGTATCAGAATTAATGGTACCTATTTAAAAGTCGATGGATTGCGTTTTATCGGCGGTTCGAACGGATCCGGAGCCATTGTGTTTGATAACGGCAGTCAGCATTGCCGCGTCACGAATACGCAGGTTTCGGAATACAATCCTCCGGGCGGGTCGCTTCGTTATCATTGGATCAAAGTGAACGGTTCTCATCATCGTTTGGATCATTGCTATTTTTCCGGACAAAGGCATAGTGGCGTCACTGTGCATGTCTCATTAGCAACATCTCCGTATGGCTATCACAGAATCGATCATAATCATTTTGCTGACAAGCCACGAGGCGACGCGAATGGTTACGAGACTTTGAAAGTCGGAACCGGAGATGAGGCTCATCTGGAAGGCAACATCATTGCCGAATATAATTATTTTTACCGATGCAGCGGCGAGTCCGAAATTATTTCCAACAAAAGCCTCCACAATGTTTATCGTTATAATACTTTTGTGGAATGCCAGGGCGGCCTGACGATGCGTCAGGGCACCCATTGCCTGATTGAAGGCAATTACTTTTTCGGAAATGATGTCTCGGGCACCAGCGGCATCCGGGTAACCCATCGCGGCCATACGATTATGAATAATTATTTTCAGGATTTGGGTAGATGGGCGTTTTATCTTCATGCCGGACCCGATGCAAAATATGCTGAGGATGTCATTGCCAATGGTGATCATGTACGTGCGGACAGCATGCGCATTATGTATAATACCGTGGTCAATTGCGGCTCCGGCATCTATATCGTCCCGGGAGATTCGGCGGATCCACTTAATCTTCCGGTCAGGAATAATGTGATTGCGAATAATATTATTACCATGGATGACGCAGCCCCTTGTTATGTTGATGAAAACCATGGAGGATCGTATCAGTTTTGGGAAGGCAACCTGTTTCATGGTGCCAATTTGGGGGATGCGCCTGATTCCGGTTATGTGGTGAATGATCCATTGCTCATGCTGTTAAATGATTGGTTTCAGATAAGTCAACAAAGTCCTGCTATCAATGCTGCGATAGGGGATTATCCTGAAGTCGTTGAAGATATTGACGGCATACGTCGGGATGCTCAAAAGGATATCGGAGCTGATGAACTCGGCAATGGGGCACGGCAACCATTAACAGAAATGGATGTGGGACCTGGTTGGATACACGATGGTGATTTGCCGGATCCGGATGAATTGCCGCTGATACTGACGGTCGTTTTGCGAGGGAAGGGAAACGGAGAGGTGTTGTTTGATCCTCCTGGTGGTGTTTATGAAGCAGGTACAGCCGTCACGTTAACAGCAGTTCCTGAGGCAGGACATACGTTTGCGGGATGGGAAGGCGACATTGAAAGTGCAGAGGATTCGATCACGGTGATCATGGACAAAAGTATTAATATCAGGGCTTATTTTGATCCACCTCTTCGCTATAGCCTTGCTGTTTGGAAGATAGGCTCTGGCTCAGTGGAGTTTGATCCTCCGGGTGGCTCATATCCGGAAAGTACGGTGGTGAAAATTGAGGCAATTCCGGACGAAGGCTGGATGTTCAGCCATTGGGGAAATGCGTTAAGCGGTACAAGTAATCCGGATAGTGTGCTGATGGATTCAAATAAGGGAATAACTGTAACCTTTACTCAAACTACTCATGTTGAAACCGGAAATCATGCACCATTAACTTTTCGGCTGGATCAAAACTACCCCAATCCATTCAATCCAAAAACAACGATTGCATTCTCATTAAAAAAAGCTGGACATACGATGCTGTCTGTGTATGATATAATGGGACACAAAGTTGCAGAAATTGTGAATGGACGTTTAGATGCAGGACATCATCAGGTTGAATTTGATGCATCCGGGTTGACATCGGGAGTATATTTTTTCATAATTAAAACATCGAACTTTGAATCACAGCGGAAAATGATTCTGATGCGATGACTTGATTTTTAGTCGTTGCTCGCATTGTCCACAATACGGATTTTGCACAAACTTAACGTCATTAAAAAAAAGCAAAATAATATGAATATGAATAAGTCATTAGTTAATACACGACGAGATTTTTTAAAAAAATCACTCATAGGACTGGGTGGAATTAGTTTGGCAAGTACTTTGGGGTGTGTTTTCCGGAAGAGTCGCGAAGGTATTTCAAAGTATGAGTTAGACAATCTATTTCCCCGGTATACAGAGTTTGATCCGGAAGTTCCCACCTGGTGCGTCACGCCGGACATTGACCGATGCATTCATCGTTTTCACAGTTCATCCCCATTCAGCCCATCAGGCAGGTACCTTGGATTGACCCGGATATCACGAGAAGATCGCCCTCCGAAACCGGGAGAGGTGGCAGAGATCGTTTTGGTTGATTTGATCTCAGGCGAACAAAAAATTATTGCAGAAACAAGGGGATGGGATACCCAACTTGGAGCACAGGTACAATGGGGAGCCAATGACACCGAGTTGTTTTTTAACGACGTCGATACTGGTTCCTGGCTGCCTTATGGAATAAAGATGAATCCTCTAACAAGTGAGAAGATGAAACTGGATGGGACAATTTATATGGTTTCCCCGGATGGAAAATGGGCGGTAAGTACATGTCTTCGCCGTATTGGCGCCACTCAGGCGGGTTATGGCGTTATTGTTCCCAATGACTATGTGCCTGTAAACAAAGGCGTTGTCGACGACGACGGAGTATACGTTACCAATACAACGACAGGCGATAGCCGGATGATTGCATCCTATAAACGCATTGTCGAAGAAGCGATTCCTGAGATTGATGTCAGTCGCTACGGAAAGGGTGATTTTTATGGTTTTCATGTCAAGTGGAATCCCCAGAGCAATCGCATTATGCTTGTATTACGGTATATGCCGGTTAATGACAAAAAAAGAAAACCCATGTTAATCACTATGACGTTCGATGGTGATGATATTCGAGTGGCTGTACCAGCGTCCGAATGGGCGGATAAAGGAGGGAACCACCCGAACTGGCATCCGGACGGCGAGCATGTTATAATGAATTTGAATATTGAAAAGAATGGCTGGATGTTTGTCCAGGCAAAATATGATGGCACGGATCTGAAAAAGATTACAGATATACCCGCCAATCATGGTCATGTAACGCTGCATCCGACTGAAAAATATATTCTGACTGATGCATATCCCACTGAACCGGTTGCTTTTGGTGATGGCACTGCGCCGTTATGGTTAATCGATCTCGAAAGAAATCAAAAGAAAACGCTTGTCCGGATGGATGCTGTTACACAGTTCTTTGATTCAAATCCTCAAAAGGCAAAACAGATGCGGGTTGATCTTCACCCGGCATGGGATTCTCGTACTTTTACTCATGTCGCCATCAATGGCGTGGAAAATGGAACGCGGCGTGTTTATGTGGCGGATCTGTCGGAATTTGTTCCGCTGGTATAAACGGATGCACGTCAGGCTATATTGCTGACATTTTTTTTAAGCGGAATTTAAATCACTGAGCCAAGAATTATTGAACAGATACAACCAAATTACAGGAACTCGAATGAGGATAATATTTACATACCTGATCATCGTGTTGTTCAGTTGTGGCGTCTATGCCACTGAATATCTTGTTTCCACTGCGGCAGAAATAAATTCGTCAATGAACATTGCGCAACCCGGCGATACATTAACCATGATAAACGGAACATGGACAAATCAATATATACGTTTTAGTGGAGATGGTGCAGAGGGTGATTCGATTCTGTTACGTGCAGAAGCACCCGGATTTGTTGTGCTCAACGGAAGTTCACGCCTGAAAATTGATGGGACTTATTTGAAAGTGGACGGATTGCGCTTTGTAGGCGGTTATAACACTGACAGCGCAATTGAATTTGCAACCGGTAGCCGCCACTGTCGTGTTACAAACACCCAGGTTTCTGAATTTAATCCACCTCGGGAAGCCACCCGTTATCACTGGATAATAGTGAACGGGGTACATAATCGTTTAGATCACTGTTTTTTCAGTGGGAAAAGACACAGTGGAGTGACAGTGCTTGTTCGACTGCGGGAAACTCCGCACGGTTATCATCGAATCGATCATAATCATTTTGGAGTCAAGCCGACCGGAAACGGGAACGGATATGAAACGCTCAAGGTGTCATCCGGAGACTACTCAGACCTGCAAGGGAATATCATTGCCGAGTATAACTATTTTTACCACTGCAATGGCGAAATCGAAATTATTTCAAACAAATGCCACAACAATATTTATCGCTACAATACGTTCGTCGAGTGCCAGGGAACGCTGACGCTGAGACAGGGAACAAATTGTGTTGTTGAAGGAAACTATTTTTTTGGTAACAATGGGTATAATACCGGAGGCATCAGGATTACACATCGCGGGCATAAAATTCTCAATAATTATTTTCAGGATTTAAACGGTGACGGACAGCGTAGTGCGATAACCCTTTATGCCGGGATGGATCATACGGACTATGTACCGGGTGATGGGGGGCATGTCCGGGCAGATAGTATTACCATTGTCCATAATACAATTGTTAACTGCGCAGAGGGAATTTATTCAGGCGCGTGGGATAAGGATGATCCGATCGTTCTTCCTCCCAAAGATAACATCTTTGCGAATAATATCATTACCATGGATAATACTGCAAAATGCTATGCCCATGATCCGAATCATGCTGGATTGAATGAATTCTGGGAAGGGAATCTACTGTTTGGAGCACGATTGGGGGATGTGCCGGATTCGGGATATGTCGTGGATGATCCGGCACTATCTTTAATTAACGGGTGGTATCAGATATCAGCGCAGAGTCCTGCTATAGATGCGTCGGTTGGTGAATATTCTGATGTCATTGAAGATATTGATGGTATTGTTAGAGATAGTCAAAAGGACATCGGAGCAGATGAGTTTGGAAGCGGCTCCCGTCAACCGTTGACATCTGCTGATGTTGGTCCGGACTGGATAAAAGATTCTAAATTACCTCGAATTCTTTCAATCAATATGACCGGAGATGGAACAGGCGAAGTTGTGCTGGAACCACCCGGAGGCATCTATGAAGAAGGCACGACGGTTACATTGACAGCCATCCCTGATGAAGACAACTCATTCGCAGGCTGGAGCGGAGATATTGAAAATACGTATAATCCGATAATTATAACAATGGATAGTGATAAAATCGTCAACGCTAATTTTATGCCGCCGGTTCGTTACAACCTGGCTGTCTGGAAAATTGGTTCCGGCACAGTGGTATTCGATCCCGATGGCGGATCGTACCCTGAGAGTACTCTGGTAAAAATTGAAGCAATTCCGGCTGAAGGTTGGTTATTCAGCCACTGGGGCGGAGAGTTAGCAAGTACCAATAATCCTGATAGTGTGTTGATGGATTCGAATAAAGCACTCACGGTCACCTTTTCACAGGCAGTTGGAGTGGAAGCATATAATTCCAGGCCGATGGAAAATCGTTTAAGCCAAAATTACCCGAATCCGTTCAATCCGACAACAACGATTACGTTCTCATTGAAGAAAGCCGGACATACGACGCTATTTGTTTATGATATACTGGGACATAAGGTAACAGAAATTGTGAACAGGCATCTAAATGCAGGACATCATCAGGTTGAATTTGACGCATCCGGATTGGCATCCGGGGTATATTTTTACATGATCAAAACATCCAACTTTGAATCACAGCAGAAAATGATTTTGATGCGATAAAAGCAAGAACACCAAATTATTTGGGAGCTTTAAAATAATGGATATTTCAAGACGAAATTTTTTAAAAATGACCTCATGTACGTTGGCTTCAACAGTTTTTCCTTTTGCAGTGGGCTGTAGTGGAAGGCAATCTAAACAAAATGTACTATTCATCGCGATTGATGATCTCAATGATTGGATCGGTTGTCTCGGTGGACATCCTCAGGCGAGAACACCCAATATAGACCGTCTTGCCAACCAGGGGATTTTATTCACAAATGCCCATTGTGCTGTCCCGATATGCGGACCTTCCAGAGCAGCCATTTTTACAGGAAGGCAGCCCTGGAATACCGGTATTTTTACCAATGATAATGAAGCGTTGAAAAAAATCGGGCGGGAATTTCAGACATTGCCACAATCATTAGAAAAGTCAGGATACAGAACCTATGGTGCAGGCAAGTTGCTACATGGGAGTATGAAACGGTATCCTGACAATCTCTTCACAGAATTTGGACCTCCTTATAAAAAATGGCTGCCTTTTACAAATGAAGAAACTCTATATACGGATGAAGAATTTAATTCTTCGGTTGATAAATCCGTATTGACACACAAAGTAAACCGTGGACCCGGCAAACTGAATGTAACATTTCCGCTTAACAAAATGCCCAGAGAAAGACGGCTTGGGCAAAGACAGATTGATTCGTTTGATTGGGGCGCTCTGGAAGTCGAAGATAGTGAAATGGGCGATTATGAAACTGCCGAGTGGGGAATTCAAAAATTGAAACAGGAGCAGGATGCACCGTTTTTTTTAGGAGTTGGAATATACCGTCCGCATATCCCGCTATTTGTTCCGAAAAAATATTATGACATGTTTCCTCCGGAAAGCGTCCAATTGCCAAAAGTTTTAATCAATGATTTGGATGATCTTTCACGAGTGGGTAAGGATTTTGCGCTAAAAGCATTTACAGGAGGATCCCACAAAAATGTTGTTGAACATAAGCAATGGCGGGAGGCAGTCTCCTGTTATCTGGCATGTGTTGCATTTATTGACGCACAAATCGGTCGGGTTCTGGATGCCCTCGAAAAAAGCCCGCATCGTGATAACACGATAATTGTGTTATGGAGCGATCATGGGTGGCATTTGGGAGAAAAAGAGCACTGGGGCAAGTTTGCCGGCTGGGAAGAATCTACCCGCGTACCGTTGATTATTGTGCCTGCAAAAAATGGCCGTTCCGGTTATGTGACTGGCGAGAAATGCAATGAGCCGGTCAGTCTTATCGATCTTTATCCCACTTTGCTTGATTTGCTTCATCTGCCTCAGGAGGAATATCTGGAAGGCAACACTCTGGTTCCGCTACTCAAAGATACACAGGCTGAAATATCAAAGCACGTAGTAACAACTTTTGGACGCGGCAACCACAGCATTCGGACAAAGAATTGGCGCTACACGCGCTATTATGATGGCTCTGAGGAATTGTATGATGTAATAAGTGATCCTGATGAATTTCACAATCTTGCCAATGATCTTAAGTTCGAAAATACTAAGCAGGAATTAAAAAAGAAAATGCCAGCCTATGACGATGTTCAGCACTTTATCAGCATGGGCTATTGGAAAGCAGTTATTCGAGAAGACCAAAGTAAAACCGAATTATTTCATTTTAAAGATAATAAAGCGGTGCCGGAAGATAAAAATGTAGCAGACCAGCATCCTGAAATTATTGAAAAAATGCTTCATTATATTAATGAAAATAAAATCCGTGAGAAATATGTATCAATTCCAAATTAGTAGTTTGGCTTACATAAGGAGATATGATGGAAGATTTAACCAGACGTAATTTCTTGAAGATAGCCGGGGCTGGTTGTGCCATGCTTGCAACGACTGGATTTAATTACAGCACTTCGGCGAAAGATCGACCGAATATTTTAATTTATCTGGCAGATGATCAGTATAAATCCAGCGTGGGTTGTTATGGGGCAGAACCAAGTCATACGCCAAATATCGATAAACTTGCCGAAGAGGGTGTCCTGTTTACAAATTGTTTCACTCCTTCCTCGATTTGTACTCCCAACCGGGGCGCTTTGCTTTCCGGTATGTATCCGATTCGCAACGGCGCCCATGCCAACCATTCAGGCTTTAAGGATGGTGTCAAATCGCTTCCCAACTATATGAAGGAGTTGGGATATCGCGCCTGTATTGTCGGCAAAGATGGAATTCAAAAGCCGAGTGACCTTTATGAGTGGGAGTTTCGTATTGAAAAATCAGATGAAACTGTTCCCGCCGCTCCGCCGGCTAAATATGAATGGATGGATTCTTCGCGACATAAAAAAACCCGCTTTGATGAAGTCGAGAAGTTTATAAGTTCAGAAGACACACGTCCCTTTTGCATTTTTCATGCTGCTTCATTACCTCACGATCCCAAGCTGGGGAAATTACCGAACGGACTTGAGGGATATGATGCATCTAACTGGTATATGGATCACGAATTGGGGAAATACCTTGAATTATTAGAAAAGTTTGGATTGGCAAAAAATACCATCATCATATATACTAACGACAATGAAGCACAGAAACCTCGAACCAAGAATACGCTGTACGATACGGGGCTGAATGTGCCGATGGCAATACGCTGGCCAGGGAAAATAAAAACTGGCTCAACTAATGAGGAATTGGTGACGACGCTTGATATTCTGCCGACGCTGTTCGAAATCGCGGGCAGTGCGCCACCTGAGATTCTGGATGGAAAATCAATGCTCAGGATGCTAAAAAATGGTGAATACAAACATCATGAAGAACTCTATTTCAGCTATACCGGAGTCAATGTAGGTAATGCTGACTGGAAACGGGTCAAAACCCCTTATCCAATTCGAGCTGTACGAAATAAAAAATACAAATATATACGTAATCTCAATCATGAAATTCCCAATCCGAAGCAAGGCTGGATCAAACCGTACGAGGAGTTGTATGATATTCAAACAGATCCGCTCGAAACAAATAATCTCGCCGACCTAAAAGAGATGCAATCGATTAAAAATGAGCTGAGTATGAAAATGGATGAATGGATGGAAGAAATTGGCGATGCAGGAATTAAAGAAGAAATCAGAGCATTGGAAAAATATCCTCCAAAATGGCTGAACAAAAGTGATAAAAAATGAAAGGCCTTAGTGATGAATAGAAGGATACCTCACGGTTTTAAGATAGTTGGCAGTGCTATATGTGCTGTTTTGTTATTTGTTATCGTCGGCTGCTCAACACAAAAACCAGAAAATTATCCGCATCCTGTAAAGAATCCCGACTCACCGGTCATGCTTGCCGGAGACTGGGTGCCAGAGAATCCCCATCTTATCGCTTTTGACAATCTTCCACGAATACCTTCCGAGCATGCGGTAGTCAATGATGCAAAAGAAAGGGAAGGAGTAAATCAACACAATTACCTTGTATTCTATCAAGGGAGATTCTGGATCATGTGGAGCGATGGACCGGGCGTAGAGGACCGCGTTGGTCAACGTGTGGCTTATGCAACCAGTCAGGATGGAATAACCTGGAACGAACCAAAATATATAACACCCTATCCGCCCAAATCCGATCCTCAATCCCCGTTTTTCAATACGCGCACACCAGAAGGATTTCGCTACATCTCACGGGGATTTTGGTTGCGCAAAGGAGAACTGCTGGCGCTGGTTTCATTGGATGAGGCAGGCAAATTCTTTGGAGCAAGCCTGGCATTATTGGCATTCCGATACAATCAGGAACTTGAGAAATGGGATGACATTGGAGTCGTTTACGAAAATACCATCAACAACTTTCCGCCCAAATTGCTCCCCACTGGTGAGTGGATGATGTCCCGGCGGACCTATGACCGAAATATTTATATGCTCACTGGCGGTATAAAACATTTCGATCAGTGGGAAGCCCATCCGGTCGTTAATTACATGGGAAATGGACTAAAGTTAGAAGAGCCATATTGGTGGGTACTGCCTGATAGGAGTTTATTGGCACTATTCCGTGATAATTCCCGGAGTGGATTTTTGTACCGTGCTTTTTCTACAGATCACGGCCAAACGTGGACCAGACCGGTGCGAACGAATTTCCCAGATGCACGTTCAAAATTCAACGGCTTGCAATTAAGCGATGGACGCTACGTGCTTGTCTCCAATCCAAATCCGAAAAAACGTGATCCATTGTCTTTGTCGATCAGTGATGACGGGCTTATATTTACGAAAATGGGATATCTTATTGGCGGAAGACGCATTGATTATCCACACGTGATTGAACACAACGGTTATTTGCTGGTTGCTTTTTCCGGCGACAAGCAGTCGATTGAAGTAATAAAAATTAAGATTAGCGATTTGGATCAATTGGAGATGCCTGATAGTCCTCTTGAGAAATCCATAAGTCGGGATCAGATAGTCATCGAATAAGCGTGATAAAAATAGGGACAAATTCAGGGTAGAAAGGGAAAATACAATTTCTCCCGGAAACAATGGTCCAGTAAGCTGTGCGAACCATAAAAAAAGGATTCGAACTTGCAAGGTGAATAAAAATATAATGGTGAGCGGCGAAAAGTCAACACTAAAAAATTTTAAAGTATTGTTGAAGATAACTACTAGAGATTAATTCACCTGTGTTTGTGGTGATACTGCTCAAGTTTAATCGTACAAACTGGAAATATTCAATAGATATGCGAAGTATTCTTGACCTGAATTCGTGTTATCGGCTATTGCCATAAGATTCAAGGAAGAGCGATAAAATAAAAACCAAATAACTTATTAAAGGCTATAAAATGAAAAAACAAACAAGACGAGATTTTATCAAAACGACAACTGCCGGCTCTTTAGCGCTGGCAATGATGGGCGCAACAGGTTTTGCTCAATCCGCCAAAAACAAAAAGAAAAATGTTCTCTTTATTGCTATTGATGATCTAAGACCACAGCTTAACTGTTACGGTGAAACGCAGATCATTTCGCCCAATATCGATAAATTGAGCCAAAGCGGAATGGCTTTTACCAGCGCTTTTTGTCAACATGCTACTTGTGGCGCATCCAGAGCGTCACTGTTGACTGGATTGCGTGATGATTCCACTGGTATTATCGGACTTTATCCTAAAGTAAGTGATGCACTTCCCGATCATTTGACACTACCGCAGAATTTTAAGCAACACGGTTATGAAACTGTTTCGCTGGGCAAAATTTATCATCATGCGGATGATGATTTAAATGGATGGAGTGTGAAACCATGGCGCGCAGCAGACAATTTTTTTGGCAGAGGTTATGTCACTGAGGAAGCCAAAAATACCATCATTCAGCGCCGGCGCAAAAAACAATATGGCTATTGGATTGTTGAAGATCCCAATGCAGAAAAAGGACCAGCCACCGAGGCAGCAGATGTGCCCTATAATGGATATGGCGACGGACAATTGGCTGACAAAGCTATTGAGGAATTGCAGCGCTGCGAAAAATCGGACAAACCCTTTTTCCTTGCTGTCGGATTTCGCAAACCGCATTTACCGTTTTGCGCGCCTAAAAAATTCTGGGATATGTATTCCAGAGATGATATCGACCTTGCGGACAATCCCTTTTTTCCGAAAGGACATAATCGATACACCATGAACGGCATGGGAGAATTGGAGAGTTATACTGATATTCCTGACGAAATTAAGGAGGGTGATCTGGATGAAAAAATAGCACGGCGATTAATTCATGGCTATTACGCCTGTGTCTCATACATCGATTATTGTCTTGGCTTGATTTTAGCTGAACTGGATCGATTGAAGCTGCGCGAAAACACTGTTGTTGTCGTGTGGGGTGATCATGGCTGGAAACTGGGCGAACACGGCGCCTGGGCCAAGCACACCAATTTTGAAGTTGATACCAAAGTACCGCTGATTATCGATGTCCCCGGTATGCAGGCTGAAGGACAGAAAAGCGATGCTCTGGTCGAACTCGTAGATATCTATCCGACTTTGTGCGACTTATGTGGATTATCGAAACCAGATAATCTGGAAGGCTACAGCTTCGCGCCACTGACCAATGATGCTGACAAAGAGTGGAAAAAAGCCATCTTTAGCCAGTATCCTCGTAGCCGCAACAAAGCCAATACTCTGATAATGGGTAACGCTATGCGCACACATCGTTACCGCTATGTTGAATGGGTGCATGTTAAATCAGGTGAGGTTAGAGCACACGAGCTTTATGACCGTCAGAAAGATCCACAGGAAAATGTCAATGTCATCGATGATACTGCTTATGCTGATGCAGCGAAAGAGATGGCATCTATGCTAAAACAAGGGTGGAAGGGAGCACTGCCGCAATGAAACCCGAATGGATAATTTATATCATCGTTGCCATTATAACAGGTGTATCCTGTGGATCCCATCATCAATCTGATACCAATGCAGCGAGAGTATTCCTTTACGATCCTCAGGATCTTGCAGCGACAAAAAAAAGAATCCAGGCTGGTGATGAGACGCTGTTGCCAGCACTGGATTCCCTGCTCTTGGAGGCTGACAATGCCCTGCAAAGCGGACCATGGTCTGTAATGGATAAATCCTTTACGCCGCCAAGCGGAAATAAACACGACTATATGAGTGTAGGACCCTATTGGTGGCCCAATCCTGAAACAGAGGATGGCTTGCCCTATATTCGTAAAGATGGTTTGAGAAATCCGGAATTCGAAAATTATGATAGTATGCCTCTTGGACGATTGGCTGGCTGCGTGGAAACGCTTTCTCTTGCTTATTATTTTACCGAACATGAATCCTATGCGAAACATGCTGCTAAACTGATCCGGGTCTGGTTTCTTGAAGAAGAGACGCACATGAATCCGCACCTGAAATACGGGCAAGCCATCCCCGGGCGAACCAAGGGGCGGGGCATTGGCATTATTGATACTTACCATTTTGTTCCGATTGCCGATGCACTCGAACTCCTGGCACATTCAGCAAACTGGACAGATGAAGATCATGCCGCTATGCAGAAATGGTTCGGTAGGTATCTGAATTGGCTCCTGAACAGCGATCATGGGATATATGCAGCGTCAAAGCATAACAATCATGGTACTTTCTACGATATTCAAACCAGCCGTCTGGCTTTTTTTGTCGGTAGTAAGGACAGTATTGCTAAAGAGATACTCAGCCAGGTCGCCGAAAAACGCATTGCCGTTCAAATCGAACCGGATGGGAGCCAGCCGTTGGAATTATCGCGGACTCGTGCCTTTGCGTATAGTTCAGCTAATTTGCGCGGTCTCTTTCGTCTGGCGATACTTGCTGAACATATCGGTTTAGATCTTTGGCATTATAGCGCACCTGATGGTCGCAATATTCGCACTGCTCTTGAGTTTTTAATTCCCTATGCTTTGCAGGAAAAAGAGTTTCCTTATCAAATGATTCATGGCTGGGAGAGTAACCACTCTGATAAAATGTATTTTTTGCTTAGAATTGCTGCACAAAAATATCAATACCCGGAATATGAAAAAATGATTGCACGATTGCCTGGTATAAATAAGACAACCAATATTATAAATCTTACGTATCCAGCCGAACGGTAAGGCCGGAATTTAATACTTCAGATAGTGGATTAACTGATATTGGTATGAAAGAAAATTTTTAATGATTCTATTGGGAGCTAATATGATGAGAAAACAGACGGTTTCTATGCTGATAACTATATGTATGAGTTTTATGATCGTCATAACGAACTATGCGAATGAGCCATACTGGAAGGTTAGAGAACCGTATCAGGGAAAGCTTGAATTAAAAGAATTACGCCAAATCTACTTATTGAATAACGACTGGTACTATCTCGAACAAAATATTCCGACTATCAATGAATTAAATGCCACGAACATGCATTGGCAAAATATCGATTTGCCGCATACCTGGAATGCGTTCGATGCCACAGATAATGAGCCGGGCTATCGACGGGATGCGGGCTGGTATCGAAAAAACATTTTCATTCCGAAAACTGATGACCCCAGAATTTACAGGCTCTATTTTGAAGGTGTGAATATATCTTCTGAAATTTATATGAACGGAAAGAAAGCCGGAGAACATGTCGGCGGGTACGTCGGTTTTACAGTGGATATCACGCCGCATCTTCGTTTGGGTGAAAGAAATGAACTGATAGTGCGTGCGGATAACTCCATGAATCCAAACATCATTCCATCGCAAAAATCGGATTTCTTTATTTTCGGCGGAATTACGCGGGATGTATGGCTGCAGGTTTTGAATACGACATTTATTGATAGAGTTCACATCAGCACGCCGAGAGTGACGGATAAAGTTGCCGAAACAATTTCAGAAATCAATTTGTCAAACACAGCTAATCAGAAAAAGAAATATACGATTGAGGCGGTCATTTTAAATCCTGATAACAAAGTCGTTTCAAAGATATCAATTCAGAAGAAGATAGAAGCCGGAGCCGGAAAAATAACTATGAATTTACCTGTTGTGAAAAATCCGCAGTTATGGTCGCCGGATCACCCGCAATTGCATGAATTGACGCTGACATTGAAAGACGGTGAAAAAGTGGTCGATCGAATATCGGAACGATTCGGATTTCGCTGGTATGAATTTGCAGAACATGGTCCGTTTTATTTGAACGGGAAGCGGTTACTGCTGCGTGGCACGCATCGGCATGAAGAATATGCTGGTTATGGAAATGCCATGCCGGATTCGCTGCACCGGCGTGATATAAAGATGATGAAAGAGATGGGAGCGAATTTTGTCCGCCTGGCGCATTATCCCCAGGACCCGGAAATTTACCGTGCGTGCGACGAGCTCGGCTTGCTGGTCTGGGATGAGCTTCCCTGGTGCCGCGGCGGCATGGGCGGCAAGGAGTGGCAGGCGAATACGAAGCGCTTACTCAAAGAACAGATTGAACAGAACTACAATCATCCGAGTATTATTTTGTGGTCCGTGGGGAATGAAATGTACTGGCTGCCGGATTTTCCGAATGGGGGAGACCCGGATTCGCTCAAAGATTTTGTCAGCCAATTGAATGACCTGACCCATGAACTCGATCCCCATCGTCTGACGACTATGCGAAAGTTTTACGATGGCGCAGAGCTCACCGATGTGTTTTCGCCATCGATCTGGGCCGGCTGGTATTCCGGCGTGTATAAAACGTATCGTGAGGCGCTGGAAATTTCCCGCGACAAGTACAAGCGATTTTTCCATGCAGAATATGGCGGCAGCAGTCATATTGGCAGGCACACGGAAAATCCCATCACCGGCGAAGGAATGATTGAAGAAAATGAATGGTCAGAGCAACCGAATATGATCAACATCAAAAAAATTTCCAGCGACGGCGACTGGAGCGAAAATTACATCGTGGATTTGTTCGACTGGCATTTGATGGTCTCGGAGAAATTGCCCTGGTTCACGGGCAATGCTCAGTGGGCGTTTAAGGATTTCGGCACGCCGTTGCGTCCCGAAAACCCGATTCCGTATATGAATCAAAAAGGACTTGTTGACCGTGCAGGGAAACCAAAGGATGCGTATTATGTTTTTAAAAGTTACTGGACCACCGATCCCAAATTTTGCTACATTGAATCGCCGACATGGATTGAACGCAACGGCAGACAGAGTGAAATGCGGCAGGTGTGCGTGTACAGCAATTGCGATCAGGTGCGGCTCGTTTTGAATGGAAATGAATTGGAATTGAGAGAACGAAATATCAGCGATTTCCCTGCCTGCGGGTTTCACTGGGATGTTAAGTTCAGAAAAGGCGGAAACGAGCTAACAGCGATTGGCTATTCGGACGAACAGGAAGTAACGCGGCACGCCATCGAATTGATGTATTCAACGAAGAAATTCGGCAAACCGGAAGAGCTTGTCCTGTCGGCAGATCGGCTGGAAAATGGCAACTACCTCATCAACGCGCGGGTGGTCGATGAAAAAGGGCAGACCTGCCTTGATTTTAACGAACGGGTATATTTCGATCACAACGGCGCCGGTTCTCTGAAAGTGAATCTGGGTACTCCGAACGGAAGTAGTGTCATCGAATGCGCCAATGGCAGGGCTGCTATCGAATATGTACCGGACGAAAAGGGGAGTGCGGTGATTGAAGCCCGGACGCAGGATTTTAAAGGAACATATATTCATTTCCCGTTGACAAATGAATAAAGGAGATATGATGATGCATACACACAAAATAGCATTCGTTATTTTATCATTGATTTTGATGATCCAGTGCAGTGAAAATGCGGATCAGCAAATTACTGTCGATGTCGCCGGAATCGATAGTCTGCGCGTTATAAAAGCGGCGAACGAGTATTTGCCCGAACAGCCGGTCACCGTGACTGCTTCACAATGTGAACGCAGTCTGGGCGGCATACATGATTTCTACTCTGAGGGCGATTACTGGTGGCAGAATCCCGACGACCCCGATGGTCCGTACATCCGCAGGGACGGCATGACGAATCCGGAGAATTTCAAGGACCATCGCCGGGCGATGCGGCGCATGAGCATTCAGGTCGCTGCGCTCGCTGCGGCATTCAAGATCACCGGCGAGAAAAAATATGCCGATCACGCGGTGAAACATCTCACTGCCTGGTTTGTGGATGAAGAAACGAAAATGAATCCGAGTATGAATTACGCGCAGGCGATCAAGGGCATTTGTCCCGGTCGCGGGGTGGGACTCATCGATGGCATTCATCTGGTGGAGCCGGCGCGGGCAGTGACTGTGCTGGAAAATTTGGACGGCATTTCAGAATCCGACGCCGCTGCGATCAAAACCTGGTACGTCGATTTCCTAATATGGATGACGACGCACGAGTACGGCATCGATGAGCGGGAGCGGAAAAATAACCACGGCACCTGCTGGGTGATGCAGGCTGCTGAATTTGCACGGTTCACCGGAAACGCAGAAATTATGGATTACTGCCGGGATCGCTACAAAACAGTGCTGCTGCCAAACCAGATGTCCCCGGACGGCAGCTTTCATCTCGAGCTGAAGCGCACCAAGCCCTACGGCTATTCCCTGTTCAATATCGACGCCATGGCAACAGTCTGTCACATTCTATCCACGCCCGAAGACAACCTGTGGACCTTCACTCTGCCGGACGGTCGCTGTATGGAAAAAGCCATGGAATTCATCGTTCCATACATCAGAGACAAATCCGCCTGGCAACTCCCGCCGGATGTGATGTACTGGGACGAATGGCCCGTGCGCCATCCGAGCCTGCTCTTTGCCGGACTCGCGCTGCACAAACCCGGTTACATCGAGCTCTGGAAAACATTGAAACCGCATCCGGAGACAGAGGAGGGAATGCGGAATTTTCCGGTGCGGGAGGTGGTGCTGTGGGGGGAGTAAGTTAAGATTCTAAGTTTTGCGTAATATTATCAAAACAATATATTGCCTTTTCAACTGGCAAAGTTTATGGTCGACAGGATAATCATGCCATAGGCAGATCAGCATTTGGCTGACAGGATTAACAAAAAAATTGATAGTTTTTGATGCGGGATTATAATTTGCATTTGTGTTAATATGTAAAAGTTTTTTCTCCAAAATGAGCAAATCTATGGCAATTTGGACATAGGGCAATAGCATTGTCAACTGTATCTTCTCCACCTTTTGATAGTGGAATTTTGTGATGGATTTCCAGGTAGGGAGAGTTGTCACTGTCGCGAATAAAAGGAGCCGGTTTTCCACATACTTCACAAATTCCGTTCGCTCTTTCTAAAACTTCTGCAATCACATCAGGATTCCTTATAAATGTGTTTGTTTTAGATTCGATTCTAGCCGGCTTTTTATTTGCAGTCTTTAGACGTTCTGCTCTTTTCTCTTTGGATAATAATTTTGAGGCAGCCACATCATTGTTTAATGCGTCAACAATAAATTCTTCCTTGATTGGCTCAACATTTTGCTTCCAAAATGTATTTAAAAGTTGCTTATTTCGAATGTAATCTTGTCTTGTCGGATAGCCTTTCGGAGTATCAATAACTTTTATCGAAGCTATGCTATAACTGTACCAAACAGTCGGATTATTATTAATTAGAGAAAGACTTTTTAAATTTTGAGTGTGTAACCAGGTTAATTTATTTTTTGAGGATTTTGTAGATTTAACGTGTCTAAATTCTACATCCTCAATTGGATTCAATTTCTTATCAAGCAATAACCAAAGATTACCAGAATATCCATAAGCAGCAAGGTAAATCCCACCAACTAATAGACTAATGCTCGTTTTAGTGGTACCAAAATATGATTTATCAGGAATTCTTGTATGACGAAACACGTTCGAGAAAAAATAAATGAGATCAGTTTCAAAGTCCCTGACTGTTCTTTTGGTTGTAACCCACTTTTTTATATCAGTTTCCCAATCATAATTACTCATGAATTACTCTAAAAGTATATATTTCTGCAGTTGAATTTTTAAAATTGATATACATTGAATGTTAATGTCAAAAAATATGGATTCAATTTACGAAACAATTCATAAAATGTCAACAAAAAAATGAGATGAATTTAATCCAGAATCATAAACTTAGCAGTATTAATTTATTAAAAATGAATGGATGGAAGAGAAAAAATTCCGAAATCTTCAAGATTTCGGAAATCTAATAGTTGAAAACAATTATATTTGTCATAAATTCCCGCTCAGTTCGTTTCGATATAGTTTATCTTCCTTTTAGATCATCAGCAATTTTTTTATTTCTTATCGCACCAACTCCTGCGGGCGTTAAGATATTGGTATTTTTATTGAATAAATTTTTATGTATTCTGCAAACTCCGAAAACCGATTGTTTTTGCAAAACAGGCAATTATATCAACATCGCTAGATTTCAAAATTTAGTTCCATAAAAATGTTAAACCGAATTTCTTGCATTCTTCAATTTCTTTGTCTTTTGAAATTAATACGAGATTTTTTTTGATTGCCTGCCAAATTAAAAATCTGTCGAATGGATCTTTATGTTTGATTTTGGGGAGCTTATAAAAGGTTGATACTATTTCATCTTGAAAGTAACTCCTCATCCGTCATTTTAAAATTATCCTTAATTTTATAGCTTGCTTTTCCTTTTAATATGCCGAGTTTTCGATTTTTGTTTCCCTGATATTTTTTAAAAGGAATGATCGCAGCAAAATTTTCTTTATTTTGATCTCCTGATATCAGTATCTCTTCACCATTTTTGACCAGCTTTTCAAATATTCTCTATCAAGAAAATCTGCTTGCACATTTATCACACCGATTACATCGAGCCATTGTTTCTCTGATACCTGATTTCCCATTTTATACCATTTCAATTTGTTTAAAATTATGTCTTCAGGTGATGCAAAATAAAATTCAGAGCTTTTATCATGCTCGATGAGTATATCTCTTTTCTTTCGATTTTCAGCGGTATTATGGTAATTATCTTTTGGGGGGATAAAAACATCAATTTTCATCGCAGTTTCTAAATGAATGAGATTGAACGAAGAAACTCGCTCAATTGCATCATGAATCATATCTTCATCGATATAATATATTTTTTCCAGCTGCGCTTTTAGTTCTGGAATATGAGCCGACTGAATATCTGCTATTATATCAATATCCAGGGTCGAGCGTGGCAGGCCAAAAACCGAACTTGCTATGGAGCCGCCAATGTAATAGGGGATGGAGAGGTTATCTAAGACTGTTATAAATGGTTTTAAAACCGATAATATATTTGTATTTTGCATATCATTCTATATTCATATATTCCGCAACACGATCCGCCAAATCTTTGCCATACAGAAGTTTTATAAATAATAAGTTGATTTCTTTATCATCAAGAGTGGGATTTCTACGGGCAATCGCTCGCTTGGAAAGCTGAACCGTTGTTTGTGTAAGTGAACATACCTGCGCAAATTTCTGGGCAATGCTTTGTTTTTTTAATAATGCTATTTGCATTTTTTCAATTTGAGGATGCGTGTCCTGAGCTCTTTTCATGATTATCCTTTAACATTTTTTTTTAATTTCTTCCCAGGAAACAGATTGCACTTTTCCGCTGACAAGCTCTTCATATCTATTTTCAGCCAATTCAGCCCATGCTTCATCCACATTCTCATCCTGCCGGATTTCTAAAGATGAGATTAAGTACCGTGCCATAAAAGCTTTTTCATTATGGTTTAGCTGCTTTACACATTCAATCGCTTGTTTTACGTTCATAATACTTTTTCCTTTAATAATTAAAGTGCGAAATTCATAGTTTAAATTTAACAAACAATTCAGAAAAAGTCAATATAAAAAGATGTCCGAAATCTTTGAGATTCGAATACCTGATGGGTGGATAAGATAGAACTTTTGAGAAATTCCCGCTCAGCTTGCTTCGACATAGATAATTGTCTTTTTTATATCCTCAGCCACTTGTTTATTTCTTGTCGCATCAATTCCTGTTGATATTAAGAAGTTGGTTTTTTTATTGAGAATTTTGTATCTTCTCAATATTTTATGGTAGATATGGGCGATTGCTTCTATGTCGTATTTAAACAGATTCCGTAGGTGTCACTTCGAGCGAAGTCGGGAAG
>CAZCJL010000024.1:0-66178 GCA_964498785.1 uncultured Cytophagia bacterium | reverse complement strand
TGTGCGCGAATGAAACACATCATCGAAAATTTAAAGGTATCGAGTGAGTCACTTCCCGACTTCGCTCGAAGTGACACCTACGGAATCTGTTTAAATACGACATAGCGGCAATCGCCCATATCTACCATAAAATATTGAGAAGATACAAATTATTCGTGATAAAAAAACAGAAAAACGTACTTAAAATGTGCCATTTATCGGATAAACACCGTACTCCATAACAGTGTTAATCATTGCTAAATAGTTTTCAAGCCGAATATTATGAATAATTGAGCTGCTTGACCCGATCGCGAATCCTCCTCCCGGGGCAATCTCCCGGATACGTTTAATAATATATCTTTTCACCTCATGCGTCGATCCTCTGGTTAATGGAAAATCCTGATCCACAGAACCCCATAAAGCCAATTTACCGTGAACCTTTTTCTTTACTTCTTTCAAATCCATTGCTTTTGGTTCGATTGGATGGATTGCATTTACATTAATGGCGATCAGGTCATCTAATAGTGGCGTGAGATGACCATCGGAATGAAATGCGAAAATTTTATTGTGTTTTCGCGCGACATAAGCATATTTTTCATACCAGTGCATAAAATAGCTGCGAATCATTCCTGGTGACATAATGAGCGCCTCACTGCATGCAATGTCATCTGCCAGCCAGAAACCGCCAACATGTTCATAGGTCGCCAGTTTTTCAAAAACCTGAAAAAGAAATTTCCCGATCGTATTACAAATTTTTTGTATCAAATCCGGCTGTTCAAACAGGCCGAGCATGAAAGTTTTATATCCCATGGTCATCCAGGCTTCTTCAAATATACCTGCCTGGGGCGTGACGATAATTTTCATTTTTTCGGGCAAATATAATGCAGCTTCTTCCACTGCTGTAAAATCAACATCCGCAATAGTGGGCCAGGGATATTTTTCGTATTCATAAAAGTTTGTTAAATATGCACCTGGATTATTTAACCAACTTTTTGGAAATGCATATCGCGGAGCGAGAAGCGCATAATCATAACCCGCTTTATACCAAAATTCTATATCCCTTTTAACGTTATAATTCGGGGATCGAAAATCGAGGACATCTTTTGTGTTGCTGTTGAGAACCGCGGCTTTAATAGGTGAGTCTATCCATAGTTCAACCAGGGGCAGCCGGTCGGGCTCTTCATAGTAAATTGATTTTAATAAACGATTAAAATTTGGGATTGGGGGCATAGGCGTCTCCAACTAAATATTCATAAAAAAATGAAAATGGTGAATATTGCATGATACAGGAAACGGTGTCACAGTATAAATAAATGATTTAAAAATTATTTAACCTGCATTATTTACAAATCGTACCACAGAAGCACAGAGGTCACAGAGATACAATAACTTAGGTGCACATTACTTTCAAACTGAGTTAAAAAAAATCGAGTTACTATTGTTTGCGTAACGTTTTGAAAATAATAATGCTGTGTACTCTGAGTCTTTGTGGCTATGACTTTTTTAGGTTAAAAAATATCAAAGCGATCAAGGTTCTTGCTGTTCTTCGAGCTGGGAACGCTGCTCTTTGATTAGTCTTTTTACCGCGTTTGTTTTGATATTATTGATCAAACTTTCGTTCATCCCTACCATTATCATACCTTTGGTTAAGCCATGCATGTTTGATTCGATGATGCAGGCGACGGTAGTGTCTGTGGCTCTCTTAAAGGATGAAAATATTTTTTCAGCCAATTGTTTGTCAAATTCCTCGTTACAATTGGTTAAAAATAAGTTTTGGACCGCTGACATGACGCCAATAATATAAAGCGGTTTAATTGAATGAAAAACATGTACTAAACCAACTAACCATATACGCTGCCAGTAGTTTTCTTTTGGATGGCCTGAGAGAATTTCGGTTAGCCAATCAGTAACTATTTTACTGCGTTCTTCTGCAGACTCGCCAATTTTGATATTCCGAATCTCCTGATAATATTCAGTTGCAGATTCAAGAAAGTTATCAACAATATTGTAAAATGTTTTTACCATATCCGGGATCCAGGGTATGGTTCTATCGGAAACGACTTTCAGGGTTTTCCAATCTTCTTCGGAAAATCCGTTCAGTAGGGAACAAATTTTTATAATCTTGTCATATTCTTTCATGGTAATCGCTCATCATTTATTAACATTAAAACATACGCGCGGTTATTTGGCTGTATTAATTTTATAGCGAATGATACACCTGTCGTTATTTGGTTTTAAATACGGAAAATTGTAATCGCGGGATAATGTGATTGAATAATTCCAGAAATAATTTACAAATTCTTCTATGATGGAAGGAAACAGACAAAGCGTTCCTTTAAAATCGTTTTTGATGAACGTTTGAGGGCAGATGTTGCACGTTGTGCGATCAATAGCAATTTCCAATTCACTGTCTCGATGTTCTGCTCTGATGGAAACAGAGAGCAAACTGGTGAGCTTATTAATTATTTTTTTAAATTGAATAGCCGAATCCTCGCACTTAAATAAATCATCCGCTCCTAATTCTTCAACATAACATGCCAACGAATAGCCAGAATGTTTTCCTGCCAAATTAATAAGAGATTGGTTTAAAATGCGGAATTCGTTGAGTCCTGCCATAAATGAAGTCATAATGATATTTTCAGGTTTGGTTTTGGACTCGCATGCCATGTTCTGACAAACCATGTAAAACCTCCGTAACAACAACAAAATTAAAATCAAATAGGTTGCTGGGAATTTCCGGATATTAAAATTAATTTTAAACCTAAAAATCTAAAATGGAAATTTTACTTTTGCAAAAATTGGATATAGGTTCCGGAGTAAATCGTTTCGGGATATTTATGTGATTTGCTCCAACTGATAAAAAATAACTTGTTATAAATGGATTGCACATTTAAATTAGAATTTTAGGTTAAATGACAAAATTGATATAAGTTTCAATACCGGCTATGCGAAACAATCGCGTAAAAATGAAACCTTAACACGAAAAAAGCCCGCATCGTACATCAGCGAAGCGGGCTTAAATTAGGGAGATTTTATTGATATACTAAATTGGATAGCGCCGAACTAAATTTGCAGTTTCATAAACAGCGACAATATTTTCCGGTGGGACGTTGGCCTGAATATTATGAACCGGAGCAAAGACAAATCCACCGCCCGGTGCAAAAATGTTTATGCGTTCTTTTACCTGTGCTTTTACATCCGCAGGGGTTTCATCAGGCAGAACATGCTGTGTATCAACGCCACCGCCCCAAAATGTTATTTGATTGCCAAACTCGTTTTTTAATATATGCGGGTCCATTTTTTTTGCGGATGTTTGCACCGGATTTAGAATGTCAATGCCAGCGTCGATTAAATCCGGTATAAAATCAAATACAGAGCCACAACTATGCAGAAAAACATAAAGATCAGAATGTTGTTTCACGTATTTATAAATTTTCTGATGCCGTGGTTTTATCAAATCACGATACATATCCGGTGATAATTGGGGAGCATTTTGTGTGCCCAGATCATCACCCATTTGAATAATCTGAATGTACTTGCCAACGGCTTGCAGATATCCTTCAAGATTTTGCAGATGTACCTCTGTTAGTTTATCCATCAGATCTTCGGCAAGACCGCGATTAATGACCATGTCCATCATGAAATTTGACCACCCGCGCAGGTTTTGACCGTATTCGAGTATGTTTCCGCCAAATCCGCCCATGATCGCGTATTCAGTATTTTCATATAAATATTTTGCCTTTTGTTCCAGTGTCCGCAAATCTTCTTCCGAATAATAGTACCAGTTATGATTTTCAATATCCTGTTTCGATGTGGCCTTTTCCAGTGGTGGATTGCACGATTCAAAATAGAGGCAATCTTCCGGCATACGCGATGAGATGCGGTTACCATCGTAAAACACCCATTCATTTTGGTGACGGGACGGATAAAATAAATGATGCACCTGCCCCGGAGAGCTATCCGGCAGTGACCATTCTTTCCAATTTTCACTGTTTTTGCCAAAGGTATTTGCCAGATCGACTACATCGATTTGAAACAGGTCCAGTATTTCCTGTTCCGGCTCAGCCAATTGCTGGCCGATGTCGTATACCCGGGTGTAACCTCCTGTTAAGCCGGCGTGTTTTTTTAATTTATTGTACGCAATTGCCATAATGCCCGTGGAGCGCATTGCACCCAGATCCAGGGGTACTTTATCCGGCTCTTTATGGGCTAATGTTGTTAAAACTCGTTCTCGTGAATTCATTTTATTTTCTCTTGTTCGTCAAAACCAATTTCTTCTAAAATATGGGTTGCCCCGGAAAATTTATCTGTTACAAATAACACATATCTGATATCAACGCTAATAGTGCGTTGAAATTCAGGAATAATGTAATAATCTCCGACTACACTTTCATAAGTCATATCGAAAATTATACCCACTTGTTCGCCGTTTGCATTCAATGTTGGTGAGCCTGAACTCCCTCCGGTGACGTTTGTGGTATTGAGGAAACAGGCAGGTACATCATTCAGGTTTTTATCGATATAATTACCAAAATCTTTTTCCGCATATAATGTTTTTAATTTTTGAGGCACAAGAAACGGTTCCTCACCGGTTTCTTTTTCGATAACTCCTGTGAGTGATGTTAGTGGTTTGTAATAAACTGCATCGCGTGGGTTATAACCGGCAACTTCGCCGTAAGTGAAGCGGATTGTTCCGTTGGCGTCCGGTGCGATTTTTCCGTCAGTTTTTTCGAGGAGTGCTTCCAGGTAGAGTTTCTTCAAATCGCTCTGTTCTTGAGATAATGCCTTTCTTTGTTCGCGCAAATTTTTATAGTCGTTTTCTATCCCGGCTGCCAGGTGAATGAACGGATCATTTAATTTCAATAATTCAGTGGGTGTTGCATTCAACAGCTCGATACGATAATCCGGATCAGCCAATTTTGTTTCAGCGTATAATCGATCCACATACGCGTCGATTTCCTGCTTTGATTGATGTGTAACAACGGATTTGAATGCGTCCGGGACCTTGTTTTCGGGATATGAAGCCAATTTTTGCAATTGATGTTTCAAAAATGCGTTGTCGGTTTCCAGGTCATAGCGGCGCTCGGCTAATTTGACGCCCAGTTTCAACCGGTCAAAATTACGATCCTGATAATATGGCTCGCGCTCCATATCGGGCCTGGTTCTCTCATCTACAGTCCGTACAATCAAATACGCCTGCGATAGCATTGCTGAACCGTAATAGCGGCTGATAAGATTGGAGATCGCTTCCTGTCTTGCATCAAAGTCAGCATATTTCTCCATAAAATTACTGATGTTTTCCAAAACAGCCCCATACTTTTGCCGATGTTTTTCGTTTTCCTGTAGCCATTTGTGAAATATTTGTTCTGTTTGTTTCTTTTTCTCAATAATATTTGCTTTTTGAAATCCCTCTAATTTTCCCTGATAATTTTTTAGGCCATTGTTCAATCCTTTTACAAGGCTGGCGTATTTGATCTCCACGGCTTTGTTGTTTTCACCGGTGTTTTCAAAAAATGCAATCATATCTTCGCGCAGCTCAATGCTATTTTTCATTTGATCGACGGCATACTTCAATTCAGGCAGCGTGTAATTGCGATATGTCCGGCCCGGATAACCCATCACAAAAGTGAAGTCATCTGCCTGTACCCCGTCCGGCGAAATTTTGATGATGGATTTTGGCTGATACGGTACGTTGTTTTCATCGTAATCCACGCCGATATTATCTTTCGAGACATACGCGCGCAGGAATGCGAAATCACACGTGTGTCTGGGCCACATCCAGTTATCGATGTCACCTCCAAAATTACCAAGATCGCGCGGAGGAGCCAACACAACGCGAAGATCCTTGAGCCGTTTGAATTTGAACAGATAATATTGATTGCCGCTGTACATCGAAGCGACTTCGCACCGAAGATCAGAAGCTGCGGATTCCGCGTCCGCAATGAGTTTCTTTTTCGCCTGATCGATTGCTTTATATTTTTCAAGATACGACATTCCGGATGTAATTGCGGCGTCAATTTTCTTTGTGACTTCTTCATATCCCAGCAGCACATCGGCAATATAACCCTGTGCCGGAATTTCTTCCTGATATGTCAGGGCAATAAATCCATCCTGGATATAATCATTCTCCGGATCAGAAGCCCGTTGCAGCGCGCCAAATGCCACGTGATGATTTGTCAAAATCAATCCTCCCCGGCTGACGAACTCGCCAGTACCACCACCGAGACTAACTACCGCACTCATCAACCCGGTGCCGTCCTTTTTATACAAATCATTTGGATTCATTTGTAGACCGAGTTTTTTCAAGTCAAGTGCTTTCATTTGATGCGGCATCCACATACCTTCATCTGCAATAAGCAGGTTTACAGAGAAAAGCAGTATGATGATTGTCAACAAACGCAAAAAATATTTTTTCATTTCAATTCCTCCCAACTGGTTTTAAACTGAGTTATTCAGAAAATATCAAAAAGAAAAATTAAAAATGTACATCTCCGGCGCCAATGTATAATTTAAATTCATCCTGCCAGCGCCATATCGATGAATCGAGTGATAATTTAATCACCGGCATATTATTATCTTTGACCATTTTTCGGGTTTCGTCCCACGAGCGAATACCACTCAGTGCATCCAGGCGATGCAGGTTCTGATATCCAACGCAGGTCGCGTATTTAAGCGTTTTCTCAATCGAATATCCCCGCAAAAAAGCTGCGTGAAATCCGGCAATGGACGAATCGCCGGAGCCAGTGGCACTTGCAATTTTATCAATAGAAAAGGCAGGACACCACAGCTCGCGGTTTGACCAATTTTCACAATCTCCCGGAAATATCTCAATGAAATTCGATTCATTCTGAAAATCCGCTGTAAGAATATAATAACCACGGTGTGCGCTTTTCAAAACCACGATTTTCGCGCCCAGATTCAGGCACTCTTCTGCGAGCCGGAAATAGTCCGCGGGATCAATGTAATCAATGATATTCTTATGTCCGAAAAGAGCGTTAAGGGATAAATATTTCCGTCGGTCGAGCATGAAATGGACTTCTTCGATGCTGGGCATAAAAATATCCACATACGGTAATACATTTTTCAGAATTTTTTCCCAGGGGGCTTTGCCACTCTCTCTGCCGGGATCGGGAAGCGACATATCCAGAGAAGTGACAGTACCAGAATCTTTTGCAATTTGCATGATTTTCCGTAATTCTGCTCCTTCGTTTCTGTAGCATTGTTCCATTATCGGCGGATAGCCGAAATGAAACAGGCGGGAATTTGCAATGACAGCCGTTTCCAGATCACTGCATGAAAAATGCGAATTTGCTCCGGGATCATGTATAAAAATACGGTCGATCCCGGGTGGAGCAATGACGATGGTATAAGAAGTCCGGTCATTGGCAGATATTGCCAGACCGGGCGTTCGTCCGTGCGCGCTTATCAAGTTCTGCAATAAATGCCCGAACGGATCATCGCCGATGCGCGCCATAAATGCAACGTTGAGTCCCAATTTTAATAATGCAAATCCCATATTCGATACCGGTCCACCGGAACTGATTTCTGCGGCATTCACTTGTAACAGCTTGCCCGGTTTTAAAATATCACCGATTTCCCGAAACCCGGTTTCCGGTATGTCCGGGATAATGTCCAGACAGATATGCCCGGCAACGGTGATGTCATAATTATTTGGCATGAATTTTTTCCGAATTGATTTCTAACTATTGTTCTTCGCCCTGTGTAACCTGTGGTATTATATATTCATAGACTTTTGATAAGATTCAAATTCGCACATCAAATTCATTAAATTAAACAAAAAATTTGTTATTATCAAGCTGAAATTTATTATCTCCAAATCAGATTCATCCAGCTTTTCCAGCCGACTTTAATTCGCAGTGATACGGAGATTTTTTCATCATTTTTTAGGTTCGCAAAATAGCGGGCGATTTCATTTTTTTGGACAATTGTCCATTCATCAATTCTTGCAACCGCCGAATCTTCGGCCACGCGGATCAGGGTGACGGGGACGGTTCGTGTATTGACCGCGCCTAATAGAATCGTCGCGGCGCCGGATTGTTCTGCTTTAAGCTTGCGCGCCTGACTACGATCTGCGGGCAATTGCGGAACAATGATGTGAGCATTTGAAAAATCAAATACACCGCCGATGGCAGTATTCATCTTTAGTAAATCACGTTCCGGCTGGAATAAAATATAATCTCCGCTTATTGATGTCCGGATTGTATTCAGGCGAAGATTGGGATAGGTTTTTTCTTCGAGATCATAAATTATGGCAGATAGTTGATCTTCCAGATCAGTGCGTGATAATTGCCGGACTTTCTCTATTTGTGTTTCCATCGTGGTAAGCATTACGCGATCTGTGATAAATTTTGGGTCATCCGTGATTTCCAGTAATGGCGAGCGTTTATTTACAGAAGAATTGGTTTCAGAGAGCACGTCGATGAGATAGTGCTCTTTTTCAAACACAAGTAGCTCGGCGTTCAGTAACAGATGTCCGTTTAAATTTACGTATTCATCTTCAGCTTTGATGAATGAAAGCGCAATCAACCCACCGATAAATAAAATAACAAGTAAATATCCGATAATTTCAATATATATAACATATTTTGCCAGTAACTTTTTAACAAATCGGTTCATTTTGTTCTCCGTTTAAAACGTCATCTGTTTTTGATAAAGTGATTTGAACATGCCCTTCTGTGCGGCAAGTTCGTCAAAGCTGCCCTGTTGTTCAATTTTGCCGTGATTCATCACATATATTTTATCGCATTTTCGGACAGATGACAGCTTATGCGTGATCATAATCAGCGTTAATGTTTCGCCAAGAGAATACAAAGTATCTTCGATTTTAAATGCAGTTTGAGAATCGAGAGAACTGGTGGCTTCATCCAGAATTAAAATATTCGGCTGCCGAATAAGTGCGCGGGCAATAGCGATTCGCTGGCGCTGGCCGCCGGATAGGCGTGTGTCTTCGCCTAGCTCTGTATCATATCCATCCGAAAGCGATAAAATATCCTCATGAATTGCAGCGGCTTTTGCTGCGGCAATTATTTCATCTTCTGTGGCATTGGGTTTCCCATAATGAATATTCTCGCGAACAGTTCCGTTAAATAGAAAATCCTCTTGCAGGATAATCCCGATATTTTCATAATAGTGATGATGTTCAAGGTCTTTCAAATTTATATCGCCGGCATAAATAGCGCCGGAATCAGGATCATAAAAACGCATTAATAAATTCACCAGCGACGTTTTTCCGGAACCGGACGGCCCAACGATACCAATTTTTACACCGGGCGGAATTGTCAGCTTGATGTCCGAAAGCACTTCTTTTCCCGGGATATATTGAAAAGTAACATCTTTTAAATGATACGGTCCACCGAAATGTTTTAGCGCCACCGGATCTTCTTTTTCACGAATGGTTGGTTTCTCATTCAGTGTTTCCATCAATCGGCGGGCAGGAACCAGTTGCAGCCGAATGCCTTCAATTACACGGATGAATAAATTAATCGGACTGAAGAATTGATCGAGCAGCAAGTACAGCGCGAAGATAGCGCCTGCTGACCGGGTTTCTCTAATTGCCATGTAAAAAAGCGCGGTGACGATAAATAAATATCGAAAAAAGAAAATGAAGCTGTCTGTTCCCAATTTTACAAAGTAATTTTGAAATTCCACTCGCAGCATCTTTACATATAGTCCGACATTTTCTTTGAGAGATGATTTCCCTTTGCAATAAGCTTTGATTGTTTTTATCCCGGCAAACCATTGTTGCAAGCCTGCCATAAAATTTTGACTTTTTGCCCGATATTTAAAATCGATGCGTCGTTGTACGTTATAAAGTTTATGGATGAGCCAAATATAAGGGATTGAAAAACAGAACAGAGCAATACCTATTTCGCGATTAAATCCGACGGTGATTGTAAACAGTATCAATAACAAGCGAAAACTAACCCGGATAATTAAGTCCAGCGATTGCGTCAACATGCCCAGCACGCCGTCCACATCCTTTCCGAACAGTGGTTGTTGTTCGGATTTCGCAGTGCCGGTTAATTCGAATAGTAAGCCAATAATGGCCAGATTTGCAAATCCCGGATCAAATACGCTGCCGACCCGATAGATATGTTCTCCAATCGGGCGTTTTTGAAAGAAACTAAGCGGTAATCGAAGAACATGTTTAAACACATCCATGCTTAATGAAATGCCGATACGGATTGAAATAACATATTTTACTACTTCCGACAAAACGAAAAACGTCAGATAAAGCACAATTTGAACGATGATGATAATCAGCAGTATTTTGAACATGTACCAATCCTGCTGTGCCAACACCTGATCAATAAACTTTCGTACGAGTAATGGTAAAATCACGGTATTGATATCCACAACCGTTAGCACGATTGCCAGCAACAGCATCAACAGAACTTTGTCCCAAACCGGTTTGAGATATCTCATAAAATAAAGAAAAATTTTCCAGTCGCTTTGTGTTGCTTTTGCCATGTTATCCCTGTTCGGTTTCAAAAATGCCTGCTTGTTGGCGGTACAATTGATTATAAAAACTGCATTTTTTTAAAAGTTGCGTATGTGTTCCCATGTCGATAATCGCGCCTTTTTCAACGACAATAATGTGGTCAGCGTCGAGAATCGTATTCAATCGATGAGAGATAATCAAGGTTGTAATATCACCGAAATTTTCTGTTAGTGTTTTCATGACGCCCCATTCCGTGGTCACATCCAGCGATGATGTTGCTTCATCTAAAATTAGTAATTTGGGGTTTTTTAGTAATGCCCGGGCAATTGCGATGCGCTGTTTTTGCCCGCCGGAGAGACTGGCGCCTTCTGCGACGTCTGTTTCATAGCCGTGCGGCATATTTAGAATATCGTCATGAAGACCGGCTGTCGCGGCTATTTGCTCGATTTCTTTGTCTGTGGCTTCTGGTTTGGCGTAACGGATGTTGTCCCGAATAGTGCCGCCAAACAGAAAGGTATCCTGTAAAATGACGCCGGTTTGCGAAAGCACAGATTGCATTTTAACATCCCGAATGTCCATGTCATCAATCTGGATCTGTCCTGAATCAGGTTGATATAATCGCATTACTAACATTGCAATAGTACTTTTACCGGCGCCGCTCGGCCCGATAATGGCCACTTTTTTTCCTGCCGTTACTTCAAAAGAAATATCATGCAATACCGGATGCCCCGGTTGATAAGAAAAATTGACATGCTTGAATTTGATGTCCCCTTTTAAATGCGCGATTCGTTTTGCCTGCGGCGATTCGATAATTTCCGGCTGCACATCGAGAGTTTCGAATAGTCGATTGGCAGGTACCAGATAAAGCCGGAATTTCTGAAAAAATTTGTACGTCCCATCGAGATAATATAACAGTGCCCGGGAAAAATAAATTATGCTGCCCCAGGTAATGATCGGGATTTTTCCTTTCAATCCTAAGTAGGCAAAAAACGGCAGCGACAGCGGCCAGATAATATGAATAGGGGAGACCCGCACCTGATCTGCCACAATTTGCATAAAATAGGTTGCCTGGCCTGTTTTATAATAGTTCACCATTGCATGAAAATAGCGACGACTGGTATATTTGATCCGGTTAAATGCTTTGATCACCCGGATCCCGGCAATGCTCTGTCGCAGGATTGCTTCCAGTTCCTGCGCCCGGGCACGCTTGCGATAGTCCAGCCTCTGGACAACAGTGTACATCAAATGGACGATAATATAAATCGGGATCAAAATTAAAGTAAGGTAAAACAGAATATCGACGCCGGCAATGGAAACGAGGTAGGCCATGAGCAACATCTGATAAACGCTTGAAAAGAATCCGGGAATGCCGTCCTGAGTGGAATTCAGTATTGGCAGCATGGCATCGATGTCAAAGTTGGCGCGATACAGATGTTCGCCCACCGGTCTGCTCTGATAAAAACGCAAACTTAATTTTTCGATATGCCGGTACAGATCAAGACGAAATTTAAATGCCAACTTTAAACCAATGTACCAAACAAGAGTATATAGCAAACTATCGAAGATGACCCATCGGAACGTTAGCGTCGGTAATAGCAACAGAAAACAGAATTTCAAATAATCTGATACGGTGCCCTGATCAATGAACACAGGAAGTTTGGAAATTAACAACACGGGAAGTGTATGGATAGTTCCCTGAATAACCAGCAGGATGATGATCAGCAGGTATTTGTCCCAGTACGGTTTCAAATACGATAGCAAGCGCAGCAAGAGTTGATACTGGTTTCGTTTAGCAAAAATTTCCAAACTGGCCTCGACTATTTTAAAATGACTTTCACAAAATGCGGGAAATATTCTTCAAACTCGACATAGGTTATATAAATAATTTTGCCGCTTTCCTGTGCCAGTTCCGGGTGCTCTTTTCCGGCGTACACGATTGGCCCACCGTATACTAACGGATTTCTTAATCCGGTTTTTGCTGTATGAATAACGGATGGCTCACTCCAGTGTCCCCAGGGATACGCGGCAGTGCTTGCCTCAATGTTATTTGTTTTGTCGCGCGAATAAACAGCCAGATAACAGCCGAGATAATTATTATAAGAGACAGTCATTTCCGTGGGCATCCCTGTCAATACGGGAATCATTTCAGAGCGTTCGCTGCTCCATTGCGGTTTCTGTGAAATCAGATATTCATATTTCGTTATATCAGTTATTTGATCAAAGGGAACCCGGGCAAGGTAGCAGCGATGGATTTTCCCTTCGAGACGCGTTCCGTAAACATACGCGAGGCGCTCATTATAATCAGGATAAACTGCAACGCCGAAGCATGGTTCGTCCGGTCCCCATAAATGGCTCGACTTTTTATGCACAATTCGTGAAAACGTTAAATCCGGATAATCGGCCATTGCCAGACCGGAACCGGAGATTTCAAATTTATAGGGCCATTCCGCTTTGGGTTCAAGTCTAACCTTGATATAATACAGATAAACCCTCCCATCTAAATGAAACCCGTGCATGGCCCAGATTCGATATTTTTGGGGTGATTCATTTTTTAGGTACGGGACAAGTTCTCTCAACTGACCGCTATCATCTGTGAGATAGTCAAATTGATTTAGCCCGGAAGAAGCATTTTGTCTGGGACAAATTAAGCCGGTATTGGTTGGCATCGCGTCAAAGTAGCGGCGGTTGGATTTCGGATCGATGGTGCCGACGAGTGTATCGCCAAAAATCCATAGCGCTTTTTCATCATTAATGGGAATGGAGTATGCAGCATCCTGACCGATCATGCGAACAGGATTTTCATAAAAAAGAAGTCCAAGATCAGTTGATTTTTGAACTGATATTTTTTTCATATTTAATGACCTGAAAAATTCATTTCATAGTAACAATATAGATTTCTCTCATTCCGAATTATTGATATTTACCATATTTACAGGCTATTTCCGCAAGAAATTTCAAATTATCTTGCGGAACGCGCGGGGCAACCGAACACGAGGTGCTGAGAATATAACCACCTCCAAGTGCACCGGCGTGCATCGTATCGAAAACATTTTTCCGGATTTGATCGATGCTGCTTTTTAACAATACATTCACCGAATCCATATTTCCCTTCAGAAATATCCGGCTACCATATTTACGTTTTGCCTGCGCCAGATCACCATCTCCCAGCGGCGGCGGGTCCATACATTCGATGCCGGTGACTCCGGTTTCGATCATCAAATCCATCCGATCCATGATGCTGCCGCAGGTGTGTATCATCGTCGGCATATTACGTTTTTTCATTACATCGATAATTGACTTAATGAAGGGCAGCACGAATTGCTGATAATGGTTTCTGGAAATAAATCCATTACCAGCATACGGAGATGATATATTTAATAAATCGATCCCGAGTGAACTTTGTTTCAGTGCATTTTGCAATTGCATGGCGCCAAATTGCTGCAGAATGGCTTGCACCTTTTCCG
This sequence comes from uncultured Cytophagia bacterium, assembly GCA_964498785.1. Classification (GTDB taxonomy): domain Bacteria; phylum Zhuqueibacterota; class Zhuqueibacteria; order Thermofontimicrobiales; family Thiofontviventaceae; genus Mariaggregatimicrobium. The sequence continues at coordinate 52,273 of CAZCJL010000024.1, read as the reverse complement.
GAGCTGTAAGCAATGCCGTCAGTGATTGCTCGAAGCCGAACGTATTCATGAGACAGGAAAACGGACAGGCTATCTCTCCTACAACTGCCGTATGCTCGCCGACCCGTTTTTTTATTTCAATGATCGGTTGAAAATAGTAGTCCGGTGGAACTGTTTCCGGATTGATTTCATCCGGCGAAAATGCTTCGATGGCCGGTTTCGCATTTTGCTGTTCATCCATCTCATAAGGATCGTCATCGAACGGGCAGACTGTGCGGCGCCCGTCTGTCCAGTGAATGATTTCGGCATTTCCGGCATTTTCGATGCGTTGAATTTTTGATGGATTTTCCGGATTCTTGTCATGATAATTATTGATTAAAATTGCATCGAATCCACAGTCCGAATAAGCCAGGATCAAGCCGTCGATATAACCGGAATTGGTGAATAAAAACTCAGATGGTGCGATTCCGCTATTTAAAAGCATGTATCCAATCGAAAGTTGACAAAACACCGGAACCCGATCCGGTTCCTCCAACTGAATGGCGCGAAGAATTCTTTCTTTGCCTGTCATCATTTAAAAAGACATTCCAATGTGACAATTTTTTTGTGACTCACGTTTAAATTGATCGCCCCTGATTTCGATACCGGAATTTCTTGCATACGCTCTTCGTTTAAATTCGTTCTAAAAGCCTGTTTTAGCGGTGACCTGAAAGTGATGTTCGCAGATATCTCTTTTAAAGTCGGATTAAAAAACCGCACGATGACCGACTCTCGATTCTCACATTTTTTTAGCGCGCTCAGAATGAGTTCTTCCGGCTCGATTTTCAACAAACCATTTGTCACTGGTAAATCACCACCGCTGATTCCGCATTGCACCAGTTTTACCGGAGTGAAATGACGATATGTCTGTTGATACACATTTCCCTGTTGCCAATCGTACGGATGAGGGTAAAGCGAGTATGAGCACGTGTGTGCGCCGGGACACTGGGAACCGGATTGTTCCAGTCGTTCCACCCGGTCTGTGGGCAATCCCACTTTGGGGTAACGCACGCCTTTGAGCAGCGTTAGCACCATCGTGCGGGATTCATTGTCCTGTACTTCGTATTCCACAAGTCCGTGGCTGATTACTGCGAGTCCGCTGTTTTTATCCGATAAATCGAAAAAGGAGAGATGCGGTTGCGTGCCGGTCACTGGTTCCACCCAGTCTCTGGTGTCCGGTAGTTCGATATTTCGGCTGACGACATCGAATGCGGTTTCCACGTCCACGGTGCTGGTTTTCATGCCTGTCGGGAAACATACCCGTAGACGATGATCCCATGCATTGTTTTCGAACTGCGTTGTGATATCCAGCCGCGGGCATCCTTTTTTCAATGTGATGAATGATGTCACTGGCAAGATAACCTCTTCATCGCTGCGTTTACTTTTGTCAGATGTCAGGCTTTTCGGGATCAGCATGTTCAGTTCAACTTTTACTGTGGATTGCAGCTCGCCATCTTCCACAATACTGATTCGGGCAGCAGAACCCAGCGAGCTGATGTTCCGGTTCTGCAACGGTTCGATGCGCGTCCAGGGATCGCCGGCTTCGGTGTCATCTTCAAAAAAGTGGCAGTTCGGAAATGTTCTGCCTGTTGTTTTATCTGTCAAATTAAACGTGCCATTGGGATTGATTTCAACCCGCAAAAATTCATTTTCCAAAACATGGTTCGCAGGCATTTGGGAACCATAATTGACCAGCTCCGCATCCTTGCGGCGAACAATGAACGTACGATAACCGCAGGCAGGAAGCTGTTTCGCTTCAAAGTAAAACGTGAACCGGCGGGTGTGAAACGGCGACGGAATATCGTACGGATTCATCACGTTGGCTCCCCATTCCTTGCGCTCTTTCAGTTGAAATGCTACTGGTTCGCCGCTTTCCGCATCAATGATTTCCATGGATTTGAATTTCGGTTCTGCGGGGAAATCGATATTTGCTTCCACAATCTCTGTTCGTTCATAATTTAGCGGATTGAATGCAATTACCGCGATATCTTCTTTATTGAAAGGGGAAATATCTATTTTGCGGGCAAACGCTGCAAATGCGTGGTTAGTCAGTGCTTCGCCGATTTGCTCCACCTGTCCCCATCGAAACAACATATCTTTGTGAATTTGATCCATGCTCACGCCGGTGATGCTGTCGTGCGGGTGGTTCGTTAGCAGGTTTTTCCAGGCGATTTCCAGATAAGGGGCAGGATATTCCATGCCGAGCAAATAGCTAAATGTCGAAAATGGCTCGGCCCATTTTTCCAACAGGGTTTGCATTTTGGCGTTGATCTGCTTCTGATACAGCCGTGTTGACACATTGTCCTTTAAAAGACGGTTGAACCAGTTATCTTTACTCGGATGCCGGCGCTCGCCTTTCAGGACAGTTAGTTTTGACCAATCCACGGAATTTTTAATTTTTTCGATCACCGCGGGAAAGGAGCTGTGAATATAAACATCGCCGGTATTTTTGCGATTACAATAATCAATTATCCTAATTGTGTTCGGATGTGGGGACACGCTATCCATCCCGTCCATCACAATGAGATAGGGTGTTGTGGCATCAGCGGCAACATCTTCTTTAATTTTTATCATTCCCTCGTCCAGCAATTCGGGGCTGAAATTCTGCAAAGAAGTTGGTTCCAGCAGGCGGTAGTCCAGATCGCCAGAGTTGCTGTCGCATCGCCGGAACGGGAGATATCCCTGTTCCCAGCGATAGTAGCCATCGTGATATGGATTCTCAAACATTGTTGCCCGAAACAGGTGCAGCCAGAATGACGCCCGGCTGAACAGCGCACTCAGCCGAAGTCCTAAAATTTGGCTACCATCCGCTGCTTCGAGAATGTATTCAGTATCGCATTCTTCCCGCACAATACCGCGATAAAACATCATTCCGTCAATTCCAAAGCTGGAATAGATTTGTGCAATTTGAGACAATTGACCGTAAGACGTGGGCGTGTAACCGATTTTCATCACCTTCCCAAATTCTGCAGCGATTTTATGCCCGCGCATCAAATTTCGGACAATTGCCTCAGCACTCACCGTATTCATTTCCGGCAGCGTGTACCATGGTCCAACCAGCAGCCGTCCTTCGGAAATATATTTTTTCAGCTTATCCCGATTTTGCGGTCTAATTTCCAGGTAATCTTCCAGAGGAATCGTCTGCGAGTCCAGATGATAGTGTTTGTAGTCCGGGTACTTTTCGAAAACTTCGAATAACCAATCCATTAATTCAATCAGATGTGTTCTCGTTTCCTGACTGGGGTAACGCCATTCCCGGTCCCAGTGTGTATTGGAAATGACGTGAAATTCATAATGCTGAGGCATAGATAATCTCCTGTTTTTAGAAAGAGGAGGCTGTATCAAAAGTCATTTTTTGGTGTCATTCCTGCGAATGCAGGAATCCCCTAACTTATTAATAATTAGTAGATTTTGGGACAAGCCCGGAATGACATTTTACAAAAAAAATCAGACTTATGATACAGCTCCACTCCGGAGTGAAATCCCTTAATGGATTTCTGGTATTAGCTATTGGCTCTTTAGCTCATAGGCAAACCGGATTTTTCTTCGGCAGACAGTATTTCTGATGATCGATAAAAATTTCTTATTTACTTTTCATACTTATTATCATGAAAGGCTAATAGCTAACAGCCAGGCGCCAATAGCTGAGTTTTTTATAAAACCGATTTTGCCAGATCGACGGCAGATGCGGCGTCTGCGGCATAACCGTCTGCGCCGATTTCTTTGGCATACGCTTCTGTTACCGGAGCACCGCCGACAAGTATTTTCACGTTATTTCTCATATTTGCATCTTCCAATACCCTGATAGTTGATTTCATGTTGACCATTGTTGTCGTGAGCAGAGCCGACATCCCGAGAATTTGGACATTCTGGTTTTTAATCGCGTCGATAAATTTATCCGCTGTGACGTCAACACCCAAATCAACCACTTCAAAGCCACCGCCTTCTAACATCATTCCGACCAGATTTTTGCCGATATCGTGCAAATCACCTTTTACCGTACCAATGGCAACTTTCGCGACCGGCTCCACCCCGGTATCTGATAACATCGGTTTTAGTAGTGTCATTCCGGCTTTCATCGCGCGGGCAGCGATAAGAACTTCTGGCACGTAAAATTCATTCGCTTTAAAACGCCGGCCTACTTCTGCCATGCCAACGAGAAGCCCTTCATTTAAAATTTCCCGTGGGGTAATCTTTTCATCAATTGCTTGTTGCGTTAACTTTTTTACTTCGTCTGCTTTTCCGTTAATCAGGTTTTCAACCAAGCTTTCCAATGTTGCTGCCATGTCTGCTTCCTTTCTCTAATAATTTTTGAGTTGTCAATCTAATTTTATGTTCTATTTTAACCCAAGTTCACCTCGACATTAACAAAATTGATGAAATGTTGCCCAAAACAGGGCCTCAGTTCAATATGTCGAGCCGATTTTCAATGTCGTGACCCATTCACATATTTATGAACTGAAAATTAATTTAACTTCAATAAAAAGGAGTTTATCCTTTATAATTTATGGTGACATGGGTTAATAACCGTTAAAATCCGAATGATACGGATATTCGATTTACCGCTCCCATAATTTTACCATAATCTGTGTATGAATAATCCACCGTACCATCGACGCCGATGAGTGATTGATTTAAACCGGCGCCAAAAGACCATTCTCCCAGATCAGAGTTGAGTCGGTAGCCGCTGCGTAAAAAAATCCAGTTGAGGAAACCGTATTCCAAACCAAAATTCATGCGCTCGGTATTATCAGTCGGGTGCACAAGATCGATTGCCGCGGTCAACCTTTGAGATTCTGTAGTAAATAAATCATCGGCTAAACCGACTTTGAAAATAAGCGGCATCCTGAATTTATCCCGCAGCATTTTAATATCCGGGCCGAAATGTTGTGCCGACACTGAAATAAACAGATTGCGGTAACCAGTGTAATACATCGCACCAATATCTAATAGAATATTTGAAAATGAGTCCTGATCCAGTTTTTCCCGGACATAGCGGATTTGTCCGCCCATGGATAGTTTATTCGTAAACCGCCGGGCAATGGAAAGCCCCACCGCAATATCATGGGCAGATATCATGCGCCCGGTGCCTTCCTGCATTTTTACGGTTGTCTCTTCAAATTCGGGGAGTCCCAAATAGACAAAACTGAGTCCGATGACTCCGATATTACCGACTCTGGTACCAAGTGCTGTCGCACTGTGATTAATATCCAGCAGCCAGCCGGTGTGCGAGAAAAACACTTCCCGTTTTTCAATGTACGCGATTCCGGCAGGATTCCAGAAAATTGAATTGATCCCGCGGGTTGTTCCCAATGTCGCTTCGCCCATTGCACATTCGCGGGCGCCAACGCCAATCTTGAGGAACTGCAGCCCGGCAGATCCCGCCTTGTTGAAATCAAATCCATAATCCCATTGACCGAAAGCGAGACCGGTGGTCAGCAGGATTAGTGTGATGATTATTTTATGTCTCATTAATATTATCTCCCGGTTTTTTGACAGGATAACAGGATTTACAGGAAAAATGTAAAAGACATGATGCACTATTTTTTTAGTTTTATTTTTCATCCAAAAAGATTATGATGCTGCTAATTTTTTTATTGAACTTGATGTCTGCTAAAACTTTCATATTGGTTTCTTTAATCTTCATCTTTTTCTTCTTAAAATCCTGTTCATTCTGTAATCCTGTCAAATTGATTTTATTTAATTAAAAGCAACGTGCCTTTTGCATTTCCCACATCCGATTGTACTGTATACAAATATGGTCCGGCAGCGGTTTTCTGTCGGGAATCGGATAATTGATCCCATACTTCTTCGCCGGAATTGGGATTATTATGTTCCAGGGTACGAACGAGATCTCCGCTTACCGTATAAATCCGAATAGTGCATTTCTCCGGGAGATTGGTAAACACAATGGAGCTTTCCTCGCCCGCCGTCGGAAGTCCGGATACCAGGCGGAACGGATTGGGAAAAACACTGACATTCAGTGCATTTTCCGCCGGCTGTCGCGCCGTCACCAGTTGATCTGTATTGCGATTGGTGAACCCGCTTTCATTGCCTTCATTATCGACGGCTGTCACTGCGTAAAAATAGCCCACGCCGACATCGACGCGGTCGTCTGTGTATTTCCATTTGCCGAGATCACTGTCAAAATAGCGCTCGACATTATAACTCCGGGTGAGGTCGATGTCCCGTAATTTTTCAAACGGCCCGATGAACGAGCGGTCACTGCGATAGACACGGTAAATTTTTAAATCCTGCTTACCTGTAAATGGATCTGTCCAATTGTCAAGCTCCGGAGACCAGGTGATCACAATTTCCTGCGTCGATGGCAGAACGAAATATTCCGTCTCCGGAGACGGCGGTGCCAGCGCCAGTGTATCCGGCATGAAGTTATTATCAACAAGCACCTGTGCCCGATCGATCGTATGTTGCAACGAATCAAGTCCTGCCGGCAATTTGGATTGTGAGGAAATTCCTTTCACCGCCTCTTCCATCGGAATACCGTTCACTGCCTCGACCATCACGATGCGGATGGATTCACTTGTTCCCAGATCATACGGACCATATCCCAGCAGCATGAAAGGCGACAATACCTCTTCTGGCTTAAGATCGTCCATCAGCGAGCGGTCGCTTCCATTGAGAATGGCGTACAAATCCTCTTCCCGGCGATTGGCCAGTGTCAGGCGCTGGACATTATTTAGCGCCTGTGCATAAAATACTGTGGCCGGTTGTGTTTGATCGTCAGCCGCAGGATCGGTGTAAAGAGCTGCAAATCCGGCATATCCGGGCGTACGAAGTTCATCGCGCTCTGCCCAATAATTGCCATAACTCCAGTTCGTTTCCACACTGGGTTGATAATCATACGCGTACAATAGCCCGCGTTGCTCATCGTAATCAACGATTTCGTCATCGAGATTGAAATTATCGCCCCAACCGCCCTGAACCACCACATCCTGATAGCTGGGACGAATGAGGTACGGAAAGCCGAAATAAACATCGGCTAAATTATCAGCGGATGCATTTGTAAAAATGTATTCCAGAATAATGAAATCTGCAAATTGGGGGTAACTCCACGCACGGCTGATGCGCTGCACATCGATCCCGCGGGAGGTTATCCAGTGCGCTGTAATGGTTTCTTCGGCCTCGTTCGGATCGTAGCCCGGTTGCCCGATGTAATTTTCAACTTCGGTCATATCGAAAAACGTTCCCTGATCGACGTAGGTAAACGGACCCATTTCATCTAAAAATACGGAACCATCGGGATTGGTTCCGCCGATCCACACGCCTGCACCCTGCATATACGAACGCTGTTCATCTTTATTGGGCAGCGTTTCCGGTCCGCCGGGCCAATCCATACTGGGATAAAACTGGAACGAGGAGTATAATCCGCCAATCTGTCCGTTATCTTTCATTGTTTCCCAGAGTTGCCCGCGGTCGTGGAATTTTAATAACGGCTCCCGGTATTGCGAAAACAGTGATTGAGTTATCAGCAATATCACAAAAAATGTGATGAATTTATATTTCATAATGTTCTCCATTTTCTATTTCAGAATGCGACATCGATTTCATGTCTATCTAAAATTATAGCGAAAGCCAACCCAAATACTGCGCGGCTCATAGTAGATTGAATAGCCAATATTGTAACCATCCGGATCAATGGGACTCGGCTCACCGGTCTCAACAAAATGCTTCAATGCTTCTTCCCCGAAGGGTATTGGTAATCCATACGTTTTTATATTTTTATTATTGAATAAATTCGTGACTTTGGTGTAGAAAACCAGAGAGTGATGTCCCACCTCAAAATATTTGTTGAATTTAAGGTCCCAGGTCTGTCGTGCGGGAAAACGCTTGTTATCCAATAAATCCGGCGGATCGTCCGGTTCGCGGTAAGTGAACGCCTGGCCACTGATGTAACGATAGAGTAAATTCAAGTCAGTATCCTTTAACAATGGCGTCAACAGCGGAAGTGACCAATTCCCCGGATATTGCATAAATAAGTTCGCCCGTAAAATGTGTGGACGACTGTACGAATTTTCCGTTGGCAGCCGTTGTTCGGCATCGACATACCACAGATACGTTGTCTCGCCGTTTTCATCAATTTTAATTTGCCGCGGAGTAGCTGTTCCGCGCGTGCTTTTTGAAAAACTGTAATTGATATTGACAACGAAATTATTACTAAACAGCGTTTTCAAACTCACCTCAATTCCGCGGGCGTCGGCATAATCACCACTGAATCTGCTGGAAAAAGGAAGATTCGATGTCCTGCCGAACGGATCGACGCCGTAAATAAGGCGATCCAGAAAACCGGCGCGTTCCACCCGGTCGAAAATATCTTTGTAATAGCCGGTTACATTCAGCACCGTCAGGTTCTTGAAATGATGTTTAATGCCCATTTCAAATTGAATCGTTTTTTCGGGTTTCAGCGGTTCCACGGTCATGTTAATGACCCGCTCCGGATCGGTGTAATCGGGACCTGGTACCGGTTCATTTTTAATAAACGCCACAGGGCGAAAATAGGCAAATTCATATTGCGCATTGATCGCCGGGACCTGATAAAAATGGCCGTAACTGAAATGAAAAACCGTTTCATCTGTTACCGGAAAAGAGATGCCGATTCGCGGATTGAACGAATGGAACGGATCCATTTTGGAACGTGGTTTATCAAGCACATTTTGAAAATCCCATTTTTTATGACCCAGCGTGTCAATGCCATCGAGATCGGGGTCAGCCGATTTGATATAGTTAGGATCGAGAGAGGGATTCCATTCAAAACTGGCTATATTAAACCACTCCCGGTTCCCGTCGAAAAAGTCATAGCGCAGTCCCATGTTCAGGATCATACTTTCGAATTCCATTTTATCCTGAATGTATGCGGCGAACTGGAACGGATGATATATTTCGTTGATCCCCCGCACTCGATAGTCTTGTAGATTGTCACTAAAAGAGGGCAAAACCCAGGAATCTTCTTTATATGTGAAATAATGGAATTCGATCCCGGTCTTGATGAGATTATTGTGGTTAATCTGCCAGCTTAAATTACTGATGAGCGACAGGTCATTGGTTGAATTTTCTCCAGTGGGACTGAACAGATGTGCAACAAATGGCTCATCCTCGAAGCTATCGTAATAATGCCAGCCCCAGACATCCGGTTTTGTACTTTCGCCTAAAACGCGGTACGGGCTCGGCTTTTCTTTTTGTGTAAATGTATACGAACTTAGTTTGATTTCATAAAACATTTCCGGTTTGATGGCGTGAGTCAGGCCGAGGCGGAACTGGGAATAATAGTTATCGAGCAGTGAACCATAGCCGCGGTAATATTTCGCCCTGGAGGGAAATGATTCCTCGGCATTGGTCGCGTGTTTATCATGACTCCACATGCCGCCGAATTTTAGCGAGAGTCCGGGTTGAATGACATACTTGCCGTTAAAATCGATATTGGTTAAATCCCGGGTCGCCCGCGGGCGCGGCAGTTCATAAGGCTCTTCCTGATAACGACCGGTGAGGAAGAAGGTCATTTTTTCCAATTCCGAACCAATGAATGGCAGAAATGAACCGGGAATGGAACCGCCAAGAGAAAACCGAAGTTCATGATCTGCGTAATTCCGATAGTCATACACCTGGCGCTGACGCTCAGGCGTCCACCAATTTGGATCGAGAGTACCGTCTTCCAGCGTGTGGCGTTGAAATTCGATGTTCTTTTCCGGATCGTAGATATAGTCACCAAAATGGCGTTGATGCGGCGGGCTGTAGTTATAATCAACAGAGAAAGTATAATTTTGGCTTCCTTCTTTCGTGATCACATTCACGATTCCCGACTGCGCCTGTCCGTATTCCGCGTTAAATCCACCGGTAATGACCTGAATTTCCTGCACCGCGTCCTGATTCAACTGGGTAAAAGAACCGCCGCCGTCTGCTTTTGCCTCTGTCATGGAAGATGCCCGCATTCCGTCGACAAACCAGATCACTTCATCCTGCTCGCCTCCGCGGACTGAGTATCGCTTTTCTCCGCGTCCGGTACCGGAAAGATTGCCTTCGACCGGGATCGGATCAAAAAAGACGCCGGTTTGTAAGTTCACAGTTTCGTCCACATCTCGGGCCACTGTCTGTTTCATATCTTCCAGACCAAGAACTTCGATGCTGGTCGTCAGATCTTTTTGAATTTGTGGTCGCTCGGCAACAATAACCACAGATTCACCGAGATCCATCACTTCCTGCGTCATTTCAATTTCAAGTCTTGTCGTCTGATCCACACGGATACTCACTTTCTGAATTGCTACTGGTTCATAGCCCATCATCGTTGCCACGACGGTGTAATTTCCCGGCGGAATCGACAACATGAAATAATTGCCACTCAAATCAGAAGCCGCACCCATGTACGTACCCTGAATTTGAATATTCGCACCTGGCAGTGGTTCGCCGGTTAATTTATCTTTTATCGCTCCTGCAATTTTTCCTGTCGTACCTGAATGAAGTGTAAATGGCAGAAGCAATAAAAGCACCAGTACTGGGTATGTATTTCTATATTTTTTTTGCATAGAAACCCTCCTGAATTAAAGCTGTAGGTATTAGTACGTGGTCGTAGGATACGTATTCCCGAATCCCGTCTCACGTTTAAGTTATCCGCCTTACGGGGTGGCAGTCCATAAACAGCTTGTCCAAGAACTACTTTGACTGCAATATTCGGCGCCATCCAATATTGCCAAGTCCATAAACAGCTTGTCCAAGAACTACCCTTGCGAAGGTTTTTCAAAACGGGACAGGCTGTATGTTGATATGTATTCATGTATTTATCTATATATTGTGTTGTAGCGAAACCTTCGCATGGGTTTTTCCGACGATATCAAAGTTCCTGGACAGGTTCTTAACAGCCTGCACTCCGGCACGCCCCGTGTTACGAATCACTTATTAAAAACAACTGATGCACCACCATTGCCTCTGGCAGTCCTGCGCGCAGAATATAGCTTGCATATTCCAGTTGATGCCCTTGCGTATCCGCGAACGGTACTGCCACGCAAAATCCGATCCCTGCGGCGCGGATGGCAATCGTTCCAGATTCACTGTCCTCGAAGCCAATCACTTTATCAAAATCCTGTTTGTGAATCCCCAGTTGATGCAGTGCCAGGCTGTACAAATCACGATGCGGCTTCAACCGGATTTCGCTGGAATCAGATGCTGTAATCACGCGATCAAATACCTGGTGATAATCAGAAAAAAGCTGAATAAAGTATTTCTTTCGATCTATTGATAAAGGCCATTGTTCAATTTCTGCACGAATCACCCGAAATACTTCTGTTAACACAATATGCGCTTCATACGCGATGGACGACGTAACAATGGCAGTTTTTAACGGCTGTTCCTGAAAAAGGCGACCTAATTTCGCAAGTTGCTCTTTTCCTGTTTCCGCTTCAATTTTATGTGCTGTGGTTTGTTCAGTGACTGATTGCCATAACTCGTCATAAAATAAGGCAACATCCTCGCCAAGCCAGCCTTTCACTGTTGCCAGAAAAATCCCGACGCCGGGCATGGGCTCTATCAGATGTTTCGATGTATCGGACAGAATATCGTGCAAATCTTCTGATGCATTGGTCTCAATTTTAAATAAAATCTCATGGTAAATTTGATAGTAAATATCAATCGCCGCCCGCACCTGATCTGAAAATGAATCGAGTAGAATCGAACCTGAATGTTTGTTGATCAGTGTTTCAATTTTCTGTGGGACGAACAACTTTTGTTTTTGATTAATTTGTTTCCGCCACCAGGCAATATTACTTTCAGCTAAAATATCATTGCATTTAAAATGTTTTAAATCGGCGCGCACTTCCTGCTTGCGCGTTTGATCGCGACCGCCTGCCAGTGTGAGCCAGGCAGAATGCAGAAAAGATTTTTGAAATGAATGCCGGTCAATAAATTTACCGTAGGTTTTTACAAGATATTCGACATGTTTCGTGGTGCTGTTCCCGATAATATGCGGATAATCTTGTTCCCGATCCAGACCAGCCCATTGATCCCTGGAGAGTCTCCCGGTAAATTTTCGAACCATTGTTTCCAGAGAATAGAGGCATAGATTTTCGGTGGTGGTGGTAGTGCCGTCCATGTCCTGTACAATTCCCATCAGATGCTTTCGTTTTTCAGTTATCTTTGGCGCAATGGGACAGATTTCAAATTCAGGATGCACGTAATTCGGATTTTCAATTATCACAAACTCATCGCCTAATTTTCGGAAGTGTGCTGAAAGTTTATCACTGCGCACGGTATGTCGGTTATTTTTTGTCATGTTCTTTACGGCTCTGTTAGCGTATTAAAATCATTTTTCGGCTTCGTGTATGTCCGTCAACATTTAGTTGATACATGTATAAACCGGAACTTACCGGATTGTTAAAATTATTGGTTCCATCCCATGAAATGAAATGATTGCCAGTGCGTTGCGTTTTATCCATAAGCTGTTTGATCTGTTGTCCGCGTGCATTATAGATCGTCAATTTTACATGTGCGCTTTCTGCAAGTTGGTAAGAAATAGTTGTGTGCGGATTAAATGGATTCGGATAATTGGAATTTAGTTTGAAGTGCAATTGTTTTTGCTCAGCGTGAATTATTAGCCCTGAATACCGGGTATCTTTCTTAAAAGTGATGAAACGCGGTCGATAAATACCGGCATTTGAAAAATGAGCTGCGAAATCGGTTGTATTGACATTATAACTGATTAAGCAGTTATCTGGTTCTGAAAGATGCGGATGCGCTTTTGCATTATAAATAATAACGTTCGGATCGTTCAGCGCCTCGGGACTGTTCCAGATAATTCGGTAAAAATCAAACGGTCCTACCGGACTTTCACCCCTGCGAACGGCAACACTTGTAAAGTTGATTGAAAACACCAGGATGAATGTGCCATCCACATCCGGGTGGATGCTAAATTCCTGGGAAATTTTATCCGTAATCGCAGCGCAGGAAGAGATATCAGCAGTCCAGGTTTCGCCATTCCAGAATTCATAATTTTGGAAATTTTCAATCTCATTCGGCAGAACACGTGCTGCAACTAATTCTTTTCCGCTCGAGGTATTTTTGGGTCCATAAACATAAATAAATCCATCAGGATCGGAATAACCGGATATTTCCGTCATGGGCAGCACTGCTTGCCCAAAGACAATTTCCGAGCCAGTGGTTTCGTCGATGTAAAATAACGGGGTGTCTTGTTCTTTATAATTGATTATTTCGTTGGTTGAATTCAATTGAAATGATAGCAGAGAAACTCCGGTAATATCAAAATTAAAAATCCCGCCACCATTACCTTTTTTCAAGCGCAATCCGTAGAGATGAGTCGTTCCCTCAATATTGATCCCGTCCATGGGCCAGAACCAGTCGCCCGGCTCGTTCGCCGGGATGTGCGGTACAAAAGAGCTTTGCGGTCTCTCAGGAATTGACTGATCCCAAAAGAAATCGATGTTCTCAGGAACCGGACAGGTTCCTTCAAGAACACAATACGAATTGTTGATCATAACAGTATTTGACCTGCTCCCCAGTTCATCAACCTCGCCAATAAACGTATCTCCGAAAACGAAAAGAGATTTCTGATCAGATGGGCTATTTGGTGCGTCGTAGCCAGATAGAGGTATTGAATATGTGGCGTCACTGCCGGTCCACCCGGATGTTCGATAGAAAAGTGCATCCCATTCCGGAGCCGATTCTGCAGAAAATTGATTTTCACCACAGCCTGAATCCGGGACGCCGATTGTATGCGGGTAGGACAATGGCGCCCAGGATGGATCGCCGGAACAAAGCAAATCCTTTGTCGCTTTTGTTACCAGATAGCCTAAATCATAACACCCTTCTGTCATACCCGCTCTCAGGGTCAAATCTATTTGAATTGTTATCGGATCGTCATAAGCATATCCCTGGTCTGAGATGAGCGCGTACCATTTCATGTTTTCGCTAAAATCGCTTGCCGGATAACATGCTTCCACCGAATCAGTCCACGCCGGCGAGAATCCCATGGAGCCGGATCCCAGCGAAAATGAATAATTACAACTGATGAACTCCCAATCATCGGGGATTAGCACTGCCAACATGCCTTTGTGTGCATTAGGCTCCGGAACCAGATTGTCATGCACAGAAATTGAAATGTGTATTTCTGTGTCGGGTTGTGCTGAGGCAGGTTGATCGATTTCCTGAAAATGACATCCTGCAGTGAAATAAACCAGTATCAAAATAGAAAAATAGAGTATAAATTGAATTGATTTCTTATTCATAGTTTTTAATTTTTTTAAGGACAAAGCCACCTTTGATAGCTCCTCATATTTGTTCACCGATTTCATTAAAGCCATGGTCTCAGCTAATCATCTGATTTTCCGTGGGATGACTTCTTCATTCAGATTTCAATTAGTCTTTTTGCTTCATCCACTGCTGCCGCGGCATTTTCTGCGTAGCCATCGGCGCCAATCAATTGCGCAAAGCGGGCTGTTACAGGCGCGCCACCAATCATTGTTCGAACGCCAGGGATAAGCCGGGCTTCGTGTAATTCTTTAAGTGTATATTTCATCATTTGCATGGTTGTTGTGAGCAATGCAGAGAGTGCGATGATGCTCGCGGAACAGCGTTGAGCTTGTTTCGCGAAATGATCCGGTGGTACATCAACGCCCAGATCAATCACTCTGAAACCCGCACCTTCGAGCATGATGGCGACTAAATCTTTGCCGATGTTGTGTAAGTCACCCTTTACGGTTCCAATGATCACGGTGGCCAGGTAACTTCCGTTATGCTGATTTAAAAAAGGTCGTAAAATATCAATCCCGGCGTCCATCGCACCGGCAGCAACCAGGACTTCCGGAATGTAGATTTCATTATTTTTGAATAAAACACTAATTTCCTGCATCCCGGGAATGAGGCCGTTGTTCAACAGGTCAATGGCCGGGATGTGATTTTCAAGCGCCCGTTGAATGAGGCTCTTGATTTGTGCACTGTTACCTTTCCGGACACAGGAGGCAATTTTGCTAAAAACGTGTAAGATTAAAATGTCCTTTATTCGAATGAAATAAATATGTTTCAAGTTAATAAATAAATACAAGATAATCTTGTTTTATTTGGTTTATTTTTGGTAAACTATTGTCATAAATTACAAGTCATGCACCGCAAGCCGCCGGAATGTTCGTGGCGTAACTTTTTCGATTTTTTTGAAGACTTTGGTAAAATAGCTTTGATCCGGATAACCAACATCTAATGATATTTGCGCCAGACTTAAATGTGAATCCTGCAGCAATTTTTTCGCGGCATTGATTCTGGTTCGTGTTAAATATTCACCGAAAGTAGTATTTAATTCTTCTTTGTAAAGATGGCACAAATAAAACGGGCTGATGTATATTTCTTTTGCAACAGAGTCTAACGTCAGTTTTTTTGAATAATTTTTTTGGATGTAATCACACGCTTTCTCCAGAATCCGGAAATGATTTTGATTCCTGGTTTGATAAATATTATCGCAAATGCTTTCCATTACTTTCACAACCCAGAAGCACAGCTTGTCATGATCCGCGATATCGGAAAGTTCACTGACAAATTTATATCGCAGACCAAGAATATCTTCGGCGCTTGCACCTTTTTCCACAACGGCGCGGGTGAGAATAATCGCCAGTTCCAGAACATACGCTTTCAGCAATTCAATGTTAATCGGATTGTGTAACATCACCTGTCCCAAAAACTCATTCAAAATTTTCTTCGCGCCAATTTTATCGCCTAACCGGACTTTGGTAATCAACTCCTGCTCTTTCTTCAAATTCAGAATTGGTAGCAAATGATGTTCTGACGGATGCGCATTTTGCTTAAAGCGTTGAACCTCTTCGGCAACAGCCGCCTGCTCCTGGTGCAGTTGTCGTCGTGCTAACAAAAATCCGGCGTCAGGTTTTGAGAGAAATCCGGCAATTGAGAATAATAAGTCTGCAGCCAGCTTCACGTTCTTCTCCGAATTTATCGGAATGCGATGGATTAATTTCATAAAGTTGTCTTCCTGGCGTGCATCCATTTTTTTTGCTCGTAAATATTTTAGCATATTTTCCCGGACTGGTTTGCGCATGATAATCGGGCACGATGAAATGCCGCCGATAAGTTCTTCATTATAAAGAACAGGAACACTTATCTGGTATATTCCGAACGGACATTGTGAAATATAGGAATCACCCCAGCGAAATGATTCCTGACATGAATTCTTGCGGCATGGCTCGCAAATGTAAGTGAAATCCGGGGAAGAGATTTCACTGCCATTCTTTAAAGCAACAGTTGGTTTTGACAATGATTTCACTATTTTACCATCTGGTGAAATGAGACATACTGGTATTTTGAAAAGTTTACGATAAAGCGCTAAAACAGTTTTTAATTGAGTTAAACAGGAATTTTCATGAATGAGTTTATGAAGTTGTAGCATAGATTTATGTTCAATGGATTGGTTTTTGTCAAATATTGCTATGTGAATATACACATAATCATAGTGAATGTCAATATAAAATTTAACACGCACTGACGTCGTGGCAGTCATGAATCCGGATAATTATATGAATTTTCTGTAAACTTTTGACTTGACTTCATCAAAAAATTTTATTACTTTATAATACAAATTAATATAATGAGATAACTAAGTTTGCGAAAAGTTTGAAAAAGCGGAATATTATTTTGAATTAAATCCTGTTTATTAAATAATGGAGGAAAGATGAATCTTTCGCTAAGCGAAGAACAAACAATGCTTCGCGACTCAACTCGAGAATTTGCAAGGGAACGATTGGCGCCTCTTGCAGCAGAAGCAGAAGAACAGGGATTTTCACATCCGGAGGTTTTAACGGAACTTGCAGAGTTGGGTTATTTTGGGATTTGTACTCCTGAAGAATACGGCGGAGCAGGGTTTGATACACTCTGTTTAGTGCTTGCAATCGAAGAAATATCAAAAGTTGATGCATCCATTGCTCTTATGTTGTCTGTTAGCAACTCCCTTGCTCAGGGTGCTATATTAAAATTTGGAAATGAATCACAAAAGAAGAAATACATCGGGCCTCTTGCTCTGGGAGAGAAGATTGGGGCATTTTGCCTAACAGAAGCAGAGGCTGGTAGCGATGCCGCATGTATCAAAACAACAGCCGAACATCGGGAAGGGCACTACCTTTTGAACGGCACGAAAATGTTCATCACAAACGGTGGAATTGCTGAAACATTCATCGTGTTTGCTGTTACAGATAAATCAGCCGGAAAGAAAGGTATCTCCGCACTAATTGTCGAAAAAGATAGTGAGGGATTTAAGATTGGCAAAGCAGAACGTAAAATGGGGCTGAAAGCATCATCTACAACAGAAATCATTTTTGAAAATTGCAAAGTTCCGAAAGAAAATATATTAGGAGAAGAAGGACAGGGATTTAAAATTGCGCTTTCGATGCTGGACAAAAGTCGAATTTCAATTGCCGCACAGGCATTGGGCATTTCTGAAGGTGCTTTTGAGCAAGCAACAGAATACGCAAAGGTACGCCATCAGTTCGGACGTCCGCTGAGTAATTTTCAGGCAATTCAATTTATGCTTGCCGATATTGCAACTGAAATCGAAGCGGCACGGCTGTTAATATATAAAGCAGCATACGAAGAAGATCAGGGATTGAAATTTTCCAAATCCGCGGCAATGGCAAAATTATTTGCATCAGAAGCAGCCTTCAGATGTGTTCATAAAGCACTGCAAATTCATGGCGGTTACGGTTATATCAAAGAATATCCGATAGAACGACTGTACCGGGAACAGCGAATCACTGAAATTTATGAAGGAACATCTGAAATCCAGCGAATTGTTATTGCGAATTCAATTTTAAAAGAATAGTAAATTTTAATTGGTTTTCTAATGTTAATACAATAACGGATTAACGATCGAGTAGCGCGTCGTTTGTTGATCTGTGTGTATGATATAAATTTAGGCATTGTCGTTGCTGCTAATGGATTAAAAACGATACACTCCGTAACTATTTATTTGATGCTGATTTATTTCTTGTTAACAGACGCCGGAATAACGTTTCCAGTACAAATACGATTTGGAGAAAAAAATGGAATTGACAGATAAACAGAAAAAGTTTAAAGATAGTGTTCGAGAATTTTGTAAACAAGAGGTGGAACCGCATGCGGCCCGAATTGACCAGCAAGGTGAATTCCCGCATGATGTGATGGGAAAAGTGGCTGATTTCGGATTATTCGGTTGCGTTGCTCCGAAAGAATACGGAGGCCTTGGTCTGGATACTGTCAGCTATGTTATTGCAGTTGAACAACTATCCCGAGTATGTGGTTCAACCGGAATTACAGTGGCTGCCCATAATTCTCTCGGTTTAATGCCCTTTTTGTTATTTGGCTCCCAATATCAGATCGAGGAATTTGTTCCACCACTTGTCAGGGGAAAAGAGGGGCTCTGTGCATTTGGATTAACAGAAACTGAAGCTGGTTCCGATGCCGGCGGTACAAAAACCACCGGTATTAAAGAAGGCGACCATTGGATCATTAACGGAAATAAATGCTTCATCACAAATGCCGGTGTTGCCAAAACATTGGTGATTACCGCGAAAACAGAAAAAACTCCTGGCTCGCGCGGTATATCTTCTTTTATTGTTGAAAAAAATACACCGGGATTTATTGTTGGTAAAAAAGAAGATAAAATGGGTTTACGAGGTTCAGATACCAGGGAACTCGCATTTGAAAATATGCGTCTTTCTTCTGATAAAATGTTAGGCAAAGAGGGGGAGGGCTTTAAGCAGTTCATGATAATACTCGATGGTGGTCGAATTTCTATTGGCGCCATGGCATTGGGACTGGCCCAGGGTGCGTTTGACTGTTGTTTGAAATATGCGCGCCAGCGCGAACAGTTTAATTGCCCAATAACCGATTTTCAGGCGATTCAATGGAAACTTGCCGATATGTACACAAAAATTCAGTGCGCCCGACATCTTATCTATCACTCAGCGCGCCTGGAAGATGCACATCAAAAATTTACAACCGAATCGGCTATGGCAAAGTTATACGCATCGGAAATAGCGACTGACGTTGCACACGATGCAATACAGGTTGTTGGGGGACGCGGATATATGGAAGATATGCCACTGGAACGCATTTACAGGGATGTCCGATTGTGTGAAATCGGCGAAGGAACTTCGGAAATTCAACGATTGGTGATTGCTCGCGATTTGATTAGAAGGGTATTGGATTAATAAAGTAAATATGATTCTAAACCAATGACAGCAGAGAAGTATCTCATACAAATAACTTTTTGTCTTTATTGGATGTTGTGGTATGAGATTCTTTATCTGCGCCAGGTCGATGCATTGAGATTGCAGACGTCTTCAAGACCTCGGAAATCTGGCTGTACGTGGTTCAGATTGATCTCAAAATAACAATTCATGAGAGACAACTTAAAATTTAATGAACTCAGATTCTGTGCACATGTAAAGCGAGTTCTTCAAAAGAAAGAGTACTTACTTGTTGTTTACCGAATACTATTCAGGAAATTTGTATGATTCAAACGGTTCTTGAACTGGTTGCTTTCTCGTCCCGGATTGATGAATCCTGTTAAAAATGACTACTGTTTTTACCTTCCATTATGTAATTGAAAAATTGAAGACCGCACTGTTTTAGATGTTCGATTTAATTGATTATTTATTAAATAAAACAAATTAATCGGAGGAATTTTATGACGCTTGATCAAAGGCTTACCAATGTTTCTGTTATTGGGGCTGCCGGTAAAATGGGCAGCGGTATTGCTCTGTTAATGGCTCATGAAATGTATTTACAAAAAATGAACCCCCAAAACGCTGATCAATCATTTCGTCTGAATTTAATTGACGTTAATGAACAGGCGCTTGACGGATTGATTGAATACCTGCGCATGCAATCAATTAAAAAGGGGGAAAAGTCAATTGTGAAATTGCGGAACATTTACGCAAATCGTTCTGATTTGGTGGAGAATGGTGAAATAATCCAACAATACGTCGATGAAGTAATGGCGTTGATTCGAATAAGCACAGATTTGAAAATGGTGGAAAAATCACATCTTGTTTTTGAAGCAATTGTTGAAAATATTGACGTCAAAATCGAGTTATTCAAAAAAATGGATAACATCTGCGCTAAAAATACATTTTTCTTTACGAATACCTCATCCATTCCCATCCATTTGTTAAATAATGGGGCCGGATTGAAGGGACGAATCATTGGATTTCATTTTTACAATCCTCCTGCTGTTCAAAAACTGGCAGAAATTATTGCAGCCAGAAATACAACTTCTGAATTAAAACAGGTGTCCCTGGAAATAGGCAAGCGATTGGGTAAGAAAATTTATCTGTCTGCTGACGTCGCTGGTTTCATCGGGAATGGCCATTTTCTAAGAGATGCTCTGCACGCAACCTCCGAAGTGCGACGTTTACAAACGGATCATACCATACCCCAAGCAATTTATATCGTAAATAAAGTAAGCCAGGATTTGCTTTTACGTCCGATGGGTATTTTTCAACTCATGGATTACGTTGGCGTGGATGTGATGCATTTTATCTCTGAAATTATGGATAAATATATCGAGTGCGAAAATCTATCAGATGATTTGATTAATACGATGTTCAATAAAACGGTGCTGGGTGGCCAACGTTCTGACGGCAGCCAAAAAGATGGTTTCTTCAAATATGAAAAAAACAGACCTGTGGCAGTGTTCGATCCCGAAAATGATGAATATATCCCGTTTAGCGACGATGACTGGAGTGAGGAACCGGATAAAAAAATTGGTGCCTATCCCAAAAATTGGGCGGCTTGGAAAAGTTTGTTATCGAGTGCTAATCGTGAGGAAAAACTAAAAACATATTTTAATGAATTGGCACAGTCCGATACCTTTGGCGCCAGTCTGGCACGGGATTATCTGAAACGTTCCAGGGAAATTGGTCATTTGCTTGTGGATAAACATGTCGCCGAATCCTCTGACGATGTGACCGGGGTGTTGATGAATGGATTCTATCATCTTTATGGCCCGATCAACGAATACATTTAAATACAGGAGCATAGAAATATGAATAAATTGAGAAAACCGATTTTTTTAGCTGCCGGATATAATACGATCTCATTCGGTTCCGGGCGTACGGAATTTCATCCGAAGAAACCGCGCCCCGGACTTGAATTTTATATTCGTGAAGTTGGGAAAGGCGTGATTGCCCAGATTAATAATCCCGACCATATTGATGAAGGAGTTATCGGCAATTTTATGGCAGCACGATTTTGTCGGCAGGGGAATTTGGCAGGATTCATTCCGGATATCCATCCATCATTACTATATAAGCCGTGTGTCAGAGTAGAAGGTGCCTGTGCTTCCGGAGGTTTGAGCGTAATAACCGCGATGAAAACCGTTCTCGCAGACGTCGCCAGTGTGGTGTTGTCAATAGGTGTAGAGGTTCAAAATACTGTGAAAGCTGTTTATGGCGCTGATATGCTGGCAGGCGCCGGTCATTACAGCGGTGAGCGAAAAAATGGCCATGCGTATTTCTTCCCATCAAAGTTTGATGAACGTGCAGCCGCGTGTTATAAAAAATTTGGACAAGACTATATTCGCAAAGCCATGGCAATGTGGTATAAGCAAATGATTGAAAACGCACGCAGAAATCCGAAAGCTCAGGAGCATCATAATTCTTTTGATGATTTATTTGCTGTGGGAATGACCCCGCCAAATCCAAAGGTTTTTCTGCCAAACCTGAATGTGTTCGACTGCTCGAAAGTGTCTGATGGTGCGTCGGCATTAATCGTGGCTTCGGAGGAAGGGCTTAATAAATTAGAAATTCCTAAAAAGAAAGCTGTGGAAATTGTTGGTTTTGGACAGAGTGAGGATAATATCGCCAAGCCGCCGCCAGATTACACCAGATTATCTACCAGTATTGATGCTGTAAAAAAAGCATTCAAGATGAGCGGATTAGCACCAACGGATATCGGGCTGGTTGAAGTTCATGACTGTTTTACGATTACCGGATTATTGATGATGGAAGCCTGTGGCTTTGCCAAATATGGCGAGGGAGCTGCATTTGTGGCTGATCAAAAAACCATTTTTGATTCCGAACTGCCAGTAAATGCAACAGGCGGATTAATTGGTTTCGGCCACTACGTGGGTGGTACAGGCGTCAGGCAGGCAGTTGATCTGATTCACCAGCTCACAGGCCAGGCCGGTGCTTCGCAGGTCAAGATCGATCCCAATCGCCCGTATGGATTAATGGTTAGCATGGGCGGGAATGACAAAACTGTGGTCGCTGCAATTTTCAGAAATGCGGATGCATCATAAAAATTACTTGATTGTTACCGGATTTTTTAATATCATTAAAAAATAGTAGACGGGATGAACAGTTCATATTCAATTCTGTAAATCCCGTTCATCCGTTTGAAGATTCAGAAAGGGAAACATGATCAAGAAGTTGATATTTGCAGCATTGTCATTTATTTTCATTTTTGATTTATATGCCTGCACCACTGCAATCATCTCCGGGAAATGCACGCCTGACGGCAGACCAATTCTCTGGAAACACCGGGATTCCGGCACTTTTGAAAATAAACTGATGTACTTTGATGATGGCAGCTACCACTACATTGGTCTGATAAACTCTGATGATTCGCTGGGCACAGAAGTCTGGGCCGGGAGTAACAGCGCCGGATTTAGTATCATGAATTCCGCATCATACAATTTGATTATCGGTAAAGAGCCGGAGCGCAAGGACGAAGAAGGTATATTTATGAAACGGGCGCTGCAACAGTGCGCTACGCTCGAAGATTTTGAACAACTACTAAACGAGACCGCCGGAGATCGCGGAATCGAAGCCAATTTCGGGGTGATTGATGCACACGGGGGCGCTGCGTATTACGAAACTGATCATAACCACTATTTCAAGATCGACGCCGATGATCCCGCAGCGGCTCCTTTTGGTTACATCATTCGGACGAACTATTCATTCAGCGGCAAAATCGACACCGGTTACGGCTTTATTCGCTATCAAACAGCAGAGGAGCTATTTTATCAGGCTGTCGCTGAAAACAATCTCTCCGTTCGATTTGTAGTGACAAAAGCCGACCGGAATATTTATCAGTCACTTATAAAAACCGATCTGCGAAAACCACCAATACCTCCTTCAAAAGATCACACGAAATTTGTTTCTTTTGAAGATTACATTAATCGGTATACTTCTGTATCCACAATGATTGTTCACGGTGTGATGCCGGGTGAATCCCCGGACCTGACGACAATATGGACGATCCCCGGATTTCCGTTGTGTTCCGTTGCTGTTCCCACCTGGGTTGCAGCAGGCCCGGAATTACCGTCAGAATTAACCGCGCCGGGTGATACAAATTCTCCCCTGTGCGAAAAAGCCTTGCAATTGAAAAATAAATGTTTCCCTATTAAAAGAGGGTCCGGTAAAAAATATTTGAATCTGGCCCAATTGTTAAATCGAGAAGGGGATGGTATTTTACAGATTACACCTGTTATTGAAAACAAAATAATTGATAAGGCAGATCCCTTCTTGTTAAAATGGCAAGATGATGGTTTCAATAAAAAAGAAGCGCAAGCGTTGTACGATATTTTCGATGAAATCATTAAATCAGACT
Organism: uncultured Cytophagia bacterium; assembly: GCA_964498785.1. Classification (GTDB taxonomy): domain Bacteria; phylum Zhuqueibacterota; class Zhuqueibacteria; order Thermofontimicrobiales; family Thiofontviventaceae; genus Mariaggregatimicrobium. The sequence continues at coordinate 28,651 of CAZCJL010000024.1, read as the reverse complement.
TTAACCGCTATTTTGGTTTTTAATCGATGATCAAAAAAATACTCGTTGCAAATCGTGGCGAAATTGCTGTCCGTATTATCAGGGCGTGCAAGGAATCTGGTATTCGATCCATTGCTATTTTTTCTGATGCAGATCTGACTGCGTTGCATGTTCGCATGGCAGATGAGGCGTATCGTATCGGCCCGGCACCGTCTGCCGAAAGTTATCTCAATATGGAGCGGATCATTGAGACGGCGCGAAAATCCAATGCTCAGGCAATTCATCCGGGATATGGATTTTTAGCTGAAAATCCCCGATTTGCCGAAAGAGTGAAAAACGCCGGATTAATTTTTATCGGGCCGGAGGCAGAGACAATTGAATTGCTTGGCGATAAAATGGCAGCCCGCAAACGCATGATCGAAGCCGGGGTGCCGGTTGTACCAGGATCAGAAACTGGAATTGATGACATCTCAGTCGCAACTCAATATGCTGAAGAAATTGGGTTCCCGGTGTTAATTAAAGCGGCAGCCGGTGGGGGCGGTAAAGGCATGCGGATTGTTCGCAAAGCAGATGAAATGAAAAATGCCGCCCGTATGGCGCAGAACGAAGCCCGATCCGCTTTCGGCGATGAGCGTATTTACATCGAAAAATATCTTGAACGACCGCGGCACATCGAAATTCAAATCATGGCCGATAGTCACGCAAACGTGGTGCATCTTGGTGAACGCGAATGTTCGATTCAACGCCGGCATCAAAAAGTAATTGAAGAAACGCCTTCAACGGTTGTGGATGGCGATTTAAGGCAACAGATGGGGGAGATGGCTGTTCGTGCTGCAAAAGCTGCTAATTATATAAATGCCGGGACAGTGGAGTTTTTGTTGGATCAATCCAAAAATTTCTATTTTTTAGAAGTGAATACACGACTCCAGGTGGAACATCCGGTAACAGAATTAATTACCGGTATCGATCTGGTAAAGGAGCAGATTCGAGTGGCAAACGGTGAATCACTTAGCTTTACACAGGACAGCATTCGCAGGAATGGGGCTGCACTTGAATGCCGTATTTATGCCGAAGACCCGGAGAGCGATTTTATGCCGTCCATTGGCAAGATAACCGGTTATCGCGAACCGAATGGCCCGGGCGTGCGTGTAGATTCCGGGCTCGATATCTATGGTCACGTCTCGGTATATTACGATCCGATGATTGCAAAATTATGCACCTGGGGTAATGACCGCAACGAAGCAATATCCCGGATGCGACGTGCGCTCACGGAATACAGGATTCAGGGCGTCAAAACAGTCATTCCATTTCATCAATTAGTTTTGAATCACAATAAATTTCTGTCCGGAGATTTATCGACTCACTTCATTGAGGAAGAATTTTCATCAAGAGATCAGAAAAATCCGATACGTGATGATACCATAAAAAAGCTGGCCATTTTTTGCGCAATGATGGAGCAACAACATCAAGATCAGATACAGGAGATAAAATCCGATAAAAAAGCAGCTAAGCAAAGCGTTTGGAAAATAAAGGGACGACAACGAATTATTTAACAATAATGTTTATATGAAATATTTAACAAAAATTAAAGATAAACAGGTCATTATTGAAATCGAGCGTATAGATGATCGCTTCAACGTGATAGTTAATAATGAAATGTTTCTTGCAGAAATGTTTCAATTAGACGGGACAGATACATTTCTGTTCCTGATTAATAACCAACCGTATGAAACAGAGATTACGAAAAAAAATCATCAATATTTTGTTTCATTTAACGGCGGTAATTATCTGTGTGGTATTGAAGATGAACAATTGGCTCGATTGCGCCACTCCATTCGCGGTAGTGAAAAAGTACATACCGAACATGTATTAAATACTCCGATGCCGGGCTTGATTGTTAATGTCAATGTCATCGCGGGACAGAAAGTTAATAAGGGCGAACGTTTATTGACGATTGAAGCAATGAAAATGGAAAATGAAATAGCTGCGCCGGAAGACGCGATCGTAAAAAAAGTAAATGTTGAACCAAAACAAGCTGTTGAATTAGGACAGGAATTGATGGTTTTGAAGTATCAAAAGTAACCTGTTAGAATTTTAGGAAGCAGAGTCAATTTACACGTTATCTTATAACATAAAAAGAGGTTTACTATGACAGGAATAGTCGGATATGGTGCATATATCCCGCGTAACCGGATCAAGGTAGAAGAAATAGCAAAAACGTGGGGAGCAGATGCACCGAGTTACAAAAAAGGATTATTATTGCAGGAGAAATCAGTTCCCGGGCCGGATCAGGATACAATTACCATGTCTGTTGAAGCTGCCCGCAATGCGTTGCTGCGTGCGAAAATTGATCCTCGCAAAATAGGGGCTGTTTACATTGGTTCAGAATCGCATCCGTACGCTGTAAAACCCAGCGGAACGGTTGTCGCTGAGGCATTAAACACGGTTCCGGATTGCCATTGTGCTGATTTTGAATTTGCGTGCAAAGCCGGATCAGAAAGTATGTTTGTTGCGCTCTCTCTTGTGGCTGCCGGACAAGTTGAATATGGTTTGGGAATTGGCGCAGACACATCGCAGGGAGCCCCCGGTGATGCGCTCGAATATTCGGCAGCGGCGGGCGCGGCAGCGTTTATTATGGGAAAGGAAAATTTGCTTGCGGTGAGTGAATATACATATTCGTATATGACCGACACGCCGGATTTCTGGCGGCGTGAGCATCAATTTTATCCGCGTCATGCAAGCCGATTTACCGGCGAACCAGCATACTTTTCCCATACATTAGGCGCTGCCAATGGAATAATGGAAAAGGCAAATATGAAAGCATCGGATTTTGACTACGCGGTTTTTCATCAACCCAACGGAAAATTTCCGTTAAGAGTAGGAAAAATGCTGGGATTTGAAAAAGAACAGTTGGAAATAGGATTGTTGTGTCCGGTGCTTGGAAATACGTACTCCGGCGCCTCACCACTCGGCTTAACCGCTATTTTGGATGAAGCAAAACCCGGAAACAAAATTTTGATGGTCTCGTATGGCTCCGGGGCTGGTAGTGATGCTTTTATTTGGAAAGTCACTGAAAATATAAATGCGGTTCAGGGTGCAGCAGCAAAAACCAGAACCTTTTTGGATGAAAATAAACACTATCTTGATTATGGTACTTATGCCAAATATCGGGGTAAAATCATTAAAAATAAATAAAAATTTTATTGAAACAGATGATAAAATTCCTTAGCGAGAAAATAAAAGTATAGGAGATAAATAAATGCGTGATGTTGCAATAATCGGTGTCGGTATGAATAAATGGGGTGAATTGTGGAAAAAATCAATTCACGACATATTTGTTGAAGCTGCACTGGAAGCAATCGATGACGCCGGCGTTGACCATATTGATGCAATGTATATTGGCTGTATGTCCAGCGGATTGTTTGCCGGACAGGAACACATCGCTTCTTTAATGGCAGATTATTTGGGTGTCGCTCCGATTCCGACGACCCGCGTGGAATCTGCATGTGCGTCCGGCGGACTTGCCGTAAAAAGTGGTATTTTAGATGTTATGTCCGGAGTGAGCGATATTGTCCTGGTGGGCGGAGTCGAAAAAATGACCGATGTTAGCGGAGACGGCGCCACTTACGCCCTGGCCACTGCCGCTGATCAGGAATTTGAGGTTTACCAGGGAGTAACTTTTCCGGGACTGTACGCAATGATGGCCAGAGCTTATATGGACAAATATGGATTGACCCGTGAACAATTAGCTTCGGTTGCTGTGAAAAATCATTATAATGGATCCATGAATCCGCTGGCACAATTTCCGATGAAAGTTACTGCAGATACTGTCATGAAATCAGTAATGATTGCCGATCCGTTGCGAATACTGGATTGTTCACCAATCACAGACGGCGCAGCAGCAGCAATCATTTGTTCTTTGGAAACAGCACGAAAAATATCCCCAAAACCTGTTGTTAAGTTTAGTGGCTTCGGACATGCAACTGCATCTATCGCACTGCATGATCGTCAAGATTTAACAACGTTGACTTCAACCACTGAGGCTGGTAAACAAGCATTTAAAATGGCAGGGAAAACACCGGCTGATATTGATTTAGTTGAGGTTCATGATTGCTTTACAATCGCCGAATTAATTGTTCTGGAATCACTGGGCTTTTTTGAGCCTGGTAAAGCAGGGATTGCAACCGCTGAAGGTCAAACTGCGTTGGATGGAAAAATCCCGGTAAATACCAGCGGTGGCTTAAAATCCAAAGGACACCCGGTCGGAGCAACCGGCGTCGCACAAATTGTTGAAGTGACAAAACAACTCCGCGGGAACTTAAACGACAGACAGGTTAAAAACGCCCGCATTGGCATGACCCAGAATATGGGGGGCAGCGGAGGTAGTACAGTTGTTCACATAATGGAGGTTATATAATGGCATCACCGAATTATTGGCGTGCAATGCCTCAACGATATCGTTATGAGGCTGCAAAATGTAAAAGTTGCGGAAAAATCTTTTTCCCACCAAGGCTTGTGTGCGATAAATGTAAGTCAAGGGAATTTGAAACAATACAATTAAATCGTGAAGGTAAAGTTCTCACATATACAATAATCCGGGTTGCGCCGAGCCAGTTTGTTGACCAGGCGCCCTATCCGATTGCGGTCGTGGAATTGAAGGACGGCGTGCGGTTATTAACCCAAATTAGCGACTGCGATGTTGATAAAATTAAAATCGGAATGCAGGTAAAACTTGAATTTAGAAAAGTTTCGGAAGACGGCGATGCCGGAATAATCAACTATGGATATAAAGCGGTTCCTGTTATCTGATAAGAATCATAAAGATGTCGGGAATCCCTGGCATCTTTTTTCTGTTATCTCTAAGTTCAAAATAGATTATCACAAAAGCTCGAAGACGAAAATAAAAATTATTATAGCTCGCTCCTTTTATGAATGGGGAACAGGGTGATGTGGCTAATTTGCAACTCGTAATGATAACATCCTTCTAAAATCCCATACGCCAAAAGGAGAGCGCACCTTTGGCTTCAAATGGGGACTTTTTAATTCCCAATTCATCCCGAATATCGGATATTTGCATCAAAAAATGACATATCATTATATAATTTAATTAATTAATCTTTGTGTATTTTAAGTAATTTGTGGTAAAAAGTCTTTCATACATTCTGATTGTAACAAGAGGGAAACAAATGTACCAAATCGAATCGAAAATAGATACAAAAAGTACTGAATACCAAAAAAATTTTACTGCCATGCAGCAACATGTAGACTTGTTAAAAGAACGGTCGGACAGCGTGAAGCAGGGAGGCCATCAAAAAGCAAGGGATGTGCATATATCACGAGGAAAATTACTGGTGCGGGATCGACTAAAAAAATTGTTTGATAAAAATACGCCGTTCCTGGAGCTATCGTCATTAGCAGCCTATAATATGTATGATAATGAAGCGCCGGCAGCCGGGATTATCACCGGGATCGGCGTGGTGAACGGGCGAGAAGTTCTCGTTGTTGCCAATGATGCCACTGTAAAAGGCGGTACTTATTTTCCGATGACTATTAAAAAACATGTTCGGGCGCAGGAAGTGGCAATGGAAAACCGATTACCCTGTGTGTACCTCGTGGATTCAGGCGGAATTTTTCTGCCGCATCAGGCGGGTACGTTTCCGGATAAAGATCATTTCGGACGAATATTTTTCAATCAAGCAAAGCTTTCTGCCATGGGCATTCCACAAATTTCAATTGTGATGGGTTCCTGCACAGCCGGTGGCGCGTATGTGCCAGCCATGAGCGATGAAACTGTGATCGTTCGCAAGCAGGGCACGATTTTTATAGGTGGTCCGCCCCTGGTCAAAGCCGCCACTGGTGAAGTTGTAACAGACGAAGAATTAGGTGGCGCGGATGTGCATTGTCGCATCTCCGGCGTATCAGATCATTATGCACTTAACGACGAACACGCGTTGGAGATTGCCCGCAATATTATTGAAAACGTGGGACAGGTACAAAAAAGTGAACTTGATATTTCAGGTCCTGAAGATCCGGCGTATGATCCGCAGGAAATTTACGGGATTATTCCGGCGGATATTCGACAACCGTATGATATTCGGGAGATAATCGCCCGGCTTGTGGACGGGAGTCGGTTTCATGAATTCAAGGAATTATATGGGCAAACAATTGTGTGCGGATTTGCCCGGATCATGGGGTATCCGGTCGGAATTCTCGGAAATAATGGCGTCCTTTTTTCTGAAAGTTCAAAAAAAGCCGCTCATTTCATTAACCTTTGTACAATTCGAAAAATTCCGTTATTATTCCTGCAAAATATAACAGGATTTATTGTGGGCAAACAGTATGAACACGGTGGTATTGCTAGCGACGGTGCAAAACTTGTCCATGCCGTTGCCAACGCTAATGTCCCCAAGTTTACAGCCATTGTGGGCGGATCTTACGGTGCAGGCAATTATGCAATGTGCGGTCGGGCATATCAGCCACGCCTTTTATGGATGTGGCCGAATGCCAAAATTTGTGTCATGGGCGGCGAGCAGGCTGCCAGTGTTTTATTGCAAGTTAAAATGCGTTCGTTAAAGAAAAAGGGTATTGAGATGAGCAAAGAAGAACAGGATGAGTTTATGAAACCCACCCTGGAAAAATACAACACCGAGTCATCTGCATATTACAGCACTGCCAATATTTGGGATGACGGAATTATTGATCCGATGGATACCCGAACTGCAATCGGGTTGGGAATTGCTATGTCGCTGAATGCACCAATCCCGGATCAACGATTTGGGGTTTTCAGGATGTAATGATATAATGCTCAGTCGGAGAGAATGAATTGAGTCTATTTGTCTTCAAAATATATCGTTCGAGAGTAGATTTCCGAAATCTTGATGATTTCGGAAATCTGAAGTTCAATGAAGGAGTCACAATGTCTGAAAATATTATCAAAGAAACGATTAAATATAGTATCGAAAATAAAGTCGCTCGTGTAACGCTCAACCGTCCCGAGATTCACAATGCCTTTAATGAAACGATGATTGCGGAATTACTGGAATTGTACCGGCTACTCGGACTTCGGGAAGATGTCCGGATGGTTTTATTAACAGGTGAAGGAAAATCATTTTGTGCTGGTGCTGATCTCAAATGGATGGGCGGTGTGATCAATTATTCATACCAACAAAATTTAAATGAATCCATGCAACTGGCAGAGCTTTTTTATACAATGTATTCTCTTGAAAAGCCAACGATTGCCGTTGTTAATGGCGCGGCCATCGGCGGTGGCGCCGGCATGGTCGCTGTTAATGATCTTGTGATTATGAGCGAACGCGCAAAAATCAGCCTGAGTGAAGTAAAAATTGGCCTGGTTCCTGCGTGCATTTCTCCGTATGTGATTCGCAAAATTGGAGAAAATCGAAGCCGCGAGTTATTTCTGACAGGTGAACGAATTGATGCAGAAAAAGCATTGAATTTCGGCCTGGCAAATCAGATTGCACCGCAAGATGAACTAAATAAAGCAACTGAACTGATAATAGAAAGATTACGCAGCAGCGGACCGAACGCATTGAAAATCTGCAAAGACTTATTGATTAAAGTCCCTCAACTGTCACTTGCGGAAGCTAAATCTTACACTGCCGAAACGATCGCAAAACTGCGCATTAGCGATGAAGGACAGGAGGGAATGAAAGCGTTTTTTGAAAAACGTAACCCAGATTGGTTGATATAATTGCGATTAATTTCAGAACGAAAAACAGGTTTATTTCGGAGGACGAATAAATAGATGATCAAAAAAGTACTTATCGCGAATCGTGGGGAAATAGCGGTTCGGGTTATAAAAGCATGCCGGGAAATGGGAATCGAAACTGTCGCAATTTATTCGGAAGTTGACGACAATGCACTCCATGTTCGGCTGGCGGATAAAGCGGTTTTGATTGGCCCGCCGTTGCCACTGCAAAGTTATCTCAATATTAAGAAAATTATTGATACAGCCAAAAGTCTGCAAGTTGATGCGATTCATCCCGGTTATGGATTTTTAGCGGAAAATGCAGAATTTGCCAGACGATGTGAACAAGCAGAAATCATTTTTATCGGGCCAACATCTGAGGCAATGGCGTTGTTAGGAGATAAAATTAAATCCCGGCAAACCATGATCGCTGCAAAAATTCCGGTTATTCCAGGTATGGAGACAACAGCGGCATCCTTTGATGATCTCGCGAAGGCAGCCGAAGTTATCGGATATCCGGTGCTATTGAAAGCATCTGCCGGTGGCGGTGGTAAAGGAATGCGGATTGTGCATTCATCGGACGAATTGGAAAATGCTATGGAAGCTGGCATGCGCGAAGCCAAATCAGCCTTTGGCGATGATTCTGTCTATCTTGAAAAATATATTGAAGAACCACGGCATGTGGAATTTCAGGTGCTGGCTGATAAACACGGAAATGTCATTCATTTGTTTGAACGGGAGTGTTCAATTCAAAGACGACATCAGAAAATAGTAGAGGAATCACCGTCCGTTGCCCTGAATGGTGAATTGCGACAGAAAATGGGGGAGACGGCTATTCGAGTAGTAACGTCGTCAGGATACACGAATGCTGGCACAGTCGAGTTTTTGTTGGATAAAAATAAAAATTTCTATTTTCTGGAAGTCAATGCCCGATTGCAGGTGGAACATCCGGTGACTGAATTTGTGACCGGTGTTGATTTGGTAAAACAGCAAATCAAGGTAGCAAGCGGCGACAGATTGGAATTGTGCCAGGATGACCTCCGACAACAGGGGCATGCCATCGAATGTCGCATTTATGCTGAGGATCCTGAAAATAACTTTTTGCCATCGCTCGGGAAAATCCTGTTTCTTAATGAACCGTCTGGTCCTTGGATTCGAAACGATTCCGGTATTTATTCCGGTTTTGAGGTGTCCATGTATTACGATCCGATTTTGGCGAAATTGATCGTCTGGGGAGAAAACCGGGAAGACGCAAGAAAACGCATGAAGAGCGCGCTGGAAGATTATGCGATTATAGGGATCAAAACCCAGGTTCCGTTCCTCAAAGAGGTCATCGAGCATGCGGAATTCATTAAGGGAAACACTGCCACAGATTTCATAGGGCGATATTTTCCGAAATGGAAAGGGACTCAACAACATCAGAAAATTGCCTTATATGCTGCCGCAATTAACTCCTATGAAAATTTCGGAATTAAACCGACTTCCTCAATACAGCAACAATTGACGCCGTGGCAAACTCTGGGTCAATGGGAAATTATGAAATCATAACCTGAAAAGTGAAAGTAATTAGTTATGGAATTTGAATATAAAAGTTCTGATCAAATACATTCTATTTCAATAGAGAAAAAAGAAGACACCTATGTCCTAATTAGTGGTGATGAAAAAATCACTATTTCGCCGGGGCAGATGCGGTCGAATTTCATGTCATTGGATATTGACGGAAAAACAACGAAAGTATATTTTGCCAGAGCGGATGGAAAATTTTATGTTTTCATAAACGGCTATCAATATGAAATCGTGGATATATATCGTGAAAGTCAAACGAACGTATCAAAAGAACATCTGATCGTGGACGATGAATCGGAAATTTGTGCTCCCATGCCCGGAAAAATTTTGAAACTATTTGTTAAGGAACGAGATGAAATTGAAGTAAAGCAACGACTTGTTATTGTTGAAGCGATGAAAATGGAGAACAGTATTAATGCAACACGGAAAGGTAAAGTAAAGCGGGTCAATTTCAAAGAGGGAGACCTTGTAGACACCGGGCAACCGATTATTGAACTTGAAGAATAATTCCTTGTTTCAATATGATACAAAAAAATTATGAATCATGATATTTTATTTCGCGTAATATCTTAATAATTAGTTAGTAATATAATTTTGTTATTTTAATGGTATGTAAGTTGCAGACTTCAGGGCATTGTTCATTATTAACTAATAAAAAAGTTAGAGTGATTCCTAATGAAGATACGAGCCATATTATTTGTTATTTTCTGTGGATTATTTATCAGTTCACAGTTTAACGCACTATCTGCGCTGGAAAACGGTGATGATTGGTTGAAGCGCGGGATTAGAGAATCGGATTATCAGGAAAAGGTGAAATGCTTTGAGAAAGCAATTGAGCTTAATCCAGGCCTTGTTGATGCGCATTATCGACTGGGTTTAGCATGTCGTGATATCGGAGAGTTAAATAAAGCGGAACGCGCGTTCAATGCTGCTCTCAGAGCCAGCCCTGATAATGTCGACAATTCGGTGAAACTTGATATTATTTATGAATTGGGAATGACTTACATCAAATTACGGAAACACAATTATGCAAAAGAAGCGTTGCAATATGCGTTGAATATTGCAAAAAACGGAGAAACGCGATGTAATATTCTATATGAATTAAGCAAGATATATTTAACATTTGAAGAATTTGATAAAGCCATATCCTCGTTAGAAGAAGGAATAAAACTAAATCCCAAAAATCTGGCGTCTTTTAAAACCGCAATTGACAATGTTCGTCGACTAAAACAGTTAAACATAAATTATAAAGATGGCATAACAAGTTTTCAACAGGGTTTTTATTCCGAGGCAGTTGAAGCATTTGTGAAAGTTGTTAAAATTGATCCTAATTTTAAAGATGCTGCTGATAAACTCTATCAGTCTCAAATTCGCCTGTCTCGGCTGAATGACAGATTAATGGCAACAGAAAACATTAATCGGAATACTAATAATCATTCGGAACCTGATCAACGAAAGACATCGAACCCTGTAGTGGCCAATAATGATCGATCAACCTTTGGAGATGCTTCTAACAGGAGAAACTCACGGAGTCGAAATACGTCAGCGAATTCTAATAATCAATATTTGGATCAACTTTATGAACAGGGGATGTCAGCATTACGAAATGATCGCTGGAGAACAGCGTTAAAAAATTTCAAAAAGATTCAGGAAACGGACCCGAATTATCGTGATGTAGGTTCATTAATCATGGAAGCCCGGCTGGGTATGGAGAGTGTTCTGGAGTTGGAGCAGGTATCGAAGTTTTACGATCAGGCGTTGGAGGAATTTGAAAATGGGGAATGGTTAAAGGCTATTGTTGAATTCGAAAAAGCAAAAATGCTTTATCCCGGTTATAAAGACATTGAACTTAAAATCGCTGAGGCAAAAAATAATCTACGAAAATTGAAAAGACAGGGAAAAATAGGTGAAGATGTCACTATCGAAGAAATGATGAACAAGAGAAATGGGGATAACACAAATTGGGCAGTTTTGGGGCTTGTTTTCCCGGCAATTCTTTTGCCGATTGCTTTTGCAATTTTATTTGTTCCTTCTTTGCGTGCACGTTTTTATTTGATTCAGGGAAAATATAAAAAAGCATCGCAATTATATGAAAATATTTTGACGAAAAAGCCGGATAATTCTAAAATATCTGTTACATTGGCGAATATCTATTTGATTAATGATCGCAGAGATAATATCGCATTACAAGTATATCAAAAAGCATTGAAAAATGATATTGATAATCAAACCAAAGAAAAAATTACCTCAATTATTGCTAAAGAATATTTAAAACGAAATATTATTAATCAAAGCTCGATTGATGTGTTAACTGATGCACTGGAAAGCGAGATGAAGCAATTAATTAAATAAATAATGATAGAAAATGGTTTATTATTTTTGCAAAATGTTTAATCATGAGACATTGTTTCATAATTAAACATTTTTTTTATCCATGATTAAAGAGGTATGTTTCCATGTTTTTTAGATGGATTTGAATCGACTTTTGTTTCTAACATTTGTAATCCTTTAATCAGCTTTTGACGGGTATATTTGGGTTCAATCACATCGTCAAGGTACCCTCGTTCGGCTGCTTTGAATGGATTTGCAAATTCATCGATAAAGTTTTTAAGCTTTTTTTGAAGTTCATTTTCAGGATTTTTTGCATTAGTGATTTCTTTTTTAAATATAATTTCAACGGCTCCTTTAGGCCCCATCACTGCAAGTTCTGCCGAAGGCCAGGCAAGATTTATGTCTCCGCGAATATGTTTGCTGCTCATCACGTCATAGGCTCCGCCGTAGGCTTTTCGAGTAATGACAGTAAGCTTTGGTACGGTGGCTTCACAATACGCATAAAGCAATTTAGCGCCGTGGCGAATTATTCCCCCATGTTCCTGGTTCGTGCCCGGTAAAAATCCCGGGACATCGACGAAAGTGACCAACGGAATATTAAAGCAGTCACAAAATCGAACGAAACGAGCGCCCTTACAAGACGCGTTAATATTTAAAACGCCCGCTAATACCGCAGGTTGATTTCCGATAATTCCGACCGGATAGCCTCCTAATCGTGCAAATCCAATGACGATATTCTTTGCCCATTCTGATTGTACCTCGAAAAAATCGCCATCATCCGCAATGCGGGTAATAATCTCTTTTATATCATAAGGTTTGCTGGAACTATCCGGGATGATATTGTTTAACTCCTCATCAATACGATCAATTGGGTCTTTGGGCTCAAGATAGGGCGGATCTTCTGCATTATTTAAGGGTATATATTGCAGTAATTTGCGGATGCATTTCAGACTTTCAATCTCATTATCGCATACAAAATGCGAAACCCCGCTTTTGGTACTGTGCGTAACTGCGCCTCCTAATTCTTCAAAACTAACATCTTCATGGGTGACTGTTTTTACAACATTAGGCCCGGTTACAAACATATAGCTTGTATCTTTCACCATAAAAATAAAGTCGGTAATTGCCGGAGAGTAGACCGCGCCACCAGCGCAAGGGCCAAGAACAACGCTGATTTGCGGGATAACACCTGATGCTAGCGTATTTCGGAGAAATATTTCTGCATAACCGCCCAGGCTATCCACGCCTTCCTGGATTCGGGCTCCTCCGGAGTCATTTATACCGATTACCGGGGCGCCGACTTTCATGGCAATGTCCATGATTTTACAAATCTTTTCAGCAAATGTGATAGATAGGGAGCCGCCAAACACAGTGAAATCCTGTGAAAACACAAATACCAACCGGCCGTTTATTGTACCATAACCGGTAACGACTCCATCTCCCGGGTAGCTTTCTTTAGCCAGACCAAAATCATGACAGCGATGACGAACAAAAATGTCAAATTCTTCAAAACTATTCTCATCAAGCAATAATTCAATTCGTTCTCGAGCAGTTAACTTCCCTTTTTGGTGCTGAATTGCAATGCGCTTTTCACCGCCACCCAGTTGTGCCTGTTCACGCAATTTTCGTAAATGTTCAATTTTAGAGTGAAGGGTCATTGGTTTCTCACTTTTGTGATTATGGAGTCGGTTATTTTTGATATTCAGAAATTCGTTTATTCAGATATGTACTAATTTCATCGGTAGAAGCGCCGGGAGTGAATAATCTGTCGATACCGGCTAAATGGAGTTTTTTGATGTCTTCGTCAGGAATAATTCCTCCGCCGAAAAGTAAAATATTTTCTGCATTATTTTCTTCGAGTAATTTAGCAACAGCAGGAAAGAGTGTCATGTGTGCACCAGACAAAATACTCATTCCGATGGCATCCACATCTTCCTGTATGGCGGCATTTACAATTTGTGCCGGTGTTTGTCGTAAGCCCGTATAAATAACTTCAAAGCCAGCATCTCTAAGCGCTGCTGCAATCACTTTTATGCCCCGATCGTGGCCATCCAAACCGGGTTTGGCAAGCAAAATTCGAAATTTAGTCATTTATTAAACTCCTGAAAATGCAACAAATGCAATTTTTAAAAGAAAGGCGATTCCTGATATTCTCCGAACACCTCACGCAAAACGTCTACTATTTCTCCTTCTGTTGTATAGCAGCGCACACAATCTAAAATAGCAGGGACTGTATTTTTATTTTCGATAGCCCCTCGTTTTAATTCGTTTAACGAACGCTGCACTTTATCATTATCACGATTTTCTTTCAGTTTTTTTAGTCGATTTTGTTGTTCAGTCTCAATGTTTTCATCTATTTGTAAAATTGGTATGTTAATATCATTATCATCTTCAATAAATTCGTTGATTCCAACAATGATTCGATCTTTCTTTTCTATTTCACGCTGGTAGCGATAAGCAGCGTTCGCGATTTCTTTTTGAAAAAAACCGATTTCGATACATTTTAGTACTCCGCCTCGTTTTTCTATTTCATCAAAATATGTTTCCGCCTCATTTTCGAGTTTGTTGGTTAACGATTCGATGAAATACGAACCTGCCAAAGGATCGATTGTGTTAGCAACACCGGTTTCATAAGCGATAAGCTGCTGTGTTCGCAGAGCAACTTTTGCCGCATAATCTGAGGGCAGCGCCAGTGTTTCATCCATGGAATTTGTGTGGAGGCTTTGGGTTCCGCCCAAAACACCCGCAAGAGCTTCAAAAGCAGTGCGGATGATATTATTTTCAGGCTGTTGTGCAGTAAGGCTACAACCAGCGGTTTGCGTGTGAAATCGGAGCAACAATGATGATTTTTTTTTAGCATTATACCTGTCTTTCATGCGGCGTGCCCAGATTCTGCGGGCAGCACGAAATTTTGCAATTTCTTCAAAAAAATCCAGATGCGAGTTAAAGAAAAAGGATAATCGGGGGGCAAAATCATCGACAGCAAGTCCTGCTTTCATACCTGCTTCTACATAAGCAAACCCATCGGCTAATGTAAATGCCAATTCCTGGGAAGCTGTTGAACCAGCTTCGCGAATATGGTAACCGGAAATCGAGATGGTATTCCATTTCGGAACATGATTGCAACAAAATTCCATTGTGTCTGTGATGAGGCGCATCGACGGTTCTGGGGGATATATCCATTCCTTTTGAGCAATATATTCTTTCAGAATATCGTTTTGAATCGTTCCGGTAAGACGCTCGAAAGGGATATCTTGTTTTTCTGCCACTGCAAGATACATTGCAAACAGAATTGACGCTGGTGCATTAATGGTCATAGATGTTGAAATTTTATCCAATGAAATCCCGGAAAAGATAGTTTCCATGTCATCTAAAGAGTCGACTGCAACACCGCATTTTCCGACTTCTCCTAATGACCTGCAATGATCGGAATCGTAACCCATTAGCGTGGGTAAATCGAATGCCACGGAAAGTCCCGTTTGACCGTGTTTTAACAGATAATGATACCGTTCATTTGTTTGACTGGCGTTCCCCATCCCGGAAAATTGACGCATTGTCCATAATCTACTGCGGTACATTGAATTGTATACTCCGCGTGTGAACGGAAATTCCCCGGGAAAATTGATGTTCTTTTCAAAATCAAGTTTTTCAATATCAAGTGGTGTGTACAATGGCGCAACGTCTTCACTGGAGATGGTCATAAATTTTTTATTTAATGTGTTTGTTTTTTTATACTGTTCATCCCAGATATTTTTTAAATTTTTTAAAGATTTCAAAAAAGTATTTTCAAACATAGAGTTATCTCCCAGGGCAACTTTTTATGTAAAATAATTGAATCGCCAGGCAATTGATTGGAAATCAATGGCAAGAAAATATTTTTCTGGAATTTGGATTGATTAAAATAATTTCCCTGGCACCTGTTATGGGTGCCAGGGATTGAATTGCATTGATCAACGTAACGAGAAATTATTTAATTCCGGCGACTTCTTCAAGCATGGCAGTTGTTAACGATTTCGGTCGTTCGATGGGATAGCCCAGAGCGCGATCCCAAACGATGTTGGCACATACGCCAAGCGCTCTGCCAACGCCAAACAGGACGGTATAAAAGTCGTATTCTGTTAATCCATAATACCATTGAATAACACCGGATTGAGCATCAACATTTGGCCATGGATTTTTCGCCTTGCCTTGTTTCTCAAGGATTGGTGGTACAACTTTATATAACGCATCTACATATTTAAAAATCGGATCATTTGGTAGATGTTTTAGGCAGAAATCGCGTTGAGCCGCATAGCGGGGATCAGTTTTACGAAGCACAGCATGACCAAATCCTGGTACGACCTGGCCAGAATTGAGGGTGTCCCATACAAATTGTTTCATTTCTTCTTCAGTGGGGATTTTGCCTCCCATTTTATCCATAACGCCTTGAATCCAGCGCAATACTTCTTGATTCGCAAGGCCATGCAACGGACCGGCCAGACCATTAATCATCGCGCTTATTGCATAGTAAACATCGGATAATGCACTTGCAACGAGATGGCCTGTGTGAGCGCTTACATTGCCGCTTTCATGGTCGCTATGAAGAATGAAGTATAATCTGGCGACATCATCGTAAGGTTTATCAATGCCCATCATGCGGGCAAAGTTACCGCCTAAATCAAGATCCGGGTCTGCCGGAATGATCACATCTGAACGATATTTAATGCGATAAATATAGGCCGCGATTCCCGGAAGCTTGGCCAATAAATTCATTGCATCTTCAAATGTTGGATCCCAATAATCCATTTTGCTAATACCTTCATTATATTTTTTAACGAAAATGGATTCTCTTTGCATCGAAACAATTGCAGCGGAAAACATCGTCATTGGGTGCGTATCCCGTGGCATCGCTCTAAGCATATCTTTAACATACTCCGGAATATGCTGTCGTTTTTTAAATTCTGCTGAAACCTCTGCCACTTCTTTTTCAGTGGGAATATCGCCAGTTAAAAGAAGATGGAAGAACCCCTCTACGTATGGCATCTCACTACCAGGAACTTTGGGGAGTTTTTCAAGTGTTTCCGGGATAGTATAGCCGCGGAACCGAATACCTTCATACGGATCAAGGTAGGAAATATCAGTGGTTAAGCACTTTACACCGCGCATTCCACCGATAACCTGAGCGATCGTTACTTCTCCGACCTTTACATCGCCGTGTTCTTTCAGAAGTTTCGTTGTCCTTGGACGCCATGCCTCAATTTTTTCAAAAAGCTTCTCTTTTAATGTTGCCATAGATTCACTCCTATTAATAAATGGTTAGGGGTTAAGGGGTTTATTATGACCTGAACAGAGCTATATCGTCAATCGCTCTGTTTGGATCACGTTACAATACATAATTAAAAATTAAGATTGCCCTGCTTTAAATAAATAGGTTGTGATCAATTCAATCAAGAAACCGTAAATCATACCCATTACAAGGTAACCGAGAAAGATAAAAACAACGTTATTCGGATTTCCTAATGCAGCAAAAGCGCCGGGCAAGCTGAATATCAAGCCCAGTAAAATTCCATGCAACCACCAGTTAATCTTCCACGAGCTAATACCAATTGCAAAACCTAAAATTGTTCTGCTTAAAATGATTGATACGGCCAGGTACCAGGCCATCGGAGAGTCGGAGGATGCTAATTTCCAGCAAATAACACCAAAGATAAGGCCAATAATTGTAGCGATTAACATTCTTTTTGTGATTATCATAATTCTCCCTCATTTATTAAATTTGTATTTTGAATTCCATACAGAAATATTTTTTACATTCTATATGATGGAGAATCAACCAGGATGAAAATCAATTGATGTAAAAATAGGAACAACTATCACTTATATGATTGTGCAAACATAACCGAATGAAACCATCGTCTCTAATATTCGAATCGAGCCCCGGATCAAATAATAGTAATGGAACGGTACGGATCATTTTTTGAGAGGAGTGTGAGAAAGACGTTGCCATTATACGCTATTCAATTAATATTTTCGAATCACTTTTAACGGTAGAGAGAACAACATAGCTTTTTATCTTGCTGATTGCAGAAATTTGAGCCAGTTTTTTTAGAATGAACTGCTCATATTCCTGAACATCCTTTACCACGATTTTTAAAAGATAATCCTGTTCGCCGGCAATATGATAGCATTCTAAAACTTCAGGTAATTTTAAGATTTCCTGATTTACCTGATCGATTGATTTTATACGATGACGCGCAAGCGATAGCGAGACAAAAACCATGGTAGATTTGTCAATTTTTTGATAATCCAGGACAGCAACATATTTTTGAATAATTCCGTTTTTCTCAAGTTTTTTTACCCGTTCAAGCATCGGAGGGGGTGAAAGACCAACTTCACTTGCTAGTTGTGCGTTCGTTATCCTGCCATTTTGTTGAAGGATATTGAGTATTTTCTTGTCAATTTCATCTAACTTTATAGTTGCCAAAATGTTGTCCCCTTTCATATTACCTAATAATATAACAAAAAATACATCGAATGTCAAGAATTATTGTCTTAAAATAGACTTTGCTATATAAATATTATCTGAGACAACATATAAGTAAAATATTATTAGTTAAATATATTGCTAATAATTCAATCGTCAAAATATTGTATAATCATTATTTTTAATGATTTCTACATGCGAACCATCGTTTCCGAGAATATGTACATAATTCACCTGAATTCGGTTTTGGATTTCCGGGATGTATAGCCGATCGATGTGGATCACGTTTTCTGGCTTTGTAAAATTTTTTATTCCGACTGCTCCGCCAAAGTGATCGCTGCGGCCAAAAGCAATATGCAGCCCGAGTTTTTCATCTAATAAGACTTCATTGATGGGTTTAATGCCAAAATACCGCAAAATACCGAATCCTAATTCCGCAATATTGGCGTAAGCTGGTTCTTGTTTGATTTTAATCGATTCCAGGTTTGAATATTTTCCCGATGACAGGATATCAGTGGCCACATTTTGATCGATTTTGTAGATGACAATTTCATGCTCGAATTGAACCGGTAATGTACCGTTGGACTTGCTTTGTTCGTCTTTTTCTCCCTCATAAGGCACGATGTAACATTCTCCGCCCGGTAAATTGCCAGCTTTCCCCGGATCAGGAAAACGGCCGCCGCTGGGAGTCGCTGTGCGGAAACGTAAATCAAAATATATTTTATGAATGTCTCCTGTATCTAATTGAAATTCAATGTCCATCCCGATTGCAGGATCCAGGATTTGCTTTATTTTTTTGATGCGGGCATTAATTTCTTCATAGTCGAGTTTTAGGGAAGGAAGCATTTCTTCTGTAAATCCGGGCATTGTTGCCGCCCGAAATCCGTATTGAGGCGCGAGCAATTTTAACGGGGCTGTGGCGGAAAGTTGTGTCAGCGCAAAAAAGATCTGATGGGTCGTCATAATATCTTTTATCCGTACCGGCAATCCTTTTTGTTTTAATCGCTTCGAGGAGATGTTGTCCAGGTTTTCATGATAGAAATAGCCAGTTTCTGGTAAATCAGCATTGTTGCTATGAACATTTGGATAAAAGATGATATTAACTTCATCCAGTTTTAAATCATTTTTAACGCTTTTTAATTTTTGGTGCCAATCCATTGTCAGTTGACGACGGATGCGCCATACATCTGTATCTTTTGCGGTATCATCAGGCACGTCAACCAAAAAAGCCAGTTTATGATCTGTTTGATTAAGAGAAAAAACTGTCTTAACAAGTGCTGTCAATTCTTCGGTTGTCAGAGTCTCATGCATAGTTTACTCCTGTTTTGTTATTTGTCCGGTAACACCTTGCCTTCAGGAGTTCTCAGGTCAAGAGTGATTTTATGAGTTTGGTTCTGTAAATTATTTTTATAAAAAATGTTCCCATCGTCGGTTTCAATTGCGATGATGAGAGGATAGTTTCCGTTGAGTGTAACAATGGATTCACTTTCCAGTTCATTAAATTTTCCTTTGATTGAGAGCTGGGAGTTTATTTTTAATGTGTCTCCCGTAATTTGATAGGTAAATTGACTTCTTATTTTACGATTGGGTAAACCAAAACCATTTATCTGGGTGGAAAGTGTTATTGGCTTTTGAATAGTCTCTATTTGCAGATAAATGTTGCCGGCGTCGTTGTGCATATTCAACTGAATTACAGAAAAATTAAGATTATCCGGTAACTGATGGTTGTACTTTTTATAAACCGGTTTTGAAAACAGATAAATATAGATTAATATCGCTGTCGCTGCAACGGCAAAAACAGATGTAATGATAATTTTTCGCTTATTTGTCTGCTGTGTGCCTGTCTGCGGATCGTGCGAAGCTGAAATATTTTTGGGCATTTTTAAAATTACATAATAGAGCAGTTGGGCTGTGAGAATCGTAAATCCACCAGCCCAGACAACGTCAGATGCAAAATGACCGCCCTGCGTCATCCGCGAGATGCCGATGAGCGTTCCATAAATTAAGCTAAATCCGGTAATGGCATACGCAATTTTTCGATTTCGGTTTAAATAAAAATAGGAGAGAACAATTAAGTAAAAGCCCATGGAGCAGTGTCCACAGGGAAACGATTTGCCTCTTCCGGGCGTTCCGGGTTCCCAAATCTCTCGGAACTCCATTTTGCCGCCAAATTGCTCAACATTACGCGGTCGAGGCCGTCCCCATCGATCTTTAAATGTTGCATTAACAATTAATCCGGGACCGATAATGAGCGTTAAAAAAATGAATAATGCGATTCGTCTGAAACGGACGAGATTTTTAACACTATAACTAAAAATAAAAGAAAACAATGCAAGAGAGGCTAATATAATTCCGGGTATGGTTCCGTAATGATAGAGAAATTGCCATGGTTGTTGCTTCGCATAAATCCAAAAGCCATTTTTAAACAACATGTCTTGAAAAAGTAAATCAAGCCGGAAATAAGAAATAACTGCTGTAAAAAGAAAAAGGACGAAAATTTCAATAACAATAATTATGATACGTTTAGAGCGTTTTTCCATATTTGAATCTGCGCCAGCTTTGGTTAACGGTATGTCATAAAATAGCAACAATTAGCAAATAATCAAGTAAAATTTTTCCTGATTTTTTGATTAGAGAGAGCGGGTTTGATTAAAACCGATTCAAAATAAAAAAAACCCCTTCAACTATTTCGAAGGGGTGCGAGGTCAGTAGGTTCAACTAAATCGTCACCTTTAAATTACCACCTTTCTGATTTTGCTCCTTATCGTTAATAATCTCATTCAATTCGTCGAGCAAATCATCAATATTTGAAATTCCTCTTAATCGCGCTTGTAACTCAAGCGAGCCCCATGCCGGGCGTCCGCCTCAGGAAAAGCAGTATAATCCATGATGATGAAGAATTTCGACCAAATACGGGTAATTATATACGATTTCAGAAATGCTGGTTTTTGCTGTAATCATTATTGGCTCCGCGATGTTTATTAATTCGCAATTAAGTAATAGTTCAATTTTTGTGTGATATTATGTTTTGGAACTGCGCCAATTATACGGTCGACAATTTCGCCGTTTCGGAATATCAATAATGTCGGAATTCCGGATATTCCGTATTGCATTGCAGTAAGTTGATTTTTGTCAGTATCTAATTTACCGACTTTTATTTTCCCGGAAAATTCTTTTTTTTTAACCTGAAAAAATCATAATTACAGAGGCTCAGAGTACACAGAGTTATTATTTTCAAAACGTTACTCAAACAATAGCAACTCATATTTTTCTTAACTCAGGTTAAAAAGCAATATGCACACAAGTTGTTGTTTCTTTGTGACCTCTGTGCTTCTGTGGCGCGTTTTGTAAATAATGCAGGTTAAAAAGTCTTAATCATTATTTGAATGATACGTTTATTTAGATGTATACCCCGGAAAAAGGATTCACAGGGGGATGATTTCTCAAAATTTTTTATTGACATTTTCTTATATCTATTTTATATTAAGTTAATTAAATATTTTTTCGATAAATATTATAAAAAGCGCATGTAATGAAAGTTCATCTCACTGAATCTGTTAAAGGCGGAGTGGTCATTGCGGTTTTAATTATTATTGTATTTGGAATTCTCTCCTCACTCTCAACGAATTTTAACGAAACGCTCAATAATGCCTTTATTGATCTGCAATTCAAAATTCGCGGTCAGCGCCATCTGTCCGACCAGATCATTATCGTGTACATTGGCCCCGATGATATTGAGGCGCTAAAAGGCTGGCCTGTCACGCGAGATTATTACGGATATATCATCCATATCCTCAACTCATTGGGCGCACGCACAATTGGAATTGATGTGTTTTTTGAACGTCAGGATGCGCATTATCCAGAATATGATCAATTATTTGCAGAGTTCATAAAAGCAGGCGAGAATGTCTGTTTACCTTTCACTTTTGCAACAACAGAACGACGGGCAGGTAAAATTATCATGAAAGGTGATAATTTATCGTTACCGTACAAAATATTTGCGGACAATGCCGCGGCGTTTGGTTTTAGTAATTTGGGGCAACATTCGAATATGCGCAAAGTCCCGATTATAATTGCGCAGGGTGATTCTGTTTACTATTCGTATGGATTTGAATTAGCTCGGTTATTTCTCGGATACGAACGTGCTGGCACGTATCAGCATAATAAAATTCTTTTAAAAGATTCATCAAACAAAAAAATAAGTATTTTACTCAATGATAATGGCCAAATTCGATTAAACCATTTTGGGGCTGCGACGAAAGTGAATACAATCGGATTGGTGGATTTATTGAAATATTACGAACAATCCATTCATACGATTAATTTTAAAGATAAGCTTGTATTGATTTCTGTAACTGCGCCCGGAGTTGCAAATCTGCGCGCAACGCCCTTTACGCAATTATTACCCGCATCGTTCATTCATGCAACTATCGCAGAAAATATTATCCAGCATAATTATTTAAGAGACCTCCCGATTTTCAGCGAATGGTTGTCCATTGCGCTTGTTGTTTTCATGGTGATGTTCATTTTTAAGGTAAAAAAAATATTTGTTGTTATAACATACTGTTTGTTTTTGATATTCGCATTCGGGCTTATCGCAATGATCCTGTTTATTCATTTTAATCTTATCTTGCCGTTGGCTTATCCATTTATTTCTTTCATTGTTGCATCGATTGTATTTGGAATGTTCAAAACGATTCTGCACAGAACCGAGACAGACACGATGCGTCAACTTCTTGAAGATCAAATTGCAATGAAAGAAGCTCAGCTAAACGAAGCAAAGCAGCGTTCTCGCGAAATGCAGCAACAGTTGAAACAGGAATCAGATGTTACAGACGAGTTGGAACAATTAGCAGAAAAGCGGCGGCAATCCATTTTACAACTCGAAAAAGAATTGAAAGATCTGCAATCGTATATGACGTCTGCCGCGGAAGAAGATGAACGAATTTCAGAGTTCACGGAAATAGTTCATGCGAAAACGAGTTCCATGGACGAAGTTTTAAATTTAGTAACAAAGGTCAGTAAGGATGACATTCCGGTATTGATTATGGGCGAGACAGGAACCGGAAAGGAAATGATTGCCCGTGTGATTCATAATAGCAGCGTCAGATATGGCGCTCCATTTATTGCTATTAACTGTGGTGCATTGCCTGAAACGTTGCTGGAGAGTGAGCTTTTTGGCCATGAAAAAGGAAGTTTCTCCGGCGCTCAATCCCGTCGTCGTGGCCGATTTGAATTAGCAGACCACGGTACAATATTTCTGGATGAAATTTCGGAAACCTCGCATGCATTTCAGGCAAAGCTTCTGCGAGTGTTGCAGGAACGGTGTTTTGAGCGGCTCGGCGGAGAACAAACAATTCAGGTTGATATTCGAATTATCGCGGCAACGAATAAAAATTTAAGTAAAGAAATGGCAAAAGAGAATTTCCGCGCTGATCTTTTTTATCGCCTGAATGGATTTCCGATAACCATCCCGCCACTTCGGGAGCGGGTTGAAGATATTCCGTTATTAGCAGTTCATTTTCTTAAAAAGCATAATTATAAAACAGTCTCCGCATTTTCGGGGCAGGCGATGGCTGTGCTGAAAACATATCATTGGAGTGGGAACGTTCGGGAATTGGAGAATGTGGTGCGTCGTGCAGCTATTTTAGCCAGCAGCGAGAACCGGGATATAATTCGTGAAAGTGATTTACCAGATGAACTGTCAGAACGAAAATCTGAACGCGCATATAAATCGTTCGAAACACAAGTGTTGGAAGAATTACGAGCACTTAAATTTTCCAGATCAGCGATTTCGCGCACAGCCAGAACACTGGGAAATCGCGACCGTGGTACGATTACTGAGCATTTTCGTGGCATCTGTTTTGAATATTTGGTCGAAGAAGATTTTGATATCGATAAAGCGGCTTGCACCATTGCAGCCACTAGCGATGAAGAAATTATCAAACGGGTGAAATCAAAAATCAATGAATATCTGGACAACCTCAAAAAAATTGATCCGGATGAAGAAGATATCACAGAAGAGAGTATTACTAATTTAGCTTCGCGGTTTAAAGGACTTCCGAAAAAATACCATCCGTATCTTCAGCGAATTTTCGAATATCTCGCTCAAAATTGAAAAGTGAGTGTAAGTTTTTCTCTGTGATCTTTGAGGTTCAGTAGTTAATTATTAATGCGGAAAATTCCGGCATTAAAGATAATTCCCGCATTCAATATGTAAATAACGTATCGTTTTAGAGAACTAATAATAATAGAGATATAGCAGTATAAAAAATATGGCATTCTCATTGCCTGTGTGAAGTGTGATTTTTAACCAATCACGCAAAACAGAGGAGAACAAAAATGAGAACTATATTAAATGTGATTGCATTAAGTTTATTTCTGGTCGGTGCATCATATTCTGATGAACCTGTTCGATATGTCGGCATTGGTGTACGAGCCACTTACATGAATTTTTCTAATACCGTGTCTGAAATCAGGGTCATCGATTATGGAAGAGAAACACATGTAAACGCAGGGGGAGCTGGCGGCTGCCTGTACCTGTTTTCCCGGATCGATGATAATACATTTGTTGAATTGAGTTTCGGAACCGTTGGAAAAGTGGAGCAGGAGACAGAAAACTGGTACGGTGAATCCATGGAAGCCGAAGCCATTACGCCGCTGCTGATCGGTTTAAAATACAATCTGCTGCATCATCAGAATCCCAGTGGATTTCAACCGTATATCGCATTCGGCGCCGGCCCGTACTGGATAACACATGTCATCGCTCGTGAGGATTTTTTCGAAGAAGAAGTCACGTTAAAAACCGAATCGAATCGCGGCGGTTATCTCGGCGGAGGCTTTAATTTTATGTTAACCAACTGGGCCGCGATTAATTTTGATCTGAAATATCACTTCATTAGTTTTAACGTCAATCACGAGCACAGCGGGCCTGAGTATGGTATTGGGCTGCAATTCATGTGGGGACGCTTTATCAAATAAAGCATGGAGCAATCAATTGAAACATTCCTGCGCCTGGATAATAAATTGGAGTATTGGTCAGTTAAATGGGTTTTTTAGAATTGATGGATGCACGGGTGGTGAAAAATCGTGTTTATCTCACCAGATTTTGTAAAATTGAAATCAGGCGTTATTCTTCACTCCCGTTGTTTTTTAGCAGAAAAAATATTTGAATTTTCGGACAGACCTGAAGGCAATTCATTCGTAAACGCGTATTCAATTTATGTGGATTTTTGATAGTTCTCTAAAAGCCCAAATATAAATAATGTCTTTGCGTTAAATGAATTTTTCAGAATACGAATTGAAAATAGCGATGAAAAAATATTTATTAACATTGATCATCTCCGGATTTTTATTGATTCTGCCTGGCAATGAGCTGGCAGCACAGGGGATGACCCGCTCAACCGGAATCGGAACCTGGCTTACTTTTTTCTCGCGGCTGAAGCAAAACTGGTTTCTGGGAGTAAATTTCGGCGCCCTTGCCGGCGTTCATACGGAGCAGAGCAATTATATCGTGAGCGATACGGAAACCTCGACCATCATTCCGTTGCTGCTCGGGTTCCGCAAAAAGAAATCGCGCATCTCTTTTTGATGTTCAATTCCGGTGTATCGCCGGCGGATGGGGATCTCATTAGTGAAAATGAAAAACGATATATCATTCGGGAAAACCAGAAGGGAAACAGTTCCATCTGGATTCCTGTTGAAACAACACTGATTGGCAACAGCTTAAGCGGATCAAACCACTAAGCGTTTGTCTTTGCAGAGTTTCGTGGTATGAGATTCTGCACTCTCCCGCAAAGCGGGATCGTTCAGAATGACATTGCCGTTGTTTTCGTTCACGCACTAATTAGTTTGAATGATTATTGTACATCACCCAACTGGTGAAATATTATAAACAAATAAATCTTAATAAATTAAAAGCCAAACGCTAAAAGCTAATAGCCAAACGCTTTTTTGGAGTATACCATTATAAAATGTGGTGCTCCTTTAACTCAATCTTGTGACTGGCATGGGTACGAAAATTTCGTATTTTACACACCTGTTTTAATTGGAATAAAAATCCCACAAATATTGTCAAATTAATGCATACAGAAAAAAATAATGTTGCGGATGCTAATTGATTTATTTATATTTATAAAATAGATTATCGAAAATAGGGGAATTCAAAATTGACCGACGCAGAGCTGATAAAAGCATATCAGGCAGGAGATGAATATGCATTCAGAACATTAGTGAAACGCTATGAATCACGTGTTGCAGCGACTGTTATCGGGATGCTTGGAAAAAGTCCTGAAGCAGAGGATGTCGGTCAGGAAACGTTTATTCGGTTTCACGATTCGTTAGATAAATTCCGGGGAGAATCGACTGTTGGAACTTACATCACACGGATTGCGATTAATCTGTCGCTAAATGAATTAAAACGTCGGAAGCGACGGAAATTATTATTTCTGGAAGAAAGCAATGATGCTGATTATGGATATTTAAACGAGAACACAGGTGAACAAATGGATCAGAAGAAAATTGTCCGCCAGGCGATTCAAAAATTATCGCCGGGTTTTCGATCCGTCATCGTTCTCAGGTTAATTGATGGGTATTCCACCAATGAAACTGCGGAAATTCTTAAGTTACCGGCGGGAACAGTTTTGTCCCGACTTGCACGTGCTCAAAAAAAGCTTAAAAAAATATTGGCACCTTACGCAGGGGAGTTAACATGAACAAAAAAATATTGAATCTGCTCTATCGCTCCTTTGATACCGAGCTGACATCTGATGAAAGCGCACAGTTGAACCAGGCGCTGGCGCGATCGGAAGAATTGCGCGCTGAGAAGGAGCGGATTGAAGAAATGCGTTTGCTGGTTCATACATCAGGAGAAAAAGCATTTCATCCGTTTTTTACAGAAAAGGTAATGTCGCGGATTCGTGAGCAAAAACAGGGACGTGGTCGGGAGGACGCTTTCTTTGATGCGCTGGTAGGTTTGTTTCGGCCGGTTGTTATCGGAGCTGCTATTCTGTTTTTCGGATTGATTTCATACAATATTATTAAAAGTGGGGAAATCTCTCTGGAAAGTGCTTTTGCCGAACCCCAGGTCACTCTTGAGCAGGCCATTGATCTGGCGCTTTCGCTAAAATTGGAGTAGAAATTATGAATGTAAAAATTAAATCAGCGATTATACTAATCATAACTATGGCAATTGGCGTTGGTTTGGGAATCCAGATTGATCGCATGATTATTAAGGAGAAAATAAAGGAACGTTTTCACCGACCGCCGGACAGCCATCTTTTTATGCGCATTTTTGAACGGATCATCGAACCGGAAGAATCACAACGAGAGCCGATCCGTCGCATTATTGAAGATCATGCAAAACGATTGGCTGAAATCGATTCCACATCACGCAGTCAATTTGCCCGGGCGATTGATGCGCTGCGTAAAGACCTGGAGCCGATATTGACGGAAGAGCAACTTAATCGTATCAAAGAACATACGGAGCGCATCGAACGATTTCGTAAAGGCGGCGGCCCCATGCGAAGACCAGGCAAAGGGCCTTTCAGACCTCGAAATGGAAACAGACCAGATATACCGCCGCCTCCGGCGCCAGACAGATCACCAATTGATGGTGACAGACCTTTTTAACCACAAGCCAGTTTGAAAAGTAAACAAAATACTGCAAATTTTGGGTGTGTCAGCAGGCTCACAAAAATTTCCGAAATTGTAAAATTTCGGAAATTTCCCTTCAATGGTGAATACGCCTTCCGCGTAAATTATATCTCACAAATTTAATTTATTATCCAACTTCACCGATACCTAATAGTGATGTAAATTATCACAAAATAAGGAACCAGGAAAATGCGCTTTATTTTGACATTTCTGCTTTTATGTCAATTTTGGTATATGTATTTATATTGCCAGGTGGTTGTGGAACACCGCCCGGAAAAACCATTTATAAATGTTAAAAAACCTGAAAAGCCAGGAGATTCCTACTTCTGGGTTGCTCCTCATTGGAAATGGGGGCAAGACAAAAATGCGTATAGTTGGAAAAATGGTTTCTGGGAGAAAAAGAGAAAAGATTTTAAATATATCCCCGGACATTGGCGGCAGGTCGTGGGAGGATGGATTTGGATTCCTGGAAAATGGATAAAAAAATCAGAACAAGAAAGAAGTGTTTTTGTTCGATATCCCAAGATGAGAAAAGTCTCATTTCATTTAAATGAAAAACCAGAATTGGAAATTCTTCCTGGTACTGTCTCAAAAATTCCGGACTGCACCGATGTTAATACCAGAAAATCTGTTCGTCCCGGAGATAATTATTTCTGGATTAATGGAACCTGGCTTTGGGATGAAAACAAAAATAAATATTTATGGCAACACGGACAATGGATCCAAACGCGTCCCGGATTTCAATATACCCACGGGAAATGGATAAAGATCGGAAATGGCTGGAAATGGCAAAATGGTTACTGGTTAAGAAAGAAGGACTGATTTGGAAATTATGAATATTGGTATTATGAAACGTTTAACTGCCTGTGTTTGAATCGCTTAAAGGCGTTTTCTGGTATCCATTCAATAATTGATGGTGTGCATCAAAGCTTTCGGATTCTCTTTAAATT
>CAZCJL010000023.1:25973-66605 GCA_964498785.1 uncultured Cytophagia bacterium | reverse complement strand
AAGAGAATCCGAAAGCTTTGATGCACACCATCAATTATTGAATGGATACAAAAAAAATTAGTTAACTTTTTGTACATAAACGATAGAACAAAAAATCGAGAAAGAGTAATTGTGCGCAAATTGCGCGAATCGGGTTTTTTGTGGCTCTTGTTATTACTTATTGAGAAATTATGAATAATGACGCGGCAAAATTCTATTACTTTGAAATATAATAAGTTACAAATAATCGCTTTTAATAAATTAACCAGATGGTAACAAAAAATTAATAAACATGAAATTTTAACTTGACATTATTAAATTTTTTTAATACATTATATGCAAACGATTGTGCAAAGGTTGTCTTATGAAAGATCTAAATCCAACATTAAAAGATATTGCTGAGAGAGTGGGTTATTCAGTTTCGACTGTATCCCGAGTCCTGAGTGGGATGGGACCCAACTATCGAATTAGTAAAGCAGCACAGGAAAAAATATATGAAGCTGCGCGGGAAATGAATTATAAAGTCAATCCGATTGCAAGAGGTTTAAGGCTGCAAAAAACAATGACAATCGGATTGGTAATCCCCGATATTTCAAACCCATTTTTTTCGCAGATCGCCCGAAATGTGGAGCGTGAGGCGCGAAAGAATGGATACTCCATCATCCTGTGTGATTCCGAGGAAGATACAGCCCGTGAAATCCGATCTGTTGAGATACTCCGACAACATAAAGTAGACGGCCTCATTATTTCAACTGTAGGGCAGGACGCCAATCACATCATGAATATTTTTCAAAAAAAAATACCAATGGTTGTCGTTGACCGAATTTTCCCGGAGTTGGGAATTCCGTTTATTGCCTCGGACAACTACCAGGGCGCGTTTGAGGCCATTTCCCATTTTATTGAAAACGGGCACAAAGTAATAGCATGCATCCAGGGATTGCTCAATACTTTTCCCAATAACGAACGCGTCAGAGGTTATATCGATGCTCATAATAAATATAATCTTCCTGTTGACAAATCCCTGATTGTTGGCGATAGTTATGGGAAACAAAACGGGTATATTGAAATGAAATTGTTACTGCAGCGAAAAACGAGACCCACAGCAGTATTTGCGTGTAGCAACCTGATTTCACTCGGAATACTTCAGGCAATGTTTGATGAAGATTTAAGAGTACCCGAGGATATATCAATTATTTCTTTTGATGATCAACCGTATTCAAATTTTTTAGCGACTCCTATGACAACTGTAGCACAGCAATCTGAAGAAATGGGTAGCATTGCCGTAAGATTGTTGCTCGATCAATTAAATTCCCATGAAAATTATCCATCGAAATCAATATTTCTATCGACTAAACTGATAATGCGAAAATCTGTGAAAAAAATACAAGGAAATCCAGTTAACGTATTTTTAGAACCGACAAGCAGAAATAATTAGAAATACATTTTCTAAAAGCAAAAAAGGCTACTACATGACCTGGCAAGTCAACTAATGTAGCAGCCTTTGGATTTTACCACAATATAAGGAAATATATTGGTGGCTTTTAAAATTTACAATATTTATCGGTTAATTGCAAGAAATTTTTCTGTTTCTCACCTATTATTTTGTTCTATTCCTTATTTGTACATCGTAATTTTAAAATTATTGTTCATGCGATTACTGTATCTTCCTCACATTAATAATACTAATAAAATAAAAAGAATTAAAGAAAAGGAGGTGATTCGTTCTGTGTATTTAATTGTAATTAGTATATGTTTTTAATTAATTAAGGAGGTTAGCAATGTCAGGGTTTACGTTATGTAAGCACAAAGCGTCAATTTTTTTGATTCTGCTGTTATTTGCCTCTGCTCAGATATGGGCAGCGACAACAGGAAAAATCGCCGGCAAGGTCGTGGAAAAAGGCACCAACGAAAATCTGCCTGGCGTAAATGTCGTTATTGAAGGTACGCAATTTGGAGGGGCGACAGATATTGATGGAGATTATTTTATTCTTAATGTCCCGCCAGGTACGTATTCGTTGCGTGCGTCAATGATTGGATATAAATCTGTTGTCCAATCTAACATTGTAGTTACCACCGACCGCACCTCAACGATTAATTTTGAATTAGAGGTTGCTGTCATTGAGGGGGAGGAAGTAACCGTTGTATCAGAGCGACCGATTGTTGAGAAGGATGTTACCGGAAGTATGGAAGTCGTAAGTTCGGATTACATCGGAAGGGCGCCGATTCTTGATCTTCAGGATGCCCTCAGTCAACAAACAGGTATCTATTCTACAGGAGAAACGACCTATTTTAGAGGAGGGTTGGCATCTGAGGTTTCCTATAATCTGGACGGGACTTCAATGAATAGTGGAGTACTTTCCGATAACTGGTCGCGTTTAAATACAAGTGCGATGCAGGAAGTTTCGTTACTGACCGGTGGATATAATGCGGAATACGGAAATGCCATGTCTGGTGTTGTTAATGTTGTGACTAAAGAAGCATCCAGAACGGAAAGAAGTATTCATGGTACTGTGAAATATCGATTCCGTCCTTCGGGGCAATACCACTGGGGTCCCAATATGTATGGCGATGATCTATGGAAATATACGAATTTTGACCTCGCTCACTGGCAAGCCGAATTAGAGGATCCGACAAAACGCAACAGTTATTCACAATATTTTCAAAGATTCTATGGCTGGGATGGACAAACCGTTCCGACCGCAGAGCAGTTGCTGAATTCCTATCGTGAACAAATTACACCTGATCCAATTATGGGTGATTATACAAAACGGCCCGAACACGATGTAGAAGGAACTCTGTATGGTTCTATTTCCAAACAATGGAATTTCTTACTATCCGGTCGTTACAAACGAGGTGTAAATATTTACCCACAGGCGCAGGAATATAATCCGGAATACAATATTCAGGGGAAAGTCAATTATTATCCTTCCGATAATATTAAATTGTCTCTGAATCTATTACGCGGCTGGTACAATAGCGCTACGTATACCGAAAGTAACTGGAACAACATGGAAAGTTCTCAGGAAGCCAGATGGCAACCGAATTCCGATATTCGATCACCTTATGACGGCAATGCGTACGCGCCATGGGGTGGTTACTGGATGAAAGGGCCGGAGGAAAAAACGATCAACATGGCTTCTGTAAAATTCCAGCACACATTAAGTGCATCCACCTTTTACACAGTCCAACTATCTTATTTCGCAGATGATATGACGTCGTTGCAAAATTATAATAAATTGCAAACAACCACTGACCAGGTTGGCTGGGGTGATAGTTGGTTTGATCTTGGAGGAAATTTCAGATTGGAGGCGCGACAAATCCAGGTTAATAATTACAGTAATAGCAAAGTGTTTAACGGAAAAGCTGATTTTACAAGCCAGATCAACAAAAATCATCAGGTAAAAAGCGGACTTGAGTTTAAATTCAGCGATATTAACTATGAACATTATTATATGGAATTCCCGGCTGGCGATGTTTGGCATCTGGACAACGTTTTTGACGGTAGTCCTGTAGAAGGTGCATTATATCTTCAGGATAAAATGGAATACGAAGGCATGATTGTGAACATCGGTTTGCGCGTCGATGCATTTAATGCAATGCATGATTACGCTGAAAATATTTTCGATCCGCTGGGTTTCCAAACCTGGAACGGCGGCGATGGAACAAATCCATCGAATACTGCTCCGATCTGGCAGTCATACATGCGCCAGAAAGATTGGTTTGCATACATTCCGGGCGTGTCAGCCGATTACATGGATGCATTTGAAGGTGTACGTAATGACAAAATGACAGCAGGTTCTAATTGGAAATTCGCAGTCGCTCCGAGACTGGGTTTATCATTTCCGATAACAGACAATTCCAAGCTGCGGTTTAATTATGGTCATTTTTATCAAAGACCTTCATGGGCTAAAATTATGGGCTTCCCAACCAGTTGGTATGAAAGTAATCCGTATGGATCCGTTCGGATGGATCAATGGCAGGGTTATTACGGACATCCGGGACTTACTTATGAAAGAACAATTCAGTATGAAATTGGTTTTGATCAAAACTTTTTCGACATGTTCCGTCTTGCAACGACTGCCTATTATAAAGACGCCAGTCGTTTAACCAGATTTTCTCATAATAGTACCTATAACAGATCCGGAGGAGGATTCGCCTCTGTCGGATGGGGAAGCGGGAATTTTACGACGTATTCTCTCTCCAGAAATATAACAAATGACGGCCATGACAACATTTTCTATACTAATAATGCATTCAAAGATGTCCGTGGTGTTGAAATTGTTCTTGATAAAATGTTTGATCAAAGATGGTCAGCAAATTTAACATTTAATTATGGTCTGAGTTCTGGTGGCGCCGCTGGTTACTTTATGTATTTTGAAAATGCTGACCGGATCAATCAGCCTCATACATATAATGAACAAAAAGTTACCTGGATCAGCAATACCATGTTAAAAGCGTCAGTGAATTATTTAACTCCGGAAAATCTGGCGTACGGCATTTTGGGTGATATTACCATCGGTATGTTCCATGAATATTTTTCAGGTCCGGAATATACATATTATCCTAAAGATTATACAGGGTTAAGAGAACCCAATAACAAGCGTTGGTATCCACACAACCGGACTGATATTAAAATAGCGAAAAGCATTCCAATCGGTTCAATGACATCTGTAATCAGTTTAGAGATTTTTAATTTGTTTAACAACTACGATAGAGTTTTACTGGGTGGCGATGATCTCGAAAACTGGGAACAAAACGGACAGATGCCGGTCGATAGCAGAACCGGGGAAAATGCTGTTTGGTGGTTCTATAATTCAGTTAGTAATCCCAAACGTATGGTATATTTTTCTCTCAGCCTTGAATTTTAGGAAGCGATAAATTCAAATTCGCGAACACCTTTAATATGTTTATGATAGGAGAGGATAAATGAATCGCAAAATAATCCAAATTACAACAGCAAGCATTATTGTGTTATTAACTTTAATAACACAAATTTACGGAGCTGGCTGGAATTATCAGGAATTAACTCGGTCTAAATTATGGGCCCGGATCTGGAACACGTCGTCAGTCGGACAGCCAACTTTAGGGGGAGATGAATATTACAAGTTTGATTATCCCGGACATGTGCTTGGTTCGAACCTGAATGATCATTATGGTATGTGCGAATGGTCAGGATGGATGGCCTGGGGCGATGTCGATGGAGTCGGCGTACCCTTCCGTTTGTGTATGGCTTATGACCCAAATCCGACGTACATTTCGCCGTTAGCTGATGCACAGAAGGTAACAAATTATAACATGGACGATCCTTCGCTCCTGGCGGAAGAAATTATCACCGGCGCAGCTTATATGGTGGAGTTCGGTGTGGAAATGAATTTCCGTGCATTGGCGTGGAGTTATCCAAAGTATGATGATTTTATCATCTATGAGTATACTTTTAAGAATACCGGTAATAAAAATATTACGAATTTCAGATTTGCACCGACCGCGGAAATTAATATTGCCACTCCCATCGCAGGCGGTTGGCTCGATGATGATCAATACGAATGGAACATCGAGAAAGAAGCGTTCTATTTTCATGATGATGTTCTGTGGAATAACCAGGGATTGCCGGTTGAGCAAAATTATGGCTTAACAAGAAGTGACAAAGGCGAACCTGCTGATATCGATGCGCCGGCGGCAATAAATCATGAATTTCTGGCGCCGCAGTATTTTACTTATTACTGGCTGGAAAAACCACAGAAATCAGATCCCAACGAACGCGATCACATGAATATCGTGGATAAGGGGAACCTTAATCAGGAATGGAATCGTGTTCAGCCGGATCCTATGAACGATAATCCCGAAGTGGATTTCGACCCTGATAGCTACATCTATGAATCGCTGGTTTATGATCAACCATTGCCCCTGACCGCAGAGGACGGAACCTCTCTTGAATCAGAAGCTGCCCGATTGGGTCTTACGGCCGCAGAGAGAACTCGTTTTGAACGACAAATTGATTATCTCTATGCAACCGGTCCCTATGATTTACCGCCCGGTGGCGAGTTAAAATTTGTGATGGTTGTCGCCTGTGGTATGATGGATTTTGAACGGGTAATGGCTGGTGGCGTTGAAAATGAAGCGCATCTGAAAGATGGCGCCGACAGCTTGTGGAAAAATATTGATGCTGCCATTGAACTCTACAACCGCGGATATGAATGTCCCGATCCTCCGCCAACACCAACTGACGGGATGAATACACTGGTATTAACACCATTACCTCTTGGAATGAAAGTACAATGGCCCGCGATTTCCGATTCTTATCTGGATCCGGATTACAATGTGAATGATGTGGCTGGTTATCGTGTTTATCGATCGTCGTTTAGAAATGTCGGCCCCTGGATGTTAGTGAAGGACATTTCGGTTGAACAGGTAGAGATGGAAGATGGCATGGTCACGTATAATGATTCTGATCTCAAACTTGGGGTTGGATATTATTATGGCGTCACCAGTTATGATACAGGACACAATGAACCATGGCCGTATGATCAATCAGTCACCAGTGTACCTCCTCTTGAGAGCGGATTGGTGAATGCAAATTCTGATCCGGTCTATCCGATGGCGGCACCCAGTGACAATATGGACGATATTCGCGTCTATCCGAATCCTTTTATTCAACATAGCCAGTTACGTGGTGAGGGAGAAGGATACCGGATTGAGTTTGTCAATGTACCGTCTGTTTGTACGATTCGAATCTATACGTTGGCAGGTGAACATATTACTACCATTAAACACAACGACGGTAGCGGTGATGAACCGTGGGGCTCCCGTGCACTTGGAGACTATCAGGTTAATAAATATCTCCAGTTTGTTGCGCCAGGGACATATTTATTTCATGTAGAATCACATGTTCCGGGCCACGAGGGAGAAGAAAAAATTGGTAAGTTTGTAATCATTAAATAAAAAACTACAATTTCCCCATAAAACCGGAGGAACATGAGATGAATTGGAAATTTAGAAATAAATTTGTGATAACTTTATTAATAGTTTTATTCTGTTTCACAATAGCGAATGCCCAGAACCCACGGGATCCTCGGGCAGGAATTGATCCGCCTGATTTTGACCGTGTCGGTCAAACCGGCTGGCAATTTTTACATCTGCCCACTTCTGCGAGAAGTGCAGCCCTGGCAGATATTAAAACCGGATTAATTAACAATGATGTGACAGCTATTTTCAATAATCCCGCCAATATGGTGGATGTTGAAAATATGGATATGACTGTATCTCAAATAAATTATGTTGCCGATATTTCTTACCTCACTGCCGCAATTGCTAAAAACTTTGGCGTGTGGGGTCACTTTGGAATCTATATCGCGAATCTGGATATCGGGGACATGGTGAGAACGCAAAATGTGTACAATCCACAATTGGAAGTCACTGAACGCAGCGGAGACCTCGGTACTTTTACTGCCGGCGATATTATGATTGGGTTATCCTATGCCAGAAACATCACGGATCGGCTTGCGATTGGCGGTAACTTTAGCTATATCGAAGAAAAATTGGATGATGTGAAAGTGAAAAACTGGAATACGGATTTCGGACTATATTATCGAACCGGGTTCAGAAGTCTGCGACTGGCGATGGTGGCCCGAAATTTTGGGCCGGATACTGAATATACAGGATTTACCGATTTGTATGGTTTACCCCAAAGTGTTAGAATGCCAATCGATTTCAGACTTGGTGTTGGCTATGATTTTATTGAAGCTTCAGATGATTCGCAACAACGCCTGACTGCTCTGTTTGAAGGTGTACACCCCAATGACGGACCGGAACGAATCCATGCAGCGCTCGAATATAGCCTGATGGAAATTTTTACGATCCGGGGTGGATACAAGTTCAATTATGATGAGCAAGGTTTTACCCTGGGCGGTGGCATTAATTATAATATGGGTAACATAAACGGCAGAATTGATTATGCGTATCTCGATTACGGGCGATTAACGAGCGTACATTTATTTACTGTCGGATTTGGGCTAAATTAAAATCAATTAACCTGGCTGCCCGCTCGTCATAAGCGGGCAGCCGTTTATTGTTAGTCAAAGTATATTTAATATAATAGTATGGATGGTAAAGACAGCTCTCATAAAGAGAGAGTTAATCTGGCGATAAATCATCAAAAACCGGATCGAATCCCCAGGGATTTCGCTGCTGTGCCGGAGGTCTGGCACAAATTAGGGGACTACTTTGGTACGCATGATCGCAACGTGATATTACAAAAATTAGGTATTGATTGCCGGATTATCTATTATGATAATTTCTGTCAACATCCGGATGTCACAAAATCACGGGTGGATATGGCAGCATCTCAGGAACGCTCGTCTCTCAGCGGGATGTGGCGCAAAATTGAGCCTGATGGCAGCAATCGCGATGTTTGGGGAGCGCATCGTAAAAAAGTAAAAACGCCTTTTGGCGAACTGGATGAATTCGCTTCTTATCCATTACAACACGCACAAAGTATTGATGATCTAAAAAAATACCGATGGCCGCAACCGGATTGGTGGGACTTTAGCACGCTGAATGATTACATCGATAGTTTTAATGATATCGCGGAATATAATATTCGATACCGGCTGGGCTCATTCTTTGAAACAGCATGGTCGATCTATGGATTTGAAAAATTTCAGTTAGATATGGCGTTGAACCCGGAAATGGTTCGCTATGTGATGGATAGAATCGCTGAAGTTCATTTTGAAAATCTCCGCACCGTATTGGCAACAGCCGGCGATAAAATCGATATAATTTATTTTTACGATGACGTCGCTTCTCAACAAAATCTGTTGATTAGCCCGCAAATGTACAGTGACTTCATCCAGCCTTATCATCAAAAGGTGATTGATATTGCTTCAGAATACAACAAACCAACAATGATGCACTGCTGCGGCGCTGTCTATCCGTTAATCGAAACCTTTATTGACATGGGTTTGAAAATACTGAATCCGATTCAACCATCTGCTAAAAATATGAATCCTGAAAAATTAGCAGAAGATTTTGGCGGTCGTATTGCGTTTCATGGTGGAATTGATGTTCAACAGTTTTTACCATATAGCACTCCTGAAGAGGTCAAACAAAAAGTGGATTATACTTCAGGAATATTAGGCCAAAATGGCGGCTACATTTTAGCCGGTTCTCATCATCTTCAGGCAGATACGCCGGTGAACAATGTTCTCGCGATGTTCGGTGTTTTGTGATAACAAGAATAGTAAGCGAACTTAAGCACATAGCATGGGAATTTAAAAAAGTTAAAAAGGACAATAAATGGGCAAAGTAACAGTTGTCGGTAGCTATATTGTCGCGCTTGTGATGGACACGGATCGGATACCGGTTGAGGGTGAGACTGTGATGGGGCGGAATTATCATACCACACACGGCGGTAAAGGATCGAATATGGCGGCGTGCGCCTCCCGCCTCGGCGCCGACGCGACTTTTATGGGAAAAATTGGCAGGGATAGTTTCGGAAATGGCTTTTTGAAGTTGTTGGAAGATGAAGGTGTTGACAACAGGGGAGTGTTATTTTCAGATCATTTGCCAACAGCCGTGGGATTTATTATTTTCAGTTCCGGAGGCAGTAATCTGATTGTTATTGATATCGCTGCAAATGGTGACTTTAGCCCATCTGATATCGAAGCACACAAGACGATCATTCAATCTTCTGACGTAATTCTCTCTCCGTTGGAAATTCCATTGGAGACAGCCCTTGCTGCAGCACAAATCGCCAGAGCACAAAATAAGAAAACGATTTTAAATCCTGCGCCTGCCGTAAATTTACGGGACAAAGATTTGAGCAATGTTTTTGTGCTTACTCCCAATGAAACAGAAGGCAGGGTTTGTCTTGGGCTGGATCCGGCTGATCCGGTTCGCAACGAAGAGCTGGCGAAAGCATTATTGGACCTCGGCGCGGAAAATGTAGTTCTCACATTAGGAAAAGAAGGCGTGCTATGGGCGTCCCAAAACGGGGTGAAATCTTTTCCCGCGTTAAAAGTCAATGTCGTCGATAGTGTTGGCGCAGGAGATGCATTCAATGCCGGACTGGCAGTGGGATTAAGTGAACTGAAATCTTTGCCGGAAGCAATTGTCATGGGGATAACAGCGGCTTCCCTCTCGACACAAAAGCGCGAGACAATCGAGTCCTATCCGTATCGCCAGGAAATCGACGACCGAATGAAAGATTTGCTTTGATACAGTTGTTGGAACATACAACCTGATAAAATTCACTTCAGCGAAACAAGCAAAGTAAAGGAGCTAAATTATGGCGCTTATTACCGGATTTTCACTTGTCTTAATCGCAGGATTTTTCCAGGGGACATTTATCCTGCCGATGACATTAACCAAAAAATGGGAATGGGAACATTCCTGGGGGACTTTTTCACTATTCGGGATGCTGATTTTTAACTGGGTTTTAGCGCTGCTGCTCATTCCAAATATTCTGTCCATTTACCAGTCAGTAGCCTCTCAGGATATTATTACGTTGATCCTGTTTGGCGCAGGCTGGGGTGTTGGCGCTATTTTGTTCGGACTTGGTATGGACAGACTGGGTATGGCGCTCGGTTACCCCATTATTATGGGGCTGATCGCAAGTCTTGGCTCTCTTATTCCGATGCTCATATTTTTCCCGGAAACTCTGATTCAGGCCAGGGGTATCTCGCTTTTAGGAGGAATGGTTATTACAATTATTGGCATTATTTTCTGCTCCCGGGCCGGAGCGCAAAAAAATCCTGAAAATACGTCTTCATCTGAAATTGAGTCAAAAGATTTCGCCGGGGGATTGATCATTGCAATTTTCGCGGGTATTTTGTCCTGTCTGCCGAATGTCGGAATGGCGTTTGGCACAAATGTGATTGAAGCGGCAAAGCTGTCTGGCGTGTCCGACACGTTTGCCGGAAACGTCGTCTGGTCTCTTTTCTATACCATTGGTTTTATTGTGAATTTTGGTTACTGCGTATTTCTGATGTTTAAACGAAAAACGGTAAAATCTTATTTTAGCGAACAAACAAATCGCAATCTGCTCCTCGGTATATTCATGGCGATTATGTGGATTGGTAGTTTTTATTTGTATGGCATGAGCACAGCCAAACTCGGCCAATGGGGCATGATTGTCGGATGGCCGCTGTTTATTTCGCTATCAATTGTCGTCGGAAATTTATGGGGAATATGGCGCGGCGAATGGAAAGATGCTTCTCCAAAAGCCAGAGCTTTGTTATACAGAGGAATTATTATTTTGCTCGCTGCCGTGATTATTGTCGGTGCGAGCAATTCATTATAACCAGGATTATGGGAGGATGGAATGCGAACGAGTCATTTTTTATTTTCATTTGTATTTGTTTTGATTTTTCTTGCGCCCGATGGTGTTGTACAGGCAAAATCCGATGATATGAAATTGGTCAAAGACGGTGATTTTTTATTTCATGTCGAATACCGATGGCGTGAAGGATTGACGCTGGATTCACTCATTGTCGATGATCAGGGAATGCGCTACAGATCCAGCGAAAAAGTGAATGTTCCGTCTTTTTACATGGATCAGACCGAAGTGACGAACGAAGAATTCAAGGAATTCATGGATGCAACGAATTATAAACCCAAATGGTCAAAAAATTTTCTGAAACACTGGAAAAACGGGACCTATCCGAAGGGGCGTGCAAAGCATCCTGTCGTATGGGTTTCTCCGGAAGATGCCAAAGCGTACGCGCAATGGGCAGGCAAAAGGCTTCCCACGGAAATTGAATGGCAGAAAGCAGCACAGGGCGCGGATGGCAGGGACTGGCCCTGGGGCAATATTTACGATCCTCAAAAGGCAAATATGGACTCGGACGATACAAAACCTGTTGGCAGCTATCCGGATGGAGCAAGTCCTTTTGGATGTCTGGATATGGCCGGCAATGTGTGGGAATGGACGGATTCTGTTGAATCTGACGGTTATCATTACTTTTGCTGGATTCGCGGCGGCAGTTACTTTTTTGCAAAAGGAAGCCGGTGGTACATGCAAGGCGGTCCGATTACAATGTATCAACGCGCTAAATTCTGGCTGATGACGCCCGCGCTGAACAGAAGCTCCTCTATCGGCTTCCGTTGTGTAAAAGACGCTGATTAGTATTAATTATGTTCGTTTCGTGAATCAATGTGAGGAGATATGGAAATGAGAAAAAAAACCAGAATAACGTTATTCATATTGTTCATCTTTACTTTTGTCAATCAAATAGCTGC
This sequence comes from uncultured Cytophagia bacterium, assembly GCA_964498785.1. Classification (GTDB taxonomy): domain Bacteria; phylum Zhuqueibacterota; class Zhuqueibacteria; order Thermofontimicrobiales; family Thiofontviventaceae; genus Mariaggregatimicrobium. The sequence goes on along the minus strand of CAZCJL010000023.1, from coordinate 54,392 downwards.
TAAAACCACACTAAGTTTATTGCCAGATAAAGAGACCGTGCGTCAGATTGTGATGGAAAATGAAAAAGTTAAATATACGTTATTAGTTGATAAAAGTGTTAAGATAAGCAGTTGTGTGGAAAAGAAAACCGGTGTTGATATTCTCGAAGATAATCCGCCATTAAATTTCATCTCTGCACGGGATCCGTTATGGCTGGATGATGTGGGTTACCACTTGTTTACCGTCGATACAAAACAAAGCAATGACATAGTTTCTGTGACGATTGTTCAGAAATCGAGTTATGTGGAAAATCCTGTCGTTATCACCCAGACCTTTTCTTTAGCGAACGGCGCCGAATTATCCTGGACTGTGAATTTGCATAATACAGCCACAGGTGGCCGAGCCTATCGCGAGCCGCTTACGAAAAGGACTCTTGTTTCATTCCCGTTCATTCAGAAACTCACGATAGGGAATCCGAAAAATATGCACTACCTCATTCCAACGCAAGGCAGCTTTTTTTGCGTCGACAATCCGGATGATTTTATTTTCTATTTTACAAAAAGCTATGATCCCAAAATGCCCATCGATATTTATAATCAAAAAAAAGGTTTCGGATTTTATTTGCATGTGCTTTCTTCTGCGCTTGAATTTGATTTTAAGGATAAAGATGATTTTCAATCAAAGATATTCACTTTAACGCAGAAGCCCGATGAAAAAACGGATGTGATTTCCGGTCGTATTTCGCCGCATCCGGGGGACTGGCATGCTGCGTTCCAGGTATTTAAAGAGTATATTCGTTCGAATTTTGATTTTACGTATTACCAGCGCCCGATTCAGGAAAAATATCGGCAACGGTTGATTTCTCATTTTACCTTTCTTTATGGACATGATATTTATGATCCTGAAAAGAATATTTTTGAGATTGACCGGTTTCTGGATGAAGGGGAATTAAATTTCGGCGGGTACGATTATATGCTGCTCTGGCACGATTATCAACGGATGGGAGTGGATAACCGGGACCAGTGGGAAATGTACGAAGATTTGCCCGGCGGGCTTCAAGGTTTACGGGAAATGGTCAACAAAGCCCATCAAAGGGATGTCCAGGTTTTTATTCCGTACAAACCCTGGGATATTATGAATAAAGGGAAAAATCATTTTAAAGAAGAGGCGCGGATTGCCAAAGCGATTGGTTCGGATGGGATCTTTTTAGATACTATGGATAAGTCGGATATCAGCTTTCGCGATGCGCTGGACGCAGTGAATCCCGACAATGTTTTTGTAAGTGAGGGACGTCCCGATCTTGCGGCTGCGCAGTTAGTTACCGGTAGCTGGAATCAGCAGGGCAATGCAACGAACAAAATGCCCAATGTCGATCTTTTCCGGTTCATTATTCCGGAACACAACGTGCACAATATCAATCGCGGCGCGCGCAAGCGTGATGAGCTGATTTTAAATGCACTCTTTAACGGAACCGGTTTAATTGTGTGGGAAGATATTTTCGGAGAAATCAATCGGTTCTCATGGAATGAACGCATCATGATCAGGCGCTATAACCGGATTATTCATGAAAATCGGGATGCCTATTTAACGGATAATCCCGTCCCTCTTGTACCAGATTTCCGGGATGATATTTATGTGAATGCATTTCCGGTAGAAAATAAATGTGTTTACCCGGTCTTTCAGCTAAATCGCGACCAGGTTAGCAGAAATATTGATAATCGCCTGATCGGTCCGTTTATGTCGGTTGACCACCCGGAGTCGTGGCATTATGTGGATGTATGGAACCACGAAACCATCCCGGCAAAAATTTATAACGGCAAGACCTGCCTGATTTTTCCCGAAGAACCAACCGATGTGATGTCGTGTATCGTGGCAATGCCATCAAATCTTGAAATAAAGCAGAATGGCGATTTCTTGAATATTTCTGCAAGACAGCCGGTAGAAAACGCATCACTGCATATCAATACAGTAGATAATTTGACATTGCTGCAGGAAAAGCAAAAGGTCATTTCAGGGAATACTGGTGAAGTTAACATATCAGAATTGAATCTCGATTTCCCCTACAAAATAATTGTGAAATTGATGCAAGATGATATAATGATTGATCAGCTAATTGTGTCCGCCGGATGGAAAAACTTCGGAGTGCAATAATAGTCAGCAATCAAATAATCAATTTAATAAGAGGAGAAAAAACACTTTTCTAAAAGGATAATTAAACTTAATAATTATTTATAATTGGAGGATTTCATGAAATCTCAACTCAAAATTTTTATGACCATTTTACTGGTAATTTTTGTTGCATCGTCAATGTGGGCAAAACCGACACAACTGACGAAGGAGGTTTTACGTGACAAAATCAAAGGAGGCTGGGCAGGACAGGTGATTGGTTGCACGTTTGGCGGTCCCACTGAATTTCGCTACCGCAGTACTTTTATCCACGATTATATTCCCATAGAGTGGAATGAAAATTTAATGGAATGGTGGTATAAAAATGCACCGGGTCTTTATGATGACATTTACATGGACCTGACGTTCGTTCAGGTGTTTGAGGAAAAGGGCATTGAAGCGCCGGCTGAGGAATTTGCAAAAGCTTTTGCAAATGCCGAATATTTGTTATGGCATGCGAACATGGCAGCGCGCTATAATATTTTACATGGTATCATGCCGCCGAAATCAGGACACTGGCTATACAATCCCCATTCTGAAGATATCGATTTTCAGATTGAAGCTGATTTTGCCGGACTGATGGCCCCGGGTATGATTAACACCTCTGCCGAAATCTCTGATAAAATCGGCCACATTATGAATTATGGCGATGGATGGTACGGGGGTGTTTATGTGGCGGCCATGTACGCACTGGCTTTTGTATCCGACGATCTGGATTACATTATCAATGAGGGATTAAAAGTCATTCCTGAACAAAGCACCTATTATCAATGTATGAAGGATGTCATTAAATGGCATAAAAAGTATCCTGATAACTGGAAAATGACATGGTTTAAAGTGGTGGAAAAATGGGGTGAAGATATTGGCTGCCCGGATGGCGTGTTTACACCGTTTAATATCGACGCTAAAATCAATTCTGCGTGGATTTTGTTGGGATTGTTGTACGGCGACGGAGATTATGGCAAAACCCTGTCAATCAGCACGCGAGCCGGCGATGATTCGGATTGTAATCCTGCCAGCGCCGGTGGTATTCTGGGCACTATGATCGGATATAATAACATCCCGGACTACTGGAAACAGGGATTGGACAAAGTAGAAGACATGGATTTTGCATATACAACAATGTCTTTAAATGACACGTATGAAATGTCCTTCAACCAGGCGTTAAAGGTTATTAAAATGAACGGCGGTACGGTTGACGAGAACTCAGTCACAATCGATGTACAAAAACCAAAACCTGTGGCGCTTGAGGTTGGATTTAAAGATCATTATCCGGTAGAACGCAGACGGCTGAACAAACGATTTATTAACGAAGCGTCGTTTGAATTTGAGGGCGTGGGATTTTCAGTCACCGGAAGGACTCAGAAAACAGGTGATACTGATTATGTTTTTAATGTGGAAATGTATATCGATGGCAAGCTGGTAGAAACCTCAGAATTGCCCACGAAATATATTATCCGAAAACCAACACCTTTTTGGCGGTTTCAATTACCAAGAGGAAAACATACGGTAAAACTCGTTATTTTGAACCAGACAAAAAATGCGGAAATTAATCTTGATGATTTGATCGTTTACGATAATAAACCGATTAAACCAAAACACTAAAATGGGGATAAGATGATGAAAAAAATCATAATCTGCTTTTTGTTAATACCCGCAGCCCTGTTTTTAGCGTGCTCGAAAACTGAAATGAAAACGATTCAGATAAGCGAGTTGAAGGATAAAATAGCCGGTGGCTGGGCCGGGAAAATGATTGGTGTTTCCTACGGTTTTCCGACAGAATTCAGAGCGTTGGGAACGACGTATGATAAAGAATTGGCCTGGGCGCCGGATAGTGTGAAAGAATCAATTCATCAGGATGATTTGTATGTGCAAATGAGTTTTATGATGACCATGGACGAGTATGGTATCGATGCGCCCGCGGAAAAATTCGCGGAATCATTTGCCAACGCGGGTTATCCGCTGTGGTGTGCAAATGTTCAGGCGCGTAAAAATTTCTTTGATGGAATCATGCCGCCCATGTCAGGTCATCCGAAATATAATTTATGGGCCGATGCCATTGATTTTCAGATTGAGGCTGATTTTATCGGATTTATGTCTCCCGGAATGCCGCAAACGTCCAATGCGATATGTGATAAAATCGGGCATATCATGAACTACGGCGACGGAGTTTATGGCGGCATGTTTGTCTGTGCCCTATACGCAGAAGCATTTTTTGAAAAAGATATGAATACCATTGTTAAAAATGCCTTACTCGCGATCCCGGCGGAAAGCGAATATGCACAATGCGTACAGGACGTGATTGACTTGCACGCACAATATCCGGATGATTGGCGCGCCGCCTGGAAAGATATAAATGATAAATGGGGTGAAACAGATATTAGCGGTCCCCTGAATCCGTTTAATATTGATGCAAAAATCAATGGCGCGTTTATCGTGATGGGATTGCTGTATGGTGACGGTGACTTTGAGAAAACCATGGAAATTTCAATCCGTTGCGGACAGGATTCTGATTGCAATCCCTCGAATGCGGCGGCAGTACTTGGCGTTCGCGATGGCTACTCCAGCATACCTGACAAGTGGAAAAGCGGGATCCCGCAGATTGCTGATTCTGTGTTCATTTTCACAGATTATTCATTTAATAAAGTTGTTGACAATACACTCAATTATGCCAAAAAGCTAACCAGGGAAAATGGCGGGACGGTAAGCGATGAAGCTTTGCAAATCAAAATCCAGAAACCGAAAGAGCCTGAAAAGCTGGAAGTCTCATTTCCAAATTTGAAGCCATTATATCAGGCAGCCACAACAGATGATGCCTGGACCTGGAAAGGCGACTGGAAAGATATTAAAGTTCATGATTTTTTCACTCGATCCGCGGTGAAAATTAAAAGAGCCAAACAGAAAGGTGCAGAAGCATCCTTTAAATTTACCGGAACCGGTGTGATGATCTCCGGACACTGGAATAAAGATCATGGCAAGGCAGATGTTTACATTGATGGCGAGCTGGACCGAACAATCGATACGTATTATTGGGTTGCGAATGTCGGAAATCCAATGGCTTACTTGTATCATAATGTGACTTTACCAGAGGGAGATCATGTAATTCGCCTTGTTGTTAACGGAGAAAAAAATCCGAAAGCCGGGGACACGAATATAACTATTACTGGCGCTGTTGTTTATGGCTTGAAATAGGTCGTTTAAAATTCATGACATTTTTCAAAAGAGGAGTTAAAAATGGTAATCATACAATCTTATGCACTCGCTGTTTTTATGTGTGTTATTACGATGCTATGCTGGGGAAGCTGGGGCAATACTCAAAAGCTGGCCAGTAAAGAATGGCGCTTTCAACTTTTTTATTGGGATTATACGCTGGGTGTTGTTCTGCTAATGTTGCTTGCCGGCCTGACAATGGGCAGCGTTGGCGTCGGGGGTCGTAGTTTTCTGGCTGATCTGGGACAGGCAAGCTACGCCGCTCTTATCTCTGCCTTTATTGGAGGTGTGGTGTTTAATTTCGCCAATATTTTGCTGGTATCAGCAATCGATATCGCGGGAATGGCTGTTGCGTTTCCGGTTGGGATTGGCCTGGCGCTGGTGATTGGCGTTGTTGATAATTTTATTCGGGCGCCAAAAGGGAATCCGGTTGTGTTATTTATTGGCGTCGCACTGGTTGTTCTGGCGATCATTTTTGATGCGATTGCCTATAGTAAACTGCCTTCAAAAGGGAATAAGAACGTTACAAAGGGATTGTTACTATCTGTGTTGTGCGGTATTGCAATGGGATTTTTCTACGGCTTTATCGTCAAATCCATGGCAACCAATTTTGTTACCCCGGAAGTCGGCAAAATGACGCCGTATACCGCGAGCTTTGTCTTTGCAATTGGATTATTTGTTTCCACTTTTTTATGGAATACGATTGTTATGTACAAGCCAATCAGTGGTGAATCCGTGACCTATAAAGATTATTTTGTACAGGGAACGATGAAGCTGCACTGGATTGGTATTTTAGGTGGCGCTATCTGGGCGGTTGGCAACCTGTTCAGTTTAATTGCATCGGAAAAAGCGGGACCTGCAATTTCTTACGGACTGGGACAGGGAGCAACAATGGTCGCTGCGCTGTGGGGCGTTTTCATCTGGAAAGAATTTAAATCCGCGCCAAAGGGCACGAACGTGTTACTCACACTAATGTTTATATGTTTCGTTATCGGTTTGGGATTAATTATCGTTGCTCGATTGACTTAACGAACTTTCATACAATAATTACTACCAAAAGGAGTGGATTTAAATGAATATAGTTGTTGCAGGCAGTTCAAATACAGATATGATTATAAAAGCTCCGCGTATCCCCAAACCCGGAGAAACAATTTTGGGAGGTGAATTTGCAACAGCCGCAGGCGGCAAAGGCGCTAATCAGGCTGTTGCCGCCGCAAGAGCAGGGGGAAACGTTAGTTTTATTGCTTGTGTAGGGGATGATATTTTCGGTAAACAAGCATTAAGTAGCTTTCAAACGGACAAGATAAACATCGAATATATTAAAGTCGTCAAAGAGGTTCCTTCGGGAGTGGCGTTGATTTTTGTTGATGATAAAGGAGAAAATTCAATTGCAGTGGCTCCGGGTGCGAACGCAAAACTTACGCCGCAGGATATTCATAAAGCCATATCTGCGTTCAAAAACGCTGATGTTTTTGTCGCTCAATTAGAAATACCCATTGAAACAGTAAAAGAAGCGATCATATTGGCGCACAAAATGAATATTCCGACGATCCTGAATCCGGCGCCGGCTCAACCGCTCAGCGATGAGTTACTACAATATGTTACCATGATTACACCTAATATAACAGAAACTGAGTTGTTAACCGGTATCCATGTCGATTCGGAGCAATCCGCACAAAAAGCTGCTGATTTTTTAATGGCAAAAGGGATTAAAACCGTATTGATCACAATGGGAACAAAAGGCTCTTTTATTGCGACTCAGGGCTTTTATACGATGGTACCGAGCTTTAAGGTAAAAGCCGTGGATACAACCGCTGCCGGAGATGTATATAACGGCGCGTTTGCTGTCGCTCTGGCAAAGGGCAAAGGATTGCCCGATGCTGTAACTTTTGCAAGCGCGGCTGCGGCATTATCCGTGACAAAACTCGGGGCACAACCGTCAGCGCCTTATGAAAAGGAAATAATGGATTTTCTTCAAAAACATTGAAAGTCCTCTTAATAATTATTGAAAAGACTTGCGAAGGTTTAATTACACATCAATCAGGAAGAGTGCACCAGGATGAGTAGTTCCAGGTTTAGACCTTCGCAAGTGACATTCGTAGGCTTTCTGTAAGGTGGGTGTCCATGAATTTGGGTATCCTTTGATAAATCCTTGCGAAGGTTCAAAAAGAATAAAATAGATAAATAGTCACATAAGTTTATATCAATTTTAGTTAATTCCATTTGAAAAACCTTCGCAAAGGTAGTATGGGAACTGCTCATTTATCTCGTTCTTATGCTTCGCGTTGGAACGCAGTACCAGGCGCTTTGCGCCGTTACTTTAAAAATGGCTGGATTTCCGTTACACCTTCAGAGTTAGAATAAGTACGAAAACTGGAATGACATTTACGACGCGAAGAGTCGTGACGGCATTCCCACTTAAAAAGTGGCAACGAGAATTGAATTTTTCTCATTCGTTTAGATTAACACAAAATTTTAACTGGACAATAATAATGAAAAAAATAGTTTTTTCTCTGTTGTTGATCTCTATTTTTATCCTGAATTGTACTCATACAAGTACAAAGGAAATATCAGTTGCTGAAGTGCAGGATAAAATTTATGCATCATGGCTGGGGCAAATTATCGGAAATATTTATGGGCTTCCGCATGAGAATGCATATATTCAGCAACCAGGTCCGGAAGAATTTCCCTATGGATATGGGAAAAATGCCGAGCGATTGAAAAATATAAATGGCGCTTTTTCTGACGATGATACTGATTTTGAATATATGTATTTACTTGCCATGGAAAAATACGGACCCGAACCGACATATCATCAGCTTGCAGAATCTTGGCTTTATCATGTGAGGGACAGAGTGTGGCTGGCAAACAGGGCAGCATTGGGCGCGATGCATTTCGGATATACACCACCGGTAACAGGGATGCAGCTTTATAATCCGCATTGGTTTCAGATTGATCCGCAACTTGTGAATGAAATCTGGGCGGTCACAGCGCCGGGCATGGTTAAATATGCTGCCGCAAAATCCGATTGGGCAGCCCGTATTACAAATGACGGCTGGGGAGTAGAACCGACAGTTCACTATGGAGCAATGTATGCCGCGGCATTTTTCGAATCAGATATAAATAAATTAATTGATATTGGCGTCAACGCAATGCCGCCAAACAGCCGTTTTGCTTTAACAGTCAAAGAGATGAAAGCGCTTTACAAGAAATATCCTGATGACTGGCGGGCTGCCCGAAAGGAGATGGCTGATAAATATTATCACCACGAACCGGAAAATACAAAAACCATCTGGAATGCAAATCTTAATGGCGCCTGTGGAATACTGGCGCTTTTGTACGGACAGGGAGATTTTCAAAAAACGCTTGACCTTTCCTGTGCGATCGGATTTGATGCCGACAATCAGGCAGCGACAATGTGTGGTTTGCTTGGCATTATTTCCGGTACAAAGGGTCTGCCAACTGAATTGCTATTTCCGTTCGAGGATGTAGATTGGGAACTGCCTTTTAATGATTTTTATAAAAACGTCTCTCGCTTCGATATGCCAGACGCCAGTTTGAAAGATATGGCCAATCGGATGGCACAGCAGGCAGATCAGATAATTTTGCAGCATGGCGGCAAAAAAGTCACGAAAAATGACGGCGATTATTATGTGATCAATACACGCGCACAATTTATCCCGCCGCTTGAATTCCCAAATGCTCCCACTCCATATATTGAAATCGGCCAGCCGGTGAATTATGCGTTCATTCTGTCTGGCGCCTCTGAATCGCTTCACTGGTCGCTAATTTCCGGTGATTTGCCGGCAGGCTTAATATTTTCCAACGGACGTCTGACAGGCACTCCTGAAGAATCAGGGCTTTTTCCTGTGACAATTAAAGTACAGTTTGGCGACAGAGAACTAACCCATAACTACGTTTTAATCGCACGGGACAGGAACATGGCGCCGGAGGCAGTTAAAATTCTGTCGAATGTAAAAGAAACAAATACTGCAGTCAGAGATTCTATGTGGCTGAGCGTGGCGCCATCGCTTTATTCAAATCAGGTGTCTGTTATCAACGATGGAATACGATTCGGAGACGAATCAGTTTTTTATAGCATCGACGATACCCATGCCCCAAAAATTGATTACTATGGTTATGAATGGAATGATCTGCAAAACATCGGCTTAATTGGTTTCAATACAGGCTCGATGGAGGAAAACGGTGGTTGGTTTACAGATTTAATTGTTCAGTATATAGATGAACAAGGCAACTGGAAACCAGTCCAAAATCTGAAGATTATTCCGGAATTATTGGATGATGATAAACCGTTTAATAAAGCTCATTTTGTAGAATATTTACTGGCCTTTGAGCCGGTAACTACGAAATCCATCAGAATTATTGGTAACGCCGGGAATGCACCCCACTGGTTTAGCAGACCGTCATATTTTACGTCGATTTCCGAATTGACAGTGCATTCAGCATTACCCGGTTTTGAGAAGTTATGAATAAGGTGTGTTTTTCATATTAAATCCTCCTGTGCTCCAATCGATAAGCAGGGCTAATCATTTCATCCTTGAATTGAGCGAACTGCCGGATAAAGCTTTTTATAAATGATTAGCCTTTGCTTTATTTATCGAAAAAATGAAATGGCGACAGACCATCAGGCAGGAGTGAAGCGTTATATATTGTTTGCCTGTTTCATATTGTACATCTTATGTTTTGCTGGCTATAACCTTTGAATATATGTAAGTTAGGTATAAAAATGAAATTCCTTGATTTGAATCTCCGGTCTATTTTTTTTTATTTGTTCATTATTCTATTAGTAAAAAAACTTGCTGCGTATGATAATGAGAAAATTGTCCGTAATTTAACAGCAAACCGTATCGAAAAGAATTTACATATTGACGGCAAATTGCATGAAAATGAATGGAAAAAGGAGCGTTTCTCTGAAAGATTTGTTCAATGGGAGCCGGAATTCGGAAAACCATCAGCGGAAAAAACCGAAATTGCCCTGCTCTACAATCAGCATTTTGTCTATATAGGTGTTCGTTGTTATGATAGAAGACCAGATAAAATTATTGCCCATGAGATGCGGCGGGATGCAGATTTATTTAACGATGATAGTTTTCATATTATCTTTGACACGTTTAATGATGGGCGAAATGGTTTCTATTTTGGCATCAATCCGAATGCATGCCGGCGTGATGCAACATTCAGCGATGAAGGACAGAGTTTTAATACGGAATGGAATGGAATCTGGCAATGTAAAACAGATGTAAATAAAGAAGGCTGGTTTGCAGAAATTGCCATACCGTGGGAGACGTTACGATTCAACACGGCCGATTCCATAATATGGCGTTTTAATGCCTCCCGAATTATTCGGAGACAAAACGAACACGCCTATTGGCAACTAATTCACAGAGATGCAAGTGATAACAGTTTTTTTCGTGTGTCTCAGGCAGGCATCTTGAAAGGTCTGAATGGTATACAGGCCGGTGGAAATATTGAAATAGAACCTTATATCCTGTCCAGCTTTAAGAATGATGAAAAAACCGACTTTGAATTCAATAATAATACAAACTGGGGTTTTGATTCAAAAATAAATTTTACGCCAAATACTTCACTGAATTTCACCTGGAATACCGATTTTGCTCAGGTGGAAGCCGACGATGAGCAAATCAACCTGAGTCGATTTTCACTCTATTTCCCGGAAAAAAGAGATTTCTTCTTAGACGGCGCAGAGATCTTCAATTTTGGAGGACAAAGTATCAGTGGCGGCGGGTGGGAGCCTGATGATGGCATCCGTCTTTTCTACAGCAGGAGAATAGGTCTTGTTGATGGCTATCAGCAACCCATTCGGAGCGGAATTAAAATGTTCGGTAAACTCGGCAAATTTCAAATGGGATTGTTGAATGTGTTAACGGAGGGTTTTACCATTAATGATCATGAGGAGGGACAACCTGAGCATTTTAAACCTGATAACTCTACAGTATTCCGCATCCGAAGAGAGATGTTACATCGTTCGAGCATCGGCATTATGTTATTAAACAGGGAAATAATAAACAGCAACTATTACAATCGTACACTGGGTGTGGATGCTCATTTCCCTCTTTCGCACGCTTTCACACTATCCGGTTCTCTGGCCGGTACACTGGGACCTGATCTGACTTATAATGACAAGTTACATGAAATGGATAAAAAAAATCTATCCGGTAATATTGATGCATCTTATGAATCTGATCTTTGGGAATTTAAATTATCTCATCTGACTATTGAAGAGAATTTCAATGCCGAACTGGGCTTTGTTCCGAGAACAAATATAAAAAATACCATGGGAGTTTTCGAATATTCACCAAGAACGGCCAGGTATGGATCCATACAAAAGTTTGGTTACCGCCTGGAAAGTTCATTCCTCACAGATCAGAGCAATAGTATGCTGGAGAGTCGAATAGCTCCTGTTTTTATCATCAGTTATAATAACGGTTCTATATTTTTTACGGGATTTGAAAGACTCAATATTTTTATTGAACAGGATTGGTCGGTTCGCCCCGGTTATATTATTCCAAAGAAAACCTATAAAGGGCTGAACTCCTTTATGTATTATAGAAGCGATCAGAGCAAGGGATTTTCAGGTAGTGGCCTGATATCGTATGGAGACTACTTTACAGGTAAGCGCTTTGCTGTTTCTCCATCCGTTAACATCAACTCCATAAAGCGCTTCAGCGCCCGGATCAATTTTAACTATAATTACATTCGTCTGCCTGGGGGAAGTTTTACGGCGCAGGCATTGGGATGCAGGCTTTATTATTATTTTTCAACCCGCTTATACCTGAAAGCTTTTCTTCAATATAATGATGACCGTTTAGCGAATGACGGTAACAGTATTTCGTTAGCCAATTTACTATTACGATGGACGTATCGCCCGGGTAGTGATCTTTATGTAGTCTATAATGATGCAAGATATTTGAGGGCTGCAAATAGTCTGGTAAAAAATCGAAGTCTTATGCTGAAAGCAACGTATTTCTGGCGGAATTAATTAATAGGTAGGTGTTTTTATTTAAAGTTGAAATCGTATCGGTTTTGAAATAACACATGAAGATCAAAATATTAATTTTAACCGTGTTGTTTTTCTCGCTTGTAACAAAGCAGGGGACAGGGATCGAGAATAAGAAGCCTTTCAATGCGAAACGTATATATATTACCGAGCCGTTGTGCGGAGAGAAGCCGCAAATTGACGGTGCGTTGAACGATCCGTGCTGGCTGGAGCAGGGGCATTGGGCGTCGGGATTCCGGCAATTCATGCCTGATAATTTCTCTGCTCCCACCAGACAAACGAAATTTAAAATTCTATATGATGAGGAATATATCTATGCTGCATTCCGCTGTCCGGATGATCCGGATTCAATCGAAATTCAGGCTGGCCGCCGTGACGTCATGAAGGGTGATATCATCGGAATTGCATTTGACAGTTATCATGATCTGCGTACTGCCGTCGAATTTGATATAACATCCGGAGGGGCAAAAACAGACCTTTCCATGATCGGAAATAATTTTCTGTATAACTGGGACGCGGTATGGGACGGAAAAGTGGCCTTTGAGGATTCGGCCTGGACCGCTGAAATGAGAATCCCGTTCAGTCAGCTACGTTTTCATGATAAACCTGAACATGTCTGGGGGCTTCATGTCTGGCGCTGGATCGATCGCAACAAAGAAGAAAGCCAGTGGAATGCGTTTCATATTGATGCGACAAGCTGGCCGGATAATTTTGGCGAGCTGCACGGTATTCGCAATTTGAAAAAAAAGCGCCGGATTGAGCTGTTGCCCTATACCCTCACGAGTACGCATATCTATCCGCGGGAAGCCGGAAATCCCTTTGCCGATGGCACGGATTGGGGATATAATATGGGTCTGGATGGGAAAATCGGATTATCGAGCAACTTCACGCTGGATCTTACCGTCAATCCGGATTTCGGCCAGGTGGAAGCAGATCCTTCGGTGCTCAATCTGACTGCTTTTGAAACCTTTTATAATGAAAAACGCCCCTTCTTCCTGGAAGGGAAATCCATTTTTGATTTCTCCATAAATGGAGATCAACTTTTCTACTCCCGCCGAATTGGCCAGCGACCACAATATTCACCAGTACATGACAATGATGAACATGCCGATGTGCCGGATGAAACAACGATCCTTAATGCGTTGAAAATAACTGGTAAAACCGATGGCGGTATGTCGGTCGGCGTTATTCAAAGTGTAACCGCGGCAGAAGAGGCAGAAATTGATCGCTCCGGTGAACGAAATTCCATGACCGTGGAGCCATGGTCGAACTATTTTCTCACACGAATCATGCAGGATTATAATCGCGGAAACTCTGCTCTCGGCGCCATGTTGACTTCCACGCAGCGCTTTATCGATAAAAATGACATTCATCTGAATTTTCAAAGTACTCAAGCATTTACTGGTGGTCTCGATATGCTGCACCGCTGGAAAAACAGGTCGTACTTCATTGAAATCAAAACCCTGTTCAGTCATATAAAAGGTGAGACCGAGGCGATTACCACTTTGCAGCGCGATCCGCGACATTTTTTTCAAAGAACGGATATTGATCATACATCGCTGGATACCACCCGTACCTCCTTGTCCGGATTTGGCGGCAGTATTTATGCGGGGAAGAACAGCGGCGGTCACTGGCATTATACAGGCCGGCTCACCTGGTATAGCCCGGGCCTCGATCTGAATGATCTGGGCTATATGCGGATGGCTGATATGATCGATCAAACCGGCGTTGTTTCTTATCATGAGAATAAACCTAATAATATCTATCGAAACTATGCAGTTTATCTGAGCCAGCAATCTGTCTGGGATTTTGGGGGCCGGTTGACCCAGACCGGGTATAATTTAAGCGCCAATATTACCACAAAAAATAACTGGTTTATTAAATCAACAATCAGCCGGACTCCGTACCGGATGGATACACGGGTGCTGCGCGGCGGACCCGGTTTACGAATGGATGGCCACTTGGAATGGAGTCTCTATCTGCGCACTGACAGTCGTAAAAAAGTTCATTATTCACTGGACGGTCTTTTCAACCGGGTCGATGATGATGCCTCGAGCCAGTTCTCTATAACTCCTTCACTCACCTGGCGTATTGGTACACGTTTCAATTTTTCAGGGACATTATCCTATTTTCATAATATCGATGACAGGCATTATATTGAAACCATCGATTATCAGGATGAAAGTCGCTATATTCTGGGACGGATTGATCAGGATACCTGGTTTTTTACTCTTCGGGCGGATTATGCATTTACACCTGACCTGATTCTGCAGTACTATGTCAGTCCGTTTATTTCGTCAGGAAAATATACACGTCTTAAAACAGTCAGGGATCACGATGCACAGGCGTCTGACAGGCGTTACCATATTTTTACAGACGAAGAGATAATAGAAGAACATGGCAATAGCAGGATTACTTTTGACGAAAACAGCGATGGATCACCTGATTACAGCATACAAAATCCGGATTTTAATTTCAGGGAAATACGTTCGAATCTGGTTCTGCGCTGGGAATATAAACCCGGGTCCACCTTTTATTTTGTCTGGACACACGGGCGTTCCTCCTTTGCCAATGAATCCGTCCGATCCCTGGGGCAGAATGCTGAAAATCTGTTTCATTTGAAAGCGCAAAATATTTTTATGATGAAGCTTAATTATTGGTTTTCAATTTAACAGGAGTTAAAAATGTATTCGAGGTGTTATAGAAATTACCAGTTGGCGGGATCAGGTCGACGCGATTTTACTTGCATGGCAGCCAGGCCAGGAAGCCGGAGAATATACTGTAAAAACAGGCGCATCATCAGTGGATATCAGGAGTATGCATACTTTTCGGAAAGCTGAGACAAGCATTGTGCAATCGGTTTCGAGATCGCTCATTCCTGAAAGAGAGATCGAACCAATAACTGTCAAATAATATTAAGGAGATTAGCTATGAATTTTAGGAGTGTAAGTGTTTTTTTATTGACACTATTTATTTCTCTATGTCTGGTCGGCTGTTCTAAAACATGCGACGATAAAGCACTGGGACACATTGGTCATGATCCATTGCCGGTACATGACGTGAAATTCTTTTCTGAATCTTTGCAGTGCGATATGCACATCAATGTGGTTCTGCCACGAGGATATGAAACCTCCGGGATTTCATATCCGACGCTTTACCTGTGTCACGGATTTACATCGAACTATCATGAATTTGTTAATGTTGGAGTGCCGGAATATTTGAACAGGTTTGACATGATCGTAGTGATGGTGGATGTCGGGAATTCGCTTTATGTCAATTGGGCGAAATCTGATGATGGGCGGCCATATAAATTTGCGGATTATGTTACAAAGGATGTTATTAATTATGTTGGCCAGAATTATCGCACCATCGCCGAAAGGAAAGGCCGGGCGATAAATGGCATCTCTATGGGAGGCTTCGGAGCTATTTCATTGGGACTGACTCATCCGGACTTGTTCTGTTCAATTGGCAGTCACAGCGGTGGACTTTCGGCTGCTGCCGATGCGAGCGCGGCGTTTAGAAAAGGTGAAAAACCGCGCAGTTTTAACATTCCTTTTTTAATGCAGGATACAACCAGATATCTGGATATTGATATTGAAGGATTCTCTACATTCAGGGAGAGAACTCCTGTGGGTCAGCCATTTGTCACGGCAGAAGATGCCGACAACGTTGATCCATTCAAACTGATCACGCACATCCCAAAAGAAAAAATCCCGCACATTTATCTCGATTGTGGTGATAAGGACTTTTTATTTGAAACAACTAAAAAATTCATGAAGCTGTTGCTGGAAAATAATATTCCCTTCCACTATGGCTACTCACATGGTACGCATGAAGAGGATTACTGGGGGCGTGAAGTATCTGTTTCAATGGCTGTACAATATGCCGTAATGTTGAGAAATATTTGGGGTAAAGAATTTGAAGTGTATAATCCGTATAAAAATATTAAAAGGGATTAACAGATAAAAATTCCGAGAGAGGATAAAACGCTATGTCTAACTTTAAAAAGCTTTTAACTGCCATTGTCCTGTTTTTAATCCTTATCATGAGCGCACTGATATTTCTGACAGGCTGTAAATCTGAATCATCGAGAAAAGCGCTTGAGATTACATCAGATAAAATAAGAATTATCATTGATTCGGATGCCAATAATGAACTGGATGATCAGCATGCGATTGCCTATCTGTTGTTCAACAGTCATGTGTTTGAAACAGAGGGGATCACCGTTAACAGAACACAGAATGGCGGCGACATTGACGAACAATTTGCCGAAGCAGACAGAATAGTCAGATTATGTAATATGCATTCGAAAATCCCGATTTATAAAGGCGCGAGCGGAACATATAAAGAAATTAAAAATCACATCCACAAACCAGAATTTGATGGCTCAGAAGCAGTTAATTTTATCATTGAAAGAGCCAGAGCGCAAGATGAAAGAAAACTGGTATTGTTGCCGGTTGGTAAACTTACCAATATTGCTCTTGCGCTGAAAAAGGATCCGGCAATTGCAGATAATGTACGGATCGTTTGGCTGGGAACAAATTATCCAAATCCGGGAGAGTATAATTTTGTAAATGACACATCCGCAGTTAAACCTGTTTTAGAGTCGGATGTCGAATTTGAAATGGTGATGGTACGTTATGGAAAACCAAGCGGTACCGACGCTGTTAAAGCCTATTTGAGTGATTTTCAGCAGAAAATGCCTGGCAAAGGTCCGCAAATTTCCGATCCGGTTGTCGGGAGACATGGTGGGGAATTCACATGCTTTGGAGACTATTCACTAGACCTGTTTGAAAAATTTCACGGGAATCCGGATTCACGACCATTATTTGATATGGCTGCTGTGGCTATTGTAAAGAATCCGACCTGGGCGGATCGCGTAGAAACTGGCGCGCCAAAATGGGTAAATGGCAGATGGATCGATCAACCTGATAATCCGCGCAAAATAATTATCTGGGAAAATTTTGATAAAGAAAAAATAATGCAGGATTTTTACAATACAATGGAAAATTATCAGTTACCCGACAATCATTCATTTATGTCAAGTGAAGAGTATGCTGTAAAGATGAATGTCACAGGCCAGAATGGAAAAGTGGACAGCACAAACCGTCTCGTCACGGTAATTTCAGGCACACGTAAAAAAGTTATTTTTGAAACAGACATGTGTCTGGATGTTGATGATGTTGGTGCATTGGCAGTTTTGCATGCTATGGCTAATAATGATGAAGTAGAGTTATTGGCCGTCTGTTTTAATGAAGTACATCCATACGGTCCATCTGCCATTGACGCGATTAATACCTGGTATGGTCGGGGTGATATTCCGGTAGGTGTTTATAAAGATACTTTATCCGAACCGGATTCATCGCGATATCTCAAAGCTGTTTCAAATTTTCCTCATGACCTAAATAGTAAAAATGCAATAAGTGCCATTGAAGTATATCAAAACGTTCTTAGCGAACAGCCGGACAGCTCGGTAACAATCATTAGTGTTGGATTTTTAAATAATCTCAATGATTTATTGAAAGTAAGTCCCGACCTGATAGCAAAAAAAATCAAAGAGCTGGTCATAATGGGAGGCGTGAATAATGACGGCTTTAACCTGTCACGTCATAACCTGGTCTCTGTGTCTGAGAATGTCATCAAAAACTGGCCAGGTCCTGTGGTTATAAGCCAACCCGGAAGTCGGATTTTAACGGGGATAGCCTTGAAAAATTCTCCTGAGGAAAATCCTGTTCGAGAAGCTTATTATAAATTTTTTCAAGACAATTTTTGTGGACGCTCCAGTTGGGACCAAATTGCTGTTTTATATGGCGTAAGAGGTTTGTCGGATTATTTTTCCAGAAATATAACTGGCACAGGGTCACTAACCAATGGTTATAAATGGCAGATGAAACCCGGATTCCGATCATTTATTGAGCCTCTTCTTCCCGTAGATTCGTATGCTAAAATTATTGATGCTCTTATGCTAGAACCACCCATGAATTAATTCTTAAAGGAAACGGATATATTTAGTTTTTATTTATGCAATAATTTTTGATTCGATCAGAATTGGAGTATATTATGAAATCTTTTAGTTTGTCTACTCTTCTTGTTGTTGTTTTATGTTTGTCAGTTTTTACCCAAATCAAGGGAAAAGAAACA
Source organism: uncultured Cytophagia bacterium (assembly GCA_964498785.1). Lineage (GTDB taxonomy): Bacteria > Zhuqueibacterota > Zhuqueibacteria > Thermofontimicrobiales > Thiofontviventaceae > Mariaggregatimicrobium. The sequence continues at coordinate 35,856 of CAZCJL010000023.1, read as the reverse complement.
GATAAAACCCCGATTATTGCCGGGAAAAAGATTGCTGTTGCACAAACAACTTCCGGCAAAGTCAGAGGTTACATTCACGAGGGCACTCATATTTATAAGGGCATACCGTATGCAAAAGCTGAGCGTTTTATGCCCCCGGAAAAGCCCGATCCCTGGGAAGGCGTTCGCAGTTCCATGGCCTGGGGACCAACATGCCCGATGATGACGCCGCCAACAGTGAGGTCCGATGAGGTTGAATTCATATTTCAACATGATTGGGGTTATTTTGGCGAAGATTGCCAGCGGTTGAACATCTGGACGCCGGGAATTAATGATGGCAAGAAACGGCCCGTCATGGTGTGGATTCATGGTGGCGGTTATGCATACGGATCATCGCAGGAGCTTCCTTCTTATGATGGTGAAAGCCTCAGTAAAAAGGGCGACATTGTGTTCGTTTCTGTGAACCATCGGCTGAATGTGCTGGGATTTACCGATTTGTCAGCATTTGGGGAAAAGTACAAATCTTCTGTAAATGTCGGAATCATTGATCTGGTCGCCGCGCTGCAATGGGTAAAAGATAATATTGCAAATTTTGGAGGCAATCCGGATAACGTGACAATTTTCGGGCAATCCGGCGGCGGTGGCAAGGTCGGTACATTGATGAATGCACCGTCGGCAAAAGGACTGTTCCATCGGGCTGTGATCCAGAGTGGAGCGAATCCGAAATTTCAAAAACAGGAAATTACACGGCGAATCGGGAAGACAATTGTTGCTGAACTGGGGCTGGAGCCGTCGCAGGTTGATTCCATTCAAAAAGTGCCTTATGATGATCTTGCCGCTGCAGCGCAGCGCGCAATGAAAAAAGTCCGGGAGCAACTTATTGCAGAAGGAAATCCACCAAAGGGATATGGCTTCGGTTTGAGCCCGACACTGGACGGTGAGTTCCTGCCGTATGAACCAACCGATCCGAGAGCCCTTGCTCTGTCTGAAGATGTTCCGCTGATGATCGGATCAACGAAAAATGAATTTATTGCATCGCTCTGGGGTAATCCTTCTTTGAAAGATGCGCCACGGGATACAATTGTAAAATTTATCAAGAAAAAATATGGCGATAAAGCAGATGCATACATGGCTGCTGTGAAAAAGGCTTTCCCCAATGATTCAAACCCAACGGATTTGATCGATGTGGATATTATGTTTCGGCGGGGCACGGTGATTCATGCAAATATGAGATCTGCCAAAACCAACGCGCCTGTTTTTATGTACATGTTCACATGGCAATCGCCTGTTTTTGATGGCGCGTACAAAGCGATTCATTGCATGGAATTACCTTTTGTATTTAATAACATCGCGTTATGCGAAGAAATGACCGGCGGTGGTGAAAGTGCATATCTTTTAGCTGACAAAGTCAGCAATGCCTGGATCAATTTTGCCCGCAATGGAGATCCCAATCATGACGGACTACCAAACTGGCCCGCTTATTCAGAAAAAAATGGCGCGGCGATGTTTTTCGATAATGAGTGCGCAGTACGTTACCAGCATGATAAAGAACTTCTGAAAGTTTCAGAGGATGGGTCCTCATTGTGGTAGTTTTTATAATATTAGGGGCTGTATCAGAAACCATGAAATAAATAACAGGATATTTGGTACAGCCCTGTTTTTTTTGCATTATGTTTCAATTGCCAACCGTAACGTTAACAGCGCCAGTATAACAGTGATCGGAGCGAATATCATATTTTCGACAGTAATACCGGATGCAAGGTTGCCAAGTGTATTCAATAAGAAGTATGCAAAAATCATCCATAAGGCGAGGTTAATCGATTTTGCAGATTTATCAACTTTGATATAGCCGATTTTCATGGAGATGACGATTGCGAAAAACAGGAGTACAACGAGCGCGACGATTTCGAGAACGACCAGATTGCTCTCCCTAGCATCTATTTGCCCGCCCCAAATTATAGTTGAAGGTATAATTCCTAACAGGACGAGGATATGAAAAATCGCCAAAAGCAGAAAGAAGATTAACAGAATATTGCCGGCTAATTTTGCGCTGATAAGTTTTTTCATTTCAGTATGTTCCCTGAATTAAATTCTGTTTGTTTTCTAATCTTTTTATAACCCATGTCAGAAATGACTTTTCTTTGAATCTATTTATCTTTATTATATTCTCGACTCAATTTGACCGAATTATGGAATAGTGAAGAATATATATAAATTTTTAGAATATTGCAATAAAATAGTTTTCTAAAAAGCTCTTGAATATGACTTCGCCTGGCAGGTAAAAATCAAATTCAGGCTGACAGGGAATTCCACCAGGTTGAAAGTATCCTGTCATCCCATATTAATTTCACGGGTGTGGTTAGATTACTTCATCAAAATCATTTTCTTGATATCCATATAATCTTTCATGCCTGATTTCACTTCAATCTGATAAAAATACAGCGCCGGAGTAATTACGTCCATCCCATATCATCGAATGGAAACCAGCCGGTACTATAATTTTTAGGGCGGATTGCAGGGAGTCGGGCGAGAAAACTATTCGGTGCCCAAGTCAGGTCTAATTTATAAAATAACAGATAATTATGATTCTATTGTGAGCCATTGATAATTTTCGATTGCTTTTTAAATCAAGAAACATTATATTAATATACACTATCGCAGTGTACAATTTATTCGAATACGAGGAGATGTGTATGTTAAAAAATATCACTCTGAGCGCTGATGAAAATCTCATCAAAAAAGCACGTGAAAAAGCGCGACAGGAGCATACGACGCTAAATGATAATTTTCGCAGATGGCTAAAAAGATATGTCATTTCTGGTACAAGTAAATCCAATTACGATGATTTAATGAATAATTTAAACTATGTAAATCCTGGTCGAAAATTTTCAAGGGATGAACTTAATGAACGATAAATTTTTTATCGATACGAATATTCTTATATATTCGTTTGATAAATCTGCCCCCCAAAAACAATCAATAGCCAAACAAATAATTCGTAATGCACTAACTAACTATACAGGTTGTATCAGTTATCAGGTCATACAGGAATTTTTAAATGTTGCAACACAAAAGTTCACGACTCCGTTAACGAAGAATGATTGTTATAAATATATGACGAATGTATTGGAACCGTTATGCGAAGTTTTTTCGAGCATGGAGCTTTACAAAGATGCTTTGGAAATAAAAGAAGGCTGGCAGTATTCTTTTTACGATTCACTTATTATTTCAGCCGCTTTACAGGTTAATTGCAATGTGTTATATACTGAGGATTTGCAGCATGAGCAACGTATACGAAATTTAATCATTATAAATCCTTTTATATAGCGCTAATAAACTACCGATGCATTGATAAGTTTTTTTATTTCATTAAATCCTTAACATCAGGCTGACAGTAAATTTCATTGGATTGAGATTACCCTGTCAGCCTGTGTCAATTTCACTGGTGTGGTCAGGTTACTTCATCAAAATCATTTTCTTGATATCCATATAATCTTTAATGCCTGATTTCACTTCAATCTGATAAAAATACAGCCCCGAAGCAACGATGGTACCGGAGTAATCACGGCCATCCCAAATCATCGAATGGTAACCAGCCGGGTACGTTCCCTGCGCCAGTCGCCGTATTTCCCGTCCCCGGATATCGTAAATGCCAAGCACGATCCGGGAAGCGTGCGGAAGTTCAAATTCAATTGTTGTTTCCGGATTGAACGGATTGGGGTAGTTTTGTCGCAATTTGAAAGCAGCAGGAATTGCGGCTGCCTCGTTCTCTGAAACGCTGGTCTGCAGGTTCGCAATTAACTCACTCAGAATTGAAAATCCGTTTGACTGAAAAGTTGTGGGTTGATTTTCCTGAAAAGCGACAGTGGTTGAATATTCAGTGTCCGTACTCTGTCGCCAAACTTTGAACTGAAGTGTGTCGTTCATCAGAAAACCATCAAGGGTATCAGACTGAACATCATCGCCCCAGACGGAAATAGCGGTGTTCTGTTCCTCCCAGACAATCGCGCCACAGCAAAGGTCGGCTGAATTGAACACGCCAATTTCATCCCCGGAGGTTAGCGGCGTGCCATCCGAATACTGGGGATTGATATCCGCAGGAATCACAACCGTGGAATTAACGCCGGTAGAGGCAGTGAACTGAAAATGTTGCGGTTCCACCGACGTTGTTGCTTTCGACGTCTTTTCCAACCCTGCCATTTCTTTGGAGGTCGCTTGTGCTTGCGCAGACGGATAGACCAGCGTGCCGGCAGCGTTCAGATAAATCTGATACCCCTGCCCCGGTTGCATGTCGCCGATATCGTTAATACCATATAACGGTATATATGTATTACCTTCATTATTCTTGGCAATCACCAGTTGTGTACTGATAGAGGCAAGAGCGGTTGCAATATCAACTGGGGCTTGTGGCAGGTAACCGATCATACTCCATCCGACAGGTAGGGAAATTGGCGTCGCCGGATTTGTAGCCTGTCCTGTTACCGCAAGTGTTGCCGCCTGGTTCATGTATGCCTGATAACCTTCGGTATAATGAATATCACCGATATCATTGATACTGTATGCAGGAATAAATGTATTTCCCTCACTATTTTTTACGATCACCAATTTGTCGATGATTGGTGTCATAACCAATTCGATATTCGGATTAACCGGATCAACATTGACGGAAAACATATTCCAGCCCTGGCTAAAATTCAGCGTCATAAGCGATACGCCCAGTACATCAAACCGGTCGAGAACCATAAATCCATTCGCTGAATATATTCCATCACCGGTGGAGTAGCCGGTTAGCACAGTGGTCCACTCTCGTTGTTCGCTTAGACGATATACCCGGTAATTGATCGTCTCACCCGTACGAAACCCATCAACCACGCCGGGCGTCTGGCTGTCATCGCCCCAGACGGTTATGGATAAATTTGCGCCCTGCCATTGGCGATAGCCACAGCACAATCCTTCGGGCGTAAACACACCGATGTAATCGCCATTCATCAATACCACGCCCTCAATATTAGGATTCGCATCCGTTGGAAGAACAACATTAGCATTATTGTCTGTATTGTTGGTATAATTCCAATACTCCGGCAAATGGGGCAGTTCCCCGCTTTCCTGGATTTGGTTAATATAACCGGAAAATATCTGAAAATTGGCGCTTGCCGCATTATTCACCGGAGAGGGCTGGCCAATCACATCTCGCACTTGATAATTCGTTGATTGTGAAAGATTCCCTCCTTGGCTAATTACCGACGTCTTTAATTGTAAATTTGTATCGGAATGAGCATTATTGATATCTGTAAATATGAAGAGAAATATCACAGAGTATATCCATAAGCTCTTATGATTTTTAAAGAGAATCATGTTTCCTCCTTAAGTGTTGTTATTAAACAATAAGGACATTAATTAAATGATCAAACCCATTTTTGATGATGTGTTACATCTCTCTCGTTCCAATGCTTTGCGCTGGAACACAGTATCAGGCGCTTCGCACCGTCACATCGAAAGTAGTCTAATATTGGTCACACTTTCTAATCCAGCGTAATTACCAGCATTTTAATAACGCTGAATCGTTCACGACGCAAAGCGTCGTATAGGCATTCCCACTTAAAAAGTGGGAACGAGAACGACAACATCCTCTCGTTCCAATGCTTTGCGTTGGAACGAAGTACCTGGCGCTTCGCGCCGTTACACCAAAAATAATTTAATATTTATTACACATTCTGAACCAGCATAATTGTTACAACACAATGATACTGAATCATCCACAATGCCAAGAATGTTCAAGGGATTAATTCTCCTGTCTGTTCCTGTCGGCATCTCTTCGCGCAGCACGTTGATCAATTTCTAAAGCTCTCTGTCTTTCGCTATCAATTTCCTGCATTTCTTCTGCGACTCGTTTATCTTCCTGCTCCAGCCTTTGAATATCATCATATTCAAAGCCTGCGTTTACAGGCATTCCATGTTCTTTTGGGGATAAATATTTACCGCGTTCATCGCCTTGTTTTTCTACTTCAATTTTAGCCGGGTGCGCTTTGGCATAAGCATCCTTACGCACGCCAGTAATTTGCCATGATACTTCCATTCCCGGTTTGCCGCCGGCGATTCGGAACTGATTATTAACGACTTTTTCAGCGATATAGACCTGTGCATAGCCACCAATACATGTAAGTTGATAGCGGAAATCTTCATTGAGTGCATCAAACCAGTCAGGCAATGTGACGGTTGCCTCTCCGGCGCCATCAAGCATCACATTTCCGCTGTAGACATTTGCCATTTCATCCGATTCCAGGCAGTAGTGATAAAGATATTGATTTGCCGGATCGAGGGGGTGATCGATGATAAATGATTTGGAACCTGTCACTGTAAAATCGCCGCCAACGCGAACTTTACCCGTGAAATAACCGGCATAACCGGAACTGGAATAACCCCGTATGCCATATCCAGACGAAGATGAGCCGTATACACCCATATCGCCGCTATCATCAGCTCGTCCGTAGACGCCATAAGCGCTGGTACCTAAAAATCCGTAATGTGTTCCATCGTATTGCCCATGGACACCCCGGTTTCCGGCGCCGATATATCCGTAGACATCCCCGTGTTCGCCATAAACAGCCCGGGTAGAGCTGGCCAAATAGGCGCGGGTACTGGAACCATAGCTACCATACACGCCTTCTCCACCGGAAGTACAATGGCCCCGAACGCCCCTGCTGTCGTTTGTACTGGCAATCTCACCCCAGACGCTTAAATCTGAAGCCATACCTTTTATGGCCACATCATTATTCGTTTCGCCATAAACACCATAATAGCGTCCGCCAAGACCGCCTTCATTATTAGCGTTGATTTTATCTCCGTAGACAGCATACCCGGCATCAAAAGTCCCGCGTTGTTGCCCCAAAATTCCATGTCCTCCGGTACCGCCATTGTCTCCCCTGATTGCATAATCAGAAGAGAAGCCATTGATAACAAGCGGGAATTTAACCTGTAACGTCACATCACCAGAAGTGCCTCCACCTTCCAGGCCACCGCCTGCATTTACAGCGGTAATATCGCCGCCGCCGCCACCGGATGCCGCGATGGTGATTTTGTGGCTGGCATCGTTCGGAGTAATTGTAATATTGCTGCCTGCTTCTAAATCAATATTGCCGGCAGTCGTCGGCGTAACGTTATCGACTGTCGTAACAAACGCTGTTGCGTCGACGCCATCGAGTTTATCCGAATCGTAAGACCTGAATGCATAACCCACGCTGATTAACCGTTTTCTCGGTGACATTTCCGGGTCTGTATCGATTTTGAGTGCAAGATATTTATCACCCCCATTAAAAACCGAGTAAGGAATTGCGGTAGCTGCACCTAAAATCACGTTGAAAATCCCATCTGTTGCTGTTACGCTTTGAGTCTCATTCCAGATTGCTGTCCCTCCTGTCTCTGTGTTATAAATTCTAAATTCAATAGAATACGTTCCGGTCACCGGGACTCCGGCGTCATCAGTGAGCATTCCCTGGTAATTTACAAGCTGCGGTACCTGGGCGTAGCTACTCAAAAAAGATAACAGAATTATGATGATGATTAAAAAATACTTGTTAGACATGCGAATCTCCTTTACTTTTATGAATTAGTATTTGGTTATAATGACTTCGTAACAATTTCATTGAGTCCATGATAAACCAAATAGTTAGAACTATTTTCAAATCGAAATTGCCTCTACCATTGGATGTTATAAAAAATAGCTTCTGTAAGCAAAAAGCAGAGACATTGTTATCGTTGATCAGTTAGGGATAAAAGAAGTATTAAGACATCGAGAGTGTTTTGTTTTTAGTGTCGACTTTTTTAAAGAACAATACGTGATGTAACTATTACAAAATAGAATTATTAAATATTTGAATACTTTCATTAGATAAAATAGTAAATTAATATGTATAATACAAGCATTTTTTGGTAAGGTGAATGTTCGTTGTTTATTGTATTATGATGAAATTTAAAGCGCTTTGATAAATACTTTTTAGTGATTTTCTGTTCTCTCCGATATCAATGCTGACGCAGTGATTTCAGTTCATTTTCGAGAATTTCAATTTTCTCCTGCTGCTTTTTTAATACTTCAACCAGATACAGGCTAATCAAATCGTACTTGATGGCCATAGGTTTGCCATCTTCATAAGTCACCAAATTATGCAAACCTAATTGATCAAACTCTTCCGCAATATAGCCAATTTCCTTTTCACCAAGTTGCTTGTCGTTGTATGATTTTGGCTGAATCTCCAGAATTATATCAAAGTTATCATCTAAATTTTGAATATCTTCTTTTGTGCTGGATGAAGATGTCTGGTAATAGATCACATCAGTGCCTGCGTTGTATCTTACATCGTAGTTGGCGCTTGCGTATCCTTTCATACCAGCATTAAAAATTTCACCGGAGATCCAGGCATTATTCGCTGCATTCAGGTCGTTGCCGGCATAGACGTTGTTGCCTGCTCGGACATTGTCATCGGCAAGTAAGTCATGGTCGGCGGCAATATCGCCTATCCCGATACCTGAAGAGGAGGGTCCCTCTGCTACTATGTATCTCGCAGAAATGAAGTCATAAGAATGTATATTACCGTTTGCTGTTATATTTCCACCAGAAGCTACTTGACCGTTGGCAATTAGATCGTCGTTAGTCCATACATCACCCGTACTATATATCTCTCCCATAACTTCTAATTGATGAGTAGGATTGGAATTGCCTATACCTACGAATCCTGTATTTGTTACAAAGACACCTACATTACTTCCATCACCGGAAAGCCAGTGTCCATTTAAATTAATATTTTGTGTCGCTGTATGATTGCCAAGATTATCCCCACCATCTCCGCCATCATCCGTCCCATCGGCAAATCCAGCCGGCATGTTTTTAATTTTATACCAACTCACCGGATCACCGGATTGATTGACAGCACCGTCATTGCTGTTCAACTCGCTTTGTTGGTAATAACTGCTATGGTGATTGTGTGTAGCAGGCGCAAATGAAGATGCATCCTGTCCGTCTAATTTATCCGCATCCATTGAGCGAAATGCATAACCCACACTTACCAGTTGCTTGCGCGGCGTCATCTCTGTGTCGTCGTTTACCTGTAATGAGAGATATTTTGTGTTGCCGTCAAATACAGTCGCCGGAATAGGTGAGACTGAACCTAATAAAACAGTGAACAAACCATCACTAACTGAGACAGTTTGAGTTTCCGTCCACAGGGCTGCGCCGCCAGTTGGTGAATCATAAATACGAAACTGAATATCGTGAGTGTCACTAATTGGCTGGTTATTTTCATCTGTAAGAAATCCCTGGTAATTGATCAGTTGGGGGATTTGGGCGTGACTAATATTCGTAATTAACAAAATAATTGTGACAACAAAAAGAGCTTTTTTTAACATGACTTCCTCCTTATTATTTTAAATCTAAATAGGTAAATGTTAAGTGGTTGCAAATTATTTTTATTGGTATTAAAAATAATGTTTTCATTCCGATGTTTCGCGTTCAGTAGCACAAAAATCCGACATTTCTGAAATCATTGGATCGTTATCTTGAAATTCCAAATATTATCACTGACATCGGTATTCAGATTGTCTCGATCTCTTTGCCTACAATTATTGAAAGTAATGAACGGAGGAAACGCTATGGAATAATGGTGAACGGTTCATTAATTTTGGCTGCAATGAAACATTATAAAACACCCCATTTGGTAACGAACGATTCAGATTTTGATAATATTTCTGAAATAATTGTTATGAAATCCGGTTTATAGAATTATTTTATATTGATTGCAATTGATATTTTAGTGAGCGGCTTTCCTGATCTTTACAGGATCAGGAAAGCCAAACGTCGTTACTTCATCAAAATCATTTTCTTGATATCCATATAATCTTTAATGCCTGATTT
>CAZCJL010000023.1:0-25873 GCA_964498785.1 uncultured Cytophagia bacterium | reverse complement strand
TGCCGGCAGCGTTCAGATAAATCTGATACCCCTGCCCCGGTTGCATGTCGCCGATTGTGTTGATGCTGTACGCCGGAATATAATTTTGCCCTGCATTATTTTTAGCGATAATTAATTTATCAGAAATAGCTGCAAGCGCTGTAACTGCATTTATCGGAGCGACAGGGAGATAACTGATAATGCTCCATCCCGCATCCAGACTGATGGGGGTGCTTGCTGCAACCGTTTGTCCATGAATGTTAAATGGAGTACTTTCTTTGAGATAAAGTTGATAGCCCTGCAAATTATCAAGATCGCCAATGCTGTTGATGCCATATTGCGGTATGTAATTTTCGCCGGCTCCATTTTTCATAATGACAACCTGAGCGGAAATGGGACTCATAATCGTCGCCACGTTTAGTTCCGAGGGTTTAACATTGAATGAGATCATATTCCAGCCATTTAGAAAATTCAATGACATCGCGCTTAACGTCGTGCCGCCGGTAAAAAAGCCCGGTTGAAAGCGATATGTTGCACTGGTCATTTCGCCGCTGTTCACTGGCTGCCCCACGGCGTCATCTATCTGATAGCTCGTGGACTGGGACTTTCCGCCACCCTGGTTGACTGTTGATTTTTTTACCTGGTAATTTTCACTGGATTGGGATAATAATAATTGGGAAAAAAACAGACAGCCAACAATTAGAATCTGGCGCCATTTTATTATTTTCATCATGTGTTTGCTCCCTTATTCAAATAAATTATTTCCAGATTAATAAAATTTAATTCCCCCGCCATTTGTCAGTCGGATTTTTGCGTAGCCAATTCGAATTCCTTTGGTGATATCGCCTCGTGTAAATAACCGGGACGTTTTTCCATAATTTCCGGCAATTGAAACGATGCTTCCCATTGCTGAACTTGATGATAGCGAAATATTGGGCAAAAACTGGATATAATGTCCGCTCTCAAAAATACTTACAAAACCGGAGGCGTCCCGATCAACGTAACGGTATGTTGGTGTCTGGTCGGCTGAATAACTCAGAGCCAGCGTACTTCCAAGCGACGGGAACGGAGAGATATTGATTAACATATATTCCTCGTCATCAGGCCCGGGTAATTCACTCAGCGTGAACCATGTATTATCTCCATTCGATGGATCATGATAATCATTATGTCCCCAGCCGTAATTGATGTGCACCAGCCGAATCGAACCGATCCCCTGCCAGCCGTCCGCTACGATTGAATGACCTTCTATCCGGTACTGCACAGGTCGGTTCAGGTTGAATTGGGATTGTAATTCGTAATACCAACTCCAGTCCTCATAATCCTCTCTTTCAATTTTATCACAGAAATAATTATAATGCACAGAGAAAACAGTTTCCATATCTTCAGTGGGGGTCGCTGATCCTTCACATCCGTAATCCATACCTGCCGCGCGCCCAACTTCATAACATAACTCCGCAACGGCATTAATTTGTGCTTGTGTGACCGGATTTCCATTTTCATCTACAAAACGGGTTGGAGATGAAGATTTATACTCATATTTATTGAGCATATTGGGCCAATCATACGGATCTTCAAAAATTGGATAGTATGACAGCCCATTATTTCCGGTTGGCGGCCAATTCCAATAGCGAATGATCTGAGAGCCTGCGGTTGCAACACAGCCCACCAATGCATTTGTATTATAATATCCGGACCCTTTCCAGGTGCAATCATGATCTGGACATTGATCATTATAAGGAGGTCTTTGATGCCAGGACGAACTCAGTAACGAATCTCCCTCCTGATAATTGTTTGCTGACTGAATATCCGGATCGTTTCTGTCCGTTTTAAGAGCATTATGTTCCAAATCTTTCCATGCTTCGCTGTAATCAGTATCCATTATTTGATGTAGGTTTTGGATATTAATTGATTGAATTGGCCCTGCCTTGCGTTCGAGGTGTGTCAACACCCGTGCCATGCTGTCTTTAATTAAATCTGTGAGACCTTCCTCTGAATCCGGATCCAGATTATTGAGGGCAGAATACGCTTTAATTGGTGATAATGCTTTACACATCGGAATGATAATATAGCCTTTTGGCTTCACCTCACAGAAAAATCCCAGCATTTGTCCATCTTTTGACAAAGGATAAACGTGCTCACATTGGGCGAAATCAGAAGTACCCCATTTCCCATATTTTTGGATAATGTAGTTAATCCAGTTATTAGCAACAGTCAAGGCATCTTTTTCTGTCACAACCTGGGCTTTGATATTTGAAGCGGATAGAAAAAAGACCAGGGAAATGATCAGAATTGTATTATTTATTTTTTTCATAATCGTTTCTCCTGATTATTGTAATGTAACGAGGACTAATATTTGTCCTTTGTGACCTTTTTCCAGCCGTTGCATGGCTTTCCCCAAAATTGCTCCCTGCGCCCGTGAATAATCCGTCGCTTTTGCAGCGTATCCCGGTGTTACTGATGTCGTTAGTAAATCACCCGGTTCAATCGCATTTGTGGTTGCATCCACATTACAATAGACGCGTCCGGCAAGAGCCACATCATGATCGAAATCCTGTGATCCCAGGCGCACACCTGATCCGAGTCCCGCTGCGCCGGCAACGATACCAGCAACTTTAGTGTCATACGCTTCTGTACTCATCACCAGTTGCCCCGGATGCTCAGGATCGATACTGAGCACAGTGCCTGGCGTGATTGATTCGCTTTGGGATACATCAAATCCTTCGGCATAATCCAGACCTTCGCCTAATTCCAGGATAATCACGCCATTGCTGAGTTTCCGAATGACGACATTTCCCTGGAATTCTGCGGCATATCCTCCTCCCGGTCCGCCTTTGGCGAAAAGCCCGGAGGCTGTACTATTCGTTCCTTCCGATGCGAAATAGCCTCCTCTGCCACTGTTGGAAATTCCCCTGACTCCAGCGCCGGTATTACTCGTACCGTATACACCATAATTGGAATTACTAAATCCATACGCGCCACTACTCTGGTTACCAAGAGATCCGAAATTACCATTGGTATGTTCGCCATAGACACCATACTCATTCACAATATTAAACTCATCTCCAGTGGCTTTAATAAATCCGCCAAGAAAACCGAAACACCCGCTTCGATGTTTCCCGTAAACACCATACCCGAAATCGTCGGAATCAGTGGAATTATGACTGTACCCCAATACTCCTCTGTAGCGAGAGCCAAGTGTACCATAATTCTGATTTTTTGAACCATATATCGCTGTTGATGATATGACAGTATTCGTGTTGTCGATTCTGAAAACTGCACCAGAAATAGCTGAGCTGAATATCCCGTGATATGGCAACGTGAATTCACCGGCAGGTTGCCAGCTACCAACTCCGGAAGCATCGGATGTAAGAACATAACCGGCAGTGGGAGAATTTGTCAGTTGCAAGCCCTGCATTTTCACTATTCCGGCGACGTCCAGTCTCTCCGTTGGGCTGGTTATACCAATCCCCACACGACCTGTTGTATCCACCGTAACACAGGTTCTATTTCCAGATTGATATCGAATTTTAAATGCATTATCAGCACTCGCGTCTGTTCGCAATCCCCATTTGACGGCTCCAGCCTCGGACAGATATAATGCGGCATCCACTCCTGACAAAGCATCAATGGAAACGGCGGAATGACCACCAGTTGTTGAACGTTTAAAACGGGCGACGACTTCCGGGTATCCGACAGCGCCTCCGACTTCGGTACCAGGACCTACCACGGTAAGCAGGTTTGTTGGCGTTGTGGTATGAATCCCGATTGCGCCATTCACAGTTAAACCGCCTGCTCCGGCAATATTCACTGCGCCGGCATCAGCCGTAATCGTTCGACCGGCTCCTGCGCCTCCCTGGTCATACGCCTGATCCAGCGTGTTGCTCCCACCGCCTGACGTTGTAATATGGGCGAACCGTGCAGTATCCGCATAGATTGAGTGAAAACTATATCCGACACTCACCAAACGCTTGCGCGGCGTCATTTCGCTATCTTCGCCAATTTTCATCGACAGGTATACTTCGGAATATTCAAATGTTTTATCGGGAATGGGATTAATAGATCCCAACAATACGTTAAACAATCCATTGGAAACCGTCACCGCAGATTGATTTTCTGACCATAAAATTTCGCCATCAGTTGCCGCATTGTACATTTTAAATTCAATTGAAAGCGTTGCATTAACAGGATTGTTGTCCTCGTCGGTGAGTGAGCCCTGATAATTGATCAGGCGAGGTACCTGGGCCGTTAGCAATGTAACAACACTCATTAAAATAATAACGATAAAAACCGTGGTCTTTTTTATTTCACGTTCCTTTCGTATTAAATGGTTACTAAAATTATCGGAGTGCAATTCCTTAATGAATTGCACGAATCGCAGCGCATAAAGGCGCTGCACTCCACTATGATTATCAATAAATTTATCCCGATCGCAAGTCTTTCCTTTGTTGCTTTTCAGCTTCCATCTGTTTCTCCATTTCCGCCTGGTGTTGAGCGTCACGCGCTTCAATTTCACGCTGTTTTTCGGATAAAATCTTTCGCTCTCGATCAATCTCCTCGTATTCTTGTCTGAGCTTAATTTGCTGTCGTCCGCTGATGCCCTGAGCTTCGGAAGCGCTGTATGCCTTCGGGTGTAAATAATAGCCCGCATCTTCGGTAGATTTTGCTTGTTCTGCCTGCGGCGGATTGGCTTTCGCTGCGGGATCGTTGCGAACACCCGTCACCTGCCAGGAAATTTTTATCCCGCTCGAAGTCGCAGAGACATCCACGTTGTCTCCGGCGACCACCGCAATATTCCCGGATTCGTTTGGTGAAACGCCATTTACTGTTTCCACATAATTACCCACCGCAACATTATCCGCTGTGTGCGCATGAAAAGCATTGCCCACGCTTACCAAATGTTTGCGCGGTGTCATTTCCGAATCCTCACCAATTTTCATCGACAGGTAGCGGTCACTGCCATCGAATACTTCGTACGGAATGGGCGTCACCGAACCTAACAGTACGTTGAATACGCCATCAGTTACATTGACCATCTGCGTTTCCGACCAGAGAGAAGTCCCTTCGGTTTCTGAATCATAGATAGAGAACACGATGGAGAGATTCTGAGCGGTTACCGGATTGTCCTCCGCATCACTCAACATGCCCTGGTAGTTGATCAGTTGCGGCACTTCGGCGTGAATTATCAACGCTGAAAGCAGCATAATTGCAATAAGTAAAGTCATTGATTTTGACATAAAAATACTCCTTTGTTTTATTTCATCATCACCATCTTCTTCATTTCGAATTGATCGCCTGCCTTTACAGTGAACAGGTAAACCCCGCTGCTTACACGCTGCCCTGAGTCGTCCCTGCCATCCCAGGCGACTTTATGAACTCCCTGCTGTTGATGCTTCGAAACCAGTGTTGCCACTTTTTCCCCGAGAAGGTTGAACACGGCTACTTCAACTTTGGCGTCCATCGGGATGGAATAGCGGATTTCCGTTCCTGGATTAAATGGGTTGGGATAGTTTTGATAGACAACAAAATCTTTCGGCTGAATTGCCTTATGTTCCAATGGCGCCAGGCTGACTATGCCGGGATAACATAAAATCGCGGTATCGGGCTTGATCGTTTTGGTATGAACTATATCCGGGATAAATTTTGCAGATGTATATGAATCAAAGGGAGTGAGATGAAATAAAAGACTTACCGGGACAAACGGGATTTTATCGTAGCAGCAGGAATCAGTTTCCTGAAAAGAAGCAATCAGAATATCCTTGTCGCCGAGTCCATCACTTTCCGTGGTACCCGTGGCAATGTACCCGTTGTGATAACCAGGAACCCGGTTGAGTATCACATCATTCGCGAAATCATTCTTGTGCATTTCCAAATCGGGATGTAAACGTCTTGCATTGAGATACGCGCCGAACGAATCGAACGTCGCTAACAGAACATCCTGATTCGGCGGATTGATGGACATACTTTCTGTTAAACCGGCAACAATTAATTCATCCTTTTCATTTCGGATGATTGAATGCCCTTCGTCGATTTCAGTGGAATCATACAATATCGAAGAAGTCAAAATTGTATTCCAGTTAATCACGGACAACGATCGCTTAATTGACAACAGCAGCAGATCTATTTTTGAAGAGAGACCAAAACTCCTTGTACCACCGGTAATTACGTAAGCGTCCTGGTTGGGCGCTTCGACCAGATCGTAGCCAAAATCGGCAGCTAAAGGCGCTCCTGTAGCTTCAACAGCGCCAATCTCACGTGTGGCAATGATATTGCCATAAGCATTTAATTTAATGAGGACGATATTACGTGTTTTTAGATATCCGGTCGTTCCTAAAACCACGTAGCTCTGCTGTGAATCCTTAATAATTGAGTAGCCATTTTCGAATGTTTCCGGTTTGCCAATAATATGTCCCCATTTCGCGTCCCCCACTGAATCGATGGCAGCAATGACGATATCCCCGAATGCATCCCTGGCTTTCGTTGTTCCGACGATTATATATTCCTGATTGAACCCTACAATAACACGACTGGCAACATCATCCTGATGTGCACCGTCAACATCAAAACTGCGGGCGAATATAACATTCCCTTTATTATCAATACGAGTTAACAACAGATCACTATCTAAAGAATTCGGATCCGGTTTGGTATAAGAGCCACAGACAATATATTTTCCGACAATATCCTGTCGAATGCAATAGGCAAGATCATCCTGTGCATCGCCAATCACTTGCGCCCATTGAAAGTTCAGGAAGGGGAATGTGTTATCCAGTTTGTAATGAGAAACGAGCGCATCCGCACTGCCAAACCCTGCACTATTGGTACTGCCAACAACTGTCAGGGAGCTATCCACCGGATCAAGAAAACTACCAAAACCCTTTTCAGTCAGTGAATCTCCGATTGTGATGACAAATTCCTGGGAAAATACGTAAGTTGAAATTTGAACAGTGAACAAAAAAATAAAAGACATAAGAACAAGAAATGGTAAAGTTTTTTTCATATCAGGCCTCGCGTATTTTTTAAATTTAATTCTACCGGGTGATTTAAGATCGCTTGAGAATTTACCAAGACTGATAAATATGTTTGATGAGTTATAAATTTGTTTCAGCATCTATTTAACGCGCGCACCGAAATCCAATAACTAAATGACTATTTTTTGGAATTTCATAACTCCGGTCTGCACAACGCAGATATTCAGCGTCAGTAACCCAGGCGCCGCCGCGCGCTACTCGATAATCTCCTCTCTCCGAGCCTGCAGGATTTTCATAAGGGCTGTTCGTGTAGTAGCTGTCATCGTACCAATCCGTACACCACTCATAAACATTACCTGCCATATCATAGACGCCGAAGCCATTTGCCGGATAGTTGCCCACCGGCGTGCTATTGCCAACGTTATTATTATAATTCGCCATGCTGTTGTCGATTGAATCGCCCCAGGGATACTCCTGTCTTTCCAATCCACCACGGGCAGCATATTCCCATTCCGCCTTTGTTGGCAGTCGTTTCCCGGCCCATTCGGCGTAAGCCGCTGCGCCATACCAGGTTATTAATCCAACCGGGTGATTTTCATAATTTGTATCGGGGACATATTTACCGTCCTGCTTGCTGATTCGGCAATAATCGTCGGTAATATTAAGCCAGGTTGCGCCGCCTTCCGATTGATTTCCCGTCTCGTTCAGAAACTGACAAAACTGGGCGTGCGTCACTTCATATTTATCCAGATAAAAATCATCCAGGTAAACCTTATGAACTGGTTTTTCATCACTGCCGCCATTACTACTCCCCATCATGAATTCTTTGCCGGCTTTAATGAGAACCATACTATCATCCTCAGTACCCGGACTGGTGGGGGAATCCTTTTTGCCGCACGTTGCTGTGATGAAAACAGATAGAATAACAATTAACCTGAGTACAAAATTCAATTTTTTAAACAATTTAACATTCATCTCCTTTTCGCATGAATTAGAATTTATAAGTACTAATTACACTTGTTTAAAAATCCCGGGCACTTTCACATTGCCGATCAGAGAGATGTCTACCCGGTTCGGAATCGTAAATCGTCAAGACAACGGAAAGATAATGTGTCAAAGCAAAAGTATAGATAAGATAATTGTAAGCATCGCAATATCCTTTATATTATTATTATAATTTATGAATAAATATAAAAAATATTATTTCAATGCGCTAACACCCTGGTTGCAAAAATCATCACAAATGTTGCAAAAAGATAATAGTGAAATATTTTGTTAATTCTTTCTGTGGATATATTCGGAAGGCGTGTATCCAAATGTCTGCTGGAAACATTTGGCAAAATAGGAGATATGGTTGAAACCCACTTCATACGCGATTTCGGTTATATTGCCCGTTTTGTTTCTTAACAACTGTTCGGCTCTCCGCAGGCGTAAAAGGCGGATAAATTCATTGGGCGCGTGGTTGGTGATCGCGTAAAGTTTCCGATACAACTGGCTGCGGCTCAATCCGATTTTATGAGCCAGATTCCGTGTTCCAAATCCTGAGTCAGATAAGTTTTGCTCGACGATTGAAATGATGCGTTCCAAAAATTGTCTGTCAACCGACCTCTTAATCATTTCTTCCGGTTCATGAATTTTGATGGCATGCTGGCTGAAATATTCTCGCAGCTTTTTTCTCTGCTCAATCAAATTTTTCGCACGAATGCTTAGTTCATGAATACTAAACGGTTTGATGATATAATCATCAGCCCCGGTTTCCAGACCCTCGATTTTACTAACTTCCCCGGCGCGGGCAGTGAGCAGAATTACCGGAATGTGACTCGTCCGGTCATCAGTTTTCACTTTTTCACAGAATTGAATGCCATCCATATTTGGCATCATTACGTCGCTGATGATCAGATCAGGAATGGTTTTCGTCGCCACATCCAGACCTTCGTAACCGTCTTTGGCTTCGGTGATTCGGTAATGGGCGTCGAACGAACGCCGAATGTATTCAATGACATCCTGGTTATCTTCCACAATCAACAGGATTGGTTTCGATTTATCAACTTTTTGAGGAGAATGAGTTTCCGAAGCAGGCGCTGATTCAGGCCTCCAGGTTTGAATATCTGTTTTTGCTTCGCCCGGCGCTGTTGTTTCCGAAGCAATTTCACGGATTTCATTCGGATTGTACGCGGCTTTTTCAAACGGTAGAAATACGGTAAATACGGTTCCCAGCCCCGGGGCGCTTTCCACGGTAATTTTCCCTCGGTGCAATTCAACCAGTTCTTTTGTCAGCGCCAGGCCGATGCCGCTGCCTTCAAATTGTCTTTTTGCCGAATCATCTACCTGATAAAAGCGATTGAAAATTTTATCTAGCTTATCCAGTGGAATTCCGATGCCCGTATCAGCCACTGATATTTTTACTGATCCTGGTGAAAGGGTGGTTGTATTATCGGTTTCAGAAATCGTTATCGTAATTTTACCGCCAGTGTGGGTAAATTTCAATGCGTTTAACAGCAGATTGCAGATAATTTTTTCCAGTTTATCGCGGTCAATATAAATGAAAATCGGATCTGACGGCGCTTCAAGTATGAACTCAATTTTCTTTTGTTCTGCCAGTGACGTAAATGAGGACGTGATTTCACGCAGCGCAGTAACAATATTTTCTTTTGTAACCTGCAATGTTACATGCCCCGCTTCCAGCGTGGAAATATCCAGTAACTGATTGATAAGCTGCAACAACCGTTTTCCGTTTTGGAGCATAAGCTGATATTGTCGTTTGAGATCGCCGGAGTATTTGTTGTGGAGCATTTGTTCCAATGGACCTAAAATCAACGTCAGCGGCGTGCGGAATTCATGCGAAATATTGGCAAAGAATCGCGACTTCATACTGTCAATTTCCCTGAGCTTTTGTGATTCAAAACGCCGCATATTCAATTCGTTTCTTATTCGTATCCGTCTTACCTGAAGTTGCCAACCGGTTAATAGCACTCCCAATCCAATGAAAATATAAAGCGTATACGCCCAGTTGCTTCGCCACCACGGCGGCAGAATGATTAACCGCACCGAAGCTCCCTGTTCATTCCAGGCGCCATCATTGTTCGCAGCTTTCACCTTGAATGTATATTCGCCCGGATTCAGATTTGTGAAATGCGCATGACGTTCGGTGCCGGTATAAATCCAGTCATCGTGAAAACCTTCCAGCTTGCAGGCATATTGATTTTTGTGGGTATTAATGTAATTCAATGCAGCAAACTGGAATGAAAACATTTTTTGAGTATAATTTAGGGTAATTACTTTTTTAGCAGAAATAGCTGAATCGAACTTTGCCGGAACCCCAAAGAGATTAAAGCCGGTGAGTGTAACCGGCGGCGGCATTTCATTATGTTTGATATTTTCAGGATAAAATGACATAAAACCGGTAAAGTGGCCGAAAAATAGCTCGCCATCCGGCGTCTGATGAATCGCAGTCCGGTTGAATTCATTGGAAAGGATACCATCAGATATATCGTAATTATAAAATTTTTCCTTTTCAGGATCGAAACGCGACAGCCCGTTAAGTGTGCTGATCCAGAAGTGACCGTATTGATCTTCTTCCATGCCGATAACCCGATCGTCGATTAATCCATGCGCACTGGTATATCGTTTGAAATGTCCTGTGTTGTAATCAAAACGGTTTATTCCGCCCCCCTCGGTGCCGACCCACAAATATCCCCGGCTATCTTCACGAATAAATGTCACCGTGTTACTGCTGATGCTGGTGGAATTGTCGGGATCAACCTGGTAACGTTTGAAGTAAAGAGGCGCTCCCGGTTTCTGCTGTTTCCGTTGATCCGCATTTGCCCGAAGAAGCCCGCCGCCAAATGTTGATATCCACAAATTATCAAAGCGATCTTCATAAAAAACCACTATGATATTCGCGCCAATACTGGTTGAATCCGATTCATCGTGGATGTAGTGCGCCTGCAACTCCCAGTTTAGATTGAATTGTTTAAGACCATTTCCCCATGTGCCGATCCATAAATAACCGAATCGATCCGGATAAATTTCAATGATCCGGTCTTTACTGTGTTTTCCATCGTCGACAAGATTGATTGGATGCGGGCGAAATTTTCCTGTTTGCGGATCAAAAATCAAAACGCCGGCGCCGAATGTGCCGCATACAAATTGTCCGGCGATGTTTTCATTTATACCAAAAACAATACCTGCCTCTAACGGGGTGTCCTGAATGAAATATGTTAACTTATCTTTCTTTCGATCATAATAACATAATCCAAATCCATTCGTTCCCAACCATAAACCACCATCTTGCGCTGGTACAATTTTATGAATACTGACATATTTTACCTGGCTTAAATTTTTTACCTGTAGTGGATGATTGATAAATCCCTTGGAAGTCTGTTGACGGTACACAATTCCTTTGTTTGCGGTACCCAACCAGAGTGTTCCTTCTAAGTCTTTGTAATTGCACATAATAGCATACTGAAAACGATCATATTCGGCAAACAGATCAGGCTGAACATTTTTGAAATTTCCTCGCTGGCGATCGTAAATATTCAATCCACCTAAAAACGTGCCGACCCAGATAGCGCCCTGTTCATCTTTCCAGATTGCTGAAATATTATTATGATTTAAACCGGCTGAATCCTGCTTGCTGTATTGAAAACGTTGCACCTGATACGAATCGAACTTGTTGGCTGAATTAAAAATAACTTTATTCAATCCTACGAATTGAGTGCCGATCCAAACGGTATTGTTGTCATCAGCTAAAATGGCCGTGATATAATTGTCACTCAGGCTGTTAGGCTCATCAGGATCATGCTGAAAATGCAGGAATCGGAACGGTTCTGTTTCCAAATTCTCTTGCGGTAACATGTACACGCCGCCATCCGTTCCAATCCACAAATTACCGTATCGATCTTCGGTTATTACGTGGACTGCATTATGACTGGGCGCATCCGGTTGGTCTTGACCAAAAATGTGCCTGGTAAACGTTCCGGTTTCCCTGTGAAAACGATTCAGTCCGCCGCCTTCGGTTCCAATCCATAAAATTTGTCGTGAATCGAACAGGATGCTTTTTACATTGTTGCCACCCAACGTCAGTGATTCTTTCGGATCGTGCCGGTAATGAATGAAATTTTCGCTTGCCGGAATGAATTCATTCAAGCCATTATTTGTCCCAACCCAGAGATGACCGTTCTGGTCCTCGTCGATGGCGTTGACGATATCCCCGGAGATTGAATTGGGATCGCCGGGATCGCAACTATACATTTTTATTTCATACCCGTTATAACGCGCCAAACCATTCATCGTACCAAACCACATAAATCCGCGACTGTCCTGGTCGATAGCCCAAATCGGGTAATGAAATGGTTTCCCATTTTCAAGATAAATCGGTTCGATCTGATTTAAATTATCAATTTCAGAGAAGCAAGACGTCGCAAAGAAAAACAGCATGAAATTGAGGACAGTAGTCATTCCGGAAAACTTATTCATAACAGGTAAAGGGCTGAGTATGAGTTATCAAAATTATATTCGTATCATTCTGATTTAACTTTTTAAAATATAATACATTTTGGTTATAAATCAAAGAGTTTTTTAAAGCAGTAAAATAATTTAGAAGTTTACTAATCGAATGTAGACAAAAAGCAAATATTTCCCAAATTTAGATGAAATAAATTGAAGTTAATGAAGTCAGAGTCGTTGTCGAAAACATTGAGTTCAGCGCAGACATCACCACAATTGCGCAGATGAAGATTTACAATGTTCTGGGAAAGAGCGTCTTCGCACGGGATTATAAACTCGTATCCGGTATCACATATCGCGAAAGACTGGATTTCGACGGGTTCCCTTCCGGAACTTATGTTTGTGTTCTTGAATTGGCCAATGGCGTGAAAAGAGTGATGAAGCTAACAATTTTTAAATAGGGGGATTTGAGGGAATATTATAAATATTCCAACGCTAAAATTATTTATCCAAAACCATACGAATTATTGCTGCCAGCGTATTTAACCGAATCGGTTTTCCGATGATTTTCTGGATACCGGACTTTTCCAGAATTTCAACCGAAAGATTTTCATCGTAGCCAGTCATTATAACGACCGGCACATCCTTTTCAATCTTATGGAGCTGTTTTGCTAAATCCAGACCCGTCATGTCAGGCATTGTTAAATCTGAAATCACTAAATCATAACGGGATGGCTGCATACGAAAGACTTTTAGCGCTTCGATACTGCCATTACACGCGTCCACTTTGTAGCCAAGCCGCTCTAGTATCTTCTTTATTATTTTTGTAATTGCTTCTTCATCATCGACAACTAAAATGGATTCATGCCCTCCCTCAATGACGGTTGGTTCTTTTTTATCACCCTTCTGCTCTACTTTTGTGGTTGGAAGATACACATGAAATGTTGATCCCTTTCCCGGTTCACTGGAAACCATAATGTCGCCCTGATGTCTGCGGACAATGCCATGAACGACGGACAGCCCCATACCTGTTCCTTTACCCGGAGCTTTCGTGGTGAAAAAGGGCTCGAAGATTCGATTCTGCGTCGCCTCATCCATTCCGGTTCCGGTATCGCTTATGGATAATCGAACATAGTCCGCTTCCTCAAGATATGGAAAAATATTAGCAGTGGCACGGTCTACTTCCACTTGCTGCAATGCGATAGTGAGTATGCCGCCCGTTTCTTCAATCGCCTGATAGGCATTGGTACAAAGATTAACAATGACCTCGTGTATTTGCGATGCATCAGCCAGAACCTTAGCGCAGGATGTGTCGATTCTCTGCCGAATCTCAATCGTGCTTGGGATGGTTGGTCGTAGTAATTTCACCGCCTCTTTAACGATTAAATGAATATTGATCGGCTTTCGTTCTGTTTCAACGTGGCGACTGAAAGTGTTGCCTGTTTTGTTATCGGCCATGGTGAGAAGGATATCGATGACTATCAAAAAAACGGGCTTTCATTGTTGCGGGATGCGCTGCGCCGGGAAAGCTATGTCCTTTGGAAAGTATTCTTGCCCGGTGAACAAAGCATTCCGGCAGATTGTGACCTGCTGGTAATTCCCGGTCCGCAGCAGGCGTTTTCGACCTTTGAAACACAAATAGTCGAACGATATCTCAATACAGGCGGTAAACTGCTTATCCTGGTCGATCCGTTAAAAAAGACCGGTCTTGAAAGCGTATTGCATAAGTGGGGCATTCGCTTGATTGATGATGTTATTATTGAACCGGAACAAAAAAGCTCTGCCCGCGACTATTTTAGTTTGTACGTGAACCAGTATTTCAATCATGCTATCACCGAGAATATATTTCGTACCGCCACGCTTTTCCCGTCTGCACGTTCGGTGAAATTGCACCAGGTTAGCGGGCGCCGGCTTGAGACGAACTATCTTTTGCGTACCTCTCCGAAATCCTGGGGTGAGCGAAATATTCAATCCCAGGGTGTGAGCTATGATTTAGGTGAAGATACAAAGGGTTCGCTTTATGTCGGAGCCGCTGTGGCCGAAGCTTCTTCCCAATATGCGGCGGATGTGTTGGAAAAAACGGCGCGTCTGGTCGTTTTTGGCGATTCGGATTTTGCGACAAATGCCTATATCATCAAGCTCGGCAACGAAGACCTGATTCTTAACTCCATTAGCTGGCTGGCAAAACGCGAAAACATGATTGCCATTCGTGCCAAATCTCCGGATCGCCGGAAACTGGTCTTAAGCGCCGGGCAGAAAAAAACAATTTTTTGGATGTCCGTAATTGCCATCCCTTCTGTAGGTTTGATGCTCGGCGCAGTTGTATGGTGGCGGCGGAGAAGATAAATTAAAGGATTCAGAGTAATGCAAGTAAGAACAACCGTTTTTTTACTTATCCTGACCCTTGCGCTGGGCGGCTATTTGTTGTTTGTGGATCGACATAAACCGACCACAGATGAAAGCAAACAATTGAGCAAAAGGATATTCCTTTGGAACAGTGAGGATGTGATGCGTTTCCGTATCTATAAAGATTATTGGACGGATATCGTATGCGAACGTCTTGACGACAGTAGCTGGCAGATGACAAAACCTTATGAAACAAAAGCCAATCAAAGCGTAGTCTACAAGATGTTATCTACTCTGGAATTTGCAGAGCACATTAATCGCATAAGCATGGATGAGGAGACGATCCTTCATCTACAGCAATATGGCTTACAATATCCCGGCCTCAGCCTCACCATCGAAACGCCCGGACGAAGCCAAACCCTCCTGCTCGGAGATGAAACACCGCTCAAAGATGGTTTGTATGCCCTGCTTAAGGCTGACGACGAAAAACTGCTGGTTGTTCCCAAAAGTATTGCCGATATCCTGGATCAGGACACAGAAAGCTGGGTAGAGGTT
This sequence comes from uncultured Cytophagia bacterium, assembly GCA_964498785.1. Taxonomy (GTDB): domain Bacteria; phylum Zhuqueibacterota; class Zhuqueibacteria; order Thermofontimicrobiales; family Thiofontviventaceae; genus Mariaggregatimicrobium. The sequence goes on along the minus strand of CAZCJL010000023.1, from coordinate 10,574 downwards.
GAGACGTCAACACAAGCCACAGATTATTAATACTCATCAGCGCCCTGCCACAGCAATTGCTTTAACCCGTATTTGTTTCCTGGTAATTGGTGGGTGTTGTATGATGTTTATGTTGTGTGGATCGGGTAGGTCATGAGGCTTTCACCCCGATTCCCCCGTCAGAACCACGCTTGAAAGTTTCTCCGCCAACTGTTAATGCCATATGGCACAAATATAGGTAATGCTTGTCTGACATTATGTGATTGGTTAATCTTCTTATAAACAGATCAAGGGCTTTTGCGATTTCTACTACTTTTCCGATGTCTATAATTTCGATATTATCTTTCGCTGTATGAGTAATGTCCTGATTATCGAGGTTTTCTATAAGCCATTTTGAAGATACCGCAATGGCGGGGCATCCATTCTGGACAAAAATACTATGATCGCCTTGTGGATACTGATGACCCTCTGCTAAATTCTCAAATATATTGAAGCATAAGGAAACCATGATTATATTTTAGTGGACTATTCATTAATATAATTATGGGGTAATTCGACTCGGCGGATCAGCCTTTCATAATATTTTTATGGTAGATCCTGTGCTTCAAAATAATATAAGTAATTTTTATCAATATTGCAATCCTGTCAGGCGGGTCAAATTTCTCTGAACATTCTATCGAACCGTTAACCATCCGTCCCCGTCAAATAGCATGGATTTGGACTATGCGGCAAGTTTTTCAGTATACTGGTCAATAAATATAGTCGAAAATAAAATCATTTATCCTCTTTAGTAGTGGCGAATAAGTTGTAACGAATAATTTGTCTTTTTGTCATGAATGTTTCAATAAAAGTTAACTTTTTGTTAACATCTGCATGATATTTTTGTTTTTGATATTTTAGGAGGAAAAATGAGAAAATTATTGATTGAAAAATTTAGTCGAATTGATGATTTTTTATTTTTACAAATTTTTAGCTGGAACGGACGTAAAATATTTAACAGATCCATCTACTGGATATCCCGGAGTGGTGATGGCTATTTGTATGGTCTGGTCGGAATTATTTTGTTGTTGATGCATAATGAACGCGCTCTCAAAATATTATTTGCCGGTTTGATTGCTTTTGGCATTGAGTTACCGGTCCATAAAATTATTAAACATTGGATCAGGCGGAGTCGCCCTTTTAAAAAATTAGCAGGAATATCAGTGTTGATTGTTGTTCCTGATGAATATAGTTTTCCCTCAGGACATACAGCCGCTGCATTTGTGATCGCGACCCTTTTTATTGCAAGTTACTCTTTCCTTCAAATTCCCTTATTGATTTATGCCGCACTTGTTGGATTTTCCCGCGTGTATTTGGGTGTGCACTATCCCACAGATATTTTAGCCGGTGGAATTCTCGGTATTTTCTGTGCCCATGCAGGTCTGGCCATTATTTTTTAATTGATACTATTGACTTATACACAAATATTTTTTATATTTACCTATTGAATAAAAGATTCACTATATGGTTGAATCTTTTATTTTGAAAAATATTGTAATAAATATTGGGAAAAACAACCGTAATTTGCTAATATGCCTAAATAATATATAACACATCTCCCGAGGAGACATTATGCCCCCCAAAGCAGTATTCTCCAGAGAAGATATAATACAAGCAGCTTTGGATATTGTTGAAACCGAGGGATTACATGCACTCACTACCCGCAACGTTGCCAGTCAACTGAGGTCGTCTAACGCTCCGCTCTATAAGTATTTTAACTCAATATGTGAATTAAAAAGTGAAGTTGGTAAAAGAGCGAAGCAGACGCTTGGAGAATTTACAACAAAAGAATATTCAGATTGCGGAGTGCTAAATATTTTAATGGGAATTGTTCTTTTTGCAAGGGATAAACGCGAATTATTTCGGATACTATTTCTGGAAAATGATGAATATCAGGAAATTGCGATAGAGTGTATTCAGGCAATACGGGAGTTATTAAAAGATAATGATACTTTTTTAAATGCTTGTGATGATGATATGGAACTACTTATTTTTAAAATATGGGCTTTTACGTATGGATTTGCCAGGCAGGCCTATTTCGGACGTATGGTAAATAATAGTGACCATTACATAAAATCCACGCTGTTCGATTGTTGTTCAGCTTTGGTTGATGCGATGTTTAAATCCAGGCCTGAGACAATTTGAAACGTGGCCCATATTAAAAGTTGATTTTTATGACAGCTCCATGATGGTGCTGCGCTGAAACGATGTTAGCTGTTTTACAGGGAGATTTGTTATGAAATTCTTAAGTTTTACTTACAGAGTGGTAACTTTTTTATTGATTTCAATTACCATTGCATATTCCACGGAATTACGCAATGTAAATATCGGGCTGGTAATCGATGGCATTTCCGAAGATTACCTGAAGATATCAGAGGTTATGAAATCAGAAATCATCGATTTAACAAAAAATGAATTTAATGTTCGATTCCCGGAAGATAAACAGGTGAATGCCCAATGGAAAGTTCCACAAATAAAAGATGCGATTGATAAATTATTACTCGATCCGGAGGTAGATATGGTAATCACCATTGGCAGTATTTCGAGTAATGAAGTGTGCCATCGCGGGCCATTGCCCAAACCAGTCATCGCTCCGTATGTGATAGACGCAAAGTTCCAGAAATTACCGTTGAAAAACGGAACTAGCGGAGTTAAAAATCTTAACTATATCAGTGTACCAGCGACTTTTCGCCGGGACTTTGTGGCGTTCCGTGATATCGTCTGGTTTGATAAGGTGGCAATTATCATGCATCGGTATTGGCTTGACAAACTTTCTGATTCGAATCAATACACTAATAATTTGTTTCAGGAACTAAATCTGGAGGTGCAATTTATCGGTGTTCAGGATGATGTCATGCGCGCTCCGGATCAATTGAATCCGGAGATTGAGGCTGTTTATCTGTTACCGCTTCCCAGTTTAAGCGATTCGGAAATGAAAAAATTGATTGATTATCTTATAGAAAAAAAACTGCCCAGTTTTTCAATTGTGGGCGATGAAATCGTTGAAAAAGGAGTGATGGCCGGGCTAAATAAACGTGCAACTGACAAGATTGCACGACGGGCGGCGTTGAATGTTCAACGCATTTTACTGGGCGATTCACCAGAATCCATTCCGGTTTCTATTTCAATGAAAAAACAATTATCAATAAATATGATGACGGCAAACGCAATCGGAGTTTATCCGTCCTGGGCAATTATGACTGAGGCTGAAGTTATTCGTGCGGATAAATCAGAGATTGAACGTAAACTTGATTTGAACAGCGCTGTTCAGCAAGCGATTAAGGCCAATCTGGAGCTGGCGGCCAGAGGATATTATGTTGAAGCCGGAGCGCAGGACGTGAATGCCGCTCGCTCAAAATTATTACCTGCTATTGAGCTGAGTGGTAATTATCTGCTGATTGACCCGGACAGAGCTGAAGCCAGTTTGGGACAGCAACCGGAACGTACGCTTAATGGTTCGGTAACAGCGACCCAAGTGATTTATTCGGAACCGGCATGGGCAAATTTTTCCATTCAAAGAAAGCTGCAAAAAACACGGGAATATGATCTGGAAACTCTCAAGCTGGATATTACTGAACTGGCGGCAACAGCTTATTTAAATGTATTGCGGGCAAAAACGTATGAAAAAATTCAGCAGAACAATCTGAAAGTAACTCTTCAGAATCTTGAACTTGCTCGTGTGCGGGAAACTATTGGTAGCGCAAACCCAGCCGAAGTCTATCGTTGGGAGAGTGAAGTCGCATTGAACCGAAAATCTGTGATCGAGGCGAATTCACAACGGAATCTCGCAGAGATTCAATTGAACCGGTTATTACACCGGCCGGCAGAGGAAAGCTTTACAACAGCGGACGTTGATATTAGCGCGCCGTATCTCATCACTTCATATACAAAATTGCTCAAATTTATCGAAGGATTGAAGGCATTCAAAGTGTTTCGCAATTTTATGGTCAAAGAAGCCTTGAATAATTCTCCTGAACTGGCGTCGCTTGATCAGGCAATTAAAATTCAAAAACGAGTATTAAATTCAGCCACAAATAGTTTTTGGCAGCCGACGATTGCATTGCAGGGGCAGGTGAATAATGTTTTTTCCTGGAAAGGAAAAGGGACTGAGGCAAACGTGGAATTACCACCTTCTCTGCCCTTTGAATTCTCATTTCCGCAGCCAAAAGACTTGAGCTGGAATGTGGGTTTGAATGTATCCTTTCCATTATTTATTGGTGGCGAAAAATTTGCCCAACGCCAGAAAGCAATAAAAGAACTAACGCAATTGGAATTTGAAAAGGAAATGGTAACCGAACAGTTAGAGCAACGCATCCGCTCGGCGCTTCATAAAGCTGGCGCTTCCTACGCATCAATTAGACAGGCACGGCTCGCGTCTGAAGCCGCCGGGAAATCTTTGGCAGTTGTACAGGATGCATATTCCAAGGGAATGATCACTTTGGTGGAATTATTGGATGCCCAAAACACGGCATTAGTGGCAGATCAATTTGCAGCAAATGCAGTCCACGATTTTCTAATTGATCTAATGGCTGTGCAACGCGGACTTGGTCGCTTTGATTTCTTTTCCACACCCGAACTGCGTAATGAATTTTTGCAGCGAGCGGATAAATATTTTGAAAAAGAAGGGATTGCTATTGAATAGTTGGTTTTTATGGTGCAGGGCTGTATCAAAAGTGGTTAAAAAAGATGTAATACCACATCATATCGATTTCGAACATAAATAATGTAATCGATCACGGGGTAGAAATTATAGTGTTATAAGTTATTGTAAATATGGAGTGCAATCCCTTTATGGATTGCACTGCACGCATAAAACAGCCTGTCCACGAACTACCCTTGCGAAGGTTATTAAAATAGACTGGTCTGTATATTGATAAAATTTCAATGAATTATCTATATATTGTATAGATGCAAACCTTCGCAAGGGTTTGTCCGGCAATTATCGAGTTCCTGGACAGCCTGTAAAGGCGTCGCACTCCAACTCTTTAGATATTAAAGAATTCATTATTATTACCCTGTGATCAGCTACTAAATAATTTTAATATATTAGCGTAATTACAATACACTGGACTTTGGATACAGCGCCAGCAATGATTCTGACCTGTGTTCTTATCATGTGTCGTGGCGATAATCATGATTCCACGGGGACAAGCCCCTGATGAGTCTTTGCTGAAAAACGCCCACAAAATATTTTAAATGTCTTCTGCAATGTATGATGACGCTCTGAAAAATAGAATGTTATACCCTTAAATTAACGACAATGCCATCGTAATGCTTTGTTTGCGATATCACAAAGCATTGCCCTGTTTTGTTTTGATAAATCACCCCATCGGGGTTTAAAAAGAGGGTGGTTTCAATTTTATCGCCCGGAGCAATCAGAACTTTTTCAGGAAATTAGATTCATGGGATCTAAGATTTCTGAAATCCGGAGAATATGAAAATAATAATAAGCGAGGAGGCATGATGTATAAACTGAAATCGAATTTAATTTTTATGCTGGGGTTAATCCTCGGTTTTTCCTGTAGCAAAGAGGTCGAACAACAGGAAGTTATCCGACCGGTTCGTTACATGCAGGCGTACTCAACCGGCGGTTCCCGGATACGAACATTTACTGGAGTAGCTCAGGCGGGTATTGAATCCCGTTTGAGTTTTAAAGTGCCGGGAACAATTAAAAGGCTTTTGATACGAGTTGGTGATAGCGTAAAGCGGGGTCAGTTGATCGCAGAACTGGATGCGAATGATTACCAGGTTCAGGTACAGCAGGCAGAAGCCGCTTTGACTCAAACTGAAGCACTGGCTCGGAATGCCACCGCCTCTTATGACAGAGTGCGGGCGCTCTACGAAAACAACAATGCATCACGCAGTGATTTAGACGCAGCGCGTGCGGGTTATGAATCTGCAAACGCTGCTGTTCAGGCAACGAAAAAACAACTTGAGCTTGCAAATTTACAACTTAGTTATACCCGATTATCTGCTCCCACTGACGGTAATATTGCTTCAGTAAACGCCGAGGTGAATGAAAATGCCGCGGCCGGTCAACCTGTCGTTACTTTAACGGCTGGCAAACAAATTGAGGTGAAATTATCAATACCGGAAATTTTGATTCCAAGGATTCGGGAAGGTGAATCTGTGGTTGTGAGCTTTGATGCAATTCCGAAAAAAGAATTCACTGCAACAATTACAGAGGTCGGTGTTTCCGCGACAGGATTGAGAACAACCTTTCCGGTCACAGTAAGTTTGGATGACGCGGACGAATCTATCCGGCCGGGAATGGCAGCATCTGTTTCCATTCGCTTTGAATCAGGCGACAAACGGGAACGGTTTATTATCCCCTCTCATTCTGTGGCAGAAGATCGTAACGGACGTTTTGTTTACACTGTGGAACCTGCGGCAAAGGACTCCGGATTCGGATTCATCAAACGAAAAGAAGTGACTATCGGTGAATTGACGGCAGAGGGTCTGGAAATATTTATGGGACTGGTCGATGGAGATCTGGTGGTAACGGCCGGAATCAGTCGCGTTAATGAAGGTCAGAAAGTGAAAATGTAAAGACAAGGAGATTTAATATATGAATATCACGCGAGCTGCAATCGAAAAAAATCGAATTACAACAGTCGCTTTGATTTTGATTGTCGTTGCCGGTATTAATATTTATTTGAATATGCCGCGTGCAGAAGATCCCGGTTTTACCATTCGATGGGCGCTCATTACGACGGATTTTCCCGGAGCCAGCCCGGAACGGGTGGAAATGCTGGTGACTGACAAGCTGGAGAAGGCGATTCAGGAAATGCCGGAAATCGATTTTATCTATAGTGAATCTAAAACAGGAATTTCCATCATTACAATCGGCGTTAAAGAACAATATACCAAGATGCGCCCGATTTGGGATAAATTGCGCCGTAAAGTGGAGCGGACGAAAACCAGAGGCGAGTTACCAAATGGCGTAATTGGACCCCGTGTTAATGATGAGTTCGGAGATGTTTTCTGCACAATCGTTACCATCACTGGTGAAGGTTTCAGTTATGCACAACTAAAAGAAATTGCGGATGAAGTCAGAAACGAGCTGTTGTTAATCAGTGAAGTAGCAAAAGTTGAAATTAGCGGCGCACAGGAAGAATGTATTTTTGTGGAATACAGTAATGCCCGGCTCGCTGAATTAGGCGTCTCGTCAAATTATCTGATGGGAATACTGGCTGCCCAAAATATCATCATGTCCGGAGGTGAAGTTAATACAGAGCGGGAGAATATCGTTTTGGAACCCACCGGAAATTTTGAATCATTGGATGATTTAAAACGGATGCTGATTAACATCCCGGGCCGCAATGAAATGCTGTATCTGGAAGATGTCGCACATGTGTACCGCGGTTATACCGATCCCCCGCAATCTGTTGTACGCTCAAGCGGAATTCCGGCGCTTGCATTGGGAATTAATATGCGGGAAGGCGGTAATATTATTAAACTAGGCGAGGCAGTTAAAGCCAAAATAAAACACCTGCAAATGATCTATCCCATTGGTATCGAATTCGATTTTGTGTCGTTTCAACCCGCGGATGTGGAACGTAAAGTTCAGTCATTTACCGGAAATCTGATGCAGGCAGTGGCTGTCGTATTAATCGTCATGTTGCTGTTTCTTGGTATTCGAACCGGTCTGGTCGTGGCGTCTCTTGTTCCCATGGCAATGATTATGAGTATCTTTATTATGGGAGTGCTGGATATCGGACTGGATATGATGTCCATTGCCGCGCTGATAATCGCACTCGGATTGCTGGTGGATAATGCAATCGTCATGTCTGAATCAATCATGGTGCAAATGGCAGCCGGTAAAAAGCCTCTAAATGCGGCAATTGATTCTGCGAATGAATTGAGAATTCCATTACTGACGTCATCACTCACCACGTCTGCAGCTTTTCTGCCGATCTATCTGGCAGAATCCGGCGTCGGTGAATATACAGCGCCGCTGTTTATTGTTGTTACCATCACCTTGCTTAGTTCATGGCTGCTGTCGTTAACCATGATTCCGATGTTATGCGTCTGTTTTATTCGAGTGAAAAAAAACGGTCAGGAAAATAAGTTTAATAACCGTTTCTATCGAACCTATCGTAATTCATTGATCAACTTATTGAAACATCCGGTGCTAACAGTCCTCGCAATGTTTATCATTTTCATTATTGCATTACAGGGATTTGCACTGCTTCCGAACATATTTTTTCCTCAAAATGATAAAGCAACATTTACATCTGAATTGAATCTTCCCGTGGGAACGCCCATCGAACGGACAATGGAGGTTGTGGATAACGTTGAAGCTTTCATGAAACAGGAATTGATGGAATCTGAATCCAAAGAAGGAATTGTCAACTGGGCAACGTTTATTGGTCAGGGACCACCGATGTTTGTGCTCGGATTCAGCCCGGAACAGGCGAATACCGGGTACGCCTGTTTTATTGTGAATACAACATCCGGCGGCTCGATTGTTGATTCACTGGTGCAAAAATTAGAAATGTATTGTATTCTGAATTATCCTGAGATAAGACCAAATATCGCTCGCTTAAATTTTGGCCCGCCACCCGATTCCCCGGTAAACATTCGAATTATGGGGCAGGATTTAAATAAAGTATTCGATATTGCTGATCAAGTAAAACAGAGAATGGCAGTAATCGAAGGGACGAAAAATATTCATGATGATTGGGGGTTATGGGTTAAGAAACTGATTGTGAATATAAACCAGCCGCGGGCAAAACGAGCCGGCGTGTCCAACGCCGATATTGCCCTGTCGCTGCAAACGGCATTATCCGGGATCGTTACAACACAATTCAGGGAGAAAGATGAAGTGATCCCGATAACGCTACGATCATCTGCCGCAGAACGGAAAGATGTAGGCAAGCTGGAAACGATTAACGTTTATTCGCAACAGACCGGAATAAACGTTCCGCTAAAACAGGTGGCTGATCTAAAAGTGGTATGGGAGCCATCCAAAATAAGACGGCGGGATTTGTTGAAAGTAGTCAGCGTTAAATGCGAAGTCACTGACCAGGTAACTCCGATTGACGTAGCGCTGGAGTTAGATAAATGGCTGAAACAGGAGCAGGGAAAATGGGACATTGGCTATAAATACGAACTCGGCGGTGAAATGGAAAGCTCTGTGGAGGCGAATCGGTCTATTAATGAAAAACTGCCGTATGCCGGACTGATCATCGTATTACTACTCGTATTTCAATTTAATTCGCTACGAAAACCGTTTATCGTTCTGCTCACCATTCCGCTGGGAATTATCGGGGTGATTATCGGATTACTGGTGATGCGTTCGTATTTCGGATTCATGACCTTCTTGGGATTGATTTCACTCGCTGGCGTGGTGATCAACAATGCCATTGTGCTCATCGACCGTATCCGGATCGAAACTGAGGATAATGCTTTGGAGCCGCACCTGGCGATTGTTACCGCTGTGCAGCGCCGCATTCGTCCAATTTTGCTTACCACGGCAACAACCATCGGCGGATTGATACCGTTATACTTCGGCGGGGGCCCGATGTGGGAGCCAATGGCGGTGGCTATTATGTTCGGTCTGGCGTTTGCCACTTTGTTAACGCTGGGATTTGTCCCGGTGATGTATGCACTTTTATTCAGGATAAAATTTAAAGATTTTCAATATGAATAATAGAAATGGAATCCCGATTGCCTCGAACTGGTCAGGATTCCTTTTATAGCTTCACCCGTTATCTTATTTGTCTTCCCGTAAAATTATTAAATAATGGAATTTCAAAAAATTGAGTATAAAAATATGGATACAAATGTGCGTTCCGAAGGCAAGCGCATCGCGCAGGAACGATAATTTTGGAATAAAACATCCCACAATTACGATAAACAAGCAGCGGTAAACAATGGTGAGCTGTATAATGAATTGATCAATTTGATTAAACAATCGATCAATAATAATGAGGATGTCGTCCTTGATGTGGCGTGCGGTACCGGTAAAATTGCTCTCGAAATTGCGCCAATCGTTTGCAGGATTGCCGGTACAAGAGCCGGGAAAACGCGAGATGTTTGACAGAAAATGTCTTGAAAGGGCAAAATTTAAGCTGATTACAGTGCGATTCCGATGAATTTATTACATTAATTGAGCTTGAGGAGAAATTAATTTCTGTCTGCGAATACCAGTTACATTAATATTCTGAACACTCTTTGAAAATTTTCTTTAAAGATGCATTGAAAGTTTCACTCACAAATCCGGCACAAGCCTGGCACTTTTTCAAAACCGTGCACTGTCAACATAAGGCGGCGCGAATTAGAAAACATTATAAGGATGAAGGAATTCAGGTGCCGCCGATACTTATTTTCAGCATCACGAATCGTTGCAATTTGCGCTGCAAAGGATGTTACGCCCAGGCGCTGCGTCACTCGGAAAGCGACGAATTAAGCAATGAAAAAATGCGCGGCGTTATCACCGAGGCGCATGATCTGGGCATGTCATTTATGGTGATTGCCGGTGGCGAACCATTTAACTAAATCATTGTATAAGTATTTCCATTCCGGAATCATGTCTCGAATGACATTTTCCT
>CAZCJL010000022.1:0-67625 GCA_964498785.1 uncultured Cytophagia bacterium | reverse complement strand
GACAAGCTGTATATTGATACATATTCATGAATTTATCTATATATTGTGTTGTCGCAAAACCTTCTCAAGGGTTTTCCCAACGATATCAAAATTCCTGGACACGTTCTAAAGGCTTCGCACTCCAACTCTTTAGATATTAAAGAATTCATTATTATTACCCTGTGATCAGCTACATTATAATAAATCATGAATTGGCTATTATTATCCATTCATAATAAACACAAATCCAAAGATAATATTTAACCTGCATTATTAACAAATCGTACCACAGAAGCACAGAGGTCACAGAGAAACAAAAACTTGTGTGCACATTGCTTTTCAAACTGAGTTAAGAAAAATTCGAGTTACTATTGTTTGCGTAACGTTTTGAAAATAAAAACTCTGTGTATTCTGAGCCTCTGTGGCTATGACTTTATCAGGTTAAAAACCACTTATTCGATTAATTTTATTAAACTAAAGTTTTGATTAATTTCATCCACCAGTAATTGGTAAATTGGCGAATTTTGTATCAGCCGAAATAAAATTAGTCACAACTATACTCTTTCCATTGAAATAATGTATATCCAGCGAAATACTTATCAAACGAACAGGTGTTTACTATATCAAAACGAAATTTTACTTGATATTTTTCAATTAATGCTTTATATTACTATTTCAAACCTCAAAATTTTAACATAACTTTAAAATAACTATGTATCAAAAAAATATCCTCACCGTTCTGATTCTTTTTCTTGCGTTAGTGATTATTCCCATTTATTCCATAGCAGTGGATGACGAAACCTGCCTTGAATGTCATTCTGATCCCACGTTAACAATGGAGATAGATGGAAAGCTGGTACAACTATTCGTCAGAGGATCTGAATTTCAAAAATCGGTTCATGGAGAAAACGGTTGTGTCTCCTGTCACGACGATGCGGATGTGGAGGAAATGCCACATGATTCTCCGTTAAAAAAAGTGGCGTGCGGTAACTGCCATGACAAGGAGGCTGATGATTATCATGCAAGCCTTCACGGATTAGCCTTTAAACGCAATGATCCGGATGCGCCGTCGTGCTACGATTGCCACGGCTCACACAACATATTACCACCGACTGATAAAAATTCTACAACCTACGTAATGAACATCCCGGTCATGTGCGGAACCTGCCACAAAGAAGGCTCGGACATGGTCAAACGTCATGATATCCCGGAAAAGGATATTATCCGGAATTATTCCATGTCCATCCACGGAGAAGGATTGTTTAAACGCGGTTTGACCGTTACTGCGGTATGTACAGATTGCCATAAGTCTCACAATATCCTTCCGCACACAGATCCAAAATCGTCGATAAACCGGAATAATATCGCCGAAACCTGTATGCAGTGCCACGCACAAATTGAACAGGTTCACATTAAGGTCGTACGTGGCGAACTATGGGAAAAGAAGCCGCACGTTATTCCGGCATGTGTCGATTGCCATTCACCACATATTATCCGGCGGGTTTTTTACGTCGATACAATGAATGACGAATATTGTATGAAGTGCCATTCCAGGCGCGATCTGATTCGGGAAAAAAACGGGCAAATTGATTCGTTGTATGTTGACCTGACTGAACTGCAACACTCTGCCCATGCAAACCAAATTGAGTGCATTAAGTGTCATGTGAATGTGAGCAATTTAAAAAGCCCTGTTTGTCTCGATTCCGGCCCGGTGGATTGTTCAATATGCCATGCAGAGCAGGAAACTAATTACCAGGCCAGTATTCATGGTCAGTTAGAGGCAGCCGATAACCCGAATGCACCGGATTGTAAATTTTGTCATGGCGAGCATCTGATTCAATCGGGAGATGATATCACGTCGCCGATTTTTGCACGGAATATTCCGCAATTGTGCGGCAAATGTCACCGCAAAGGAGAAAAAGCAGCCGTACTTTATAAAGGCAAAGACACGGAAGTTGTTGAGCATTACACCATGAGTATTCATGGAAAGGGGCTGCTGGAAAGCGGATTAATGGTCAGCGCTGTTTGTACAGATTGCCATTCATCGCATTTGGAGCTTCCTGCATCTGATCCGAAATCTACTGTGCATCCGAATAATGTGAATAAGACCTGTGCTACCTGTCACCTTGGAATTTACGAGGATTTTAACAAGTCCATCCACTCACCCAACATGGTCATTACAGAAGAAAAGCTACCGACCTGTCATGACTGCCATAATGCCCATGAGGTGGAACGGATTGATAAAGATTCTTTCCGTCAACAAATTTTGGCTGAATGCGGAACATGCCATGAATATGAAACCGGAACCTATTTTGACACTTATCATGGTAAAGTGTCCCTATTAGGGTCTGGTAGAAGCGCAAAATGTTCTGATTGCCATGGTTCACACAATATTCTTCCCATCGAATTCACGAATTCGACTTTGAGTCGCGAAAATATCGTTGAAACATGCCGCACATGTCATCCCAATTCCAATCGGCAGTTCACCGGTTATCTGACACATGCAACGCATCACAATAAACATAAGTATCCGTTTCTGTACTACACCTTTTGGGTAATGACGTCATTGCTGATTTTTACGTTTGCATTCTTCGGAATCCATACATTATTGTGGATTCCACGATCATTCCGACAACGATTTAAATTAAATAAACAGTTGCGCCATAAATCGAAAAGCTATTATCAGCGGTTTGACCCGGTATGGCGAATTTTGCATCTCATTGTCATTGTGAGTTTTTTTGGGCTGGCAATCACTGGCATGGTTTTGAAATTTGCCAGTACTAACTGGGCTGTTTTTCTGGCAAATTTAATGGGCGGATTTGCAGTTGCCGGCGCCATACATCGGATTTGCGCGCTATTGACATTTTTCTACTTTGGCGTGCATTTCGTTTTTCTTTATAAAAAATGGAAACAATCCGGGAAATCGCGATGGAGTTTTATTTTTGATAAAGAAGGTCTGTTCCCAAATTGGCGTGATGTGAAAGAATTTTTCCAGACAATGTTATGGTTTTTTGGCGGGAAAAAACAACCACAGTACGGCCGATGGACTTATTGGGAAAAATTTGATTATTTTGCAGTTTTCTGGGGCGTCTCGATGATCGGCTTCACCGGACTCATTCTCTGGTTCCCGGAATTTTTCACCCGGTTCCTGCCTGGCTACATCATTAATATTGCAAGCATTATCCACAGCGACGAGGCGCTATTAGCCACGGGATTTATTTTTACGGTACATTTTTTTAATACTCATTTCAGACCGGAAAAATTCCCGATGGACCCGGTTATTTTTACCGGAAAAATTCCGTTGGAAACGTTCAAACACGAGCGTCCGCGTGAATATGAAATCGTAAAAGCCGAAGGAAAACTTCGCAAAAACCTGAAACCCGAGCCACAGCGCTGGCTAAATATCTGGTCACATGTTTTTGGTATTTGCTGTCTGCTCTTTGGTTTCACGCTGGTTGGAATGATTCTGTGGGCAATGATTTTTCAGTATAAATAATGAACGCCATTAATTAAAATAAACAGATTTGTGTTTGTAAAAAAACCCGAACTCATTACACAACAAGTTCGGGTTTTTAAGTTATAAATGACAGAAGAAGCGATTTATACCGAATTAATCTGTCAATTAAGCTTTTTTACCATTTCGCCCTCTTAAATAATCGATCATTTTGGGTACGACGAGGGGAACGACATCCGGCAGCATTTTCGGCATCAGATTATTCATTACTTTGGGCATCAGATCCGGCATCTGCTCTGTCATGTAATCGGGCATGGGAATTTTTTTCTGAACGCGCTCCAACATAGCAGGCATCACTTTTGGCATCATGCCTGGCAATAATTTCGGAAACAGCGCCGGGAATACCGGTTTCATCATTGCGAACACACCTTTGCCGACAACGCCCATTTTTCCGATACCTTTCATCATCGAACCCATTTTCATTGGCATCGCGTTTAACAGATCCGGCCACATCGAATCCATAAGTTCAGCAAATCCCTGCGGCGTCATCAACGCGATCATCGCCTCAAAAACGGCCCATTGTTTGGCAACTTCAGGATTGGGATCATCAAATTTTTTGCCCAATCCGCGACAGGCAAATGCCGCCAGATCGTGTATTTTTAATGGCAATTCCTCTTTTTGCTGCGTCACTCTTAATTGAAACTCACAGCACGGACACAGCGCCAAAACAGTTTCGGATCCATTTTCGATGGCATCGTTCAAACGAATCGTGCCAATTTTACGGGCGATGTCCGGTTCTTTAATCAGAGTTAGCACACTGCCGCAGCAATGGCCGTCGTCACGATTGTGTTTCATTTCTTTAAATTCAACACCGGGAATGGCCTTAATCAATTCGCGGGGTTCTTCATAAACTCCGGAAACCCGTCCGATGTGACAGGAATCGTGCCATGTCACTCGCTCGTTTACTTCATGGGTATATTTAAATTCACCATTGCGAATTTTTTCAGCCACAAGCTCGCTATAATGTTTGGCCTTTATATCATATTCAATTCCCAATTTTTCAGCCCAGTCTTTATAAGTATGGCGCCACATCATATCACAGGCAGGACAGGATGATACAACAGTGTCCGCTCCTGTTGCCTTCACGCTGGCAATATTTTTTTTCATGACTTCGGCAAAAGTGTCCCACTTACCAGCAACTAACATCGGGGTGCCACAGCAATTTTCCGCTTTCCCAATGTATGTAAAATCAATACCTGCGGCATCCAGTAACGTAACTGACGCTGCTCCGATATCATGCTCAACATAAGAAGCAGTACAGCCGGCAAAATAGACAACTTTGCTCTTTTTTCCGGGACCATGCTTTTCCCAAAGTTTTTTGGGAAACCAATCTGTCCGGTTTTTACGGTAACCCGCCCAGATATTACCTTCTGTTTCCAGGGCGGCTTTCATCATTTCAAATGGCGGGAAGGTCATTTCTTTATTTTCATGAACCAACTTGCCGCGCAGTTTCATCCAGGATTGTTCGATTGGCAGCGATGCTGAGCAGCGAAAATTACATAACTCGCATGTTGTGCAAACGAGCATCGTATCTACCATTTTCTGATCCCATTTAGCGCGGCCTTCCATATATTCCCGCAGCCAGTACCATTTCCCTCTGGGTGATTGACTTTCCCAACCACGACTGTAAAACTGGTCGCATTCATCCACGCAATATCCGCATTGAGAACAGGCGTATGCATACCATGCAACATCACCAGGAATATCTTTCACTGGTTTAAAATCCGGTCGTTCTCCGACATGCGTAATCACAAGATTTCCGAAAGGTCGTGCCAACGGCTCTAATAAATTGGCCACCCCCAACACCTGACTAATGAGCTTCTTACCAAATACTTTATCCGGATTTAAAATTCCTGTCGGATCGATTTCTTTTTTAAATGATTTCATCCGCTTCTGACGGGCTTCACCTAAAATTTGCTTGCTTCGGCCGGAGAAATAAAGTCCGGTTGAATATGCTCTACCACCGTATTTTTCCGCAATCTTTAAAATAGTCAGTACAAGCCCAAAAACAAGGTTATAAGCAAATTTCCGCTGATCGCTGGGAATGAAACCAAGAATCACGACTTCCGGTTCACCGTCTTTACCGTTTTTGATAATCACGCCTTCTTTTACAACCGGTTGATCTACCTTGCGCTCAATCTGGTACATCACTTTATCAAATGTTTCCAACGGAACCACAATTTCCGATGGCACCAACGACGGTCCCAATCTTTTCACCACCATCAGTTTGAACCGTTCGTCCCATTCATGATCTGCAATTTCCTGTTTTAAAATGTCGCCCTCATGATGTTGCACAATATCAGGCAGCTTTTTCAGCATTGTTTCACGATCCGCCTCGCGAAAGGCGATTGTCGCGATATATGCTGCCGGCAGCAGCGGTTTGTGTCCAATCGGATGACCATGATGGAGCATCACCGGAGCACGATTTTTCATTTCCGCCATTCTCGGATTGATGAAAACAATCGACCAGACAGGTAGATTTTCCTGAACAATCTCCTTCATTGCAGCCGTAAATTTTGTAGCATCGGAAAAGGCAATGGCTGTGACGCCAATGTCTGTTAACGGCTGTATTTTCACGACAACTTCGCTAATGATTCCGGTAATACCTTCAGCGTCGGCGATTAATTCAAGCTCTTGTCCGGTAAATTCCCTCACTTCTCCTGACGGCAAAACAACACGCGCGGAAACCACGCTATCAGCAAACCAGCCGTATTCATACGATCCAAAACCAGCTCCGCCCTGTGCCAACCAGCCACCAGCGGATGATGACGGGTAACTGGACGGATATAAACGTAGCGTTAATCCTTTAGGCATTATCTCTTTATCCAACTGCTCCCAGGTGATTCCCGGCTGAACCCGCACTGTCATGTCCGCTTTGTTCACTTTTAAAACATCCTTCATTTGATAGAAATCAACCACAACTCCGCTGCGCGTTGGTAAAACCCCACCGTATCCTGATGAGGCTTTCCCTCTTGGCGTAAGCGGAATTTTTTTCTGTGCCGCCCACTTAACAACTTCAACTAATTCATCTTCATTCGACGGCTGTACAACGACATCAGGAACGGTATTTCCGATCAATGGTTTGAATAATTTAGGCATTGCGGCAATATCATGGCTGTAAAGCACACGCTCCGTCTTTTCAAAGGTCACTCGATCGCCGAACAATTGCTGAAACCAATTTACATCATTTTGGGTAATTTGTGCCATTTTCGTTTCCTTATTGACATTATACGATTAACTCTCACTGCAAACAATTAATATCATTATTATTTAATACAATCATTTGTTGATACTAACAATATTTTTAGCAAAAAAATTTATTTATCGAAAAGCCAGTTTTCCACTGCCTCATTTAGTCTATGCAGGTTTTCAATCATTTGTTGTCGTTGGTTGGTTGGAATTTTATTTAAGATTTGCTCATGAATTGTACAATAACTATCAATCAAATCTATTGCTAATGATTTACCCCGGGGCGTTAAATACAAATTATAAATTCTCCGGTCTGCAGCGCCAATTTCACGGATAACAAGTTTTTTCCGGACGAGGCTATCAACAATGCGGGTAACGCGGCTGCTTGTTAAAGACATTTGCTGAGCAAGCTCATTGACAGTGATTCCATTTCGATCGTACAATATCCGTAAGCATCGAAACTCAACTATCGAAACACCATATTTCGATACGTGTCGTAATTCCTTTTCCTGGCAATTTGAAAAAAGACGGGATATTATCTCAGCAAGGTCAACTGATGTGGAAGTATTCGTTTGGGAACACATTTGTTTTGTTTTTTTAGTTAACAATAGCAACTATTAATAAGGTCAAAATATAATATTAATTTATTATAAAGTCAAGCAAAACTTTTAATATTTGAAAATGATCAAACAAAAACCATCGATTTTGAGATAGTATCATTCCAAACAAAAAGCATTTTTCTATATTTTCATGTGTTTCGTGGGGCAGTTTTCGTTAATAATTTTCATTTTAGAATTTTAGGTAAAATTTTAATGGCGTCGATAATAAAGATAATGCCAAAATAGATTTACTATCTATTATTGATTTGTAATCATCTTTTTAATTCAATTCTTGAAAATCCGCGTGGAGCAGCGTAATCCGTGTCATTCGGGTGCTAATAAATAGTCAAATTAATTCCACCTTAAATTTCCTTGATATAAAGGCGGCTATATCGTATTTTATCTGCTCCCTGAAAAATGGGAGCAGCATAAATAAAAATAGTTCTCACGCTCGATCGTTACGCAAAACTGCTTTCAGTGATGTGCTGAGCATTGTTATTTCATAAGGTTTTGTAACAACTCCCCTGAATCCGTATTTTTCATAATTTGCCATAATCGGATCATTGGAATAGCCACTGGAAACAATGACTTTAATCATAGGATCAATTTTCATCAATTTTTGTAATGCTTCCTTGCCTCCCATTGCGCCCCGCACGGTTAGATCAAAAATAGCCACATCAAACGGGGCATTGCTTTCTCTGGCATTCACATATTTTTCAATCGCTTCTTCACCATTGCTTGCTGTCTCCACCTCATATCCGAGATATTCCAACATTTTACCGGTAGTTGAGCGAATCGTTTCATCGTCATCCATTAATAGTACTTTTCTCATATAAACCGTCTCATCAATTTCATCATTAATTTCACTAGTTTGCTTTTCAGAAGTCGCCGGTAAATAAATAGCGAACATCGTTCCTTCACCCAGTCTGGACTCCACCGAGATATGACCTTCATGTTTCTTAATAATAGAATATGACGTCGCTAATCCCAGCCCACTGCCTTTTTGTTTTGTCGTAAAATAGGGATCGAAAATTTTTTGAAGATTATCATCGGAAATCCCGATCCCGGTATCATTAATTGTCAACTTAACATAGCGGCCACGTTTCACTGGCAATAAATTACTGTGATTTACGCATAGATTTTCCAATGTAATTTTAATAACACCGCCATTTGGCATTGCTTGCTCGGCATTTAGTACCAAATTATGAATAACCTGATTAATTTGTCCCGGATCAACCATAACAGGCCACAATTTTTTTGGCATTCTCATCTCGTAATGTACTTTAGAACCTCTTAAGATAAACTCGACAGTTTCTTCAATAAGTGTAGCCAGCGCTGTTGCTTTTTTTATCGGTAAACCTCCTTTAGAAAATGTTAATAATTGATGTGTCAAATCTTTCGCGCGGTAAGATGCTTTTTCGGCTCCGGCAAGCAGTTTATAAAGCGCTTCGTTCTTGTTAAGGTTCATCATACCCAAAGATAGGTTTCCGATAATTCCGGTTAATATATTATTAAAATCATGGGCAATACCACCGGCTAATACGCCAATTGATTCAATTTTACCGGCCTTAAAAAGTTCTTCTTCCAGTTTTCGTTGTTTGGTCATATCCCGAAAAACCAGCACCACGCCAATTAACTTTTGATTATGATCATGAATCGGAGACGCTGAAGCCGCGATAATACGTTCTTCACCAGTACGGGACATTAAAATATTATAGGACGAGAACTTTTGCATCTGCCCGCGTTTCAATACATTTTCCACAGGATTCTGACATGGCGTTCTACTTTTTTCGCGAATGATATTAAAAATGGCACGACTGTTTTTTCCATAGGCATCTTGCAATAGCCAGCCAGTCATATTTTCGGCCACTTCATTCATTAAATTAATTTTACCCTCGGTGTCTGTGCTAATAACACCATCTCCGATGGAGTGAAGCGTAACAGCCAGCCGCTCCTTTTCTGCAGCCAAGGCCTTTTCTGCCTGCAATCGCTCGGAAATATCATGGATAATCAAATAAATAAACTTTTGCCCTTGTAGATAAATCGAACAGGCATATATCTCGACATCACGAATCCTGGAAGAAGCCAATCGCTGATGGGTGATAACATATTCCGGGATCGGAAAAGATTCATGTGCCGGATTGTCCGCAGAATTACAAATATTTTGATACATCGGAAAATGTAACTTGAGCATATTTGCATGGTTGTGTCCAAAAAATTGGCACGCCGCAGGATTCGCATCCACAACATAGCCGCTACAGGGATCAATTAAGAGCATTACTGCCTGGTTGCTCTCAAACATCTGACGGTAGCGACGCTCTGATTCCTGTAATTGATTTGTCCGTTCGCGAACCTTAATCTCCAGATTTCTGGCATATTTCGTTTCAGTAATAAACCTGTAAATACCAGCGCCGATCAATGCGAGGAAAAACACCACTCCTAAATGTAGCCACCATTGTCGCCAAATCGGACGACTAATAATGACGTCCTGAGAAGACACAACAGGGCTCCATTTTCCCAATGCATTTTGCGCCTGTACATGGAACCGATATGTTCCGGGCGCCAGATGTGTATAACGCATCTTCTGCGACCCAGCATCTAATCCTTCAACCCATCCTTTATCGGACCCATCCAGTTTTACACGATAAGAAATCGCGTTTTCATCAATAAATGAGATACATTTAAAGTGGAATACCAAATTATTTTCCCGATAACCCAATCGGGATACACTGTAATATGACCGGCGTTCTCCCTGGACTTCAATATCAGTTAACTTCACGATAGGCGGTGGTATCGCTTCCTGATCACAATCATACTCTTCGCGGTAGCAGGAGACGCCAAGATCAGTGCCAATCCACACTCTCCCTTGATGGTCGACAACTCCAGCAGAACGATTAATTTCCCGGCCAACAAAACCATTGTGAACATTATATTCCCGTATTTCATTTCCATCCCAACGAATAACCCCATTATCCGTTCCAAACCACAGCCGTTTTTTCCGGTCTTCGATTATTAAATACACCGACCGTCTCAAACGATAACCATTTAAATCGAACCGCTTCAATGTATCGTGGTCTACTGTAAACAATCCAGCCAAACTACCGACAAGTAACCGATCCTTTGAATCACTAAGCACTGCATAAATTCTGTTTGCAGACTCTACCCCTGGACTGTGATATTTTGTCCACCGTCCCTGTTCATACATATAAAGGCCATAATAAAATGTTGCCAGATAAATTTTTTCTCCTGGTCCCTGAAAAATTTTTCGGATTGACCGAAAAACATCGTCATCCATACCTATTCGCTGAAATTTATTTCCGTCTTTAATTGCCAATCCTTTGGCGTCAGAAATCCACAAACGATTTTTGCGATCCACTAAAACAGATTTTACAAAATCATAAACCTGAGATTTTTCATCAAATCGATGTATTTTACCTTCCTGATCATAGCGGATTAATCCATAGTCAGAAACAGCCATCCAGATATTATTCTGCTGATCAACAGTAATATCAAGTACCCTATTTGCAATTGAACTGGCATATTTTCCCTGGTAAAATTTATGATGTTTAAATTTTTCATTTTCATAGAATGTTAAACCATAATTATGCCCGAACAAAAATGATCCCGGCTTAATCTCTGCAATTGCAGATACTTCATCATTCAACAAGCCATTAATTTTTCGATAATTTTGAAAACACATGCCTGCAATTTTGCTAACTCCCCGCAAGGTAGCACACCATATATTTTTTTCCCGATCCAGAAATAGGGATGTAACTCCTTCGGAAATCATTCCGCTTTCCAGCCCCAGTCTTTCAGGATTATCAACAAGTGGGTTCAAGTAAAAAAGTCCCATTGGATTGCCATAAAACAATCCACCGCGATGATCAGGCTGCAAAAGCAAACAATGATATTTCCGATCGAACGGAATATTTAATTTATCAGCAATAAGCGTGAATTGATCATTTTCTATATATCCAATCCATGTCGAACCGGCCAGCCAGATACGCCTGGCGTTCCCGATCTTTTCAATCCTGATGCCACGAATATTTTGGGATGGAAGTGGGTGTACATCATTGAAATGACTATCCAGGGAATTTTCGGTAACACAAAACAATCCGCTTTCAGCGGCGACGTAAAATGTATCCTTTAGAACATCAAAATTGTGTATCGTTCCATTAAAATTGTCAGGATATATTTTCCATTGATTGCCGGATAACAGATATAATCCCGAAGACCTCGACGCAATGGCTACTATTTTTTTGCCATTCACCGAACTTACCCGGAACCCGGTCAAAAAAGTTGGATAATTTTCTAAAGGGGGGACATCGAAAGAATGCCATTTTTCATTCTGAAAATAGGCGATACTAAATTTCCGGTGTATTGAAATTGCCCAGACAACACCATCATTGTCAATATCCAAAAACTTAAAATCGACTCCAGACAGACCATTTGCGGCTGTGTACGAAGTCCAATAAGCCCCATCATAACAAGATATCCCGGAGCGGGTTGAGAACCACATCCGTCCGGCTGAATCCTGTAGCAGATCATGTACCGTGGAATTTAACAATCCATCATCTTCTGAATAATTATGCACATGATAGCTCTGGGAAAAAATCAACTGACTGCACGCCATAATTCCGACCATCGCCCGGCAGCACGTTTGATATACTCTTGTAAATTTTATATTTTTCAGCATCATTGTCAATTTGATAAAATATCACACGGATGTTAAATTAAATTTTCATGGTTACTATTCAGCATAGAGCTGTCATTCCTGCATTCGCAGGAGTGACGCCTGAATAGTTGCTTTTCATTTTAGAATATCAGGTTTCATTTTTCTGCTTCAGGTCTGTGTCCAAACTGACTCTACTTCCGGTTGCATTTCGTTGCCCCTGGTACTTGCCCCGATAAGGACGCATCGCGATCTGATCAAGTTTTACGAACACGAGTTGACAAATGCGCACACCGGACGTAAGTTTAACCGGCACATCATTGGCATTAAGCAGACCAAACGTAATTTCACCTTCAAAGCCCGGATCGACCCAGCCTGAATTTTGCAGAAAAACTCCCATTCGGCCAAGCGAGCTTCTCCCCTGAACAAACGCTGCAACATCATCCGGTAATTTTACATATTCCCGTGTCGTTGCCAACACATAAGAATGCGATGGAATGATAATTTCATCATTGACAACATCCTCATATACCGGCTTTTCCGACAATTGTATCATCGACCCGTCCGGATGCCGCACCCGAAGAAAATGATCACCCAATCTTAAATCTACAGAAGCCGGTTGAATTTGCACATCATCGACAGGATCAACAGAAAGACGGCCATATTTCATATATTCCCGAATTGTTTTATCAGATAGAATCATTATACATTCCTATATTAATTATCAGCTTAACTATTCAATATAAATTTTTCCAGCTTAAATGCAAGAGAAATTTCTAAATACAAGATATTTTCATTGATCATGTGTTGATAAATTACTTGATTTGTGAGGGCATATTTCTTATATTGATTTTATTGTAATTAGTTTTCCAAAGTGTAAAGACTTTGGAAATTTGGCTTCAGCCTGTTATAAAATATCGGCATACAGATCTATTGGTTAACCAAAATTTGAAGATTAATCAAACAACAAAGAGATATATGGAACTAATTTATCTTGATCATAACGCCACGACTCCCATTGCGCCGGAAGTTGCAGATGCGATGCTGCCGTATCTGCGCGAGCACTTTGGGAATCCGTCAAGTTCACATTATTATGGGCAACAAACGAAAAGAGCAATCCAGACAGCTCGCACAGAAGTCGCTACGCTGTTAGGCTGCAACATCGATGAAATCATATTTACCAGCGGAGGATCGGAATCGAATAATCTCGCGATAAAAGGTGTTGCGGAACAATTACGAAGCAAGGGCAACCATATTATTACCTCCCAAATTGAACATCCGGCAGTCATAAATGTATGCGAATATCTGACAAAGCATGGCTATACCGTTACGTATATCCCGGTGGATGAAACCGGAATGGTGGATCCGGCAAATGTTGAAAAGGCAATTCAACCCGGAACCATTCTGATAACGATTATGCATGCAAATAACGAAGTCGGCACAATTCAGCCCCTTGCTGATATTTCAGGAATTGCGACAAGCTATGATATTCTGTTTCACACAGACGCGGCGCAATCTGCCGGAAAAATACCAACAAAAGTCGATGAACTGGGAGTCGGTTTGCTTTCGCTTGCGGGTCACAAATTATATGGTCCCAAAGGGATCGGCGCGTTATATGTTCGCCGCGGCATTACATTGACATCACAGATACATGGCGCTGACCACGAACAAAACCGGCGCGCGGGAACAGAAAATGTACTTGAAATTGTCGGACTCGGCAAAGCATGTTCCCTTGCAAACGATAATCTGGCAAATAGCATGGAGCACAGTCGCAAATTACGCGATTTATTATGGCAGGGCTTAAAAAAAGCACTGCCCGATACTCAGTTGAATGGCCATCCGGCAAAGCGATTGCCCAATACCTTAAGTGTCAGCTTTCCGGGAATTGACGCCAATACGCTGTTAGACCAATTGAGCGGTATTGCCGCCTCTCCTGGCGCTGCGTGTCATACAGATGTCGCAGAACCCTCGGCGGTATTAAAAGCGATGCATGTTTCGCTGGACTTTGCATTAGGAACAATTCGTTTTTCCACAGGAAGAATAAACAGCGACCAACAAATAAATGAAGCGATCAAACAAATTGTAACTGCTGTAAATAATTTAATACAGGAGGCATCGCCGGATATTTTGGGCTCAGCAGTATCGGATATTAAATTAACGCATTTTACACATGGCCTCGGATGTGCCTGCAAACTGCGTCCACAAAATCTGGAAAAAGTGCTATCATCGCTCCCGGAAATTTCACATCCGAATGTCATTGTGGGTAATACGACTGCTGACGACGCCGCTGTTTATAAAATCAATGATCGCCAGGCAATTGTGCAAACGGTTGATTTTTTTACTCCTGTTGTAGATGATCCGTACCATTTTGGCGCGATTGCCGCAGCCAATTCTCTTAGCGATATTTACGCCATGGGGGGAACACCGCTATTCGCACTTAATATCGTTGGTTTCCCGGAAAAACGGTTGCCCCTGGAGGTACTGCAAAACATATTAAAGGGCGCACATGATAAAACACAGGAAGCAGGTATTCCGATTTTGGGCGGCCACACTATTGAAGACACAGAACCAAAATACGGACTGGTGATTACAGGTTCAATCGATCTTAACAAAATTATAGCGAACAACAACGCGCAACCAGGAGATAGCTTAATCCTGACAAAACCGATCGGACTCGGGATTATCACCACCGCGCTCAAACGAGGTCTGGTGGATGCCGACACCGAAAAAAAAGCGATTGAAATTATGAGTACCTTAAATCGGGCTGCTGCCGAAGCTATGCAGCAAGTAGAGGGTGTTAATGCCTGTACAGACATTACCGGTTTTGGCCTTTTAGGACACTTAAGAGAAATGACGGGGAGCAGCGGTGTGGATGCGATACTTTATTTGAAAAGCGTTCCGATACTACCGGAGGCATGGGACCTGGCCTCGGCTGACGTCATTCCCGGCGGTACAATTGCGAATAAAGACCATGTGAGCAAATGGATTCAGTTTCATAAACAAGTACCGGAGCTCGCGAAAATTTTACTTTCAGATGCTCAAACATCAGGTGGACTTTTAATTTCAATCAGGAACGATAAAAAGGAAAACTTGATTTCAGCCCTTAAAAAGAATTCCGTGCACATTGCAGCATGTATCGGTGAAATCACAAAAAAGGGAAACGGAGCCATTTCAGTGGAGCCATGACGTTACAAGAAATTTACCATTACCTGTTATATGTAACCAGACGATTTTGATATCTTACTATTCCCTCGAACAGTGCTTGTGCAATAATGACTCGATATTTCTCCTTTTTAAGCAACTGTATGTCCGAATGGTTTGAAACAAACCCAACTTCAGTGAGAATAGATGGCATTTTTGCTCCGATAAGTACGAAGAACCCGGCAGTTTTCACACCGCGATCCATTTGTTTGGTTTTGTGAATTAAATTCTGCTGGATAATTTTCGCAAAATGAACGCTTTCTTCAACTTTTGAATTTTTCATAATATTTTGGATGATATCCTCTAAATTATTTAATTTTGTTTGAGCAAATCGATTTTCATAAGCTGCCACTGCCCGTGAATCATCATCTCTGGCCAATGCCAGATAATATGTTTCAATCCCGGATCGATCGGAATACGAATGAGAATTTACATGAATACTGATAAACAAATCACCATTGTGTCTATTTGCGAACGCTGTTCGCTCCTCCAGGGGAATAAAAACGTCATTTTCGCGAGTTAACAGAACATTAAAATTACCATCATGTTCTAACAAACGTTTTAATTTAAGAGCAATATCAAGTGTCAGGTTTTTTTCATAAATACCACCTGGCCCAACAGCGCCGGGATCTTTTCCTCCGTGGCCCGGATCAATAATAATTGTTTTAATCTTTAAACCTAATTCCTGAACAAGGGTTGCTGCTAAATTTTGATTTATTGTTTGATTTTTATTTAAAAATGTGCTATTATTGGTTGAGAAACTACGGTCAACTCTGTTATTTTTTTCGTTTGATTTGTAAACGCTGAATGCCTCTGGGAAAAATTCGATAACCAGTTCTTTGTTAGTATTATCTTTGTAGATTTCATAGCCGACTTTCTCATTTGTGTCAAGCACAATTCTGGCTGTTGAAACGTTAAATTGCCCGGTGCGAATCTGTTTAATAAATCCGTCATTTATGGTGCGTATTTGTTTCGCTGGCTTTATAATCGTATTCGATAGATCCACATAAAGACGGTTTGGTTTCCCCAGTGTGTTCGCTCGAAAATGTGGCAATTCACTCATTTTGATGACTAACTGACAGAAACTACCTTTACTAATAACGTAAAAGTCCCGGACAACATTAATCTCGTGTCTGGATTTATTTTCAATAGCCAGATGCGCGAAGCGCGGCTGAATATGATGTTTCTGATTCTGTTGTTTAGAATTTTTAGAAACCATTTCCTGCATATTCATCAGCGGAGTACACGCGAATGTTACAATAGACGCCAGGAATAAAGCCTGATATATTCGTTTTCCTATTTTCATTTGTTAAATAGCTCTTTTTTTCTCTATTTTAACAATCGTCATATTCTGTTAAAATATTGAGTCATTTAATGAATTATTTTAGCATTGCAACATTGTCTTATAATTATAACAAAAAATGTCCTTAGGTGTACAAACGACCTGTACTTGAAGGTACATTTTAATCCAGAAATCATAAATTATTTGACTTGCTTCTTTTATTCAATTGATTGATAATATTTATATTAAACCATTCGAGTATGTAATAATATAAGGTGGCATATCTTTTGCGTATGCAACAGCAGTATTTTCATGAAGGATAAAATGATAAAATATTTAACATACATATTTCTCTTAATAATTTTCTTTTCGAGCAATCTATTTGCACAGTCCGAAGCAGAATTAAAAAGAAAAGACACGATAATTTCTGATAGATTAGAGTTTGCTCGAGATGTACAATTATCCTTTCCCAATCCAAATGCCAGAGAGTTATTGAACGAGGCCGAGAAACTACTCCAAAATGCACGAAGTCTATATGAGAATCAAAAATATTTTATGGCGAACCGTCAACTGGATAGCGCAAATCGATTAATTCTAAATGCAGTTCAGCTTATCCTGATGAACCCGATCCAGTCACAACGAAAGAAATTAAAAGAACTGCTATTGTTTGCAGAAAAACTTGTAACAGACAGCGGGAACCGCAAGGCCGAGCAGTCGTTGCGCAAAGCCAGGGAGCATGATGCGAAGGTTACTGCTGCGATTAAAAAAAACCATTACCAACTCGCACTGGAACACGTCCGGCTGGGAATTTTCATAGCTAATCAGGCGATTGAAACTGCGAAAAATCAGGATCAAAATATTCGTCAAAAAGTCATCGAAGCGGAAAGCCGGATTGTGCAATTACGACAAAAAGCAAAAGACGCTGTTGATATGAACAAAAATCCAACAGCATTAAAACTATTTCAACAGGCTGAAAAGCGATTGCAAAAAATCCGTCAACTTATTGATAATAATAATTTTTCACAAGCGATTGATCAATATCGCCAGGTCACGCGGCTGCTATTACGAATTATTGATATTGCCAATGGGAGCGGTCAAAAATCTGAAATCACTATTTATGAAGATCTGGTGCGGCTGGATGAAATGATTGAAAATGTAACTGAAAAAGTTGCTGCGAACAATCTGCTAAACAATAAACGAGTTAGTTTTTTATTGAGTCAACTTTCGACGTATCAGCAGAATGCGCACGAGGCATTGGAAGATAACCAGGTAGAAAAAGCCCGGTTTAATGTGCAGATGGGACAACGATTGTTGGAACGGGCATTACAAATAGCGAACCGCAGAAATCGCCTAAATGGCGTCAGCAGCTTATCAGACGAGTTAAGAAAACTGGATCTGCTAATTGAAGAAATCGGAAAAATGGTGAATGAGAGCGGAAATGACGAAGCGCAGTACATGCTTAATCTTGCCCGTGCAGCGATAGAAAGAGCTAATTTTTTGATGCAACGCCGAAGAAATCAATTAGCGCTGGCTGCAATCGCCAATTCAAATCGGATGGCATTTGTCGCCGAACGGTTGGTTACCGAGCCTGCGTCATTTAAACCAGAGGCCAAACGCATCGAACGTCGGCTCGAAAAAACCGGACAGCAGATTGATGAAATCGGCGCCCGGCAAAATATGGATTTGAGATTCCGATTGCTGTTTAATGAAATCAAAAAAATATATGAAATCGCGCAGGATTCTTATGAAAAAGGCTACCTGAACGTCACAGAAGAAAGCCTCGGGATTCTGATGAATTTACTAAACAAAATGCCACAATAAAAAACCCGATTTTACTCGGGTTTCTATGTTACACGACATTCTAAAATAAAAATTATTAACTAAAACTCTCCCACGAAACACACGAAAATATATGAATAATGGTTTTTGTTTTTTAACCTGAAAAATTCATAGCCACAGAGGCTCACAGTATACCGAGTTTTTATTTTCAAACGTTACGCAAACAATAGCAACTCGTATTTGTCTTAACTCAGGTTAAAAAGCAATATGCACACAAGTTGTTGTTTCTCTGTGGCCTCGGTGCTTCTGTGGCACGTTTTGTGAATAATGCAGGTTAAATTTCATATTTTTTTATGTATTTCGCGGACAAAAGAATTTAATTTTTTAGTACTATTGTTTCTTTTAGAAATTTCGATGTTATACAATTAGTTCCAATTTCTAAAATCGCTTTTCCAGGGTCATTGCAAAATATCCTGCCGGATGCGCATCAAACCGCAGCCTCATGCTTTCCAGATTCTGCTCATTTTTAATCCGTTTGTTATAGCGATGCGATTGCCAGACAGCATCGATCGCACTTACCAAATGATTTGCAATTATCCCGCCGATGGCGAATATCGTCCGATTATGTGCGCGATCACTGGAAATGCGCATTTTTTCGAACTTATCGCGGTTCTGCGGACTATCCCAGTTCCAGTAATATTCGTCCTCGGAATAAACTTTGTAAAATTCGCGCTGCCGTTGTTTTGCATCATTATATTCATGGATATTGTTATAATTACCAATATCAACGAAATATTGAGCAGGCTTATCTGCTGCCTGAGCGCCAGCATGTGTCGCCGCGTAGACGTACATATCGTCCCGTTTCCAATTACTATAAGAATCAAACGAAATAGCGCCAGCCCATAAAATCATTTCTGTGAAGAAAAAGGCTTTTGCCATTTTTTTATTACCAACGTAATACTCTCCGGCGCCTGGTAACAACAAAGAAAATAAAAATGCTTTTCCTTTTTCTTTAAATCTCGGATCCTGAGATGTTTGTTGCATTATTTTCGAGCGCGTCTTCGATTCCTGCATCACATTATCCTTATTCGTTAAAGCAGGATATTTCAGTGCCAACCGTACATCGTCCGGATTGTTGATTTTAACACCGGTTAACGGAGTTTCTGCAAGCACTGTTAAAGGGACTGCAACAAAGATCAGCGCTAAAATTCTTTGATATATTGTTAATATCATTCTGGTTACCACTTAAGTCTTAATGAAAGCATCGGATGATTTTCGTAATTAAAATGTTTATTTTCAATTCGCAAGGATGTTTGAATAACCAATTTGTTATTATGCTGATAAGCAGTCCACGCAGCATCGATGGCGCTTAGCACATGGTTAAACATGGCAATATAAATACCTGTGGTCGCTCGCTTGAATAGCTTATTGCTCTCATCCCGCATATCCATGTATTCCTCACGTAAAGGAGAGGTATTTGCAGGATCTTGAATTTCCCGACTGCTCAAACCAAATGGAACACCATCCCAACCGACTAAAAACTGATTGTATTTTCCGATCATTTCATAGTATTGCTGTGTTTTTGTCTCTGGTAAATCGTGCGAAAAAACGTTTTGTTCCTCATCGGTCAGCCCTTCAAACCAACTACTCCACCTGCTCTCGCTCCAATATTCGTTTGCGAAGGCTTCATATTCCTCTTCCTTCTCATTCCCCTTTTTATTGTAACTGGCGTACATCACCCATGCGCCGACTTCGATACCGAAAAACAACGCGCTTTTCAGATAGGAACCACAATACAACTCACCAGCACCGGGAATTATTGCAGAAAACAACAACACTT
The DNA here is from genome assembly GCA_964498785.1 of uncultured Cytophagia bacterium. Classification (GTDB taxonomy): domain Bacteria; phylum Zhuqueibacterota; class Zhuqueibacteria; order Thermofontimicrobiales; family Thiofontviventaceae; genus Mariaggregatimicrobium. The sequence goes on along the minus strand of CAZCJL010000022.1, from coordinate 47,570 downwards.
TTTTCGGTAAAATATAATCAGGATGACTATGTAACGCAATCAGGGCTGCAGTATCTCTTTCAGTCGATTGTTGTTGATAAGCCATTTGTGCTTCTGTGCGCATTTTTGACATCGGTGAAAATTCCAGATATGGACTATTGCTTGTTGCCGATTCCTTTGCCAGAATCATTGGACTTATCAAGAGAATTGAAATAAGTACAATTAAATATTTTTTCATTCCCTGCTCCCTTTCAATATTAATTTATTTAAAAAAAACATCAAGTTTGTTAATTTTCGTCGCATAGAATCCGAAGTGCAGCCCCTTTACAGCGTGTCCAGGAACTCGATAATTGCCGGACAAACCCTTGCGAAGGTTTGCATCTATACAATATATAGATAATTCATTGAAATTTTATCAATATACAGACCAGTCTATTTTAATAACCTTCGCAAGGGTAGTTCGTGGACAAGCTGTTTATAGGCTGCATGCAACGCATAAACAGCGTGTCCAGGAACTTTGCTTTCATTGGAAAAACCTTTGCGAAGGTTCTAAAATAACACAAAATAAAGATAATTACTTGAATTTATATCATACAGCTTGTCCCGTTTTGAAAAACCGTCGCAAGGGTAATTCCTGGACACGTTCAAAAGCGTTGCACTCCGTTCCAATTAATTAAAATATCCGAATGTAATCCCAAAATAATAACGCCATTCTTTTCCGTATTGCAATCGGATTTTTGAATCATTTTCGAATTTTATATGATCATCCAGTCCATACGCAGCGTTAAAGAAAACACGGGTTGGAAAAGAATAAAAAGAAAATAAATTCAACCGTAGCTCAAAACCATAGTTTCGCTTAAATTGAGAAAAATCAACTTTATCTTCATCAAAGGCATTTCCAACATCGTAAAAAACGCCGGCGTAAAGTTTATCAAAGTAAAGATGGAACAACCTGAAATTCAAATGATCGAACAGGGGGAACCGATAGGTCGCCCGACCGACCATCTGTTTACGTCCTTCGATGCTGTAATAGGGATAACCGCGCAATCCCAGTAATCCGCCTGAATAAAAGTTGAAGAACTCATGCACCGGACTCAAAATCGCGCCGCCAATTAACTGCAAATTTAAAGCATGTTTACCGTTAGCAAACAATCCGATATATTCATTCCAGTCCAACTCGAGTTTGGTGTAATTATAATTTTCATACACTTCGCCCCAGGTGCCAAATTCCGTGACTTTGAAACTATCGATAAATGCGTTATATTCCTGATTTACACGCAGCGTTATTTTTCGCTTTCCTGCAGGATTGATTTCAGATGTGAACCACGGCGTCTCCAAAAAATTTGTAAACGTATACGTTAAGGATACATTTCGTCCTTTAAAATACGTATACGCGTCTGTGGATTTCTGGTTCAGGATGTCATATTTAACTTTAGTACTATAACGGCTGTAAATAAACGCCAGTCGAATTCTATTTAACTCATTAAATAGATACGATTTCAAACCAAAATCCACTTCCATCAAATTATATTTGTAAGAAAATTTTGTATAATCACGGTAATCCAGGTACTCATCCTGTAATATCAGGGAATCCATTTGCGAATGATGCCGGATCTGATAATATCCTTCCAGAAAAAATGTCGGGAAAAACTTGTTATATTCAAAAATGCCGAACACATCCAGATCAAAATCACTATTTGCCGCCACGCCGCCGAATATGGAATATTTATTTAGCACATCGCTGGAATAGAAATACGTTCCTAATTTGGTAGTTTTATAATCGATCATCACCCGTGGCAGGAATGCCATTTTTGAGTAGTAATTGCTATAGGGTTTTGATTTATAATCCGGCATCTTTGTATCATCATAATTGCGCGTGGTGATGTCTGTTTTATTTTCATTGAGTGGTAAAATTTCATGTAATGTGGTCGACGCCAGATGAAAATTGGATTGATATTCCACGTACTCTGTTTTTATCTGATCGATTGGTTCCGGTTTATCCAATTGAAAGATATTATACTTTTGTTTTGAAAATCCGCTATAAAGTAACTGCCCGTTTTGATTTACCGAAGGCATAAACGCTCCGCCAACAACATTTGTCAATTGCTTGATATTTTTGCCCCGGCTATCCATTTGATAAATATTGAAAATACCAGTTCTGTCCCAACTAAAATATATATGATTGCCATCGGGGCTGAAAATTGGATCGCGGGCATCGTTTTTATCACGGACCAGGTATATCAAATCCTGACCATCTTTAGAAATCAGTGCGATATTTCGCTTTGTTCGCTCAGCCAGTGAAAAAATAATTGCGTTGCTGTTTGGCGCCCACCTCGGGGTGAATATCTGCTCGCCATTTTTAAATTTAGTAAGATATTCCAGCTTTTTGGTGGCAAGATTCAATTGCACCAGATTTTGCGTTCCGTCTTTTGTCACCACAAAAACCAGTGATTTTCCGTCAGGAGACCAGGCCGGGCTTTGCGCTCGATAGTAGCGAGTGATGGGACGTTCTTTTTCTTTTTTTACATCATAGGCATAAATGTCCAGATAGTGGGATAAATATTTGTTCGGTTTCGAAAGCTTTGTATAAACAAGTTTGGTCCCGTCCGGCGACCAACTGACTGAATGCTGCACGCTATTCATAATTTTTTTGGTCTTTTTAGATACAGTATCATGAATATAAAGTGCGGTTTTGCTGATCGATTTTTCCCCTTCGTTAGAGAGAAAAGCATATCGTTTACCATCCGGGGACCAGATCGGGAAAATATCCGCGCTTCCTTCACTGTGAACGAGCTTTCCTGTGATAAGAGTCGTTCTGATACGTTCAGTACGATAGCCGTACATTTTTTCGAGATATTCTTTCCAGTCTTTATATAATCGCTTTTCACTGATATTCAAAACATTCTTAATCGCGCCATTCACAGTCAGCCGAAACGGCGCTCTCATTTCCCGAACGATTCTCCGCAGCGACTCCAGTCCATATTGATCCACAATATATTGCGTTAACGAATAGCCCTGATTATATGATTTTTCATTGCGAACGCTTTTATCTCCAAAAACAGTCATTTCTTTATGATCTAACAACTCTTCTTCCAATGTCGCATCGCGTAAAATCATATCCCGGTGGCTGTCCCATCGATCATAATTCAGGCCGGGTAATTGAAATTGCGCCATTCCTTCCGCCAGCCACATCGGCACAATGGTCATCGCAATGGGATAAGAAACAATTTCATTGGGAAATCCATAAAGAACATACGGATTTTTTTCCGGTTCATAACCGATATATTGCATGTAAACAGCAGGGATGGAACGGGGCATTTTGCGGGCAGCGCCCAACGAAATCATGTGAGTAAATTCGTGGGTCACAACATTCCGCAGCCAGTTATGCGAACCGCGGAGAATGAAATCCATCGGCGTGGCCCAGATTTCAACTTTATTATCATAGTAAAAAGCAGCGCCATTTGATATATCGTCATGATCCCGAATAATAAAATGAATTTTATCATCTGGTTCGTATAAATAAAGCGATGTAATTGGCAGATAAATGTCCTCTGCAATCTTTGCTACAAGTTTACCTGTACGTTCGGCGCCGTTATGGTAATGTACCATAAAATGCTTTGTTTCTATCGTATACCATTGCAGCTCAGGATGATTAATCGGAATATCCTGAGCCTGACTATTTATCATTCCCCCTGCTACGAACAATAATATGTAAATATAAACAATTTTTTTCACTTCCGTCACCTTTTCAATCCATATTATATTCATCAGAAGTATAAACCATATTCAATTGAAAACTTATTTAACAACTGCCATTTTAAAAAACGATACGCTCGTATCCTGAGTATTCGAAGCTTCCACTCGTGTGAGATACACACCGCTTTGAAATTCGCTCACCTTTAAATGATATTCATTAGCTGTATTTGCAAAACCAGCGCTTTTAATTTCTTTTACAAACTCTCCTGCCATGTCATAAATACGGATCGTGACATTTGCGTCCGCATTTAACCAGTAACGAATCGTGGTTGTATTCCCTTCAGTGGGATTCGGATAGTTATAAACTGTTTTTGAAGGCATGAGTTCATTTTCAGCCGGAGCGCTTCCCTGACTTGTTTGAGCAAAAGATGAATGCTGAACATCATTTCGGAAGCCTGCCCAAAAGATATTATCTGCATTGAAGTCATAATTCAATTTCCAGACGTACATATTCCCATCGCCAGCAATCGCGGCAAGATTGGTCGTTCGGTCATTGGTGATATCAGCCAACATCGGAACAGACGTAATTCCTTCGGCGACTGATAACGGAAAACCACCGACCTTTCCGGAATCATATTTATATGCCATTATTTGACCGGTTGCGCCGGACACCATTATTTCTGCGTAGCCATCATCATCAAGGTCTGCAACAACAGGCTCCGGGTATGCACTCCCAGATTTTTCTCTGGTAATTTCAATGGGGAAATTATCCAGTAACGATCCGTTATAATTGAACGCATACAACCTTCCATCACCGCACGTAATCAGCTCCAAAAATCCATTATTATTCAGATCAGCGAGTACAGGACTGGATAATTTTTCATCCACTGAAATGTTTGTGAAGCCGGCCATTGGATTCCCGTTAAAATCAAAACCACTGATTGTCCCGTTTCCTGTCGTCACAAGTATTTCAAGCGCTCCATCTTTATTTATATCTCCCGCAACCGGATAGTTCAGTTTTAATCCGGATCCGACGGTCGTGCGCCATGAGATATTGCCCGACTCATCTAAAAGCGCGATATCCCCGGCATAAGAAGCAGCGATCACTTTCTGTGAAGTAGTCGCTAAACCGCTAATTTGCGCGGCGCTCACGTTCTTTTTCCATAGTTGATTTCCGCTATCGCTAATCACGGCCACATCGCCGTTTTCCAGCCCGACTGCAATGACATTTTTACCAGCAATTTGAAAAATCATCGGACTTGTTGTAATGGCTGTTTGCACATCATACTTAAACACTATATCTGCCCGTCCATTTCCATCATCGTCATTTTCGGAAAATACATAAACGATCCCGCTGTTAGTTGCAGCGACAACATCCAGGTCACCGTCATTATCGAAATCAGCGAGTGCGGCGCTATGTTCTGTTTCAGCGCCCATTTCTGCAAAAATTGCGAGCGGATATTTTTCCGTTTTGGTGTTCACATTGGTTACTGTCAAGGAATCGGAATTCGCAATGACTTTTGAGCCGTCATGATTCCATGCAAAAATCTGTCCATTAGAGGCTGTTGCCACGATCTCCGACGCCGGGTCATTATCCAGATTCCCGGTATGCGTTGAAAGATATTCACCAACGGCGCCAGTTTTTTGGGGAAATCCAGCCTGGTAAGTTTCTAACGAAACTGTGAATGACATGACTGAATCGATGTCACTAAATTGTGTGATATAAACATGGCTATTTGCACCGGAATATGCTCTGGTATCGGGCATCGAGTTCGGAGTGAACGTCACGTCCTCTGTCTCATTGGCATAAGTATAGCCTTCATTTTGATTCCACCACATATCCCATTCGGACCCGGCTTCGTACCCTGTAAACCCGAAGAAGTTGAAGAAATGTCCGATATCCTGGGCTCCGTCCGCTTCTTCCAAATCCACACCGCGATGATCCATGTTCGTATTAACGCGATTTTCATTATAGTATTGCTGAATTACATTTTCGTCAATATGCCAGATCAGGATTCCGGAACCGGGTAATCCAAAATCATATTCATCCACCTGAACAATAACATCAATTGATTGTTCTCCGCCGGGGGTAGAAATATTTCCATCTTCTTTAAATTCGAGTCGTAAGCCCTGAACATCGTATCCGACAGTGGTATTGCGGTCGGTTAAAATATGGCGTTGACGATTTTCAATGAGAAAATATTCACGTGCATTGATCGGTATTTTGTAAATTTTATTCGGATTTTGAGCCAGCGCCGCTGCTACCCCATAAGTGCCGTTAGTAACCACAATCGGGGTTTCCCAGCCTAAAAAGATTTTGCTCCAGGCAGATGGTTGGGACGGCAATAATCCGGAGAAATTTGATGATCCCTGATCCATCATTCCAAACACCCCAATTCCGGGGCGACCGTTATCTGAATTATATAAATTTGGCAAACCGATTTGGTGCCCAAACATTAAAACAGCGGTTCCCAATAAGCCGATATCATATCCCATCTGATTCTGGGTTTCCGGCAAAATAATGCCATCCCGCACTCGCTGATTTGTCACCTCGATCCCGGCATAATTGGGATCGTTATTGCCAATTGTTCTTTTCAGGTCCTGAAAATTGAGAAAAACAGAGGGAACATCATGGGGCGTGGAATCTAAATCAAATGCATATTCTGCCCCCACTCCCGGATGAAATATGATAAATGCATCGTATTGAGAAAAATCAATGTCATCATTTTCATCTGCCGCTTTCAAAGCGTCCCGAAGTAATTCTGCCAAACGCTGGTCAAGAACGTCCTCAGTGGTATCCGGGCTATAATACTTCATTTGTTGCGGCAATTGATAAGCGTCATTTTCAGCTTGCGGGTAAACATGCCCCATCAGAATGAGTTTACCATTGGAAACATTTTTAAAATAATTTGTCATTGCCAGCAATTGATTTTGGAAATAGGTACGATTGTGAGGTGGCGCATTGAGAAAATAATTTGATTCGCTGGAAAGATCAAATCTGCCATCACCGGAAGTTTCGCGGTCATTATCTTCTACAAACTCGGCTCGTATGGCAAGAACACGGAGTGTATCCGGTTTTGTATAGTCAGCTTTTTTTAATGACAGGGAAGAATTGAAATCATAGTTCGTTGTTGAGATTAACCGTCGATCAGAGCTTGCCGAAGGCCGATAGGTGGGTCGCGGTTTAAGATTTATAGTAAAGCCATCTTTCATGGAAATGACGTAAAACACCAGTAAACAAACAAAAAAAAGATTCTTTCTCATAATATTTATTTCACATTGAGAGTAATAATTTTGATTATCTATCATATTCGCTGGGAAAAAGATACCAGATATTATTCAACTTGTAGAATTGAAAAAAGTTTAGTTTTAACAATAAAAAGGACAAAGATTCGTTTATTATCACTTCACTTTGTCCTTCCTAATTATCTAAATTTATTTATACCTGGCTTACGAAATCATAATTAGTCAACATATAAAAAAACAGAAATTTCCATTATAGTTAAAAACACTTAACCTAAAAACCGATTGTTAATGAGAAACGCATTGTATCAGAAAGCGGATGTCCTTCTCCGGCGGAAACATAGCCGAAGTCGAAGCCATAGAGAGAATATTTTAACCCGGCGCCAAAGGTTGTATATTTCACCTTTCCCATCTCATCGTAATAATAACCAGCTCTTAAAGCGATCAAATCACTGTATATGTATTCAGCGCCAAAACCGAAGATCATTTTTTTAATCTCTGTCGAGAAATCATCATCGAACCAGGAAGTAATAAGCGCTTCGTAGAACGGATCAGCGCCACCATCGCTATTTGGTGTAACGAGAAGTTTATTAACGTCTGCAGCCAAAGTTAATTTATTATATTTTTGATTAACAATTTTGTAAGCAAATCCGGTTTTCATATTGGTTGGCAATGGGTCGGCCTGTGCCACATCGATATAAGAAATTTTAGGTCCCATGTTTGAAACATTCATTCCCCAGGACAATCTATTATCCAGGAAAGGGAATTTATACAGTAAACCGACGTCAAAAGCAAATGCATTTCCTTTACCACTACCTCTTTCTGCACCCTGTCCTTGCGGAGCGAGATTACTACGAATATATCTCAAATTAATTCCAACGGCGAAATTTTGTGTTACAGTGGTTCCATAACTCGCTGCAAACGCTATATCGTAACTGGAGAATTCACCTAATGGTTCCGGGCTATCTTCCCCAGTTATCGTCTGCTTTCCCATATTGAGAAATGTGATATTTCCGCCGATCGTACCGACTCCCTCAATATCCTGTCTGTACGCCAGAAAGTCGTAATACATATCACCGGCAAACTGAGGTAACCAATTTGCGTGCATAATCGTAACTTCTCGACCATACTGCCAGGCCAATCCTGCAGGATTCCAATAGATAGCAGTTGCATCATCAGCGATAGCGACAAATGCCTCTCCCATACCAGAAGCTCTGGCGCCCGGAGAAATCATTAAAAATAATACCGCTGCCTCACTCACTGCAAAAGATTGCTCGGCAACTCCGCCGATAAAGGCCAACATCAATAAAATAACTACTGCCTTCTTCATTCTGATACTCCTTAAAATTCTTGCTTATTGAATTTTTTTTACATACACGCATCATTTGGTCTTATTCAAATCGGAAAATAAATTTGCTATTAATCTATTTTAAACATAACGAAAGAATAAAACCGTAACTTATTATCGGTATAATCAATTATGTTCTTTATCTAATAAGTAATAATAAAACTCTTGGGTGAATTAAAAGTTCCTTACTTTTAGTTGAATTTAATTCGTCAACTCATTTCATCCTAATGAACTCAAGGCATCGACGAATTGATCCATTTCTTGTTTTGTCCTTTTTTCTGTCACTGCAATAAGTAAACAATCTCTCAGGTCATAATCAAATTTACCTAAATCAATGCCGGGCTGAATATTTCTGGATATCATTCTTTGAATTATTTTATCAGGATCTATCGGAGTGTGTATAACGAATTCTTTAAAAAATGGTTTTTTAAATTTCAGGTCAAATCCTTCCAAATTACTGATCTTATCAGCCAGATAGTGACTGTTATTCAAGCTCGCGCCTGCCACTTGTTCAAGACCGCTTCGCCCCATCAAGGCTAAATACACGGTGGCTGCCAGTGCATTTAATGCCTGATTTGTGCAAATATTGGAAGTTGCCTTTTCCCTGCGGATGTGTTGCTCCCGTGCCTGGAAAGTCAATACATATCCTGTTCGATTTTTTGTATCCACAGTTTCGCCAACAATTCGGCCTGGCATTTTTCTTAAAAATTTTTCTTTAGCTGCAAAAACACCAAGATATGGTCCGCCGTAATTCAGCGAATTTCCCAGCGCCTGACCTTCGCCAGTGGCAATATCTGCATCATAATCGCCTGGTGGAGCTAACAATGCCAGTGAAACCGGATCATTCGAGGTAATATATAATGCTCCATTTTCATGCGCTATTGCCCCGATTTCAACCATGTCTTCAAGATAGCCGAAAAAATTCGGATGTTGTATTACCACTGCTGCTGTCTGATCGTTAATTTTTTGCTTCAAATCATGGATATTCGTTATACCGTCTTCGTGCTCAATTATTTCCAAAATAACATTCTGGCCGCTGATATAAGTTTCAATTACCTGACGATAAAACGGATTCACGGTTTTAGAAACAAGTATTTTATTTCGTTTCGGAGGAGAAAGGGCCATCAGGGCAGCTTCAGCCAGCGCCGAGCTTCCGTCATACATGGAAGCATTCGCTATATCCATTGCAGTTAATTCTGCAATCATACTCTGGTATTCATACGTCGCCTGTAACGTACCCTGGCTCACTTCGGGTTGATATGGAGTATAGGCAGTGTAAAACTCTGATCTGGAAATAACATGATCTATGGCAGCGGGGACATAATGATCATACGCGCCTCCACCAAGGAAAGAAATATAATCATTGCACCCTGCATTTTCCCTGACTAATTTATTAAAAAAAGAAGTTATTTCCATTTCGGAAAGTGGATCTGGTAAATCCATTTTTCCCTTAAATCTCAATTCTACAGGGATATTCGATATCAACTCTTCAAAGTTCAGAACCCCAATCGCAGCCAACATCTCCTTTCTTTCGTCGTCCGTATTGGGAATAAATGGCATAAATACTCCTAACCTAGTTTATCTAAGTATTGATCAGCAGAGAGTAGAGAATCCAGTTCAGATTTATCAGTAATTTTAATTTTAATCATCCAGCCTTCGCCATACGGATCCTGGTTGATTAATTCAGGTTTCTCTTCAAGAGCAGAATTCACTCCGACGATCGTGCCAGAAACCGGAGCAAAAAGATCAGATACCGCTTTTACAGCCTCAATCGAACCAAACGGTTCCATCCGGGTAGTTTCAGAACCATCTTCCGGTAATTCGATAAAAACGATATCACCTAATTCTCCCTGAGCATAGTCAGTAATTCCAACTGTTACGATGTCGTCTTCGACGCCAATCCACTCATGCTCTTCGGTATAATATAGATCTTTCGGCACATTCATTTTACTCTCCTTACTTTTTATTTATCAGTAAATTGTAATTTATATAAAACAAAAAGAAACCTGATCAGGAACTCTACATTTCCTGGCAAACAGATTTCTTTAATTTGAGATATAACCGATATTGTTCATAAAAAGTTCTGTAATTATACAAATTATAAATTTTCCATAAACCGTTCAATAAATTTAGTATCAAACTCCCCTTTTCTAAAATCAGGGTCGCGCAATACTTTTAAATGAAATGGTATAGTTGTTTTGATTCCTTCGATCACGAACTCTTCCAGGCTTCGGATCATTCGAACAATTGCTTCTTCACGATTTTTGCCGTGGGTTATCACTTTCGCGATAAGCGAATCATAAAATGGCGGTATCTGGTATTGCGCATAGCCATGCGTATCCACCCGAACGCCAGGACCGCCTGGTATGTGAAAGGTATTCATTGTACCGGGATTCGGTCGAAAACCTTTGTCCGGGTCTTCGGCATTAATCCGGCATTCAATGGCATGGCCGCGTAATTTCAAACCCAGTGTTGTTGATAGTTTTTCACCCGCGGCAACCCGAATTTGTTCCTTTAGTAAATCCATTCCGACAACCATTTCCGTCACCGGGTGCTCTACCTGTATTCGAGTATTCATTTCCATAAAATAAAATTTACTATTCTCCAGTAAAAATTCAATTGTGCCTGCACTTTGGTAATTAACCAGTTTTGCGCCTTTTATAGCTGCTGAACAAATTTTCGCGCGTAATTTTTCATCGACAACAGGCGATGGCGATTCTTCAATTAACTTTTGATGTTTTCGCTGGATAGAACATTCGCGTTCACCTAAAGCTATCACGTTATTGAACGAATCGCCAATAATTTGGACTTCAATGTGCCGCGGATTTTCAAAATATTTTTCCATGTACAAATCAGGATTATTAAAAGCAGCCCCTGCCTCAGCCCGCGCCATTGTATACGCATTTCCCAGTTCATTTTTTGAGCGGACAATTCTCATTCCCCTGCCACCTCCACCTGCGGTTGCTTTTAATATTATCGGAAGTCCAATTTCTTCAGCGCTTTCCTGGGCCTCCTTTAAATTTTTAAGGATCCCTTTGCTACCCGGAATTACAGAAACATTGGCCTGCTCCATTTTTGCTTTTGCAAAGGCCTTATCCCCCATATTCGCAATCATATCCGGTGATGGTCCGATAAACTTAATTCCGCAGGATTCACAAACTTCTGCAAAATCTGCATTTTCTGCCAAAAAACCATACCCCGGATGGATGGCCTCGGCATTGGTTACTTCCGCAGCACTGATAATGCTCGGAACATTCAGATAACTTTTATTGCTTGGGCCTGGCCCGATACACACCACCTCGTCGGCAAAGCGCACATGCAGAGAATCTTCATCTGCCTCCGAATAGACTGAAACTGTTGCTATCCCAAGTTCTTTACAGGCACGGATAATTCTTAAAGCGATCTCACCTCGATTTGCAATCAGTATTTTCTTAAACAATTGCTTTCCCTTTAAAAATGCAGTTAATCAGACTTTTTCAATTCTAAATAACGGTTGATTATATTCTACGGGTTGCGCATTCTCAACTAAAACTTCAACAATTTGACAGGGAAATTCAGCCTCAATTTCGTTCATCAATTTCATAGCCTCGATAATACATAATACCTGCCCCTGGCTTATTTTATCTCCCTCCGCCACATAAGGGTCAACATCAGGTGCGGGAGCTCGGTAGAACGTTCCGACCATCGGTGATTTTATTTCAAGAACGCGTTCTTCTGCTTTTGGCGGCGTTTCTTCAATGCCCTGAGAAGAAGGTGGAGCCGCAACAGGCTCTGGTGCAGTGCTCGGTTGAGCCACAATTATATTTTCGTTAGCTGGCCTCGAAAAGGCCTTATCGGCCGAGAAATGTTTGCGGATGCTTACTTTACGCCCCCAACGAGAAACTTCGAGTTCGCTGATCTGGCTTTTTTCGACAATTTCAATTAACTTTTGAATTTCCTTCGGTCTCATTCAAAACTCCAATATTTTTTTCATAACCCTCTTCCCCCCACTTTCTTTTTTAAAGTCACCCGAATTTAACGGAAATTCTCTTAAAAGTCAAGATTTTTTTAAGGCATTGAAATATTAATTGAAGCGAAAACTCAATGCTTCTGTTATTCATCTGAAAGATACAGACAAAAGATAACGCCCCCAATAACTCCATCAATAAGCCCGGGGTCATTTATTGATGCGCGGGCTTTTTATAAAAATCCTTTTGAAATAATCCAAATCAATGTTATGTTATATACCTTGCATTAAACCGAAGACATCACATTATTATTCAAGCGATTCATCCGGCACTCTGTTTCAAGTATTTCATTTTATTTAATAACTTCATTTTTTAGTTGACTTTTCTGATTATTTTTCTATATTTGCATAAATTTTCATTTAATGTAACAAACAAACTTATTTCTCATTACTCAATTTACGGAGGTTTAATATGGTAGAATGTATCGTTTGCGGAGCAGAGCTTACGCTGCCTGAAGATACCGTTCAGGGTGAATTAATTACGTGCAACGAGTGTGGCACTGAGCTTGAAGTCACGGGTGTTGATCCTTTCACCGTCGATGAAGCGCCACAGGAAGAAGAAGACTGGGGAGAATAATGTGGTAGAAATTCTGGATACGACTTTACGCGAAGGGGAACAGACCCCTGGCGTCTATTTTTCCGAACACGTTAAACTGGCAATTGCCACTCAATTGGATAGAGTTGGTGTTACTTTCATCGAGGCCGGGCATCCGTTTGTTGGCGAAGCGATCTACAATGCCATAAAGCATCTTACGTATCAACCGCTAAACGCGCTTATCGGCGCGCATTCGCGATCGCTGCGCAAGGATGTGGATTTAGCGCTGGAATGCGGCGCTAAATTTCTCGGAGTTTTTTATTGCGTTTCTGATTATCGCTTGCAGAATGTGTTTAATAAAACCTTACGTTCCGCAATCGATCAAATTGCCGACGTAATTGCGTATGCAAAAGGAATGCAGCCGGATTTGATCGTTCGGTTCACACCGGAGGATACGGTGCGGTCGCAATTTCAAAATGTCATAGATGCTTCGGTAACTGCGGTCAACGCGGGGGCTGATATTATCAGCATTGCGGATACAACGGGATTTATGATCCCGCGCACGGAACACAATATGTATGATTATGTCAAGCAGCTAAAAGAATCGCTTGCGGCAAAAAATGTGCATCCGAAAATTGCGGTTCATTGCCACAACGATCGCAGCCTCGCGCTTGTAAACGCAATAGAAGGATTTAAGGCGGGCGCTGAAATTATCGACGCGACCGTGCTCGGTCTTGGCGAACGCGCCGGTATCGTCGACCTCGCAAGCCTGTTAAGCGTGTTGTCGGATATAAGCAAAGACCACCAAAAATGGAATTTGCAGGAACTAATTCCGCTATATCAAACGGTCAGCAAACATGCCCAAATCCCGATCCCTGTGAATTTTCCGATTACCGGAAGCAATGCATTTAAACACTGCGCCGGCGTTCATACACACGCAGCACAGGAAAATCCGTTGCATTATCAGAGCCTTGATCCGAAGCCTTTTGGCAGAAAAATGGAAATTTCCCTGGATCACATGTCGGGTCTGTCCTCGGTTCGTTTTGCCCTGGACCACATCGGTCATGGGGAGCTGGATCAAGAATTGGCAAAGGAAGTTCTGCATCTGGTAAAAAATGTCGGCAGGACAGGTCGCACCGTTGATCCGGACGAATTGGCAATGATTGTTAACTGGGTTAAAGAAACTCAAAAAATCGAAACTTCAACAGAACAAGGTAAATTATGTCAATCAGATTAGGATTCTTACACTCGATAATCCGCCCTGAAGAAAAATATCTTCTTCAAGAAATAAAAAATCAGCGCGGCGTTGATGTTAAAATGATCGATGACCGCGAACTCACTTTTGAACTGGGCATAAACAATTTTGGTGTTGACGTCATTCTGGAACGCTGCATCAACCATTCCCGGGCGCTCCATGCACTTCGATTATTCGAATCGGTCGGCGTCTCCTGTGTTAATACATCTCATGTGGCTACGATTTGCGGGGATAAATTACTAACATCCGTGGCGTTGGAAGAAAATAAAGTACCCCAAACCGAATTGCGGGTGGCATTTACAGAACAATCCGCGCTGGAAGCAATCGAAGAAATGGGATACCCGGTTGTGCTCAAACCAGCGGTCGGCTCCTGGGGCAGGCTCCTTGCAAAGGTGAACGATAGAGACGCGGCCGAGGCAATTCTGGAGCATAAAACGATTCTCGGAACCTATCATCATTCCATTTTTTATATTCAAAAATATGTGCCTAAGAAGGGCAGGGATATCCGGGCGTTCGTGATTGGTGATAAATGCATTGCGGCAATTTATCGCAGCAGCGAACACTGGATCACGAATACCGCTCGCGGGGCCGTTGCCTCGAACTGTCCAGTGACGCACGAGCTTGCAGATATTGCTGTTAAAGCTGCAAAAGCCATTGGTGGCGGGGTTGTCGCTATCGATCTGTTTGAAGCAAAAAACAGATATCTGGTAAATGAAGTTAACTATACCATGGAATTCCGCAACAGCATCAAGACGACCGGTGTAAATATTCCAAAATTGATAATCGATTATGTCGTTCAGGTGGCACAGGAGGGTAAAAATGAAGCGACTTAAAATCACCATCCTTGGTGGTTCCGGTTACGCAGGCGGCGAACTGCTGCGGTTGCTTTTGTTGCATCCTTATGCAGATATAAGGCAGATAACGTCGGAACGGTTTGACACAAAACCAGTCACCCGGATGCACCCGAACCTGCGCAAACAAACGACATTAAAATTTTGCAGTCAGGCAGATATGCAACCGTGCGATGTCCTGTTCTCCTGCCTGCCGCACGGCGCCGCAGAAAAGCGGATGGATCGATTTAAATCCCTTGCTGGAAAAGTTATCGATCTCAGTTCCGATTTTCGGCTGAACAACCGCGATGGATTCGTGTACGGAATTCCAGAACTCCATCGCGAGGAAATGAAGAACGCGAATTTTGTTTCCAGCGCCGGCTGCAATGCCACAGCAACCATTCTGGCGCTGTACCCGTTGTTCAAGAATGATGTGGTGGAACAGGATAAAACTGTCGTCGAGGTGAAAGTCGGTTCCAGCGAAGCCGGTAACAAAGTGAACGAAGCATCGCATCATCCTGTGCGATCGGGCACGGTGAGGTCGTTTATGCCCACGCAACACCGGCATGTTAAAGAAATTATCCAGGAGCTGAGTTTAGGAAAACAAATTCAGATACATTTTTCAGCCACTGCTATTGAAATGGTGCGCGGCGTGCTGGCCACGTGCCATGTGTTTTTAAATCAGGATTTAGCAGAAAAAGACGTCTGGAAAATGTATCGCGCAGTTTATGGCAATGAAAAGTTTATCAGGATTGTGAAAGACAGGGAAGGTTCCTATCGATATCCGGAACCAAAACTGCTGGCCGGCACCAATTACTGTGACATCGGATTTGAAAAGGATCCGGCGTCGAACCGGCTGGTGGTAATCAGCGCGATTGATAATCTAATGAAAGGCGCAGCAGGACAGGCGGTGCAGGCATTTAACATCATGCACGGTTTTGAGGAAACCACAGCGCTGGATTTTCCCGGATTGCACCCTGTTTAATAATTTGAAAACTTCCGAAGTTTTTAAAAACTTCGGAAGTTGCTTCGTAAACAGTGTTAAAATGCGCTTCTTCATTGAAATAAATTTGGAAATATACATGTGTCGTTTACTACTTGTAAAATCACATTCTTCATTTTCCATTTCAGATTATCTGAAACCATTTGCTCAAATTGCCCAACATAGTCGCGAATACCAGGGACATGGCTGGGGCTGCGCGTTTTTAAATCAGGGAAAATGGAATCTTTACCATAACATCACGCCGGTGTGGGAAGATGATCTTGATCAATTCGAACAAGCGACGATGGTATTGGCACATGCCCGCAGTGCGTTCCGCGATGAAGGGATCACAGTAGAAAACAACATGCCTTTTCAAAAAAATGATGTTGTCTATATTTTTAATGGGGAATTGCACGGCGTTCGCCTCAAAGAGCAGGGCAAGATTGGTGCGGAAAAGATTTTCAATTATATTCTTCGTTTTTATAAAAGTGATTTACTGGAGGCGTTGGTAAAAGGCACATATATTATCGAAAAACGGAGCGCCTACATCCGGGCGATGAACATTATTATCGCAGATTATCAACAAATTTGCATAGCATCTCTGTTCAATCAGGAGCCGGATTATTTTACGATGTATCAACAACGAAGCACAGACAGCCTCGTTGTTTGTTCAGAGCCGTTTGCCGCAGAGTCCGGTTGGCAGCCGGTCGCAAATCGTACAAAAAAGGAATTAATATTATGATGATCATTAAAATCGGGGGTGGCAAAGGCATAAATCTCAAGGGGATTATTGCTGATCTGGCAGGGCTGGAGCAACAATTTATCATCGTTCATGGAGCGAATGCATTACGTGACGATCTTGCAGAAAAGCTGAACACACCCCGAAAAACCATTACCTCAGTCTCCGGTTATACTAGCGTTTACTCAGATGAAAACGCCATCGACGTGATGATGATGGCGTATGCCGGGTTAAAGAACAAACGCATTGTCGAATTGTGCCATCAGAACGGCATTAATGCTATCGGCTTATCCGGCGTTGACGGGAAAATCATTAGGGGCCAGCGCAATAAAGGCATCCGCGTTAAAGAAGGAGGAAAAGTAAAAATTGTTCGTGATTTTTCCGGTAAACCGAAAAATGCGAATACTGATTTGTTGTTCCTGCTGCTCTCGAATGGTTTCACACCGGTTTTAACAGTACCTGTTCTCGATGAAAACAATATCGCAGTAAATACAGAAAATGATGACATTGTGCGGGTGCTGCAAGAACAAATGCAGTCCGATGTTATCATCCAACTGATCGAAGCTCCCGGTTTTTTGGAAAATCCGGACGATCCGGGTTCGCTGGTAGAAATGATCTCTTCGGCAGACATTGAGCGCCGGGAGGAGCAGGTAACCGGACGCATGAAGCGTAAAATGCTGGCACTGCGCAAATTATTTGATGGCGGAGCCGCGAAAGTTATTATCAGCGATGGCCGGGTCGAGCATCCGGTGCACGATGCGCTTGCCGGAAAAGGAACGGTGATTTCATGATGAATTACAAAGACATGCAGGCGCAATACGAGTTTGACGTTTATCCAAAACGGGATATTGTTCTCACTCACGGAAAGAACAGCACTGTTTGGGATGAACAGGGAAATGAATATATTGATTGTATTGCCGGACATGGAGTGGCAAATATTGGTCACTGCAATGAGGATGTCATCGCGGCGATCGAGTCACAAGCTAAAAAATTAATCACCTGTCCGGGAACATTTTACAACGATTCCCGCGCACGATTGATTAAAAAATTAGTATCGATTTCACCGGCAAGTGTAAATAAAGTTTTTCTGTGCAACTCGGGTGCAGAATCCATTGAAGCCGCGATCAAATTTACGCGGTTCTCTCAAAAGAAACACAACATCATCTGCGCCAACCGCGGTTTTCACGGCCGGACAATGGGCGCGCTTAGCGCGACATTTCAACCGGCATATAAAAAGGATTTCGAGCCGCTGTTGCCAGGATTTGATTTCGTTCCGTTTAATCAGTTAGAAAAATTGCAAAACGCTTTGAGCGACGATACCGCGGCGATTCTGCTTGAAGTAATACAGGGAGAAGGCGGCGTTCATCCGGGAACCAGGGATTATTTTGAAAATGTCCAAAACCTATGTCAACAGCACAATACTCTGCTCATAATTGACGAGGTTCAAACCGGCTTTTGCCGCACCGGAAAATTGTTCGCATGCGAACATTTCGGTCTGCAACCGGATATTTTGTGTGTTGCCAAAGGAATTGCTGGCGGATTGCCCATGGGTGCGGTCATCTGCTCCGATAAAGTGCAACCACCAACCGGACGCCACGGATCAACTTTTGGCGGGAATCCTCTGGTATGCGCTGCATCAATTGCTGCCATCGAATACATGCTGGAGTACGATTTAGCCCGCCAGTCGATGGAAAAGGGCACTCATTTACGGCAGCAGCTCGAATCTCGCGACATTCCCTGTATCCGAGAAATCCGCCAGATTGGGTTAATGATCGGCATTGAATTAAAAGAAAAAGTGAAGCCATATTTGATGCATCTCATGGAAAATGGCGTACTCGCACTGCCCGCGGGCGCCACCGTCTTACGCCTGCTGCCGCCATTGACGATCAGTTATGAAGAACTTGATATCGTTGCGGAAAAAATTATCGCTGTGTTATCGGATAATTGAGATGGCCGAAATTTCTGATATATGGATCTTCTTATCTTTTTGCAGCTTAAAAATTTTTATCTGAAACGACTACAAGCATTTGCATGGTCGGCACATACTATCCCCGCCGCGACTACTACCACTATTGTTGCCAAAAATTTATGTTGCTAATGAATCTTTTCTATGCCTTAATCATCTAATGAATTAAATTAATCAAAAAATAAATTGAAAATTATCCAGGAATTATAAACATTGGGAGAAGCTAAAATGGCTGAAAATTTAACAAAAGAACAATTTTTAGAAAAAATATTCAATTATGAAAAAAATAAAGAGTGGAAATTCGAAGGAGACCTACCCTGCCTGATCGATTTTTATGCGGACTGGTGTGGCCCATGTAAAATGGTGGCGCCGGTCATGGAAGAACTTTCAGAAGAATACAAGGGAAAAGTCAATTTCTATAAAATAGATACCGAAGCTGAGCAGGAATTAGCCGTTGCCTTTGGCATCCAAAGCATTCCTTCTCTGTTATTTATTCCTAAGGACGGAAAACCACAGATGGCTGTCGGCGCCCTTCCGAAAGAGACGCTGGTAAAAGTGATTGATGAAGAATTATTAAATGATGGCAACGGAAAAACTGAAGCAACAAATTAGAATAAACGCAATACACTGGAAATATCTAAATTCTTAAAGACCACTGATTTTCAATATTTCCCTGTTAGTGATTCCTGCAATATCTAAAACACTGTCAATTAGCTTTATCTGGGATTAATTGACAGGGAAATACTTTTATTATTGCTATTTCGATCTACTGATTTCTGTCGCTTTCGCAGCCACTTCCAGGCTAAGTAATCCGCTTTCTAACGATGTTCGCAGCCGGTGTTTCGGATTTTTAATTGCATGAATCAGATCCTCCATAACGCTGCGCACACTCTGCTGATAAACCTCTGCTTTGGATTTACCGATATCCAATTTTGCAGTGATCATTTTATGGACTTGATAATCTATCGTGCCCGAACGAATCATATTAGGCGCTTCGTGGTCTGATGATCCGCTGTGGCCCCATCCTTCAGGGCGGGACACGTCTTCAATTTCATGAATTCGTTGAGAACGAATCACTTCAACACCGGGAAGCTGCTCCATTTCCTTTTCAGTGTTTTGATTGACGAGCCAGCTAATTTCTCCTCTCAGCGGAATCCAGCCGTACAGATCGATCTGGGCCAGATCATAGCTCAACCGGATCGAGGTATCTTCAAAAAAGCCGGGACGGTTGAATGAATGATAGTGCGTCGCGATCAATCCATCTTCGTAAAGCACGTTCGCGATCACCTGATTTTCCCGTCTGCCATCTGTCGACGCAGAAAATCCATCAATGCGGGTTGGCTGGACATTTGAGAGGAAATGAACAATATCGATGAAATGCACCGCGTGTTCCACCAAAATGCCGCCACTGATTTCCAAATTCCAGAACCAGTGGTCGTCCGGTAAAGCGCTGTCCTGCGCGTAATTTTCCACATCCACCCGGCGCAATGTGCCGAATACTTTTTTTTGACCCAATTGATGCAGTGCATTCACAATAGGATTGAAGCGCTGCATGAAATCGATAGCTGCAATTTTCCCACTTCGATCGCGGGCAGCGATAATTTTTTCCGCATCTCGAATGGTCACTGCAAGGGGCTTTTCCACGAGCACATGCTTGCCAGCGTCAAGTGCAGCACAGGCAATTTCTGCATGTGTTGACGGTGGGGTGACAATGGATACGATATCGACTGCCGGATCGTTAATCAAATCCTGCCAATTATTATAAAACGTAATTGGTGTACCCGGAGTATGTTCTTCATTGGTATCAGCAACAGCTTTAATTTGCACAGAGGCAATTGATTTCCATGCATTATGTAAAAATTTGCCAAATCCGCCGTAACCAATAATGCCGATATTATATGTGGTCATATTTAACGTCCATTTATATTACAAAAATTTCGAAAATCTAACTCACGCCAGCGTCTAAATCAGATCATCTCTTTGAGAATTTCATTTAAATCCACAAGTGCCACGCTGCTGGCATAATCCGACATCGCATAAGGCAGAACCAATTTTTGATTATGTATCAAGCCGCCACAGCTATAGACGACATTGGGCACATAACCTTCCCGTTCCTCGTCATTTGGCAAAATTAAAGGCTCTTTTAACCTACCGATGACTTTCGCGGGATTCTCCATATCCATCAAAAATGCGCTGATGCAATATCTACGCATGGGACCGACGCCGTGGCTGAGTGCCAGCCAACCACTGCTTGTCTCTATCGGTGAGCCACAATTACCAAGTTGAACAAATTCCCACGGAAATGCGGGTTCCATGATCATCTGTTTTGAATCCCATGTATCGAGACGCTCGGAAAACATGATGTAATTATTCTCGCCATCCTGCCGCGACAGCATGACATATTGACCGTTGATTTTACGGGGAAACAGCGAAAAACCTTTGTTAGTCACTTCGTTTCCATAAAGCGCCCGGATTGTAAACGTCTTGAAATCCGTGGTCTCTGCTAATTTCGGGCAGATGGATTTACCATCATAAGCAGTGTAAGTTGCATAGTAGATACGAATACCGTTATCACTGGTAAACTCAACAAACCGTGCATCCTCGATGCCATTTAATTCATCTGGCGTCATCGGAAAAATCACACGTTCAGATAATTTCGAATTTTCGGAGAATTGAATTTGATAGCTTGCATTAGTCATCGAGCCAGGTACTATCTCGGGCATTGTGACGAATCGTGTCAAATCATCCATTCGGATATTATTATCGGCGTCAATCGTGCCGCTGCGGAAAACAAGCGATGAAACATGCCCTTCCCCTGTGGCTCGCAAGCTCATGATGAATCGCCGGTTATTTCCCGGTG
Source organism: uncultured Cytophagia bacterium (assembly GCA_964498785.1). Lineage (GTDB taxonomy): Bacteria > Zhuqueibacterota > Zhuqueibacteria > Thermofontimicrobiales > Thiofontviventaceae > Mariaggregatimicrobium. The sequence goes on along the minus strand of CAZCJL010000022.1, from coordinate 26,131 downwards.
ATCCGGATTGATGCGGATGCCGGACAATTCCCGGATTAAATAACGCAGCGGATTCCAGGGAATATTCACAGGAGAAATACGCGGCCAGAAGTAATTTTGCCTCATCGCTCAAACGATGATTCTTGTCTGTCAATTCAGAAATTTCTTCAAACCGTTTCATTAAATGGGCTTCAAAATCAATATGCCGGTTATTGAAATCGCCCAGCACTTTTTTAAATTGCCTTTTGATTTCACCATCATTAAGTGAAAGAACACGGCGAATGATTTTGCGTGTTCGGGCTTCGTTCATTTCAAATGGACGAAGCAGGACGCGGGCATGGTTGCATGTAATGCGAATTGGGGTTCTGTGGATGTTAATCATGGATTTTTTGAAAGATTATTTTAATTGTTGAGTTGCTTTGATGGATTATTGAACCTGTTCATGGTTTTATTCATTTTTTCATTTGCCCCGGTGTGTCGCTGCTGCCTACACCGGGCTGTGATATGTAACGCGTTCAGCGTTAAAAAAAATTCATTTTTCATCAATTCGTCAATATTTTTTCTCCGTGTTCCCTGCGCTCTCTGTGGTTGCATAAAACTGAAATCATTCTGAATTATGTTTTAAAAATTCTAACAAATCACTGATTTTTGCCGAAGCCACTGCCATTGATGTATCAGCGGCGCCGTAGTACATCAGCAATTCACCGGTATCTTGTTTTATGACAACGCCACAAGGGAATGTGACATTGGGAACATCGCCGATCTGTTCATAGGATTCTGTCGGACCGAATACCCACTGTTTTCCCCGCCGAATAACGCGCTCCGGATATTCCAAATCCACCAATGCCAGTCCGAGGCGGTAAATGGAGCCAGAGGCCGTAATTCGCACGCCATGATAAATAAGCAGCCAGCCTTCGCTGGTTTCCACCGGCTGCGGCCCGATGCCGATTTTATCACAGTCCCACCAGCCACCATTTCTCGCCCGAATCAAAATTTTATGTTCTCCCCAATGCACCAAATCCGGGGACGATGCGATCCAGATATGTGCCTGACTGCTATGGTTAGATGGCACGGGTCGATGGATAATGTACCATTTATTGTTAAATTTTCTCGGAAAAATGACCGCGTCTTTGTTCTCGGGCGGTAATACAACCCTTCTTCGTTCAAACGCTTTAAAATCACTTGTCAGGGCAATTGAAACACACGGTCCGTTTTCTGAAAACGCAGTGTACGTTATGACATATTTTTCTAACTCCTTGACAAAAACAACACGCGGGTCTTCTATACCGTACAATTCCTCCGGATAATTTGGGGGATCAGCCACAAATGTCGGTTCAGGTTCGATCTGCCAATTATTGTAACCATCCGCGCTTTTTGCAACTGTGAGATGCGAAAATCCGCTCATATCTTCCACACGCAGCAGCAGCAGCACCGAGTCTCCGTATTTCGTCGCGCCTGCATTGAATACCGAATGCGCCGGATAACACAAATGCTTCTGTGTTAAAATCGGATTCTGTGGAAATCGTTGAAATAGTCCGTTTGAATTTTCAACACTAAATTTCTTCTCAGCCATCATTCATTCCTCATACTATTTTACATAAGTCATCAATCTATTTATTGCAACACGATTTGCTTCTGTTTCCATTATTGCGTACAATGCCTCGATTGTGGATTCGGCACCGGAATTTCGATTCACCTCGCTGGTTGAATTGATCCCGTCAAAGCAGCGCCCTGTTGACGAATCATACATCGCGATATCCGTCTTATTCTCTCCGAAAAACCATGCTGCAATTTCCGCAGCCCTTTCCGCAAAAAAAGGATCTGATGTAATTTCAAAAATACGCAGGCAGCCCAAAATCGCCGTTCGAAAGGCATAGGCAATTTGTTCGTACTGTTTAATATGTTCAATTTGAACACGATCGTTTTTTAAAAAAGTGATAGAATTGGGATACCCCTGTGTTATCCAAAACTTGTAAAAATGTTTCGTTTCTCTAACAACGGCATCTAAATATCGCGGGTCAGGGACGATTTTGTAAAGCTCTGCCAAAACCTGAGACTGGCAATTTCCCCAGCCATGCCAGATATTTTGCCAGGACAAAAACGCACCGAACGCCGCGCTCGTTGTATCCTGAATTTGCATTTTTAGCAATCCATCCGCCAGTTTTTTCAGAAAGCTGACAACCACGGAATCTCCCGATGCCCGGACATAACTGATTAAACCCAGCATCATTTCCGCGGTAGCGTCAGCGGCGTTTTGATGAATGAGCCATTTCGGGATGTCGAAACCTGCAATTGAGATGGTACCGGGATATTTTTCCAAAATCAACTCGATCTGCCCGAACGAGCGCTCCAGATGTTCTTTCAATATTTCAGCATAAGAAGGATCATGGTTTATAAAAAGCCGATACCCGGTTCCCAGCGCCCAAACTGCTCGCGCCGCCCAGGGATCGAAACTCTTGCGACTGGTTCTGCCGGTTCGATTAATGGTATAATCTGCATTTAGAAAATTGTAAAACTGCCCATCCTCTGCCTGCATATAGCGACAGAATTCCAGCAGCGCCTTTGCGTCGTGCAAACCGGATGTATCCCCTGATAATTCAAAATATCGTAAATAGACCACAGCCGCGCGCGCGGCGTCATCCACACAAGCAATGCCCTCCCCTGCGGCTGCTGTATGGCGATAATCCGGATATTCCGCATAAATATAGACGATGTCAAATTCACTGCCATCAGCGGTTTGGACAGATTCTGTCAGATGCCGCAAATGACCGAAATTAGTTAGTGAAAATTTCTGTTCACTTTTTTGTTTAAAATCACAAAAGATAATAAACGGAATGATAAAAATCAAGAAATTTCTAATTTTCATAAGTTACCCTTTCAATCCGGAAGTTGCCATGCTTTCTATAAAGTACCTTTGAAAAATAGCGTACGCAATTACAATCGGTAGCGCCAACATCGTGGCTGCGGCGAGTTTCACTCCCATCAGGCTTTCTGCCTGCCCTCCGACGACGAAAATGGTGACCAGTTGCGGCAGGGTCATCAGGTGCTGTTCATGAATAACGATCAATGGCCAGAGGACTTCATTCCAGATTGCCATGAATGTGATAATGCCCACCGTCACAATTGCCGGCGTTGATAGCGGATACAGGATGCGAAACAATATCGTGAATTCCGAACAACCGTCCATCCGTGCGGCGTCAATTAAATCCTGGGGGATAGTGAGAAAATGCTGGCGAAACAGAATAATTGCAAATGTATTTATCAGATATGGTACAATCAGCGCCAGGAATGTTTCTGTCCATTGAAATTTGACCATCAAGATATACTGAGGGATGAGGGTAATTTGAAACGGCATGGTCATCGTGAACAGAATCACTCCGAAAATAAGGTTGCGCCCGCGGAAGCGATGCCGTGCCAGCGAATAACCGATCATTGAACTGAAAACAATCACTCCGAATGTGACTGATGTTGCCACGATGACGCTGTTCAATAATGCACGGAAAATGGGGATTTTCTGAAATACTTTTTCATAACTATCGAACATTATTTTGGATGGAATAATGCCAAAACCACCAATTTCCGCTTCCGGGCGGATGGTTGCCGAAAGCATCCACAGGAACGGATACAGGAAAATAATCGTCCAAAAGATCAGAAACAAATAAAACACAAGTTTTCGCATAATCAATATATATTTTCTTTTTCAATAATTTTTTTCTGAATTAACACCACTGAGAAAACGATAAGAGCGAAAAAGAATCCCAGTGTCGCAGCGTACCCCATGTGATAAAATGAGAACGCCTGACGATAAATATACAACATTGCGGAAAGCGTGCTGCTCAATGGTCCGCCGCCGGTCATAATATACGGCTCGATAAACAATGAAAACCCGCCAATCGTGGAAATGATGACTACCATGATCATTGTTGGATTGATCATCGGCAGGGTGATATGACGGAATTTCTGCCAGTGAGATGCGCCTTCGATATCCGCGGCTTCGTACATGTACATGGGCACAGACTGCAATCCCACCAGAAACAATACAATGTACAGCCCGACATTTTTCCAGGTCGCCATAATCGCGATAGAAGGCATTGCCAGTTTAACGCTGGTAAGCCAGGGCAATTTTATGCCAACAAATTTTACCAGCAGCGAATTGATAATGCCTGAATCCTGCGCGTACAATTGCTGCCACAAAATCGTAATCACAACGCCGGAAACAACTACTGGCATAAAATAGGACGCCCTGAAAAAACCCCGAAACCGGATTTTTTGATTCAGAAATTCCGCCAACAACAGTGCAATGCTAATTTGTAGCGGAATATGAATTAACAGAAAAACAAGTGTATTTCGGATGGCTTTAAAAAATAAAATATCCTGAAATAATTTCACAAAATTATTCAAACCGACCCAGTTCATTGGCGAGATAATATCCCATTTGTGGAATATTAGCACAAATGAGAACACCATGGGAAAAGCGACAAACACGCTAAAATGAATGAGATATGGCAGAACGAATATATATCCGATTTTATCTCGTTTAATTTTCATACGCTACTCCATGATCAGCCGCGCGCGTTCGGCAGCATCCTGCACTGCCTGTTCTGCGGACTTGACGCCATAAATCACACTGGCTTCAAATTCCTGACTAATGGCATCAAAAATTTCACGCAGGACTGGCGAGCTATCTGCGCCGCGTACGCGCTGTGCCTGTCGTGCAAAAACTTCCATTTTCGGATTTTCCTGAAAATAGAGCTTGAATTTGCCGTCTTCCAAAACATTTTTTCGAATCGGTAATTGATTTGCTAATTTCAACAATTGTAAGTCCGCTTCGCGCGATATTAAATATTTCATAAATTCCCACGATTCTTTGGGGTATTTCGTATTCTTAAAAATTACAATGCTCTTGTAGTCGCCATACGTGTAAACAGGTTTGACAGATGAATCTGGCACCGGAACCGGCGCAAAATCATATTCGAATCCTTCTGGTTTAAATTTATTGGCATGGCGAATTTCCCAGGGACCGGTAAACCGGGTGGCGACAATACTATGCAAAAACACATCCGCACGTGCATCCATGCGCTCTCTTGGAAAATAATTTTGCTCGAATAATTCCTGCAAAAATTTGAATACTTTAAGTGACGCTTCATTATCGAACACAACCTCACCTTGCTGATCGAGCAACATTCCACCACCGGATGCCGCAATGTAGAGGGTGTAATAATCAAAAAACCGCTGCCACCACGTCACCAGAATTTGGGTAATTCCCACCCAGCGATCGATGTAGCCATCGCCGTCTGAATCACGCTTTATTCGTTTGGCAAGTTCGAAAAATTCATCATACGTTGCCGGCGGTTCATCAAATCCTACGCGGGCAAGCATTTTTTTATTATATATCATCATGATGGGATTCGTTTTCCACAGGATGTGATAAATATGACCATCAACGGAGCGCGCTTCTTCGATTTTTTCCGCGGCAAAACGATCTGTAACCACTGAATCAAAATCAGAGAACTGATCCAGTGTTGTCAGCGCATTGGCGCGCACATATAATTCCACATCACCTGGCCACATATTGGAAAACACATCCGGCGTCGTTTTACCAACCACTGCCGCCAGAACAACCTCCTCGCTCGAACGTCCCTCCGGAATCGGCTGATGTTTCACATGCACCCGCGGATGAGATTGATTCCATTCATCCACCAGTGAGCGAGCCAAATCAATCTCATCCTGATTATTAGCAGACCAGAAAGTGAGCGTGATATTTTTTGAATTTTGATCTTGCTGATTGCTGCAATTAAACGCAATCAACAGTAATAACAGGAAAAAGTACTTTATTTTTTTTTTCATTATGAATTTTATTAACTACAAAATCAACTTACCGCCGTGGTTTTGATTCGTTGATGTTAATTGCAACCACGCTTTAACATCCCACTGCTTTCGCCGTTAGCGAAACCATCTTCCGTCAAACAGGAGATTTTAATCACAGTTCATTTTATGTCCAAAATAATTGATTAGTCTTAGTAAGATAATTGTTGTAGTCAGATTCCTTGCTTTATATTTTGTTTCGTGTTCTGGCTTCCATTAATTGAATTAAAAATCTATTCTAATCTCCTCTATTTCATTGACATGGACAAACGGTAATGAAATATGATAAACCGAATTCTTTAATTCAATCATCCATTTATCTGAAACGTCTTTGCCGGAAACCTGCGCGGCTTTCGGTATTTGCGGGCAAATCAATTCCACGTTGCTTCGATGACCAGAGAATGCTTTCAATCGGACAGATAATTTCTTTTTTTTAGAATTGAAATCCGCTGCAACCAGCGTCGATCCACTTTCTTTCACATAAGGTATATCGGGCGTTCCCAACATTATTTCAATATTTTCGATGTCTGAGAGCTCCATCGGGATCACTGCCGAAGGATAATACTTACCGTTATATTCGATTCGTTTAAGATAATCACCCTGGCCATGAATCGACACGGACGCCGGATTACCATAAACATAAATAGTGAATTGAATTTCATTTTGCCCTTCCGGCAGAAAAGGCTGCAACACAATATTCCAGTCGTTTTCCGCAATTCCGAACAAATGATACAAACTATAAAGATACCATCCCGCAGCCCACAAAAATTGCGGTTTATCAACCCTCCCATAAACTTCCGGCTGCCCGACATTGGCATTTCGTACTTCATACATTGCCGGCTGCCCATTGGGTCCGCTGATGATCCCTTTTACGGTCATTGTTTTTCGAATAAAATTAAACGCCTGGTTTTGGTGACCGGCTTTTATCAACGCCAGTGCGTACCACGCATTCCCCTGTGACCAAACGCCGCCGTTGAAATAGTAATACGGCTCGCCAGCCTCATTGCCGGAAAATGTTAAATATTCAATTAACGTTGTAAAATCCATAGGATAGGCATTGTAAATACCAATGTCAGCATCCAATAGCACGGTTTTCGCTGTTTCAACCATCGATTCAATTTTGCCGGCATCCAACAATCCGTAATGTGCGGCAAGCAGCGAACCGATGTAATAGTGTTCATCCATCGTCCCGTCTTCAAAATAATTGATCAGATACTGTTGATCTTCATTCCACAATTTTTGATTTAGCTGCTGCTGCATATTTTCTGCCAGTGATTCATACTCCGGCAAATACTCCATATTCATTTTTAAGAAAGAAGAAATGAAACTAAATTCACGTAGCGCCTTAATCGCCAGAATTGTCATGTATGCCCGGGGACCGAAATTCTTACCAATATCCCACCAGTCAGGGCGATTTGACCAAATCAGCCCGTCGCGCTTTGTTTGCAACGCTGTTTTCAAACTCTTCTTCAAAAAAGGATACAACTGTTGAACAAATTTTAAATCCGCAGTATGTCGTAGATATTTTCCGCTCACAATGATGAACCAGAAATTATTCCAGTTATCATAATCTGCATATTCGGTAATATATTGACCATTTTTCCAGTAATAAGCATGAGGAATAATACTGTCTGCATTCACATGTTCCATAGAAAATTGGAGATCTTTTTTGACCCGCTGCGGATCAAAACAGACGGCAGCGAGGTCTGTCACAAAAGCATCATGGGAAAAGTAGAAATTATATTCCGCGGGACAGGGCATGGGACGCATCTGTCCGTCCAGATAATGGACATTGGTTTGCAAAATCGCCTGCGCCCAACCAGCGGAATGATTGAGCCACGAATCACTAGTTTTAAAACCGCTGCCTGAAATAGCGTTATTTAAAACTGATTTTTCGTACGCGTTGATTTCCTGCTGATATCGATCGCGCAGAAAATTGACAATTTCCGATGCCTCACCTGTCTGGCTCTGACCGATGATTTGCACAATTCTTAAATCTTCTTCCGGAGATAATTTCTTTTGATAGCGGAAACGCGCTGCCGGTCGCGGCTGTTTTTCATATTCCATTGATTGATCCATTGGATGCCATGCTGCCACATCATTTTTAACCGGACCAGCGATGTTGTAAGCAGTTGGTGATTCACCGGCATTTGCGACAAACAATTCCACGTGTTGGGTCGACGGATCATCATACATCGTAAATATGGCCGCCGCATCCGGTTCAAACCGGGAGTGAGCAAGCTCCTTCATTTTATAAGAATGACAGGTACGCACAATCTGCTCGAGATGAGTTTCAAAGGTAAACAGATGATCCTGATTGCTGGTATTTGTTACTTTGTAAATAGCAGCCATCGCCGGTCTGGATTTGCAAAAATGATAGCTCACTTCGATTGAACGCCGCGCGTTGACATCGTGAAAACAGACCGTGTACGGCGTCAGGTCGAAAGTCATCGGTTTTGATCCGATAAATTCCCTTGCGTTGTCATCGATAGTCAATGCAAGCTGCATCACATGCGTGGTATCACGGCGCCAGTAATCGGTCAACAGATCGATGCTATTGGCTACCGGATAATAAAAGCTGATCCGTTGCAGCGCCGGCGAACTGTGGTGCATCTCGATCCCGACATAAGGTCCGCCGACTTCGATTTGGGCGTCGCCGGTGTGGGAGACCGTCAATTGGTTTTCAAAATCTGTTTGATTTTGGCAGCCGGCGATGAATAGCAGGCAGATGAAAACAATTTGTAGGTATAATTTTTTCTTCATAATTATATCGAGCCAAATATTTAATGACTGAACGAAAACACCGATAATGCCATTCTGAATACGCCGTCTTTTTACGCCGAAGCCCGGGGTGCTGGTTTCTCCGGCACCCTGGGTAAAGAAAATCCTGATAATAATGAATCCCAACGGGATTTTGCATTTTGTCGAACCCTTTCAGGGTTCATGTATTTTGTTTGATTTTAATTCCGAGTGTTGAAAAGCACAACCTTCGGCGTAATCACCTAACTGATTATGTTCATAATTTTACCGCAACATCACCATCTTCAGTTTCGCGTGCCACCTGCCGGCAGTGATCCTGCAGAAATAAATCCCGGAAGCCACAATCTGCCCCGCCTGATCCACTCCGTCCCAGCGCAGGGAATGAATTCCGGCATTCTGCTGCTGATCCAGCAATCGGCAGACCCGGCGACCAATCACGTCGTAAATGTCAATTGTGACTCGCCCGGAATGCGGCATTTGCCATGAGATCATCGTCCCGGCATTGAACGGATTGGGATAATTTGGCAGCAGCCGATATTCTGTTGGATGTTGATTGAAATACATTTCCACACCGGATTCTATTTGAAACAGGTTATGAATTTCTTCTGCTGAAACCGCGTAATTATAAATGCGCACATCATCAATCACACCGCTGAAATTATAATTCGTATCACCGGGAAGCCGCTGTCCGATTGTCAGATCGATGGTAGCGGGCAGAATTTTTCCGGAAAAAGTGGTTTCGGAATCCAGCTCGCCGTTCAGATACAGATCGAACGTGTTGCCATCGTAGCGCGCCACCACGTGATAGAAAATATCTGCCAACAATTCTGAACTTGAATCAAGGTCTTTGATCCCGTCGGTCGTCTTCACTGTCCAGCGCAATAGACGGGAGCCTTCGAGGATCGATAATTTCCATCGGTTTTCCCAACTTCCATGTGAAATCGGGAACATCTCCCGCTCATAAAATTTCTCGATCTTCATCCAGAAACTCACGCAAATTTCGTCCCTAAAATTGAGTCGCGAATTGTTGGTAACCGCGATGAAATCATTTTCTCCGTCAAACCGAAAGGCGTTATTCGCAATGCCAAATCGATCTGCTGCCAGCGTTGCTCCGTGCACCGTACCATGATTTTCAAACCCGCTAAAATCTTCAGCGCTGTTATTCAGCGGCAGATAAACGAGGGGCATCCCGGTTCCGATATTCGCAAAATCCAGTACGACAATTCCCAGACTATCGGAAGCGACGCCGCCAAATCCGTCATGTACTTCACATCGAATGTGATAATAACCTATCTGTCGTGGCGCGGCCCATTGTGCGATGGCTCCCTCCGCTTCAATAGCGCCGGAACCTGCACTCCACCAGAACGTCAATGTATCACCGTCTTCGTCAGTTGCTTCGCACGTCAATTGTACTGCTGCGCCGATGTCTGCTTTTCTGCTGTCTGCGTAAAATGCATTTATGCGCGGTGCGTGGTTTATTTTTGTTGTGACTTCGATATAAGTTGTATCCGAGGCGATACCGCCGTTGCTATCAGAGACAATACAAGAGATTGCATAAATTCCCGGTGAATCTCGCGCCGTCCAAATTAATTTCGAATTTTCATTCGTTACAGGATTTCCGTTTACAAACCATTGATAAAATAATTGAACATCATCCCGGTCTTCAGCCGTGCAATAGAAAATGGTTTCTTCCGCGATCCTCAGAATTTCTTTCGGAGCTGCCAGTCCCTTAATACGTGGTGGGTAATTATCCACCGGTTGCCCGGAATTGTAATCCACTACCTGATCATTAATCAGCATTTTATTGAATTGATAAGTAACCTTCCCTCCATGGGGCGTTAACACCAGCATCAATGCGGCGTCTGCCGGTAGTAAAATCTGAACATTTCCGGTAACACCTTCCTGCAAAAAGCTGTTGGAAACCGCATCATACAAATCATAAATGGTGTTATCCAGTTCGACGTCTACAAATTTTTCTGAACTATATGGATTATAAAAAAGATATGTGGGATACGCCGGAGCGTGATAATAATCGGTTGCCAGCAGATCCAGTTTCAGGATCATATCAACATTGGTGGTGTCGATAATTCCCCCGAAAATCCCCACGTGAGATGAGCCGTACAGTGCAAGATTCGTCGCACCCCAGCCACCATCGATGGCGTCGCCGGTGGCATAAGGGCTGATCGTCGAATTGAACGGCGCCTTTTGCCGCATGGCTTCATACGCGATATACGATTGCGGATCGTACTGTTTTGACCATTCTTCGCCGTCCTGATTTCGATCCGGTAGAAATTTGGGATAGAACAGCCGGCTGGCATTGGCGACATTCAGCGCCCATTTGCCGATTGCCCGAGCAAATCGATCATCATAGCGCGTCATTGGCGCCAGCGCGCCAACCTGTTCGAATCCGTTCATAACAAATGCATAATCATCGATTCCGATTGCCTCTCCAACGAGTCCGGAACAATCATAGCCACCCCAATTTCCGACGATTACTCCCCATTTCTCGCGCAGCGGTCCGATGTTAAAACACCAGTTCACGATTTTTTCCATATCGTAGGAAGCGCCAAGCTCGGCATTCATTCGCGCCGCGATATAGGCGCCATAAGATAATTGCAATTCATACGCGGGATTCGATTTCAATTGATTTAAAAATTCCATGCACCATTCCGCGCCGCGACGGTATTTCTCATCTCTGGTTTCTACATACGCCTGATATAAAATCCATGCGATCGCTCCGGCAGCTTCCGGCTCCAGCACGCCGTCATCATTGCCAGTCATCGTTGCGAATTCCCAACCGCGATAATAGACCACCGCATAGCGCCAGGGGGCGGCTTTTCCGCCCATTTTTTCCACTGCCGCCAGCCAGCGATCGGCAACTGTCGTAAATTGATAATCGAAATCACCAGTCCCGGGATAAAGATAATTCAATTGATAAAAGAAAATATTGGGCATAGTGTCGTACCAAAAATCCTGACCACTATTATAAACCGCGTTATTCAAATAAATACTCTCTTCAGGTCGTTTATTGAAAAATTCTTCGCACATCAGCACCCAATTTTTCCCATGCTGATCGCTTTTGTCGATTCCGACCAACGACGCACCAATTACTGCGGGCAACACATTTATCGCTTCGGCAGATGTGGGATACGGCGTTCCAACAACAGTGTGCAAATTGAAACTCTGATGAGCGGGATAGTTCACAGTATTCCCGATCATGGTAATGAGCGGCAGATATTGTCCCGCGGCATTGAGATCGAACACCCGCGAATCGTAACCGATTGTCACCTGCCTCCAGTCGCGCATTTCGTAAGGCTCGGGCAAGTTGGGCATTTGCTCAATGCGGCTGATATTGATTTGCTGAGCAAACGCATTCTGGCTCAACAACAAAAGCATAATTATCATCAAAGAAATCAGGCGAGTTGTCACAAAGTTGCCCGTTATTTTAATTGAGCCATTTAATACCATGCTTGCCATTCCCAGTCAATGGTCGGATATGCCTGCCGCGGCAGGGATCCCCCCTTTTTTACAACATAAACGTCAACTGTTTGCGGATTATCCGCGTTCTCCACACCGATGTTTGCTAACAGTTTTTCATCAATTTTAATATCATATTTCTTTTTCAATTTCAAAATTTCCCGGTACACACACGCCATGTATTCCTGGCTCTGATACGCGGAAATAACATTTCGCTTTGCTTTTTCAAACGGAATTATCTCGCCGTTAGCGTATCGGAAATCATTTATATTCTTTGCATAATAATCGCGAAGTTTCCGGTCAGTAACTTTCACATCCTTTGCCAATTCCAATTTCATTGCCGAATACACAATCTTTTCTTCCCACCACTCTTTCTGTTCACGGACAGAGGGCAATTTGTGCAGCCCTCTTTCGTAGGCCCGCTCAATCAGTAATTTATCGCGCATCATCTGCCAGATGGTTCGCTGCAACGAACCAAAGAAATTAATCTTTGATGAAACATCAAAATGAAAATAATTTTTTCTGATCTGATACCAGTTGATAAAATCAGCAAGCGTAATTTCGCCGGAATCGTATTGCACCATAACCGCCCCCCCGTGTTTCTCCAAAAAAGTCTCATCCGGATTTCCGTTGATCAATGACGCCAGTTCCCATTGTGTGTATTTTTCGGGGCGGAGTGTCATCATCCCAACATACGCCATCACCCAATCAAATGCCTCTCTTTTAATCGTTGCGTTCTGTTCCATCATCATCTGATGGACGTACTGATCTGCCAGCCGTTCCGCCTTGTATTGCATCAATTTACGTTTTGCCCGAATTCGCTGCTGGGCGATCTGCGATTCCGTTATAATAACATCCCTGATCACATTGTCGATGTTGACGATGTACCAGCCGCCGTTCACATTAATCGGCAGCGACGGTTTGTTATAACTCAGCGTGTCTACAATTCTGCCGAGTGATGGATTATTCAAATCGATTTGGAAGCGGCTTTTTTCCATCATTCTATCATGTATTGATACCGAATCGGTCAGTTGCCTCCTAAAAAGGCTGTCAAAAGAAACGCCTCGATCCAGCATTTTTTTCCATTCGACAATCTGATCCATGGATTCCGAGAACAGCCATTTCACCAAAACTGTTTCCCGGGATTTCTCGACCGCTTCATTCAATTCCTGTTTTGGGATGTCGATTTTGCTCATTATATCATCTTTGTAAAGCTCTTCCGTAATCAGGTCGCCTTCCACCTCCAGCAGAGATCGTTTTACATCCGGCGAATCATGTAGTCCCCGGGCATAGCCTTCCAAAGCCAGTAATTTTTCATTGATCATCACTTCCAAATAGCGGCGTTTGGAATCGGACATTCGTTTTAAAAATGCGGGACCAAATTCAAAATTAACGACAAATTCTTTGGCTGTAATCTCGACATCCCCTACTTCTGCTACGACTTTTGAGTGTTTACCTTTCAACAAATACGTAAAATCTTCGATTACTTCAAACTGCTGCGGGAAGATAATTTTGACAGTGCTCAGGAAAATCAAAAATGTTAATGTTAGTGTACGTATTGGTAGCCACATCATAAAAACCGTTCAATTAAACTGAATTCCATTTAACTCGCTTCAATTATCGTACGCCAGCGATCCCGTCGCTTGGAGCAATGGGATCGCTTTACTCACTTACATTCTGGTGCATTAAAAACTAACACCCAGCGACACAAACTGGACATCTTCCAATCGCCCCATATCGCGATATGCGTAATCGATTTTGATCCGTGCGCCAGTAAACAACATGCTTGATGTGAATCCGAAACCCAGTGACAATCCGCCCTCTGCTTCATCCAGAAACAGCGACTGATAACCAGCTCTGATAAACAGTGTTTCTTTTAACGCCATTTCGGTTCCGATGTTAACGCTCTGGTAGTTATCGCTGGGGTGAATTGCATCTACAGCCATTGTCCATCGATAATAATTCGATTTAAAAACATTGGTCGATACACCGAATTGTAATGCCAGCGGCAGATCCCAGGTATCCATCTCAATATTAAACGGAACCCTGGCGTTGGAACCGAGCTTGGTTTCATCGAGCCGGTAGTAGCGGCGATTATCACGACCACTCAGTTGCAAATCTGTGCCAAAGTTTGTAATTGCTGCGCCAATAACCATTCCATTAAACAAATCGGTGCGGAACGAGCTGCCAACATCTATTGCAAACCCGCGGGCTGTCATGTGCCAGATATTTTGCTGAATATATTTTCCGGTAAATCCGATAGCAAAACGATCTGTCAGCTCGAATGCATACGAAAGCCCTACTGCCAGATCACCAGCGCTAAAATATTCACCGGTTCCGTCCGGTTTTTCAATGGTGCGCACTTTCATATCATCCATGGAGAGCGATGTCAGGCTAAGCCCCAGTGCACCGAATCCGCCTAATTTAAGCGCGACTGCGGCGTAATCAAAGCTTGTCCCGGCAATCCAACTGGAATGGACGCCAACCACCTCACTTTGTGGCAATTTTGCAATACCTGCCGCGTTCCAATAGAGGGTAGTGGCATCATTAGCGATGCTTACAAATGCGCCGCCCATGCCAACCGCTTTCGCTCCGATGGGAATTTCCAGGAAAGTTGCCGCAGATGTTCCGACCTTGGATACATTACTCACATAACTCTGGCCCGACACAAGTGCCGGGAAAATGATTGTTATCAAAATTATCAATACGTTCTTGTTCATCGATAACCTCTATCGAATTAAAGTTTATCGTCTATTTTATGATGGCAAAGCGTCCGATCTTTTTGCCGATACCAGGAGCATCCACATGATACACATAGATGCCATACGCCACATTCATCCCGTCCCGCGATACCAAATTCCAGGCCTCCTGTCCGTCCGCGGCAACAGAATCATGACTGATCGTCTGCACTAAATGTCCGCTAATCGTATAAATGCGAATAGTACATTTTTTCGGAAGATTAATAAAATAAATTAGACGTTCTCCCCTGCCCACTGTTGCGGTGTTGGGTTCCCATGATGCAGCGCCAACATAGGGATTTGGCACCACAGCAATTTCGTCCAGATCCGATTCCGCTTTGTCACGATCAAACCCGACTGATTTTGAGGTGAATTGAAAATACTCTCCGGTTCGGAACGGCTTCTTCGTATAAACGCGTAAAATATCTCCCTCTTCCGTGGGAATTTGATCTGCTTCGGCAATGGACGTATCCACTTTTAAGGTGACAGACCAGCTTTTAAATGCCTTTCCAAACGTTGTCGCTCGTGCGCCTGCTGAATCTCCGGCCACAATAAAAATTACATCACCACCATTAAACAGCGAGTCGGTGTTATTATCGCGGAAAATAAACTGCACGCTATCGATTCCCTCGGTAAGATTTTCAATTCGAATATTTGATGGCTGCGGTCTGCTGAACGATGACGCCGGAAACGACATATCGCCCTCACCCGGTGCGGTGATTCTTATTTCAAAATCAGCAGGATAATTTTTGCGTTTCGAGCCATACGCGGCTTCATAATCCGGATTGAAACCGACCTGTGTTATCAGGTTAGTATTGCCTACAACCCAACCGGTTTTATTCTGATCGACGATAACATTAGGATCGTTTTTAATGCTGACTGCAAATCCATCCATCACCTTCGTTTGCTCATCGGTGCTTTGCAGATGTTTCCACTCGATGAGTGTATCGCCTATCGAATGATCCACCAGCATGTATTGCGGAAACGATTCATCATGAAATGCGGAGTTGTTCAGAAATTCGAGACGGTAAACATGATCTTCTTTCACAGAGTCCGGTTCCAGAATATCGATACGAGCCGAGCCTGTCCCTGGTCCGGTGTGTGGAATACGTTCAATATCCGGGGGTATATAACCTGCTGACGGTGCACGTGGGGTAACCACTGCGGTGTTAATGTCTGTTTTAGTTACCTGACCGTTGATATCCACTTTGATAATACTCGAACATTCGGACGGCGAAATTCCTAAAAATTCGCCTTCAACAGTCGTCGTTGTAAAACCCTGATCATAGGAAACCACGGCGTAATAATACGTCTGTCCGTTTTCCACAGAGGAATCGATATAGGAATGCTTCAATCCGCTGTCATTCCCAAGATCGAACATTGCGCCCTGCACATGAATCGGATGGACGCCGGTTACGCCATCCACCAGATCGAATTGCGCCAGCGGCTTGCGGAACGTTGCTTTGCCATACGCATCGGTGATGACTTTGTTTTCCAGAAATGAGGGCTCCGTGCTGCGATAAATACGATAGCCTTCGAAATTAAATCGTTGATAAAAGGCGTCAAAGGTCTTTTCTGCTCTGTCATCCCAATATAGCGTCACCCGACGATCTCCCGGAACTGCGCGCAGGATTGGCTTTGCCGGAGGTTTTGCAAAACGGTAGTTTGCGTTATAAATCTGCTGAACCGTTCGTTTTCGGCGAAACAGATCCTCATTATCGATTCCAAAAATAAGTGACATGGAAAATCGCTCAGTTTCGCCGGTTTCCTGTCCGTAAGTATTACGACCGTTCAAATGAAACAGATAACTGGAAAAGAAATTCACCAGATTCACGCCCACCAGTTCCTGACCATGTGGCTGCGGCAGCGCTGAAAGCGCCTGCCAGTTTTCTTCATCATTATCCAGATCATAAGGTGTGTGTGCCGGGAAAATTAAAAATCCGGTTAAGCCGAGTTGATCAGACTCGTTTTTATCGAGAACACCAAAATTCGGTTCACCCTGATCCGGTCGCCCATTGCCTTCTGTGCCATCGTCATCCGGCCCCACATAATTTTCATCAAGCGGTCCGATGCCATCCGTGCCAACATCGTCGTACAACGGTTCTCCTTCATCCCATTGACCGTTTTCATTAGCATCGAAATACGTTCGCCAATCAGCGTTCTCGTCTGCGTCCCAATGCGGTCGCCATGAATAGCCGTAAAATCTGCTAAAATTTGCAGTATCTTGCATCACATCCACTATAAACGGGTCCTGATCCGGCGATTCGATAAATACGGATGCATCATTATCGCGGCGTTCATCAGTTAAGCCATCTGTGTCGTTATCCTTGAAATCATAACTGATACCCGGGCTCTCCAAAAATGCATATCCTGCGCGTCCCACCGGGCTCCAGTGTCCCGGACTGCCGAAGTTTACCGTGGACCAGGCATAAGACATGTCATGCAATTTGTCGTAATCACCAGCATTATTTGAAGAATTATCATGTCCGCCAATTCCCCAATCGATGTATTGCGCGAACAATGTTTTGTCATAATCTGTGGTACTCATATTGGTAATTTCATAATACCAAAAAATGACATCTTCTGCGAGGACGTGCACCCACTGGAATCCGCGTGCTTTGACCTGCATTCCCAGCCCGCCGCGAGTTGTATCTTCGGCATCCGGGAAAAAGCGACGCTTGATTAAATATTCGCGATCTTCATTATCATCAAAAACAAAGAATGTTTCCAGATTGGCGTTTTCAACACCCTTGCCAAAAAATCCGTTCCAGATACCATCCCAGTCAGACGGGCGATCGGGCCAGGTGGTGGGCCAGGTGTTTTTATTATCCTCGCCGCTAATCGCGGGACTGGATTGATACGGATTGCTGTATCCGGGAAGGGGCCACCATCCGTAAGTTACTCCTGTTGAGGGATCGTAACGCGTGTATTCGTAATAATTGGTTTCCAGCGGATGGATGATATTACCGAACGGATCTTCGGCTTCAGCCTGAACGATCATTGCCACACCGTCGACATACGTTTGCGGTGGATTGGTTCCCTTGGGCCAAACACCACTACGATCCGGTTCGTTGAGCCAGTCAGCAACCTGTCCCATATTATAATAAACCGTTTCCACCAGATTGCCGTTCATCAAACCTTTTTTATTATAATTATGATCGCCTTTATTCCAATCAACAATGCGTTGTCCGAAAATCTGGTTTGAACAGACGCCGAAAACAATGATCAGTTTTATTATGATTTGTCTATTCACTGTATTAAACACTTTTAAGCCTCCACTGTTACGTGAAAGAGAACATTAAAATTCATAAGATGCCCCAATAATTACCTGTCGCGGCGCCGAATAGAAATCCGGTCGCGTATAAAATTCTTTCAGCGTATTAACGCCTCTCGGAGCCTCCTGCGCGCGTGTTAATTCCAAAGTATATCCGGCACGACCCGTATCTGTAAAAACTTCCCGTTCATTCTTTCTATCCAACACATTATATACTTTTAAAAAAACGGAAATTTTTTGATTAAAAAAATTCAAATATTTTGTAATGTACAGATCCACATTGTAAAACGGCGGTCGATTGTCGCTATTCTCCAAACCGGTTCGTTGGTCTTCCAGGGAAGGTGTGTACGGCAAACCAGAACCAAGCTGACCAATGAAGCTGGCCATATAGTTGCCCGGTTGCCCCAGCGTCACTGTAAAATTAAGTGAATGCGTTCTGTCCCAATCCAGCGGCACCAGTTGCTTATTGGATGAAATTGGTGGACTCGCCTGCGCCTTTTCAAATTCATCATTCGGATCGGACGCGTTTCCTTTCGCAATTTGATAGGTATAATCGATATTCGTACCATAACCGTCTCCAAATCGCTTTTCAAACGACAATGTAAATCCGCGCACCGAGCCATAATCCCGGTTGATATATTGTCCGAATTTTTTAAATTCATTTTTAATATTGATTTGTTGTCCTAACAGATTTCGAATATCTTTGTAATAAGCAGTCGCCGTCACTCCAATAATATCTGTTAAACCCTGCTGCAACCCAATTTCATAAATTGTTGTGCGCTGTGGTTCTAAATCAGCATTACCAATAGTACTTCCGACAAATTCAGGAAAATCACCAGTCAGCGGAATGCGAAAGTTTGGATTTCTGTATAAATATTCAAAAGCCGGGACCTGGAAAAAATTGCCGTACGAGACATGAATTGCACCACGATCCGACATTGGGTATGACAAACCAATGCGCGGGCTGAATTGATATTTGGCTGCTACATCGAGCATTAATGAATCCGGAAACGGCGGTTGTAATGCATCCAGCGTTGATATTTTATTGGGATCTCTCAATGTCCTGGCGTCTGGTTCAAAATAATCAAATCGAAATCCAACATTTACGATCAAATAATCAAGCTCGATTTTATCCTGGAGAAAGGCAGCAAACTGAAACGGATTATTTTGATAAGTATTATAATTAAATGCTCCGGGAATGGGGAGTGAATGATCAAGACCTGCAAACTGACCAAGCTCATCAAGAACCGGAGTCACCTGAACCTGAAAATCTTCATATTCAAGATCATGTAACTGCAATTCAATACCGCTTTTTAATTGGTGCACGTTTGTGACCTGTGAAGTAATATCTATTTTACCGGTTAATGTTCTTGTTTTATGGAAAAAGCGCCAGTTTTCAGTCCCTGCTGTTAGAAAGGCGCTGCCACCAACAAACCGTTTAAAATCCTGTGGTACATAGCGCTGATCGAGCGGGTCTTCGTATACGTAACGTTTGGATTCAGTCGTAAATGAAGACGCTTTGATGTCCATAAACGTCGATGGACTGAAAACGTGGGTATAACTGGCAGTTCCCAAAAATCCGGTTTGAAATCGTTTATAATCACCGTCCGGATTGAGTTTATAATTGTGATCGTAATCCCTGTAATTTCTGTCCTGATACATTCCTTGCAGTACCAACCATTTCGCATTTCCCACTTTTATATACAACTTTCCTTGAATATTAGCGCGGCGATTATAATTCATCGGCACGTACTCGTTGTCGCCGGTCGCACCGATAATCCAGTCATCCGGATCATTGGCAGAAAAATTTGAATAATCGTCGGGATTGAACATGCGCCGTCCGTAAATATAGCCGTTATCACTGCGATATTTTCCTGACATTAAAAATTTTAGCAGTCCTTTTGCACCGGGAACCGGCCCGCTAAGGCTTCCCTGAATATTGTAAACATCCCGGGGACTCACGTGATCGATGTGATCGAACACCTCGTCATGTGTGCTAACGTAATCACCGGAATATAAGGATATCTCTCCGGTATAGATATTTCCGGGCGCCTTTGTCACCTGATTGACCACGCCGGATAACGCTTCTCCGTATTCGGCATTAAAGGTGCCGCTCAACACCTGAATTTCCTGGATTGCGTTTACTTCCGCCTGCATCGCAAAATTACCGGAAAAGGCGTCGTTCACCGAAATGCCATCTATTAAATATTTCACTTCATTCTGCCGTCCGCCGCGAAAATGGCCTTCAACAACACCTGCTTGCAAATTTACAACAGTCTGTGCGTCTTCCACTGGCAAAATTGACAATTGATCACTGCTCACTTTGGCCATTGATGAGGTCAAGTCCTTTTGAACGATGGGTTTGTCTGCAACCGCCACAACCGTTTCTCCGACGAGTGCTTCTGGTTGTAATTCAAAATTAACCCGCGTTGTCTGATCAACAGAAACTTTCACATCTGTAATCTCTACGGCAGCATAACCAATATAAACAGCTCTCAGCGTATAAACTCCGGGTGGAATATTAATTATATAATATTCACCTTCCATATCAGTTGCCGCGCCATAAGTTGTTCCCTTAATCATAACATTGGCAGCCGGTAACATATCGTGCGTTTGCGCATCCATCAGTTTTCCGGCAATCTTTCCTGTTGTGCCCGCGAAAGCAATGCCGGCAATGAATGTCAGGAATAAACAAGTGACAACAACTTTTCGAAAAGCAATTCGTTTTGATACCATCAGAATCACCTTTTTAATTCGATAGATAAATTAAGGTGCTTACGATTTTTCACATTCTAATTTTGGTTTAAAAAAGAATCCGGGGCACGTATTCAACTGCCCCGGATTTAATTAAAATCACTTAATTAACATCATTTTCCTGATAATATACATATTTCCGGTATTCATTCGATAAAAATATAAACCGCTTTTTGCAACCTGTCCGATACTATCGTGTCCGTCCCATTGAACTGTATAGCGCCCTGCCGGCTGGTGTGCATCGACCAGGGTTCGCACTTTTTGACCCATTGTATTAAAAACTTCAATGCTAACATTACCCGCAGTTGGTAACGCATATTCGATTGTAGTTGAGGGATTAAATGGATTTGGATAGTTATTACCTAATTCATACGTTTTCGGAATGTTTTTTTCAGCGATTTGTGTTCCGGTAGCAGTACCGATTACTTTCACTTCCAGATCATCAAACCAAACTGTTCCGGTGAAACGGGCATACGGATGCAAACGAACGGCAAGGCATTTTGCTTCCGGATCGGTCGGCACTTCAATATCGATAAAATATTGCGTCCAGCCAAATGAAGTGACTTCCGGAAATACAAACTGCATATCAATGGGATAACCATCGATATTATTAAAGCCGGCGTTATTATCATTGCTCTTAAAGAAACCGTACGTAAAACCAACAGCCCATGTAACAGGATACATTGCAGCAGAATCCGGAACCAGATTTTCAGCTTTCACCCAAACGCTAATTCGGATCAAATCGCCCGGATTTACGTTTTGCATTGCTGAAATATCGTTTGGGAATGCCGGCTGCGATTGCGCACCTTCGAGGCCTTCTTCCGAACGCAGCAGAAATCGTTTTGTGCCGACAAATGCATCGCCGGTTTCCCGATCAAACGGCAGATCAAATTTCAATGAATGTAATCCACTGTGAGCAGTTTCATCTGTCACAATCGTATTTTCATAACCTCTGGAAAGAACTCCATCATTTCCGCCTGAGGGTGGCAACCAGTAGATCCAGCCAGTAGGAACGCCAACAGACGCATTCCAGTCCTGTCCGCCCCAACCATCACGACCGTAAAATACGAAATCATCGGCCCAAACAGTTCCTGTGGCATTCTTGCCGCCGACAAATTTGATGATTGTGGTCCAGGAATCATCCGGCAAAACAATTTCACCAACATCGGTGGTGTCAGCAACCCATTCTCCGGTGGCGGCAACACTCTGATCCAGTTCAAATACTTTTTCACCGATCAAGTTACCGGTTTCGCCATAAAAGGCATACGAGACCCACCATTTCTCATCATCATTAGTCGGATTGGTGTTCACATTCATCGTTTTATAGTAAACGCCGAATTTCAAATCAACATCTTTAAAATGACGGTCAGACCAAAAATCCACCATATTATCGGATTCCCAGTACGCATCTTCTGCTGTTGCTTCTTTGCTGATTTTTAGCGAACGACCCATATTGCGGGATTCGTCTTTTGCCCATTCCAGCATTGCACCGCCGGGTTCATTCCCTTTGTGCCAGTAAGATGGAAGATCGCTTTCAAAAGACCCAATCCCGGCCATTTTCGGAATATCCAATTTTTCGATTTTCAGATCATCAAAGTAAACCGTTCCTGTAAACCGGGCATACGGATGAAGACGAATGGCAATGCATTTTGCCTCGGGATTATCCGGGACTTCGATATCGATATAATACTGAGTCCAATCGAATTCTGTTACCGGCGGAAAAACAAACTGCATATCAATGGGATAACCATCGATATTATTAAAGCCGGCATTATTGTCATTACTCTTGAAGAAGCCATACGTAAAGCCGACAGCCCAGGTGACCGGATACATTGCCGCTGAATCCGGAACCAGATTTTCGGCTTTTACCCACACACTGACACGTAAAACGTCACCAGCTTCAATGCCTTGCAACGCTGTAATATCATTTGCCATTGCCGCATTGCTATTAACTTCTTCGTTGTTCAGCAGAAATCGTTTTGTGCCGACAAATGCATCGCCGGTTTCCCGATCAAACGGCAGATCAAATTTCAATGAATGTAATCCACTGTGAGCAGTTTCATCTGTCACAATCGTATTTTCATAACCTCTGGAAAGAACTCCATCATTTCCGCCTGAGGGTGGCAACCAGTAGATCCAGCCAGTAGGAACGCCAACAGACGCATTCCAGTCCTGTCCGCCCCAACCATCACGACCGTAAAATACGAAATCATCGGCCCAAACAGTTCCTGTGGCATTCTTGCCGCCGACAAATTTGATGATTGTGGTCCAGGAATCTTCCGGGAGTACAATCTCGCCAACATCGGTGGTGTCAGCAACCCATCCTCCGGTAGCGGCAACGCTCTGATCCAGTTCAAATACTTTTTCACCGATCAAATTGCCGGTTTCGCCATAAAAGGCATACGAGACCCACCATTTCTCATCATCATTAGTCGGATTGGTGTTCACATTCATCGTTTTATAGTAAACGCCGAATTTCAAATCAACATCTTTAAAATGACGGTCAGACCAAAAATCCACCATATTATCGGATTCCCAGTACGCATCTTCTGCTGTTGCTTCTTTGCTGATTTTTAGCGAACGACCCATATTGCGGGATTCGTCTTTTGCCCATTCCAGCATTGCACCGCCGGGTTCATTCCCTTTGTGCCAGTACGATGGAAGATCGCTTTCAAAACTGCCAATAGCGTTCAATTCCGGTACTTCCAACTTTTCCACAGTCAGATCATCAAAATACACGGTTCCTGTAAACCGGGCATACGGATGCAGACGAACGGCAAGGCATTTTGCTTCCGGATTGTGCGGAACATCGATATCAATGGAATATGGCATCCAGTCAAACATAGTCAAATTTGGGAATGTAAATTGCATATCGACGGGATATCCGTCAACATTATTGAAGCCATCGTTATTATCATTACTCTTAAAGAATCCGTACGTAAAACCAACAGCCCAGGTAACCGGGTACATTGCCGCTGAATCAGGAACCAGGTTTTCAGCTTTCAACCAGACTTTAATGCGAATTTTATCACCCTGCTCAATTCCCATGTCTTGTAATAAAAATCGTTTTGTGCCGACAAATGCATCGCCGGTTTCCCGATCAAACGGTAAATCAAATTTCAACGAATGCAATCCACTGTGAGCAGTTTCATCTGTCACAATCGTATTTTCATAACCTCTGGAAAGAACTCCATCATTTCCGCCTGAGGGTGGCAACCAGTAGATCCAGCCAGTAGGAACGCCAACAGACGCATTCCAGTCCTGTCCGCCCCAACCATCACGACCGTAAAATACGAAATCATCGGCCCAAACAGTTCCTGTGGCATTCTTGCCGCCGACAAATTTGATGATTGTGGTCCAGGAATCTTCCGGGAGTACAATCTCGCCAACATCGGTGGTGTCAGCAACCCATCCTCCGGTAGCGGCAACGCTCTGATCCAGTTCAAATACTTTTTCACCGATCAAATTGCCGGTTTCACCATAAAATGCATACGAGACCCACCATTTTTCGTCGTCATTGGCAGGATTGGTGTTCACATTCATCGTTTTATAGTAAACGCCGAATTTCAAATCTACATCTTTGTAATGACGCTGGGACCAGAAATCCACCATATTATCGGATTCCCAGTACGCATCTTCTGCTGTTGCTTCTTTGCTGATTTTTAGCGAACGACCCATATTGCGGGATTCGTCATTTGCCCATTCCAGCGTTGCACCGCCGGGTTGATTTCCGATCTTCCAATAAGAAGGCAGTTGCCCCTCAAAGGTACCGATAGTATTAATATTCGTTTGCGCGAATAAAACAGTTGGAATTATAATAAACGCAAACAATATAACACTACTAAAACCAATTACTTGTTTTAGCATCTTGTTCATAATTACTCCTCCTTTTAAATGTTAAACGATTTGGGATTAATAAGGCTTGAGACACTACTCATTGAACCATAATTTGTCAAGGCAACACCACCTTTCAATTTTAAAGGTTATAATTCATTAAGCAGATTTTCTTATAACTAATTCTGTTGGAACGAGTATTTTTCCGATTGAGATTTTATTTCTGTAAATCATATCGACCATGTTTTTGACAGCAATTGCCCCCATTTCTTCTTTATCCACTCTTAATGTTGTTAATTGCGGATCCATTTGTATTGCTACATCCACATCATCGAATCCGATAATTGCGACCTGATCCGGTATTGAGATATTATGTTCTTTCAAACAGCGCATGCAGCCATAAGCCATAGCATCATTCGCTGCAAATACGGCGGTAAAGGGTTCGTTTGCAGCCAGCAAACGCATCGTTGCGTCGTAACCGTTCCGATCAGCGGTATATGACATATCAGCAATTGCCAGCTTCTCATTAATTGACATCCCGTGTTTCTCTAACGTTTGTTTGTAACCTGTGAATCGATCAAGAATGCTTGGATGCGCAATATCGCCACCAATAAAAGCAATTTTTTCATGGCCCTGTTTTAACAGATAGCCGACTGCCTGTTCGGCTCCGTCAATATTATCAATTAATACGGACGGATATCTCCCTCTGCCAGGGAAATAATCAATGAAGATCAATGGGAGTGTATATTTTGAAATGAGATTAACCAAATTATCTGGAACTTTTCCGGCAAGGATAACACCGTCGACGTTTTTTTCCAATAAGAAACGCGGGATATCTTTCTTATTAAAACTATTTTCGATAGTTGTCAGCAGGATATAATAATTGTAGTTGCGGGCTTCGAATTCTGAGCCGAGGAATATTTTTGTATAGAATGGTTCTGCGTGAGAAAAATGATCATTGGTAAGAATAAATCCAATATTTCCGCTTCTTTTAGAAGCAAGACCACGTGCCGAATGCCGGGGATGATAGTTTAATTCATCGATCGCTTTTTCAACTTTTTCAACGGTGGCTTTGGCAACATTTTTCTTTTGGTTAAGCACGAGTGAAACGGTTGATAAAGAAACTCCCGCTTTTTCTGCAACGTCTTTAATGGTTGGACTCATATTCTGACCATAATAGTAAAAGCGTTTCGATTTATTCTAATTATTTAATTTTGAATGAACACTTATTTTTACTAAAAATTATGCGAATAATACTTACAAGTATTTATTTTTATATTCACTAACACCATCATTTCTAAAATTAACCGGTACAACTAAAACTTATTAAAATTTATTAAAACGTTTTAATAATATATGAATTTTTTGGAGAGTTGTCAAGGCTTTTATTTAAAATTTGTTACTATTCAGCATAGAGCTGTCATTCCTGCGGATGCAGGAATCCGCTCAG
>CAZCJL010000021.1:0-70620 GCA_964498785.1 uncultured Cytophagia bacterium | reverse complement strand
TAATCAAGTATTTAATTCTGTCTAAAGCAAATTGTTGTCACGGATTCAGGATTATCTTAATACTTTCGATATCGTTTTTCATAATCAGCCTTTCGTGGTGTTGTTACATTATTGATTATATAGTCCGCAACCGGAAAGTTTGCAGCAGAATTTGAGAATTTCGAAATCCATAAAAAGATTTCACGCCGGAGTGCATTGCTTTATGCAATACAATACACCAGGGACATCACGAACCTGTTTTTGTATTTGACAATGCCTGACTGCCACCGATAAAATTATAAGATTTATAACCTTTACTTAGTGCGATAGTTTCCAAATCTTTTGTTCGTAGATTTTCGATAACAAATTGGGGTGGTTTCGAGATAAGCTGAGCATCAATTATTTTCAGGAAATATCGGCATTTATCACATGCGTCAATACGATACGGTGAGCTTACAGGCGGGAAAATATGTTTAATCGATTTCAAATCTTCATTTTCACAAAATGGACATACTTTATCTGAAAACGTCCATTCTGTATCACAAAGATGACACCATATAATCTTTTCATTTACATTTTCCTGTAACAGGGCCATTGATGGAGGACTACCG
Source organism: uncultured Cytophagia bacterium (assembly GCA_964498785.1). Lineage (GTDB taxonomy): Bacteria > Zhuqueibacterota > Zhuqueibacteria > Thermofontimicrobiales > Thiofontviventaceae > Mariaggregatimicrobium. Next base: position 70,030 of record CAZCJL010000021.1, on the reverse strand, counting down.
CAAATAGGGCAGGTTGATCTTCTCCAGGTGTCTTTTTTCAGTTTTTTATTGAAATATTCTGAGCATAATTCCAAATAAGGCATGGCAATATACTCGCTAATTTCAAACATAAATTCACTGGCAATAGAATACCGCTGAGACATTTCGTGCCATTTATTTATATTTCGAGTTAATACATTTTCAATCATTTCTTTTAATGATATTTTTCGTTTATCATAGAAATCCTCAAATTTACCAAGTTCTTTTTTATTTATTAAATAACGTTTTAACACAGGTAAAATGGAATCGAATATGTGTTCCAATTCTTTTTCTTCTACAAGGATTTCATTGGTTGAAATTATTTGACCTCCATTTCGGATTCTGTCGTCGACATCAATTTTATTCAATTCGCGAAAAGAAACAACCGCGATCAGGTGCTGCATATTTTTGACCTGAATAGTCAGAAGGTCTTCAAAAAAACGGAGATAATTATCATATAAATACTGGGGATCCCGTGTATTTTCGATCATTATGGTTCCTAAGCTCAATGTTGCAGTGCAAATTAATGAAAATTATGTATCAGTCGGGAAATATATTTTTTTGTATGAATTAACCTGAAAAATTCATAGCCACAGAGGCTCAGAGTACACAGCGTTTTTATTTTCATAACGTTACGCAAACAATAGTAACTCATATTTTTCTTAATTCAGTTTGAAAAGTAATGTGCACACACGTTATTGTTTCTCTGTGACCTTTGTGCTTCTGTGGCACGTTTTGTGAATAATGCAGGTTAAGAATAAAATTAAGTAGCAAACTTTTTACCACCAAAATTGTCAACGTTGTTAACTACCTGTTTAATAGCTGCACGGGCAGATTTTATTGTATCTGCCCGTACGTGAATATGTTATGATACATCAGTTAACGCGTGAATACCGGGCAATTTTAAACCACCCAGGAACTCCAGTGAAGCGCCGCCTCCTGTAGAAACGTGAGTAATTTTGTTTGTTAGACTTGCTTTCGCCAGAGCTGCGACAGAGTCGCCTCCTCCAACCACTGAAATTGCCCCGGTTTCTGTACGATTCGCCAGAGTTTTGGCAATAGCCATTGTCCCGTTGCTAAATTTTTCCTGTTCAAAAATACCCATCGGCCCGTTCCAGACAACAGTATTCGCGTTGGAAATCACATCTTCAAATTTAGTAATTGTTTTGGGACCAATATCAACTCCGAGCCAGCCTTCCGGCACTTCAGCGGTGTCAGTTGTTTTGGTTTCCGCATCGTCGCTTATTTTCTGTGCAATAATATTATCAACAGGCAGAAGTATTTCGACATTATTTTTTTTTGCTTTTTCCATCACCTTTTTAGCGACGTCAATTTTATCTTCTTCCAGCAATGATTTACCAATACTCAATCCCTGGGCTTTAAAAAAAGTATATGCCATGCCGCCGCCAATCAATAGTGAATTTACAGTACCAATCAAATTATCGATAACATCAATTTTCCCGGAAATTTTGGCGCCCCCTAAAATAGCGACAAATGGTCGTTTGGGATTTTCAATAGCTCCGCCCAGATATTTTAATTCTTTTTGAATCAAATAACCGGCAGCACACTGATTAAAATGTTTTGTTACGCCCTCGGTTGACGCATGTGCGCGATGCGCGGATCCAAATGCATCGTTCACGTAAACATCGCCGAGCCGTGCCAGTTTTTTAGCAAATTCGGGGTCGTTTTTGGTTTCTCCTTTATGAAAACGCAAATTCTCAAGTACGACAACATCTCCGTTCGACATGTTGTTAACGGCTTTTTCTACTTCCTCGCCAATGCAATTATCAAGGATTTTCACATCTGTACCTAAAAGTTCTGCCAGGCGTTGGGCCGCTGGTTTCAACCGCATAGATTCACTAATTTCGCCTTTGGGTCTGCCTAAATGAGACATCAAAATCGTTTTTCCCCCGGAGTCAATAATTTTTTTTATTGTCGGTAAAGCCGCTCGTATCCGGGTATCATCAGTCACATTTAATTCGCTATTTAACGGTACATTAAAATCCACACGAACAAGCACTCTTTTACCAGCTAACTCCAGCTTATCAATTGTTAATTTTGCCATAGTACACTCCTCATACATGCCGTTAATGTTAAACTTCGTATCTTACAAATATTTTTTCTCTTTTGCAAATTGTGTTAATTCATCCCTGAAATAGGGATGGGCAATATTTATTAATGCTTCTGCGCGACGCCGGACACTTTTTCCGTGTAAATACGCCACGCCGTATTCAGTCACAACATAATGCACATCACCGCGGCTGGTAACCACGCCGGCTCCCTCTTTTAAATGCGGCACGATTTTATTGATCGTATCATTTTTAGCAGTGGATGGCAAAGCAATAATCGGCTTTCCGCCTTTAGATCGGGCGGCGCCGCGAATAAAATCCACCTGTCCGCCAAAACCTGAATAAATACGATATCCGATTGAGTCTGAACACACCTGCCCGGTTAAATCAACTTCAATCGCAGAATTAATGCCAACCATATTATCGTTTTGAGCAACGATAAACGGATCGTTGGAATAGTTTACCGGGTGCATTTCAAATAACGGGTTGTTATGTGTGAATTCATAAAGTTGTTTTGATCCCAGGATAAATGTTGCTACCACTTTTCCGGTATGAACATTTTTTCGGTTACCGGTAATAATTCCTTTTTCAATGGCTTCCATCACACCATCCGACACCATTTCGGTGTGAATTCCCAGGTCTTTTTTCCCCTCCATTGCTGCCAGTGCGGCATTGGGAATTCCGCCGATTCCTAATTGCAGCGTGGCTCCGTCATCAACTAAATCTGCAATATATTGGCCGATTTTTGTTTCAACTTCGGTTGGTTGTTTTATGCTTAATTCCGGCAACGGATCAGATACTTCCACTGCGCTCGTTACTCTTGAAATATGGATAAAACAGTCACCCAGGGAGCGCGGCATCTGGTCATTAATTTGTACGATCAACTTTTTGCAATTTTCAGCAGCAGCTTTACTGGCAAGGTTCTCAACACCCAGAGACAGGAATCCATGAGCATCTGGCGGAGATGTTTGAATGATTGCTACATCCAGCGGCAGTGAACCTTTAATAAACAGACCAGGGATTTCATAGAGGAAAATCGGAAAATAATCTGCCCGGCCCTCATTAACAGCCTTGCGATCTGCAGGACCAACGAACAACGACTTATGGCGGAAATGTCCCTCCATTCCTGGTTGGGACAGGGGATCGTCTCCTAATAATAATACATGTACCACATCGACGTCTTGTAACTCGTCCTTACGGGCCGCAAGCGCCTTTACCAGTGTATAAGGCGTCGCTGCATTGCCTGATATATATATGCGATCACCACTATTTACCAACGAAGCAGCGTTTTCCGGGGTTGTAATCTTTTGTTTAAAATTCTCAATCCACTTCATATATTACTCTTTTGATTTTTTTTAAAATTTAAGTTCCTTAAACGGGGTGGAAAAGATATTGGCAATTCCTTTATTTGTACAATAACCATCATGTGAAAACACGCCTTTTAATAATTCCTGATTTGTTTTTAAAACATGCTGCAAACCAATTTCACCGATTTCTAAAATATAGGGCAGAATCACATTATTTAAAGCACGCGAAGCAGTACGTGAAACAGCCGATGAAATATTTGGCACACAATAATGAATGATTCCATCGACATTATAGATCGGATCAGAATGTGTTGTGGGACGACTGGTTTCAAGGCTCCCTCCCTGATCGATTGCAACATCGATTACCAGTGCTCCCTGCTTCATGAATGATAGCATCTCTTTTGTCACAATTACAGGGGTTTTTTTACCATATTCATAAACCGAACTAATAACAACATCAGCAAATTTTAGAGCGCGTTCAATATTAAAACTATTTGATACCGCCGTAATTGCGCGTTTTCGAGAATGCAAATCAATATATCTGAGCTGTTGAATGTCCGTATCCAGCACATAAACTTGTGCGCCAAGCCCTAAAAAAGCCTCTACAGCGTGAGAACCAATATTTCCGACGCCTAAAATAACGATCGAAGCAGGCGGTATCCCCGGGACGCCACTAATTGTAATTCCCCGTCCTCCGTGGGTTCCTTCCAGATAGCGTCCGGCGATTTGCGGCAGCATACTACCGGCAATTTCACCGATCACTTCAAGTACCGGTTTTTTTCCATCAACTGTTTCAATTAATTCTATGCCGATAGAAGTAATTTTTTTGTCGATCAGGGCCTGCATCCCTTTTACGGTGCGTAATGCTAATTGCAAGAAAGAGAAAACAATATGATTTTCACGAAGCAGTTCGCACTCCTCCTCTGTTGGCGGCATTACTTTGACCACCAGGTCGGCTCTTTTAAATGCTTCTTCATGTGAAAAAACAATTTCTGCTCCAACTTTTTGAAAATCTTCGTCGTAGAAATGACCATCCAACCCGGCGCCTTTTTCGATATACACCTTATGACCCTCTTTAACCAGTGAATATATCCCCTGGGGAGCCAGGAATATTCTTTTTTCTTCAATCGATATCTCTTTCGGGATACCTATATTCATATTTTCCTCCGATACGAAAATATTAATTTTGTTCAATCATAAGATACTTTTTTTAAAACGAAATGCAAGCGAAATATTTGAAATAAGATATTTTATTTGAGATAATTAGGCCTCTTTTTATTTTTCATATTCGACCGAAGCATTGTTTAATATTCATTTCTATTATTTTTAATAAGTTGATTAAGAAACGAATGTATTTATCTTAAACACAATGATCTATTGTTGTTTTATATAACATCTTTTACATATTCAACGGAAACAATACTATTTATTTCTTAAAATTAAAAATCGATTATAGAGAAATAACACAAATGCCGTGCCCAATCCCAACAATCCGAAAATGAGCCACATGATATCCGGCCGCTGTAAATCCCTGGCAAAATGGCCATATAGCTGCCCGCTCAGAATACCGCCGAACAAATTACCTAAAGCGATACAAACAAAATAATATCCCATATACAGGGCTTTTTTATCGTCAGGGGCAATGTGGCCGGTATATTCCTGACTTTTTGGTGAAGCCATCATTTCTCCGAATGCAATAATAACAATCGCGAACACAAGAGGCCAACCACTTTGCATAAATGCAGTGAGCGCGAATCCGCCCCCTACGAGAATCGTACCGAAAATCATAACATTAAAGTCTTTCATACGGGAAATTGCCCAGGAAAGAATTACCTGAAACAAGATAATACATCCGGCATCAACATTAATGATATATTCCGGATTTACCTGTGCCCCGGCGCTTATCGCATTTTGTAACGCCACAGACCATCCTTCAAGGCCAAGAGTACGAGTCACAACAAGAACTGTTGTCAATATATCCCGCGTATCGACAAAATCCCGGATGTATTCCGGCATCGATAGAAAGACCTGATTCCAAACTGTCCAGAATCCGGATAGAATAAACAGGAACAATACAAAGCGCCAGTTTTTTAACACCAATGCCGAGTCCTTTAAAACTTTCACTAACGAGCGCCTGTTTTGTGACGCCGATTCTGTCGTTGGTTCTTTGAAGAAAATTGTGACCAAAAGAAAATCAATCCCAATCCAGACGGTTGAAGCAATAAATACATATTTCCATGCCATCGCCCGAACAATACCAGCGACAATCGGCCCGAGAAATCCGCCGATGTTTACCATTTGATAAAAAATACCAAATCCGACCGCAGAATTGCTTTTATCTGTTACCCGGGCGATAGTTCCCACAATGATTGGCTTAAAAGTAGCAGCGCCAATTGCAACAAAAAGAAAAATCAGAAAAAATCCGTGAAATGAAGTGAATTGGCCTAATAAATAATAACCTGGCGTTAAAATTGAGTATGCAATGATCAGTGTTTTTTTATAACCATAACGATCGGCCAGAGCTCCGGTTAACACGGGCAGCAGGTAAAGAATAAAGGGAACAATTCCCTGGATCAATCCACGCTGTTCAGACGAAAATCCAAGTCCTCCGTCCTCTACTGGTGCAGTGAGATATAGCGTTGATACTGCCCAAAAACCGTACCAGGCCATGCGTTCAAATATTTCCATGGAATTACTTACCCAGAAAGTGCGCGGGAAAGGTGACATTTTCATTTTCTCAGTATTCATTTATTAACTCCTGTATACATTAAAAATCCGAATATAAACATTTTCTGATACAGAAACAAGGTGTTTTTGAAAAGCGTATACCAGAGCGATTAAATCGCTTTTCTTTTTGCTTGACATTGTTCATGAAATATTGTATTATTTTCTATTTATTATCAAATAGCACTAACATGAAACTTGAACAATTACGAACATATTTATTAACGAAAAAAGGCGTCACCGAAGAAATGCCGTTTGGGCCCACCGCGCTTGTATTTAAGGTGATGGGAAAAATGTATGCCCTTGTTGGCTGGCAGGAAAATCCGTTGCGCATAAACTTAAAATGCGATCCGGAACATGCATTGGCTCTGCGTGCGATATATGACGCCGTTATTCCAGGTTATCACATGAATAAAGACCACTGGAATTCTGTTATCCTAAATGGTAGCATTCATGAAGATATGATATTAACAATGATCGATGATTCGTATAATCTGGTTGTAAAGGGATTGAAACAATCAGATCAGAAAAAACTTGAGCAATGCGATTAATCACAACAAGTTTGCTTATGAAATTATTAAACAAATACATTTTTTTGTTCATTTTTTTGATGTGCCTATTCAGGAATAGCTCTGCATTTTGTGAAACGCAAACAAAGAGCCGTGAGCTTATTATTGAAGACATTGAAATTGAAGGAAACAAAAAGACAAAACCTGAGGTCATTTTCAGGCAAATGACGATAAAGCCGGGGGATGTGCTAAATCCTGCCGAATTAATTGATAATACCGAACGATTAGAGCAGAGCAATTTTTTTAAAGAAGCGGAAATCTATACCCGGCCTGGTTCACAAAAAGGTTTGGTGATTGTTGTCGTAGAAATATTGGAGCGCACCTGGCCATATTATCGGTTTGAAGGTGGGCATAGTGATTTGAATGGGTGGTACATCATTCCCGTCAGTTTCCGGTTTGACAATTTTTTCGGACATGGAAATCTCATTGGCTGGCAAATGAAAATCGGGGATCGGGTTTCCGGCAATTTTATCACTTATCGCAATCCATATCTTTTCGATTCAAATGGATATATTGATTTTGAACTGTATAAAGAATCACAGGAATTTATTCATTATTACGAAGCACAAGACACTATTTCCTATTTAAATTCGTTTGGATTTCGAATGAAAGTTGGAGGGAGCACTCACATTTATCGCGGAGCTTTTGGTTTGTTACGAATTTCTCACAACAGGCCGGAACGTATTAAAGAATTGTACCCGTTTTTTAAAAAAGACTTTTCAAATACAACCTCAATTGCTTTTGGCGCTGGTTATCAAATCGATACCCGCGATAATTCGGCCTACCCTGTTACCGGAAATTGGGGAGCACTCTCCGGAGAGTTGATTTATAAAAATCTGTCTGAATCGACTTTCTATCCCAAACTTTCGTTTGATGCACGAATTTACAGGCCACTCCGAAATAAGCAAGTGTTCGCATTTCATTTTGAAGCCGGCCATACCACCAGTCGAGCGCCGTTTTACGAGCGCTTTTATCTTGGCGGGTCCTACTCGCTGCGCGGCTACTCCTTCGGTCGCCTGACTCCGCTGGGATGGGGCAATAAATTCATGCTCACTCAGTTCGAGCTCCGGCTCCCGTTATCAACGAAAAATTTCCCAAATCATAAACATACAGCAGTGACATTTTTTGATTTTGGCGGAATTTGGTCGCCCAAACAACAACCACGGCTGAATGACATTCACGCGGCCACAGGACTCGGATACCGCATCAAGCTACCGGTACTAGGAATTGTTCGCTTCGATTTATCTGTTCCCATAAACCGCGTTGGCAAAAGCCCGGTTTATTTAAACGTCGGTTTGGAAAATACATTTTAGGTTGCGGCATGAAATCTATCCTGAAAATAATATTTACAACAAAAATATGGCGCGTATTGCTTTTAAGTTTCTGGGCTATCAGCATTACACATTGTCCTGGTAACGCCAGTGATAAAACGGAAATTGTTGTTGCCAAAATTCAACCGGAAATTATTGAAAAGCAATTTGCTATTTCAGCATCCATTGAAAATTTATTTTCCCGGAAAATAGTTAGCACAATTCAAAGCGGACTGTCTTCGATCATTCGGTTTGAAATCAATGTCGCAGAATCTGGTGGCCCCACAATTTTCGATAAATCGATTATATATTCAATTTCTTATGACATCTGGGACGAGCGTTATCAAATAGAAAAATCTGACACCACTATTTATTTTGACACATTTGAACAAGCAACGTCTCATGGTTCAGCCATTTCCGGTTTAAAATTATTCCACAGCGGCTTACTTGATGCAGGTAAGATTTATTATATAAAAATACGTGCGCAGATTTTGCCAATTTCTGCGGAGCAAGGACACAAGGCCGTTGAATGGCTGCGCAATCCTGAACAACCAGATGAAATTTTATTGTCCGGAGGGCGAACAAGCGGTTTTCAATTAAATGTCGATAAAATGTTGTCTTTTTTTATTGGCCGTAAAAGCCGGCTTCAACACAGATCGGATTGGTTCAAGTCCCGACACTTTTCAATAAATACAAAAGGAAAGCTTATTCTTAAGTGAATCATATTCAAACAAAATTGGCGCTTTCATTATTGCTGGCCACCCTGCTGCTAATCATTCCGTCTCATTATTTAGTGAAACGATTGTTAGAGAGTAGCATTCGTATGAAATTCAACGATGAAATTGAACGCGCTGTTGAAGAAGGTGCCTGGGTTTCCAAAAGACTTCATTCGGTTTATAAAGACGACGCGCTAAAAGCTTGTTCACAAATTGCCAACTCTGCAGAAATAAAACAAATCGTATCCCGGGAGAAAATACCGAGCGCTGGTTTTTTAAAAAAACTAAGCAAAAATGGAATGAGCCAGATCACTATTTATAATTCACAGTCAGAGCTCATTACAACTGTTCAGGATTCAACAGCATATCCATACCCAGAGCTATCCCCGAAAATTTTGCAAGCACTTTTTACCCGTAAAAATGCTGATTTTATCAGCGAGGGTACCACTCCAAATTCCATTTTTATATCGGCGCCTGTTTATATCAATAATCGAAAACTGGGATTCATTACTGTTTTTAAAATCCTTGATGAACAGTTTGCTGAATTTGCCCGACACATCATCGAAGTCAATCAAATGTTTAAAACCTTGAATGTTGTTGGCGGTGATCCAAAGCGCCCATATTTGATCGTGTTCAGCATTGTTTTTATTCTGATTGCGTCCATTTCCATTGCAGTGGGTTATTTCTTTTCAAGAAGAATTACCTCTCCCCTGCTTGAACTGGTGCGGGCTACAAAAATCGTTGCCGCAGGGAATTGGGACTATCGAATGGACGTGAAAACGGAAGACGAAATCGGTCAGCTCGTCGAGGCGTTTAATCAAATGGTGAAAACAATCAAGGAAAAACAACAGCTTGTGCTTGAAGAAGAACGCGAGCGGCGTCGAATCGAAAAAGAAAATGAACACAAAGCAAAAGATTTGGAAGTGGCGCATTTAAGAGCCCGGGCATTGCAAGCAGAGAACGAGAGAAAGTCGATTGAATTGGAAAAAGCGCATGAACTCCAAAAAGCATACCAGGCATTGGAGGAATCTCATCGTCAGTTAAAAGAGACTCAGGCAAAACTGGTACAAACTGCAAAAATGGCGTCCCTGGGTAATTTAGCCGCAGGAATTGCGCATGAAATTAATAATCCCATCGGTGCGATTAACAGCGCGGCTGATGTATCACAACGAGCCGTGAAAAAAATCTGTGAAGCGCTGGAATCTATCGGATCATCATCTGAAATGCTGAATGATAAAAAATTTAACTATGCATTAAAAGTACTGAAAGAAAATACCCGGTTGACAGTCACAGCCAGTAGCCGGGTGGTCAAAATTGTGCGCAGCCTAAAAACCTTTGCTCGTCTTGATGAAGCGAATTACCAAAGCGTTGATATTCACGAAGGTATTGACAGCACGCTAATGCTATTGCAGCACGAAATCAAAAACAGGATTATTATACACAAAAAATATACTGATCTGCCGAAAATCGTTTGTTTTCCAGATGAGTTAAATCAAGTGTTTATGAATATTATTTCAAACAGCGTTCAGGCTATCAAGGATAAAGGAATAATTCGAATCAGCACAAGGCTTGAAGACTCCAGAATATTTATTGAATTTGAAGATACCGGTCCTGGAATAAAAACAGAACATCTGGAGCAAATTTTTGATCCGGGATTTACTACCAAGGGGGTTGGGGTTGGTACTGGTCTCGGACTATCGATTAGTTATAATATAATTCAAAAGCACAACGGTGAAATTAAAGTTGAAAGTGAAATCGGAAAAGGAACTAAATTTATAATTGAATTACCGTACATCCCGGAGGAAGGAGAAAACAATGGCACGAACGATAACAGCGACGCTCGACGATGATCCGAGGAAATTGGTATTGCAGGCAAAAGAAGCTGCCAGCCAGAACGGAATCATATTCGACGGAGACCATGAATCCGGTAGTTATTCCGGATTTGGTCTTAAAGGTGAATATCACATTCAAAACCAGGAAATAACATTGAACATCATCAAAAAACCAGCGTTTTTGCCCTGGAACATTATCGAAACAAAAATCAAACAATTTTTTGAACAACAAGCTTAAACTCGGCTTTTTATAAAAAATTCAGTACAGGCGCCATGATTAAAAATCAAAGCGAAGATACGAGAAATATCCATTCCATCACGTATTGGGGGATGTTCGTCAATATATTGCTTTCGATATTAAAAATAATTGTCGGAGCATTCATCCGTTCCACTGCATTGATAGCAGATGGTATCCATTCCTTTACTGACTTAATTACCGATATCACAGTCATCATTAGTACGGGAGTCGCCCGCAAACCACCGGATCCTCAGCATCCGTATGGCCATGGAAAATTTGAAACGATCGGAACGCAATTAATCGGACTGATTCTGATCATTGTCGGGGCAGGAATTGCGTGGCAAGCGCTAACGAATCTTTATCGACACGTTGAAAGTTTTCCAGGTCCGTTGGTCGTTATCGTAGCTTTGATTTCTGTTATTTCTAAAGAAATACTTTTTCAACTGACAAAGCACATTGCCGTAAAACGCAATAGCCCTTCTCTGTATGCAAATGCCTGGCATCATCGGAGTGACGCTCTGTCCTCAGTGGCGGTTTTAATCGGAGGAATCCTGAGTTTATTCGGTTTCGGTCATGGCGATCAAATCGCCGGTTTAGTTGTGGGTATGATGATTATTTTTGTGGCAGTTAAAATTATTTTAAAAGGACTGGCAGAATTAACAGAACATGCGATTGATGAAAAATTAGTCGATGTAGTTAAAGAAGTTCTAAAAAATCATGAATCTATAAAAGACTGGCACAAATTGCGTTCCCGAAAAATCGGCGCAGAAATATCCGTTGATGTTCACATTCATGTTGATCCGAATTTATCGGTTTTGGAGAGTCACAATTTAACACGTGAAATTGAACAGCTCATTGAAGAAAAAATTACACACCCGGTTCACACATTAATCCATGTGGAGCCTTACATGCGGGGCTAAAAGATAAATGCAAGCAGGCGTGTAATCTTGCTCTATACACGCCCGCACCTAATATTTTTCTTATTTGACTTTTGATAAAATTTCAAATTCCGGCCGAATATCCACTGGAACATTTGTAAGTTTGGCAATCAGGTTTTTCATATTTTCCGGCATTTCACCGTACTGTTTAATCATGTTCACAGCCCTCTGATAATCGCCCTCTGCCTGCAGTGTTAACAACTCATGCAACAGGTCGCTCACTGCGGTTCTGATTTTATCATTATTTACGCGAAACTTTTCTGTTTCAGGATCATATTCAAAGCCGCCTTTTTCGATAATATAATTAAAGCTGATCATATTGGCTTTGCCATGAGCTTCTTCGGCGCCGAATCTCACAGAGCGAAAAATCCCGGCAAGGAATGTGGGGTAAATTCCTTTTTCCAATTCAAACGGGAACACTCCTTTTTTACAGAGATAGGAAAACGTGTATAATCCACCGATATCTGCTTTACATTCCTCGATAGCAGAATAAGTTTCTTTCAATAATCTGGCAACCGTCGTTTCTGTGCCATCTTCCAGGGTAATCTGTCCCGGACCCAGACCATGGGTGACTTCATGCATAAGAATATGAGTAAACCAGCGATCAAAGGAAATAAGAGGCAATATCGATTCATCCAGAACAACCTGTGAAATGGGCAGGTAAATTTTAGTGAATTTGGCTTCCGCGATATTTTTCAACATAACTTTTTTGCTGCCCTTTGCCTCCCGAACCCGTTCATCATTTGGTAAGTTAAATGCCAGTGTCTGAACTCCGGCTTTTGTATCACCCGCACTGAAGACTTCCTGCACTACTTTTACCGGGGATTCTGATCCACGATCGAAATTTTTATATGTATCCGGTATGGGCAGGGAGTTTTCCAACTCGGTTAAATACTGTGCCACTGTTGCCAGCTTCTTGCTCTCTCTAGGGTCGACAATGGTAACAAACGATTCAAAAGCCGCTTTATAGTTGAATAACTTGTCTTCGTACACTTCATACGGACCGATCACAACTTCGATCTGGCTGTCCAAATCCATCCAATCCATATCGCTTTGATAATAATCATTACTTAAAAAGGCGTCTGCCCGCGAATTCAGGTATGTTTTCAGCGATTCATTGTTTGTTAATTCTGCAGCTTGTTTCAGGAGCTTCGCGGCTGGCTTCAGCAATTCTGCATAAGCCTCTGAATAAGGAACCGCAATGAGTTTGCCATTTTCCCGACGAATCAGCGTAAATGTGTGTTCAAACTTCTCTTTATCCGCGGGATGCTTTTCGATCCATTCAATATATTCATCTTTTGACATATCCGCGGGATAGAAATTCGCGCCATCCGGTTTTTCTTCATTATTAATAAACGGGTCATCTTCTTCAAGACGATCAAACGGACCGACCATAATGGTGAATAACTGCTGATAAGGAATATCAGAAGAATCGGCGCTGGCAAACAATGCCTCATGAATGGCCATATTTTTATGATATACCTGGCGCAAAAATATTTCATCCATGTATTTCGCTGCTTCAACGATTTTTTCCAGAGCGGCTGTTTCGCCCGAATCAAGAATAGTTGCATCGTATTTGATTAGTACAGGTGCGAATTTTTCAACCTGGCCTTTTACATAATCAATTTCGGCCTTTGATTTTATCGCCTTTTTGCTGCACATGGTTAATAATACAACGGAAAACAACATCAACGTTATAAAGAAAGTCATTCGATACATGAAATATCCTCCTCTCGATAAATGATGATAAAAAGAGACGTTTTCGTTTAAAGATTAAATATAATCAGAATTTTCGAGAGAATCAAGAGCAATATTGAACTTGCTTAGAAAAATCAAAAAACTATTGGATGTAGTAAAATTTTTTTTTATTTTTATCGAATAATTTTGAATCATTGGTGTATTAATGTTAGAAAAGAGAGAATGGTCAATGGACGAAGATAAAGAATTTCAAGAACAACGGCTCATACGGTTGTGCCAGCGGGGCGATAAACATGCTTATGGTTTGCTGGTTGGGCATTATAAAGAACGAGCTTACTATTCTGCGCTTGGTTTGGTTAGCTCGCACAATGCAGCACTGGATTTATCGCAGGAAGCATTTGTTCGCGCCTACCGTTCCATTAAAAAGCTGGAGCCGGGCAGGAAGTTTTTCACCTGGTTTTATCAAATATTGCGGAACCTTTGTTTTAATCATCTTCGTGACCGTTCCCGTCACGCGCGTCCGTTCTCGGAAATCAGTTATCAGGAAATCCAGAGTATTGTTGACGCCTCACAAGATGCATCGGATCGTCTTGAGCATGATGAATTGAAAGCAGCCGTGTGGCGGGCAATTAATTCTCTCAAAGAAAGCTATAAAGAAATTATCATTTTAAAAGATTTTCAGGATATGTCTTACAACGAAATCGCCGACATATTGGAATGTCCCATTGGCACTGTAATGTCACGATTGTATTCAGCACGGAAAGCACTAAAAGGCAAACTGGAGGGCTGCTTCAATGAATAAACAGATAACAACGCTGGAAAAGGAACGCTTCCAGGTTCTATTAATGGGCGAAATTGATGGCGAACTGACACAACAGGAATCAAAAGAATTACATCAATTGATACAGACATATCCTCCGTTAAAAAAGGAATGGAACGAATATCATAAGCTAAAGGAGGTGACAAAACAAATGGCTTTTAAATCTCCTCCGAAAGAGATTTGGGATAAATACTGGGTAAATATTTACAACCGAATCGAACGTCGCATTGCCTGGGTACTCGTATCCATCGGCACAGTTATTTTGATAACCTGGGCACTGTTTCAGGCTGTGGAAAATATACTTGCAGATACGCAGCTCGTCGGCGTTGTAAAAACAGGAATCGTTTTAGCACTTGCGGGATTTGTTATCCTGATCGTATCCGTGTTGCGGGAAAAACTAATCATAAAGAAAACGGACCCATATAAGGAGATTCAAAGATGATCATCGTAACAACAGATTCAATAGCCGGCAAAAAAATTACTAAAACGCTGGGGGTGGTTCGCGGAAATACCATCCGTGCCCGCCATGTCGGGAAAGATATTCTGGCTGGTTTAAAAAATGTATTTGGCGGCGAAATCGAAGAATATACAAAATTAATGGCAGAAGCCAGAGAACAAGCCCTCGACCGCATGATGAACTCGGCCGAGGAAATGGGTGCAAATGCAATCATCAACGTTCGATTTACCACAAGCTTTATTATGGGCGCTGCATCTGAAATTCTTGCCTACGGCACAGCAGTCATTGTTGAATAATTCGATTTTATCTCAAATTTGTTGAGCACGATGATTCTTGAATTGTCGTGCTTTCTTTCTTGGTTCACCGAATGATGTGGAACACATATTTACACGGATTATTGGCCCTATTAAAAAACCCGCATTAATCTAATATCATTAAGCCACATTCTGAAATCAAAAAATTAATATGATTTTTGATACTAATTCAACACAAAACCGCAGAAGGCACAATGTAACGCGGAGGTAAAAATCAATCTTTTAAAAAGATATCTTTGCGAAACTCTGCGGGCTTTGAGAATTTGCGTTTTAAATACCTATGCATTCAAATGAAAAGCGACAGAAAGAATGAACACATTCTAAAGAGATATAACATCTAAAAAATCAAATCGATTTTGGTGTTGACTTTTAAATTTAATTTTATTATCTTACATTTTTTAATAATATGTTCAATTGGTAAATATTTTTGAAAAATATCAGATAAAAGAATACATAATTCTCTATTTATATTTGTAATTATGTAATGATTTATTAATCATCAATTCGAGGTAAAATATGGGTAGACGACAAAATCTATTCATTGGAATCATTATTCTGGCCAGTATTCTTTTCTTCATTTTTGCCGTATCAATGTTTCTCTCCAGTCTCGGATCACGAAGTAATTATGATCTATCCGCAGGCGGCGAAAAAATTGCGTTGGTCGAAGTAACCGGTGTGATCTATAGCGCGGAAAATATTGTCAGTCAACTTGATAAATACAGCAGAGACAGTTCAGTAAAAGGGATTGTACTCAGAATTGATAGCCCGGGAGGCGGCATTGCTGCTTCACAGGAGATTTACGAAAAGGTGAAGAAAGTACGTGATTCAGGAAAAGTCGTGATTGCTTCCATGGGTGGCGTTGCTGCATCAGGTGGTTATTATATTGCATGCGGAACAGATTCGATTATGGCCAATCCGGGTACTACAACCGGAAGTATTGGTGTAATTGCGGAATTACCAAATACACGGGAATTGATGAACAAACTGGGTATCAAATTTGAAGTAATAAAAAGCGGTCAGTATAAAGATACCGGGTCTCCGCACAGAGATATTACTCCGGCTGAGCGAAAACTGATGCAAGATCTTATTGATAATGCATATCAACAGTTTGTTACTGTTGTTGTTAAAGAAACTGGCCTTTCCCGTCGCCAGGTGCTAAAATACGCAGATGGGCGGGTATTTACCGGACAACAAGGCTTTGAATACGGTTTTATAGATACGCTGGGAACTTATGAAGATGCCATCAATTTAGCGGCTGATGCAGCAGGCATAACCGGTAAACCCAAAACAATAAAAAAGCGAAAACAAAAGATCACTCTTTTTGATTTGCTATTCCAGGATGTCAGGTCTGCTTTCGAATTGTTACAACGATTTCCAAGAATTAAATATCAGGTGGTTTTGTAATGCCAATTTACGAATTTAAATGTGAACAATGCAATAAAATCTTTGACGAACTCGTTCGTGGTGACTCCCGGTTAACAGACATTCGCTGTCCACACTGCAATGGTTCTGATGTAAATCGCAAGATGTCCGCATTCGGTTTTTCAACAGGAACGAGTTCAGCATATTCAAACGCATCAAGTTCATGTAGTTCCTGCAGTAGCCATAATTGTTCGACCTGTCATTGACAAATAATAAATTGAATTGTCGAATTTTTTATTAAAAATAAATCGAAAAAAGAGGAGATTCAACGCCTTGACAAAAGCAGATATCATTAACATCATCGCCGAGGGAACCGGCCTTACAAAAGTTGAGACATCAGCAGTCGTCGATGGATTTATTGCAACGCTAAGTTATGCTTTGAAAAAGGGAGAATCAGTTGAATTCCGGGGATTCGGGACATTCAAAGTTGTGGAACGAAAAGCCCGGGTTGGAAGGAATCCGAAAACCGGGGAAGAAATCCATATTCCCAAACGAAAATCACCTGTTTTTCGATGTTCAAAAGATTTTAGAAATTATGTTAATGAATCAGATGAAAACAACACAGAAGAATAAATAATTTTACGCATGCTTTGGAAGGAGGTGACTAATATGCCAAGCGGAAAAAAACGGAAACGACATAAAATAGCAACTCATAAACGAAAGAAACGACTTCGTAAGGATCGGCATAAGAAAAAGAAATAATATATGATCAATAATAAGACAAAAATTTTATTTATTGATGATTCCATTTCAATGCATTCTCTTGTAAGATCATTTTTAGAGAAAGCAGGATATACATGCATTTGTGCAAAAGATGGCGCTGAAGGATTAAATATGGTTCAGGATGTGAAACCCGATTTAATCCTTCTGGACTATTTAATGCCCGGTCTCGATGGAGGCCAGGTTTATGCCGAATTAACCACGAATCCTTCCTATGGTGAATTTAGCCATACTCCGGTTATCTTTCTCACTGCGAAAGAAATATCCCCTTCAGACAGACTGAAATTTCTAAAAGTAGGCGTAAGTGCTTATTTACAAAAACCTTTTGGGATGCGGGAATTAATTAATGTCATTGAAAATGTTTTCATTATCAATGATATCAATAATAAAAATCTGCAATTACAAAACGAAATCAAGCAGACACGAGATTATCTCGAATCATTGATCGATACCATTCCCATTGGCATTTTGTCTATCGACCATACCGGAAAAATCATGAAAATTAACAACCATCTTGCTAAAATCATGAAATGGGAAAAGGCAGATGCATTTGTCGGAAAAAATTTATTCGATCAAAATTTATTTCAATCACCAACATCCAACAAACATATTGAAACAACCCTTCGAAATGGTTTGTCCACGACAATTGACCGCTTAAAATATACAACCGCTCGAAACGAACAAATTGCACTTAAGCTTAAAACCGTCCCTCTTTTTGAAGGTGATACGATTTCCGGAGAAATCATTATTGCCCAAGATATTACCGAATCAGAACAAAAAGAACACGAGCTGTCGATGCTTGGTCATATCAGCCATTTCATGAACCGAACATTAGACCTGGATCAATCGTTACATTTAATTTTAACCGCGCTTACAGCAGGTTGTGCCTTTGGTTTTAGTCGTGCAATGATTTTTCTGATCAATAAAAAAACAAACACCCTGGAAGGAAAAATGGGCGTTGGTCCAATCCTTCAGGAAGAAGCCAATCGGATATGGTCTGCTCTGCTCAGAGAACAAATATCCCTGCCAAATTTTCTTCAAAAATACGGCATGAAGCAAGCGCCAACTGACGCCCATTTTTCGAGTCTTGTCCAACAGATCAAGATTCCTCTAAATCAGAACGATGGCATCTTCCAGAAAGTAATAGCCGAACAAATCCCATTAAAAATCGAACATTCTACAATAAATTTGCAAATGCACAACGCTGTTTTTGAGAAATTAAACCTGGATGAATTTTTAGCTGTCCCCCTTTTGGCTCGCGACAAAACCATCGGCGTTGTTATTGCTGATAATAAATTTAGCAATCGCCCTCTTGACGATAAAATGCTACACTTGATGGCAATTTTTGCCTCACAAGCAGGCATTGCAGTTGAACGCGCAGAAGCATACTCCGAGTTGGAACAAGAAAAAAACAAGTTAGAAAAAGCATATCAGGAATTAAAAGAAACACAAAAACGATTATTACATTCGGAACAATTAGCAATCATCGGGAAAATGGCAGCACATGTTGCACATGAAATCAGAAATCCGTTGGTGGCAATCGGCGGCTTTGCTCGAAATATAATGAAAATAACCCGTACAGAATACCAGGATAGTCGTCTCACTAACTTTGCACAAATAATTACTGAGGAAGTGAAACGCCTGGAAAACGTATTGACAAATATTCTCGATTTTTCCAAACTGTCAAAACCCGCAGTTTCAACTGGCGATATCAATACATTAATCGAAGAAATTATCGTATTTCTTGAAATGCGGGAAGAAATCAGCGCCAAAAATATCCATATTGCACGCATCCTCGATAATAAAATCCCACCAACGCTATTCGATGCGGAACAAATTAAGCAAGTACTTCTTAATCTTTGCCAAAACGCGATTCATTCCATGCCAGACGGCGGAGAATTATCAATAACAACCCGCAATGTGAACGATAAAAAAATCGAAATACAAATTAGTGATACTGGTACCGGTATTCCTGCATACGAAATGGATGAACTGTTTACACCATTCTTCACAACTAAAAAAGATGGCACCGGGTTAGGGTTACCCATTTCATTGAAAATCATTAATAGTCACGGCGGAGATATTAAAGTTGACAGTCAAATTGGCGAAGGAACCACCTTCTCATTTTATCTGCATATTGTTGATAAAATCGATACCTTTCGAGAACAAATTGAGCATTTTAATCAAACATCAAACCACTCAGTTTAATTTTTTTTTAAAAAAAGTCTTGCCGAATTCTAAAAATTGTTGTAACATTTTATATTAACCTGAAAGCAGAGTCACTACTCTGCTTAATTTTATAATGGATAAAATAATGATAGACATGGAATCGGAAATCGTTGAACCGAAAGTTTTCACAGTTAGCGAAATAACCCACGAAATTAAGATATTACTGGAAACGAATTTTGAATATATTCTGGTAGAAGGAGAAATTTCCAATTTTAAGCGGCATTCGTCGGGGCATCTATATTTTTCGTTAAAAGATAAGGACGCGCAAATTCCATGTGTTATGTGGCGCGGGCGAAATCAAATGGTGCGATTTTCCCCGGAAGATGGGATGAAGGTCATCGCGCATGGTCGAATTTCGCTGTACGAAAAGCGAGGCGCTTACCAACTGGATATTTTCAAAATACAACCAGCAGGCATCGGCGAATTGCAGTTTGCATTGGAGCAACTGAAAAAAAAGCTTCAGGAAGAAGGGTTGTTTGAAGAGGAACATAAAAAGCCGATCCCGCTATTTCCGGCGCGAATCGGTATCATAACCTCCCCCACCGGCGCAGCAATCCAGGACCTCGTGACTGTCTTAAATCGCCGTTCTCCGGGCACGGAAATTATCCTGTATCCGGTAAAAGTTCAGGGCGATGATGCGGCAAAGGAAATCGCTCATGCAGTTGAACAATTCAATGAATACGGACAGGTAGATGTGCTAATCGTGGGACGCGGCGGAGGTTCTTTTGAAGATTTGTGGGCATTTAATGAAGAAGTTGTTGCCAGAGCCATCTTCAATTCAAAGATACCGGTCATTTCCGCAGTAGGGCATGAAATTGATTATAGCATCAGTGACTTTGTCGCTGATCTGCGAGCGCCAACACCGTCAGCCGCGGCTGAATTAGCTGTCCCCGCTCGAACGGAACTTCTGGCAAAAATAAGGTATCTGTTACAAAAAATGGTGAGCACTATTCACTCGGATATTTCATTCAATCAAGAAAAATTGAAAAATTTAATGCATAGCTATGGTTTCCGCCGGCCAATCGATATGATTCGACAATATCAACAACGCCTGGATGAACTGAACCGGTCAATGGAAACAACTCAAAAACACAGGTTGCGTTTATTTAAAGAAAAAACAGATTCGCTCACTCAAAAATTAAACGCACTCAATCCTGAAGCAATTTTAAAACGCGGATATAGTATATGTTATCGCGAACAAGATCATCAAATAGTTCGTAATGCTTCGCAACTCGCTGAGAACGAAAAGATAAATGTTAAATTTAATGTCGGAGAAATTTCAGGAACAGTTGACAAAATAAATAAGGGAGAATAAAACCAACAGGGTAAAGGTACAATGGCAGAAAAAAAATTTGAACACGCGATGAGCCGTCTTGAAGAGATCGTTCAACAATTGGAACAGGAAGGCTTGACATTAGAAGAATCTCTGAAAATATTTGAAGAAGGCATAAAACACTCGAAGTTTTGTTTTGACAAGTTGAACCAGGCCGAGGAAAAGCTAAAAAAATTGGTTAAAAAAGAAGAAGGTTTCCAATTAGAACTCATTTAGTATAGGAAACTATCAAAATGAATTTTGGTATAATAGGAAATATTACAAAGCCTGTTATAAGTAAAGTTATCCCTGATCTTTTAACCTGGCTTGATAACCAGAAAATCGACTATATTCTTGAAGAAAACCTGTTCGATTATTTAGATTTTAAGCAGGAATTGGTTCGAAGTTGTCCGGCCGAATGCATTGGTGCCAGTTGTGATATTGTATTGGCCTTTGGTGGTGACGGGACGATTCTCTCAACCGCGCGATCAGTAGGCGCTAACAGCACGCCGATTTTAGGGGTGAACCTGGGCGGACTTGGATTTCTGGCCGAAATAACCATTTCCCAACTTTATGAGTGTATCGAGGATATTCTGCGTGATGATTTCACGATCATGGAGCGGATGGTTCTGAAGGCTCATATCATCAATCGGGAAAATGGCGTTACGTTCTACGGATTGAATGACATCGTCGTTGACAAAAGCAATGCCGCACGCGTAATGCGAATTAATATTTCCATTAATGATGATTTTTTAACAACTTATCTTTGTGACGGTGTGATTATCGCGACCCCCACCGGTTCAACAGCATACTCGTTATCGGCGATGGGCCCTATTATCGCGCCAAATGTAGATGCGATGATTATCAATCCGATTTGTCCGCATTCGCTCGGAGCGCGTCCGATGGTTATTTCCGGAGATAGCAAAATCCAAATTTATCCACTCGGCAGAAATCAGGAAGCCACTCTTAACGCAGATGGTCAGGTAGCAGACAATATCAAAATAAATGAATATATCATCATTGAAAAAGCGAATTATAAAACGAAAACTGTTCAATTTAAGGGGAATAATTTTTATAATCTGCTGCGAACCAAATTGAACTGGGGCGTTGATAAACGTATGTACTGATATTTATATAAATTATGACAAAACCATCAAAAACAACTCCGCTAATGGAGCAATATTTAGCGATAAAAGCCAAACACAAAGACGCTATTCTTTTTTTTCGGATGGGTGATTTCTATGAAATGTTCTATGAAGATGCAACAATCGCATCCGAAGTCCTGGGAATTACGCTCACTTCTCGCGCACACGGTAAATCGGCTGACGTGCCATTGGCCGGATTTCCGTATCACGCGCTGAATACATATCTGACCAAAATGATTAAGGCAGGACACCGAGTGGCAATTTGCGAACAGGTTGAAGACCCGAAAAAAGCAAAAACTATCGTAAAACGCGATATAGTGGAAATTGTCACACCAGGAACTACTTTTTCAGATGAAATTTTGCAAAGCAAGCGCAACAACTTTCTGGTCGCTATTTCTGTTGATAAGAATAATTTCGGCCTCTCTGGCATCGATGTGTCAACCGGCGAATATTTTGTCTCTGAAATGCCAAAAGAAAAAATGCGGGAACAGGTGCAATCGCTGGAGCCAGCAGAAGTAATTGTTCCCGAATCTCAGCAGCAGTACATCACCGAACAAATCAATCATGGCAGCACATTTTTTCTGACTGTCAAGGAAGACTGGATTTTTTCCCGGGATTATGGTTATGAAAAACTGACAGGGCATTTTAAAACAGCCTCATTAAAAGGCTTCGGGTGCGAGAATTTAACAGTTGGCATTACTGCTGCCGGGGCGATTTTGCATTATGTAAAAGAAAATCAGCGCTCTGATATAGAATATATCACAAAAATCAGCCGCCGCGATAATGAAGATTTTTTAACCGTTGATCCCACAACTCAAAAAAACCTCGAGCTTCTTCATTCACTAAATGATCGCAACGATCGCACAACATTGTTTTCAGTTCTTGATCAAACCAAAACCGCAATGGGCGGCAGGCTATTAGTAAACTGGATGATTCATCCGATGGCAATATCGGTTCCGATTAAACGCCGGTTAGATGCAGTGGGAGAATTTGTTAAAGATACCGATTTACGAGAAAAAACTCGTGACAAACTAAAATCGATTGGAGACCTGGAGCGCATGTCGTCCAAAATAATTACCGGCCGCGCGAACGCCCGGGACCTAAATTCATTGAAAGAAACGCTCAAGAACGTCCCTGACATCAAAGTGACGCTATCAGATTTAGAAGACGAATACATCTCCCATATTCGGGATGAACTGGAAGACCTGTCGCTATTAGTCAATGAAATCGAACAGGCAATCGTTGATGACCCACCGCTGGCTACCTCGGATGGCGGGCTTATCCGCCGCGGGCATAATGCCGAGCTTGATCATTTACGGGAAATCGTTTTTTCCGGTAAAGACTGGATTGCCAAACTGCAGACAACGGAACGAGACCGCACCGGAATTCCATCTTTAAAAGTGAAATATAACAAAGTTTTCGGCTATTATATCGAGATTACAAAACCGCATCTTCCCAAAGTGCCACAGGATTATATTCGCAAACAAACGCTTGTAAATGCAGAACGATTCATCACACCGGAGCTAAAAGAATATGAAGAACAAATATTAGGTGCAGAAGAAAAAATTGCCGACCTTGAATACCAGCTTTTTGATCAGGTACGGCAGCTTGTGGGACATAAAATCGTTGAGATTCAAAAAAATGCATCCCTTATCGCCCAACTGGACTGTCTCTCCAATTTTGCCCAAGTAGCAATCGAAAATAATTATTGCAAGCCGGACATTTATACCAACGATGAACTCCATATTATCGACGGTCGTCATCCGGTTGTGGAACGACTGCTTCCGCCGGGCGAATCATTTATTCCCAACGATGTGCACCTGGATAATGACAAGCATCAAATTCATATCATCACCGGTCCGAACATGGCTGGTAAATCGACATACTTACGTCAGGTGGGATTGATTGTTCTCATGACGCAAATCGGTAGTTTTGTTCCGGCAAAATCAGCAAAGATCGGACTAGTCGACAAAATCTTTACCCGTGTTGGTGCTTCGGATAACCTTGCCGGTGGTGAAAGCACATTCTTGATGGAAATGAATGAGGCTGCCAATATTTTAAATAATGCAACCATAAAAAGTTTAATTTTACTGGATGAAATCGGTCGCGGCACCAGCACCTTCGACGGCCTGTCCATTGCCTGGGCTGTTGCTGAATATTTGCACAACAACCACCAGGTTGCCGCAAAGACACTTTTTGCCACCCATTATCACGAATTAACGGAACTTGAATTAATTCTTCCTCGTGTAAAAAACTATAATGTCGCGGTTAAGGAATGGGGAGATAAAATCGTATTTTTAAGAAAAATAGTCGAAGGAGGCTGTGACCATAGCTACGGCATTCAAGTCGCTCAACTTGCGGGATTGCCTAAAACAATCATTGAACGTGCGAAAGAGGTATTAGCAAACCTGGAAGCAGGAGAGCTGACACCAAATGCACTGCCTAAACTGGCGTTAAAACATGGCCAGCAGCAACCAATTAAACAACTTGATTTTTTTGTACAACAAGAAAATATTCTTAGAGAAGAAATAAATAATGTCGATATTAATAACATAACACCGATTGAGGCGCTGAACATTCTGAGCAAATTAAAAAAATTGATTAAAAACTGACTGATATTCTTTTTGATAATTTAAAACCGAAAATATTATGTGACAAAATAAAAATTATATATTTAATTCAGACTTAACCGAGGTAATTAACTCTATGAAAAATAAAGCCATATTACTTATAATCTTCCTAATCACAGGTTTTATAACAAACCGCGATCTGTTTAGCGGAGATCTGGTAAAAGGAAAATATGCTGGTGAATTTATCGCTACCGGCGTCGGTGCGCGAGCCCTCGGAATGGGTGGCGCGTTTGTTGCCATTGCAGAAGATGTGACAGCCGGCTATTGGAACCCTGCCGGACTTACGCAGCTCGGTTATCCGCAAATTAGCGGAATGTATGCGGAACGATTCGCACGCCTCATTAACTATAATTACGGCGCGGCAGCTTTTCCTGCCGGCCCCAAAACCTCGCTTGGTTTGAGTATTATCCGACTTGGTGTGGATGATATCCCGGTAACAGCATTACAGCGCAACGACCTGGAACTGGGCGCAATTTACGACAACAACAAAATCAATACGCCGTATGTCGTTAAAACAATCAACGATGCCGAATGGGCGTTCTATTTAACCTACGCCAAAATCGCCTCGAAAAAACTGGCATGGGGAAGTAATATCAAAATAGTTACCAAAAATATCGGTGATAATTCCGCATGGGGACTTGGTTTTGATGTCGGATTTCTTTATCGGGCATTGCCGAATCTGAATATCGGCGTAAATTTACAGGATATTACAACCACATTGCTTGCCTGGGATACCGGTCGCCGTGAGGCAATCATTCCGACAGTAAAATCAGGAGTTGCCTATATATGGGATGTTCCCTTCTTCACAGGACGAATTATCCCGGCTTTTGATATGGATATCCGTTTCGAAAATCGGCGCTACTCAGCCCAATTCAATCTCGGGCGCATGAGTTTTGATACACATTTTGGAATCGAGTATGAATTGAAACATTTAGTTGCGCTTCGGTTGGGATCAGATATTGGCTATTTTTCAGCAGGCGCCGGAATAAAATTACCAAAATTGAACATTGACTATGCATTTCTAAGTCATGATGATTTGGGAGGCACACATCGTATTTCATTAATCCTGACAATCCAGGAGAAAAAATTCAGTCGTATGAAATAATAAATCTCCCACATCCCGCGGTCATTTTTTATAATTATCCATATGTTTTTTATATTAAGGTCTTTTATAAGGCCTTTTTATTTGTTTATTATAAAAAAAGAAAAAAAAAGTTTGACAAATTCAAATTTTTTTTGTATAATCTAAGTTAATTTTTATTTACTACTTACTATTGATTTGGAAGAACGAACATGATTACAAGCATGACAGGGTATGGACGGAGCGATGTAAAGACAAACAACAAAGAAATAACTGTAGAAATACGAACATTAAATAACAGATTTCTAGATATCTCGGTTCGGTTGCCCAAAAATTTATCACAATTTGAAGACGAAGTACGTAATATCGTGAAAAAACATTTAGTTCGCGGCCGGGTTAATATTTCAATTAATGTAAAACAATCGAATAATGACATCTCTGAAACAGCGATAGTAAATATAGAACTGGCTCAGCACTATTTAAAGCAACTTAAATTTCTGAAACAACATTTGAACCTTTCCGGGAAAATTAAAGTAGAACATCTGCTACCGTTTTCAGATATATTTTTACTCGAAGAAGTGAACGGAGACTTGACTGAACTGTGGGATGAAATGCGATCTTCGATAGAACAGGCATTGGAAAATGTAAATAAAATGCGTCAGGATGAAGGACAGCAGTTGAGTATCGATCTAAAGAACCGTGTAAACATACTCGATCAGAACATATATAAAATTGAAGAACTTGCGGAATTACGTGTCAACAAAGAACGGGAACGCTTGCGGGAAAAAATTGCAAATCTCACTTCAATCAATTCCTTTGGAGAAGAAATGGATCAGGGGCGGTTAGAAATGGAAGTTGCGATGTTAGCCACGAGAATTGATGTGACCGAAGAATGCACGCGATTTAAAAGCCATAATAAAATGTTTCTGGAGATTCTGGAATCAGAACAAGCAATTGGCCGTAAATTAAATTTTTTATTACAGGAAATGACGCGGGAAGCCAATACAATCGGCGCCAAAGCCTATGATGCTGATATATCTCACGTTGTTGTGATGCTTAAAGAAGAAGTTGAAAAAATCAGAGAACAGGTTCAAAACATAGAATAAATTATGCTCAGTATTGGATATCGAAATTATATACACTGCGATCGCATAGTCGCTGTAATTTCTCCGGAATCACGACCAGTGAAAAGCATTATATCCAGCGCTCGTGAAAATGGAAAATTAATCGACGCAACAATGGGTAAAAAGACTAAATCAGTTATTATTACGAACAGTGATCATATTGTTCTTTCGGCAAATACACCAGAGACTATTGCGCACCGTGTACGATCAATGAAAGACAAATCGCACTTAAAAGACATACAGGTACAATGAGTTTATTAGTGATCTTATCTTCTCCGTCGGGCGGGGGAAAATCAACGGTAATAAAAAGATTACTCAAACATAATGAAATAGATTTTATTTATTCTGTGTCTTGCACTACCCGTAAACCTCGTCAAGGCGAAGTAGATGGGAAAGATTATTTCTTTTTATCGGAAGAAGAATTTCAAAAAAAAATCGAACAAAACGAATTTTTAGAATGGGAGCAGGTTCATCACTATTACTATGGCACCAGCCGTGTTTTGGTTGAACAATGGTTGTCTTGGGGCAATGTTGTCTTATTAGACATTGATGTTAATGGCGCTTTAACCATTCAACAGAAATTTAATAATCGCGCAATTTCAATTTTTTTGGAGCCACCGTCAGTCAATGAATTGATAAACCGGCTTAAAAAACGTAAAACCGAATCCCGGGAGGAGATCGCCAAACGATTAGAACGCGTTCCTCTTGAATTGGAAAAGAAAAAATACTTTGATTTTATTATTAAAAATAACAACTTAGACAATACCGTAAAAAAAACATTGAATATTATACGAACCAAAATCAATCGTGGAGGTAACAGTTAATGCCAAGTACACCTATCCATTTAAATGAATTAGAAAAATATGTTGATAGCATTTACGAAGCAATTATTATCATCGCAAAACGCGCGAAACAAATTAATGATGAACAAAAACGTTTAATTGAACTGGAATATGGCTATGATGATGAGTCAGATACCTATGATGAAGATGAATTATCCGAGAACGATCGTAGCTCGGAAAGAGAATATCTAAAACTTCCGAAACCAACAAAAATAGCATTGGAAGAAATCTTGAGCGGCCAACTAAAATTTGAATATCTGAACCGGGACGAATAATATCACCAATATGTTTACTGATAAAAAAATATTAGTAGGAATAACCGGAGGAATTGCAGCTTACAAAACGTGTGAACTTGTCCGAAGCCTTTTAAAATCCGGGTCACACGTAAAAGTTGTAATGACAAAAGCTGCAAAACAATTCGTAACTCCGTTAACGTTTGAAACGTTATCAGAAAATTCTGTTAGCTGGGATCAGTTTGAAAATAGCACAATTCATATCGATCTGGTTCGAGATGCTGATTGTATCGTTATTTGTCCGGCAACTGCCAATACTATCAGCAAAGTTGCCAATGGTATTGCGGATAATTTACTAACAACGTTAATTAGTGCAGCTACGGTTCCGGTTATTTTCTGCCCGGCAATGAACAAGGAAATGTACCAGAATGCAGTTTTTCAGGAAAATTTAGAAAAACTCAAAAAGCATGG
Organism: uncultured Cytophagia bacterium; assembly: GCA_964498785.1. Lineage (GTDB taxonomy): Bacteria > Zhuqueibacterota > Zhuqueibacteria > Thermofontimicrobiales > Thiofontviventaceae > Mariaggregatimicrobium. The sequence continues at coordinate 41,811 of CAZCJL010000021.1, read as the reverse complement.
ATATCATATTGTTGATCCGGGACATGGCGAATTAGCATGCGGTGAATATGGCTGGGGACGTTTGGCTAAGGAAAAAGATATTTTATTTAAAATCCGTTGTGTTCTTCACGGTTCAAATTCCTTAAAAAATATGAAGGTAGTTGTTACTGCCGGCCCAACACAAGAACCTCTGGATCCAGTTCGGGTTTTTACGAATCATTCCTCCGGGAAAATGGGATATGCTCTGGCAGAGGCAGCCGCGATGCACGGTGCAAAAGTAACGCTCATCAGCGGTCCGGTTCAGCTCACAGCAATTAACGGAATTGAGTTATTGCATGTTAAAACTGCGCAGGAGATGCAAGATGCTGTTATAAACGAATTGTCCGATGCAAATATCTTGATTATGGCAGCCGCGGTTGCTGATTTTTCACCAAAACAGGTAAGTGATCATAAAATAAAAAAGTCTGCAGCTTCCTTTCATGTTGAACTAAAAAAAACACCTGATATTTTGGCAGAAGCCGGAGAAAACAAAAGAAATACCCTGCTGATTGGTTTTGCGCTCGAAACGGAAAATGAAGTGTCCAATGCCCTTCAGAAATTAGAACAAAAGCACCTTGATTTTATTGTACTAAATAATCCGATGAAGCAAGGTGCGGAATTTGGTAGCGATGAAAATCAGGTAATGATTATTGAGAGTGAAGAAAAGATAGAAAAGTTACCGCTTTTGAGTAAATTTAAAGTCGCTGAAAAAATTATCCAAAAAGCAATTGAAAGAATGAACTCAAATGGATAAAGACAATCGAACTGCTGGTGAACTGATCAATGATATTTCCGATTATCTGCACTATCAACGAGATTTGTATGGAAATGAGATTTATGTGACCAGAAAAACATTACCAAAAATTGCTCAACAGCCCAAAAGCAAGGCCCAACAATTAAACGCACTTTTTTTAAAAGTCAAAAATTGTCAACAATGCGGCCTTTACAAAACGCGCCGGAATGCGGTTTTCGGAGCAGGTAATCCAAATACAGATATTATGTTGATCGGTGAAGCGCCCGGAGCAGATGAAGATATGCAGGGAAAACCGTTTGTTGGTGCAGCCGGTCAATTATTGACAAAAATATTAGCGGCGATCGATTTAAAACGGGAAGAAGTTTTTATCAGCAATATTTTAAAATGTCGTCCGCCTGGGAACAGAGACCCGCTGCCTGATGAACGCGATGTTTGTAAAAAACATCTCGATATGCAGATCGATATTATACAACCCAAATTCATCCTGGCTCTGGGAAGGATCGCAGGACAGGTACTTTTAGAAACAGATAAATCGATGCAGCAGCTTCGTGGCCAGATATATGATTTCCGGGGTGCAAAATTGATAGTAACGTATCATCCTGCTGCATTGCTAAGACATCAGGAATGGAAACGGGCAACGTGGGAAGATATACAAAAATTGCAAATGTTGTATTTGAACAAAAAAGATTAAATATTTAAAATGTCAAAAAGTGAACCAAAAACAGATAGAATTCCGCCACAGGATATTGATGCAGAGATGGCTGTATTAGGAGCAATGTTTATCGAAAATGAAGCTGTGGGCAAAGCAGTCGAAATTTTAGATGAATCTGCTTTCTATCGAACAGCACATCAAAAAATATTTAAAGCAGCGTACAATTTATATGAAGAACGGCAGCCAGTAGACGTGATTACGTTGGCAGATAAATTACAAAAATCGGGCGATCTGGAAGCAGTTGGCGGTAATTATTACTTGATTCAGTTGGCAGAAAAAGTACCTTCTGCAGCAAACGTCGAATACCACGCTAAAATTGTATTGGAAAAATCACTGCTTCGAAAATTATTAAGCGTTTCCACGAGTATTGCAACTCGTTGCTATGAATCAACACACGATGTACACGATCTGGTGGATAGCGCAGAAAAAGAAATATTTACTCTTTCTGAGCGACGGTTGAGAAAAGGGTTTGCTTCTATCTACCCTATTTTGCAAGATACATTTGAGAAAATTGAATTATATCACCATACAAAAGGTGGCGTCACCGGTGTATCCACCGGATTTTCCAGGTTAGATGAATTGACATCCGGTTTTCAGAATTCGGATTTAATCATCGTGGCTGGCAGACCCTCTATGGGTAAAACAGCGTTTTGTCTTAATATCGCACGAAATGCAGCAGTGAAGCATAATGCAGGTGTGGGGATTGTTAGTCTGGAAATGGCTTCGTATCAATTAGCCATGCGTATGCTCTGTGCAGAAGCGAAAGTTGATTCACATCTTGTGCGAACAGGTAAATTACCCCCAAATCTCTGGTCAAATTTGAGCCTTGCAGTGGGACAATTAGCAGAAGCGCCGATTTATGTGGATGATACACCCGCTCAAAGTATTTTGGAAATAAAAGCCAAGTCCAGGCGCTTAAAATATGAGAAAGATGTTAAAATGTTAGTTATTGACTATTTGCAGCTTATCCGCGGGCCTAAAAGAGCAGATAGTCGTCAGCAAGAAATTTCCGAAATTTCTCAGTCGCTAAAAGCACTTGCAAAAGAATTGGATGTGCCGGTAGTGGCTTTGAGCCAGTTATCCAGAGCTGTTGAATCACGAGGCGGTGACAAACGGCCACAACTTTCAGATTTACGAGAATCCGGCGCAATCGAACAGGATGCAGATGTGGTTCTATTTATTTACCGGCCGGCTGCTTATGGAATTGTTGAGCCAGAACGAGAAAATATCGCCGAAATTATTATCGGTAAACAACGAAATGGCCCTATTGGAACTGTGGAACTGGTATTCAAACACGAATTTGTTAGTTTTGAAGATCTATCGCCGCGCCAGGATACAGAGTATTACGGTGAAGTCGAATCTGTGAAATCAAAGTCTCCTTTTTGATGAGAATCAGGACCCAAATATATCATTCGGTTTTTATGAATTCCTCGACGCGATATCGCAACATCTTCGACCAGTGATGTTTTATAGAAATTTGTGCAGTAAAAAATTATGGTGTTACAGGTTAAGCGCTAAGTATTTCCGTTAAATTAACGGTTTTACTATTCGACATAAACAGGTTCATGAGAACCATTGTTTCTCACTTTTTTATTTACATTGGTATGGACAATAAATATATAAAAATATTTAATGAACTTATCGAAAAAATTCGGCGCTATAACGATGCTTTAGATGTCGAACTTATTCGTAAAGCCTACAATTTTTCCTATAAAGCTCATCAAGATCAATTACGAAGTTCGGGAAAACCATTTTTTGAACATCCGTTGGCTGTCTCTATGATTTTGACGGATTATCAAATGGATACCGCGACAATATGCAGCGCCCTACTCCACGATGTTGCAGAGGATTCCGGTGTAACAATTGAAGAGGTTGAAGATTTATTCGGCGAAGAAATTGCACTACTGGTCGACGGTGTTACAAAAATCGGTGGTATTAATTTCGAAAACTTTGAAACAAAGCAGGCGGAAAATTTTCGTAAAATGATTATTTCCATGGTTAAGGATATTCGGGTAATTCTGATCAAATTTGCAGACAGACTACATAATATGCGCACTCTCGACTATTTGCCTTCCCGTAAACGCAAACGAATCGCAGCGGAAACCATGGATGTCTATGCTCCGCTGGCCCACCGACTGGGTATCACCAAAATTGTATCTGAATTAGAAGATCGTGTATTTAAAACATTACATCCTAAAAAATATGACTTCATCGAAAAGAAAATCTCTGACGATTCCCCATCGCGTGAACAATATGTCGCTAAAATCAGTGCACAGATAAAAAATGATCTTAAAAAAATTGATATTACAAATGTTAATATTCTCTGTGAAATAAAAAACTTATTCAAAATATATGAAAAAATGAAATATCGAGACCTGCCATTCGAGGAGATCACCGATGCTTTCACAGTAAAAATTTTGGTAGACAAAGTCGAACAATGTTATTTTGTTTTAGGAGTGGTGCACAATTTATTCACGCCGGTTCATGATCATTTTAAAGATTATATTGCAACACCAAAATCAAATCTGTATCAGTCACTTCATACAACTGTTATCGGGCCAAACGGGAAAATGACGGACATACAAATCCGTACTCAAAACATGGATTTGCGTGCAGAAAACGGAATTGCCTTTCACTGGATCACAAACAAAGGTAAAATCAATAAATCTGAAATAGAGCAACAGTATGCCTGGCTAAGGCGGATTTTAGAATGGCAGCAAGAGTCAAAAGATTCTGGTGATTTTATGGAAAATCTCAAGAACGACCTTTTTCGTGATGAAGTCTTTGTTTTTACCCCAAATGGAGATCTTCACCGCCTGCCGCGCGAATCGACGGCAGTAGACTTTGCATTTAGTGTTCATACTGATGTTGGCTACCATTGCATCGGGGCTAAAACAAATCGCAAAATCGTTCCGCTAAATTATCAATTAAAAAACGGCGATGTTGTTGAAATTTTGACATCTAACAAAGCACAACCAAATCCAGAATGGCTGAAGTTTATCAAAACCTCAAAAGCAAAAAGCAAAATAAAACGCTGGGTTAAGGATGCTATATTCGAACAGAGCTTACAACTCGGTAAAGATTTATTAAGTATCGAACTTAACAAAATAAATATTTCCGAACAAGATTTAAATCTTACAGGAATTGCCCAATCTTATGGCTTAGATGATATCAATCAATTACATATCGCGCTCGGTAAAGCAGAACTAAACGTGAAAGAGGTTCTGGAAAAAATTTCACCAGAACAACATTCAGATAAATCGAATAAAAAAAATAATGGCAAATCTTCAAAACATCCGAAAACATCTAAAAATGGGATCAGAATTCAAGGGGAAAATAATTTTTTAATCGCTTTTGGAGATTGCTGTCAGCCGATTCCCGGAGATCGAATACTCGGATTTATGTCCAGGGGACGGGGCATAGAAATCCATCGTTGTGATTGCACACGAATCAGCTATTTACTTCAACACCCGGAAAAAAAGGTTCATGTTGAATGGGATGTGGATAAAGACAGGCAATTTTTAGTAAAACTAAAAGTTTTTGCCGACAATCGCCCTAACTTTTTAAAAGACATATCTGAGTCAACTGCATCTATTCAAACAAATATTATCCGGATGATCTTAAATACCGAAGGAGCTTTTATTCATAATACGCTGGTCATTGAAGTGAAAAATCTTAATCAATTAACGCGCGCTATCAATAAAATACGAAATATTGATGGTATGATAAGTGTTGAGAGATTGAACGGTGACATTAAATCGGAAACAGAGGTATATTAATTTATTTTTATTATTTTTAGCTTGATTATTTAATAAAAAATATATAGTTTATGTACTGTAAATAAAAGCAAGCATCATAGAATTTACCAAGAGCCTGATGGAAAAATATCGTAAACAATTTGCCGAGATAGTCAGCAGAATTAAACAATACAGCAATAACGTTAATGAAGATTTAATAAAACAGGCGTTTGAATTTAGTTATAACACCCACAAGGATCAATTATATATTTCCGGTGAACCTTATTTTGAGCATTGTCTTAAGGTTGTAGACATACTTATTGAACTCAGAATGGATTATGAAACAGTGATCGGTGGTTTCTTGCACGCCATCACGATTGATACTGAGACAGATAAACAGGTTATTAAAGAAAAATTTGGAAAAAATATTTATGATCTTGTCGTTGGTCTTTACCAGATTAGTGAATTACATTTTCGGAATAAACATATAAAACAGACCGACAAACTCAGGAAGCTTGTGCTATCAATCGCACGGGACATTCGGGTGATAATTATTAAACTTGCTGATCGTTTGATCTATATGCGAGCAATCAACGCTACGTTAGAAAAGCGAAATTCAAAACTAATAAAAGATGTTGGCGAGAAAGCAATGGCAATTTACGTGCCTCTTGCCCATCGTCTCGGGATTTCAAAAATCAAACAGGAGCTTGAAGATCTTTCTTTTAAGTTCCTTGAACCTGAAACGTATGAAAATATTAGAACCCGGCTGGCAGAAAGCCGGGAAGTGCGAGAGACCCATATTGATCAGATTGTTTCAATTGTTAAGCAGGGGTTAAGCAAGGCCGGTATTATATGTAAAGTGCATGGTCGTTCCAAAAGCATTTATTCGATTCATAAAAAAATGATTAACCGCGGTTACTCATTTGATAAAATAAATGATATTTTAGCAATACGAATTATTGTTAAAGACGGCCTTTTACATGACCGTTTTAAAGATTGTTACGCGGCATTATCTGTGGTTCAGAATGAATTTGTACCTGTACATGAGCTTTATTCTGATTATATCCAAAACCCGCGAGAAAATGGATATCAATCTATCCATGCAAAAGTTATTTATACACCGAATTCAAATGGCCATGAAAATCAAAAGGTGGTTGAGGTTCAAATTCGAACCGAAAAAATGAATGACGAAGCAGAAACCGGAATCGCGGCACATTGGCTCTACAAAGAAGGCCGGAAACGATTAGATGAAGTTGAAGAAAAGCTAATTCAGCTACGACAGAAAATTTTTGATGATGCAAAGGACCCGGATAAATTTATCCAGAGCTTAAAAATCGATGATTTATTTCAAAATGAGATTTTTGTATTTTCACCAGATCATGATCTTTGGCAATTAGAGAATGATTCCACACCGATTGATTTTGCTTTTCATATTCACACGGATGTTGGTTTTCATTGCATCGGAGCGAAGGTGAATGGTAAAATGGTTCCGTTAAACCACTGCCTTAAAAATGGTGATATGGTGGAAATTATTACATCTAACAATCAGCATCCAAATCAAGACTGGTTGAAATTTGTCAAAACAAATAAAGCAAAAAATAAGATAAAGCGGTGGATTAAAGAAACACAATTTGCGCAAAGCAGCAAATTGGGAGAAGAACTATTAAATAAAACACTGATAAAATTTAATATATCGTTAAAAAATGATGAAATTAAACAGATTGCGAAAGAGTTTAATTATAATGATGCTGCAAAGTTTTATGCAGCCATAGGACGAGGAGATTTAACGCCGACCAGAATTGTACATAAAATTGCCCCGGATAACATTCAGTCGGACAAAATTGATTCCTTTCTGAAGCGTTTTATCAAATTAGCCTGGGGTATTGATAATACAGTCAAAGTACAGGGGTTGGATAATTTACTCATTAACTTCGGAAAATGCTGTCAACCACTTCCAGGTGACCGGATAATTGGTTTTATTACAAAAGGACGCGGCGTTGTTATCCATCGTACTGATTGTAAAAATGTACCAAAACTGTTAGAAGAGGAAGACAGAAACATTGACGTGCAATGGGCGGTTAATAACAGCAAAAAATTTGTGGCAAAAATTAATGTGATTGCCGAAAACAACCGAGTATTTTTGCGTGATATTACAGACTCACTCATATCGATGAACACAAATATTGTAAGCATGGATTTGAAAACTCAGGACACACTGGCAAGCAATGTCATGGTAATAGAAGTTTTAAATTTAAACCATCTCAACCGCATCATGAACCGGGTTCGCAAAATAAAAGGAGTCATCAGTGTTCAACGGATAGACGGAAATTACCGCATATTAAATCAAGCTGAAAAGTAACTGAATCAAATTTAAATAAACAAAGGAGCAGAAGTTATGAAACAAACCATAACCAAGAAAGATGTCTCAAAACGAACAGCAAAGTTGGTCGGTGAAAAAATTTATGTTACAGAAAAAATCGTTGATGGCGTTTTTACCACTCTGCGTGAATTTATGGCAGAAGCTGATCCTGAAGTGCGGATAGAAATTCGGGATTTTGGTGTATTTGAAGTAAAAACAACAAAACCAAAGCCTAAAGCCCGCAATCCTAAAACCGGTGAAATAATTTATGTTCCGGCGCGGAGAAAAACGCATTTCAAAGCAGGTAAGTTACTAAAAGAAGTATTAAAGCAACCTCTGGAATCATAACACAATTAGTGTGCATAGGGCTGGATTAAGGGCATCGACGAATTACAGTTTTTAAGAGTGATCCGTTGAGAAGTACTGCCCAAGCGTAACCACATAAATGGAAAGTACGGAAACTTCAGCTCAGGGACTGTGGTATTAACTGATATTTATCGGTATAGTAAACGCAAAATCCAGATCTGATAGATTTATCGCATGTTGATGAAGGCAATGTAAAAATCGCGGATAATTGAGCGTCTAACTACAATGGCAGTTGTTCGGGCTCTTTATACAGAGATCACCCATCTCCACGGTTCAAACGTCCATTAATTTTCAGCCCTTTTTTTTATTGACTGGTGTTGCTTTATAAAAAATCGAGTCCTTTAATTCGTTCGTATTTAATTTTAATCAGATATGAGTTGTAAAATATCTGATTATTTTTTACCAATATATCGTTCCCGGGAATTCGTAACAAATTATGTATAAAAATTTATTTTTGGCATTACTCTGTGGAATAGTTCTTTCGCTTTCATTTCCACCTTTTAAACTAGGTTTTCTGGCTTATTTTGGATTAATACCTCTTTTTGTTCTCTTAAATAACGAAAATTATAAAGGCGCAATCAAATGGGGATATTTGTCCGGTCTCTTTTTTAACATGGGCACCCTGTACTGGATTAACTGGGTCACTATCCCCGGAAGTATCGCGGCAATCCTTTATTTGCCGGTCTATTTTATCTTATTTGCCATTTTTTATACATTCCTTCGTCAACGTCTCGGTATGAATTATTTATTTCTTTCTATTCCTTTTTTATGGACCGGAATTGAATATATCCGATCACTCGGAGTATTGGGATTTCCCTGGACATCTCTGGCCTACTCACAAACGTATTATCTCTCCCTGATTCAATATGCCAGCTTTACGAGTGTTTATGGAGTGTCATTTTGGATTGTGTGCATAAACGTGGTTATTATGGCGATTTTTTATAATCATCGTAAGTTAACTTATGCAATTGCACTCTACTTGTGTTTAATCGTATTATTCATTTTTCCATGGCTATACGGCAAATGGGTGATTCCCAGGCCGGACAATCAACTGCACGAAAAAATACGAGTTGCGCTTATTCAGGGAAATATTGATCCGTTTTTAAAAAACGATTCTGATTTCTGGTCAGAAAATTATGCAATTTATGACAGTCTCACGCAGGCAGCCGCGCATCTCAATCCGGAGATAATCATCTGGCCGGAAACTGCTGTGCCTACATATCTACGATACGATCACAGCTATTTATCGAACATAAGAAATTTAGTAAATACGATTAACATCCCCCTGCTAACAGGCGCCCACGATTATCAATTCTATTCTAATCAAGATTATAAAACGTTCAATTCTGCTTTTCTGGTGGAACCAAACAAACAGTTATTGGAAAGTTATGCCAAGCTCCACCTCGTTCCCTTTGGAGAAAGAGTGCCGTTTACAGAAGTATTCCCAAAGTTTCGGGATTTTTTAGAGAGCCTTGAAATGGGCGAAGGTAATTTTTCTCCCGGAGAATCCATAAAAACATTTTTCGTTCCGATTACAGACAAAAACACATCACAACAAAAAGAAATCAGGATTTCGCTTATCATTTGTTTTGAATCATTATTTCCGGAACTGGTTCGACGATTTGTAACAGATGGCAACGCTCAACTGCTTACCATCATTACAAATGATGGGTGGTTCAAGCGAAGTTCTGCCCCCTATCATCACGCGCAAGCTGCTGTTTTCAGAGCAATCGAAAACAGAATTAGTATTGCCAGATGTGCGAATACCGGCGTTTCAATGTTCATTGATACTTATGGCAGGATATCTGATCAATCGCCAATTTTTGAACGTTTGTTTCTGGTAAATGACGTTCAGTTAAGAAATGAACACACGTTTTTTACGATACATGGTAATATCTTTTCGATGGCTATTTCTATCCTAAATTTAGTTCCGCTGTCTATTGCCTTATTCAAAAAAAACCAGGGGGTGATAAATGAATAATTACCCCGTCTTTTTTTTTCTGACAATCATTTTATTCTGGTTTAATATTCACGCAAGTAATGCGCAAACACATTATTTTGGAACGTTGAGCAATGTAAAACAACGACCTCTGGCAATGGGAGGCGCTTTTACTTCTGTTGAAGACGACCTGGAAGCAGTGTTTTATAATCCCGGAGCATTTAATCTCTATGAAACGGAAAAACAATATCGATTAACGGTTTTTCTAAATCCAATATCATCTCTTGTGTCTTCCAGACATTACTCTAATAATTTTACCGAAAAGATCGAAAATGCGAATTTGCTAAATGCCTCCGCCCTGCTCATAAAGTCGGCGATTTTCACTGCAAAGTTTTTAACTGTCGGGATCATATTCGGAGAAGAGTCATTAAACAACGTTTTGGCCAGGCAGCAGGTTGAGTTTTTTAATTTCAACGATTTATGGAATAACAGTTCGCATACAGTCTTTTCACATATTGAGTTGGCATCAAAAGTTTCAATGGGATTTAGCGGTACATTTTATTATAAAGAAACCGAAAATGGATTAGAACGCGGATTTGGGTTTGGCTACGGGATTTTGATGAAACCAAATCCACATATAAATGTCGGCCTATCGTATATTGATTTTCCCAAAGAATTACCAAATTACAGAACACCGGTGGAACGAATGTTCGATGAAACCATGAATATCGGAATTTCTTACCGACCTTTTTCCGGCGCCACGTTTTCTCTGGATGTCCGCAATCTTACAGAAGAAAACAAAGAAAACGTCAGGGAAGTGCACTTCGGCTTTGAACAAACTTTCTGGGGTATTGCAGCGATTCAAGGCGGATATTTTCAAGAAAATTATACCAAGCATAATAATTATTCATTTGGAGTCGGTTTAATCGATTCAAAGCTATTTCACAAAAAACAAAATGAGTTTGGTCATCATAATTATTCTCTCCAGTACTCGTTTGTTTATCAAGAAAAAGAACACAGCTTTAATCGCTGGCATTTCTTTTCGCTGCTGTTTCATTTATAGGGAACTTCAAACAAGCAAAAGAGTATATGAAATGTTGTTTTCGTATCAGAAAAACCAACTTTATATGGCATATTTTTTTATAACTGTTCTATTTTTTTTCGGATCAGTGATCGGCCAGGAACCTGTTGAGGAAATGGATAATTATAAAATATTCAACCTGCTTGCCGAGAACGTGGTAAGTGAAACTATCGATAGTTCCGGAATTTTATGCCACGATAAAACAATTTATGTGCGAAACGCTGATCCTGAAAATGCAAACGGATGGTTTATAGAAAATTGGTATATTAAATCTCTGCAAAAGATGCACTGTGACTCGATTGCCACACTAAACGACTCTGGTGCGGGATTAAATCAAAATTCCATTGTTATTGAATATAAAATTATTAAACTGAATGTTAATTATTTAAGTAACGATACCTTCTGGAAATCTAATCCTGTTCAACGAAAATTTATACTAAAACTTTGGACAAAGTTTTCACGTCTTAAGAATAATAGCAAAATCATTTGGATGGGAGAATGTACGGATTCGTATTCAGATTATGTAGACCGAAAAACGATTTCCGAACTCCAAAATACGCACATTTCATTTACATTAGCACCGGTTCCTGAATTTAACGGCTATAAAAAGGTTTTAGAACCGGTTTTTATTATGGGGATTTCAGGAGTTATTATTTATATGTTTTATGCGTTTAGAAGCAAATGAGGATTATTTCATGTTAAAACGATTCTTTTTAATTTTTCTATCTGGTATCATCATCATTTCTTGCGGAAGCAACCGTCCTAAAAAAGACTTATCCGCGGAGGAAAGAATAAACTATGCCATTAAAAAATTTGACGATGGCGACTATTTGGATGCAAAAACTGAATTTCGAATTATTGTATTAAATTTCCCTGGCCACAATGTCGTCGATAAAGCCCAATATTATTTGGCAGAATGTCATTTTAAATTAAAAGAATATATTTTGGCAATTGCTGAATATGAAAAATTAGTGCGTATGTTCCCGAATAGCTCCTATAAGGACGATGCATTATATAAAGTCGGTCTGTCGAACTATAAGCTATCGCCCAAATATTCACTGGATCAGACATATACATTGCAGGCGATAGAAAAGCTGCAACACTTTATGGAAGAATTCCCGGATGGTGATTATAAGGATGAAGCGAATGATATTATGACGAGATGTCGAGAAAAGCTGGCAAAGAAAGAATACAAAAACGGAGAACTCTATCGTAAATTGACATACTACGATGCAGCTATTTTATATTATGAGAGTGTTGTGAATAATTATTATGATACAAGTTGGGCAAAAGAAGCGCAATACTGGTTAGCAGTGTGCTTGAAAAAAGAAGGCGAGTATGATCGAGCACTGGCAGAATACAAACGTTATCTTTCTAAATATCCGAAAGGCAAACGAGTACCTGGTGTTAAGATTTCACTCCAGGAACTCGCTGAAAAACAATCAAATAACGACATAAAGGAGAACTAGCACCAAGGATTGTGAGATGAAAATTTGTTTATACGGGGGAACCTTTGATCCTGTTCATATCGGACATTTACTATTAGCAGAATGGATTCGCGATGAATTAGATCTTCGTAAAATTATCTTTATCCCGGCTGCTATTCCACCTCATAAACAAGATAAGAGAATCACACCCGCTGATATTCGCTGGCAAATGCTTCAGTTGTCTATTCAGGGAAATCCCTCATTTAATATTTCTGATTTTGAATTAAAAAATAAAAACGTCTCATACTCGCTAAAGACGATTTTACATTATCGTCGTACTTTAAAAATATCCCGGGAAAACTTATTTTTTCTCATCGGAGCAGATAATCTGGAGAATTTTTCAAGCTGGTATAAACCCGACGAAATCCTGAACGCGTGTCATGTCGTTGTTTACCGCCGCCCCGGAACTATAATTGCAGACGCGCCGAATGAATATGTTACGAAAATGAAAATCATGGATAATCCGCTGATTGCTATTTCAAGCTCAGATATCCGGCGTCGGATTCGTAACGGACAATCTGTCAAGTACATGATTCCACCGCACGTTGAAACTCTTATTTATGAAAATAATCTCTATAAAAATAAATCTTGATTTTCACACTTTTATATTGTATTTTAAAAAAATTTAATACGTATGAGGAATAAATGATATATTGGATTTCTGCCTTTATTCTCAGATTTGTAGCTCGAATTTACTTACGCGCAACTGTTACCGGTCTTGAAAATTATCCCCCCAAAGGTCCCTTCATTGGCATTTTCAACCACAATAGCAACATGGATATCGTAGCGCTTTCTGTAGGTATAAAACACCGTGTTCACACAATGGCAAAAGATTCGTTATTCAAAGTTCCCTTGCTTCGTTGGTGGTTACAAGCAGTAAGTATTTTCCCGGTTGTGCGAGATTCCTCTGATAAGGAGGCCTTCAATCGTGCAGTAAATATCCTCAAACAAGATGAAATTTTATTTATGGCGCCAGAAGGGACCCGAAAACGAATAGAAGGGAAAAAACACCGTATTCGAACAGGATTTGTACGCCTGGCCCAACATGCAAATTGTCCGATTGTACCAGTTGCAATTTATGGAACCGATCAAGTTCTTCCTCCCGGAGCAAAGTTCCCCAAACCAGTGAAAGTTTCCGTTAAAATTGGTAAACCTTTTTATTTAGAAAATATTGACCAGATTTCAAAAGATCGAAAAGGAATCTTACAAAAACAAGCTGATGACGCAATGGAAAAGGTGTATGAATTGGTAAACGAAATATCACAAAAAAGATAAGCGTTTAATCAAAAAAAAAGGGGAGGCTTTAAAATTATGGAGACGTCACTTCTTAAACGAGTGCCTATTTTTTCTCAATTAGATGAAGAAGAACTTGAACAAATCCGTAATCTATGTGTCAGCAAAAAATATGAAAAGGATCGCATAATTTTAATTGAGGAAGATCCGGGTAATTCAATGTTTCTTATTCAGAAGGGACGTGTGAAGGTTTCCCGCATGAGCGATGACGGACGGGAGGTTATTTTATCCATTTTAGAGAGTGGTGGCTTTTTTGGTGAAATGTCTTTGCTCGATGGGAAGTCACGGTCTGCCAGTGTCACCGCAGTTGAAGATTCTCAAGTACTTATTCTACGCAGGGGAGATTTTTTAAAGTTAATGGAAGATTATCCGCAAATCGCGATTGGTTTGTTAAAAGAGTTGGCTGCCAGAATCAGGCGAAGTGATACGCAAATTAAAAGCCTTTCGCTACAAGATGCAATGGGACGGGTAGCCTCCACCCTGTCAATGCTGGCGGAAGATCAAGGTAAAGGAAAACAGAACACTATGGAAATTCCGCGTATTCCGCTCCAACAAGACATGGCGAATATGTCGGGCACATCCCGGGAAACTATTTCCAGGGTATTTAAATATTTAGAAGACGAAAAACTCATTATTCGGGAAGGTCGAAAAGTAATCATTCCGGATTATAAAAAATTTCGGAGAATGTTTTCATGAAAGGACGCGCATATCCGGACTATCCGATGGTTGGCGTTGGCGCCGTTGTATTCAATAAAAACGAGAAAGTATTATTAATCCAGCGAAGTAAAGATCCAAGCGCTGGTCTCTGGGCTTTGCCTGGCGGCCTTGTTGAACTTGGCGAAGAACTAAAAAAAGCCTGTGCACGCGAAATTATGGAAGAATGTAATATCAAAGTAACTATTGGCGAGGTGATTGACGTCTTGGATTTGATTCTGAAAGATGAAAATGGAACTGTGCAATATCACTATATTTTAGTCGATTATGAGGCGATCTATCTAAATGGTGAACTTTCTGCTGATACAGACGCTAAAGACGCCAGATGGTTTTCGCATGACGAATTAATATCTATCGATATTCCCGAAGCCACTCAGATTATCTTAAACAAAGCGTTTCAGAAAAGAAAAACTGAACCATAATTTTACTCGACAGTTGTTAACCGAGCATTTTTATGCAACGGAAGCCTGCGGATCAGGTATTGAATACGAATCTTTTTATCAAGAAATTGTTCAACATGATGGAGCATTCCCATAAACAGGATTGCGGTTTCACCCGCTCGCAGTGTGTTTGTAATTTGTTTCGCAACAAATTGATCCCGCTGGTACAACAATTTCTCGCTTTTCTTTTGATAATTGTGTAGCAACCTGTTTTTTATAACAGGACTTTTGGCATTAAAAATATTCTGATAATGCTGATATTCCTCTAATAGCAATTTTTTGTCTTCAGTTCCCTCTAAATGAGCACCTTTTTCAATCAGTAATAATACTAATTGATGATTTCGGCTTCCCTGCGCGGCTAATTCTGTGACAATTTCAGCTTCTTTTCCACATACCGGAAGGCCATCCTGATATATCCGTATTTTGTGCCATTCCAGATCCATCTTTAATAATGAAACACTAATTTCATCCCACATTCTCTGAATAGTCTGAACATGGTTTTCATAACGCTGCCTTGAATATTTTTTCGTATATTCATTTTTGAACGATTTGGCAAGAGTACCCAAATCTGCTTCTGTATGAACGATTGGCACATAAATCAAATCAGGCATTCACAACCACCGTTTCTTCTATAACTTCTTCACAGATCGACTTGATTGCATTCAAATCAATTGGTTTTGTAAGATACTCGTAAGCGCCCAATTGCATCGCCTGCCTGGCTGTTTCAATATCACCGTAACCTGTTATCATCACAACTGTTGCATTATTACCATTATCAATTTGCTTTAATTTTTTAAGTGTTTCGATACCATCCGGGCCAGGCATCCTAATATCCAGAAAAATTACATCTGGTTGTTCTTTTTTGAATAATTGCAATGCCTCATTACCATCATGTGCCAGCATCACATGGTATTTTAATTCTTGAAATAAATCTTTAAATAAATCAAGTATTTCATCGTTATCATCAACGACCATTACTTTTATATAACTCATTTATGCCTCCTGGTTAGGGGAAATAACTTAATTTCAAATAGTCCGTTGTTTAATGAAAAAACAATATCTCGTTCATTTATTTGAAATGGGATGATGATTTCTTTAAAATATTTTCGATTGGCCTGTTTCCCCCGGACCATTGCTTCAAGAATTAAAATATCCCCTTCCACCGTTAATTTCAAATCGTCTGTTCCTGCAACACCCGGAATTTCAGCGATAACAATAACAGCTTCTGCTTCCTGGAAAAGTTCAGTCATAGGTTCCTCAGAGCGTTCGATAAGCAAACTTTGCCGGTAACGCACAAATTTTGGCTCTGCAATAAAAACCCATGTCTTTGGCGAATATGACTGGTGATTCTTTACAGGAGGAGCTTGAACGTGCCTGATAACTGTTAAAGAACTGATTTTATTGAGACCATTTTTATCAGAAATTCGACGAGTTGAAGAAAGCGTTTTTATCTGTTTAAGTCCTTTGACCGGCATCGTTAATCGCTATTTTAAAATGTTTCATAGTTAATCGAAGCTTTTCTAAATCAAATTGATCCCCTTTTTGCGACTCCACTACATCACGAATTGCCAGCATGGAAGCATATCGACAAATTGATTCGATGTCTGCTCCTACAAATCCTTCTGTATCATTGACCAAATTCGAAATCTTCACATCTTTATCTAATGGTTTATCATGCAAATGAACATTGAATATTTTTGTTCTGGATTCAGGATCCGGCACCGGAAGCTCGATCAAAAAATCAAATCGACCCGGTCGTAATACTGCCGCATCAATAATATCGATTCTGTTTGTTGCCGCAATCACGACAACGTTTTTTAAGCCCTCGATACCGTCCAATTCAGTGAGCAATTGACTAATAACTCTTTCTGTAACATGCGAATCTGAGCCGCCACTGCCTCGAACCGGTGCAATGGCGTCAATTTCGTCAAAAAAGAGTATGCACGGAGCCGCCTGGCGTGCTTTTTTAAAAAGCTCCCGAACGCCCTTTTCGCTTTCACCAACCCATTTCGATAATAATTCCGGCCCTTTGATGGAAATAAAATTCACCTCGCTTTCTGTGGCCACTGCTTTAGCCAATAATGTTTTCCCGGTCCCCGGTTGTCCGTGTAAAACAATTCCTTTCGGCGGAGTCGTTTTGGCAATTTCGAATAATTCCGCATATTTTAACGGCCACTCAATTGCTTCAATTAATTTTTGTTTTACGTCCTGCAATCCTCCAACCTGATCCCAACGGACATTCGGTACTTCTACAGATACCTCACGGGTGGCAGAGGGTTCTACCTCTTTCATTGCCTCATAAAAGTGGTCCATGTTTATTTCCAGTTCCAGGATAGTCTCATAGGGAATGGAATCCATACCAAAATCGATTTTAGGGAAAATAGTACGCAAAGCGCTCATTGCCGATTCGCGGCATAGCGCTGCTAAATCTGCACCGACAAAGCCATGGGTCATTTCGGCAAGTCTTTTTAAATCAATATCTGCCGCCAGAGGCATACCACGAGTATGAATTTCCAGAACCTGTTCTCTCCCCTTTTTATCGGGAACACCAATGGTGATTTCCCTATCAAACCGTCCGGGGCGGCGCAGTGCCGGGTCTATTGCATTGGGAATATTTGTCGCGCCAATTACGATAATCTGTCCCCGGCTGGCAAGTCCATCCATAAGAGCTAATAATTGAGCCACAACTCTTTTTTCAACATCACCAACCACAGATTCACGTTTTGGTGATATCGCATCAATTTCGTCGAGAAAAATGATGCTCGGCGCTTGTTTATTTGCCTGTTCAAAAATGCTGCGTAGTTTTGCTTCACTTTCACCGTAAAACTTATGAATCACTTCCGGACCATTGATCGCAAAAAATGAGGCTTCTGTTTCGTTTGCAACCGCCCTGGCAATTAGCGTTTTTCCGGTTCCCGGTGGCCCCAGTAACAGCACTCCTTTTGGCGGGTCAATTCCCAGCCGTTGGAAAATTTGAGGATATTTTAGCGGAAGCTCAATCATTTCGCGGATTCGTTGAATCTCTTTGTGAAGACCGCCAATATCTTCATAAGATATCTTTTGACCAGCTTTCTTCTGTTCATCTCTGGATTTAATCTGAATAAGAGAGGACGGCTGAACCATCACCACTCCTCCCGGATTCGTATCAATGACAGTAAAATCCTGGGACCGGGAACCGATTAAATTCGCCCGGATGCGGTCGCCCTTTTGTAATGGTAATCCCTCAATTAATCGACCAATATAACGGCTTTCTCGTAAACTACCGGAAATAATGGACAGCGGATCCAGTATTATTTTAGTCGCCGGTTGGGATTCGATTTTTTTGATTCCGACGCGCTCATCCAGCCCCACTTTGGCATTTTCTCGAATCAGGCCGTCGATTTGGATTAAACCTTTTTCCCGATATTCAGAATACGTGGGCATCAGTTTGGCAACTGTTTTTCTTTTTCCGGCAATCTCAACAATATCACCAACGCTGGCATTTATTGCCTTCATATCAACAGGGTCGATGCGCGCAATCCCGCGGCCAACATCTTTTGCCATCGATTCGGCTACCCTCAATCGTATAATCGTTTTGTCAGTAGATTCCGCCATTCGACTCTCCGGATCCTTTTTTCAATAGTGCTATGAATTTTTCGCCAATTTAACTTCAAGAATACCATTTTTATAAGAATAGACCACTGTCTGCTCTTTCACTGGTGTTGGTAACAATAGCTCTTTCTGGTACTTTCGTTTGTTATTTTGCGCGCTAATCATCATCACATCACCATTCAATTCTAATTTGATTTGATTTTTAGCCACACCTGGCATTTCCGCGATGATCTGAATTTCATCATCTTCCTCAAAAATATCGACCATCGGTTCTCTCACCTCATCAACCACAGGCCCGTTTTGACTTTTCTTTACATTTCCAAAAGAATTTACTTCAGGTTTTCCACTCGCGCCCATTTTAATTGAAAATCCATAAACTCCGTTCACATCCTTGAACGGACCTTTACCAGAAAATTCCTGCGTTCTTTCCTTGATCTGCTCCCCTTTTTCAGACATTTCAGACACAAGGTCAACCAGATTGCCGAGCCCTTTAAACAAACCTCCTAACCCAAAATCTATTTTAACCTCATGTTCTTTCTCTTTTTTCTTTTTATTATTCTCCATCTTTTAACCCTCGTTTACGCTGCTGTTGTTGTCGTTCAATTTTATTTAATTTTTCTTTTAATTGATTATTTTCTTCGATTAATTCGTTGGAATTATTATTTAAATAAGGATCACTTTCCCACCAATTAATTCCCATTTCAACGGCTTTATCTACAGACGCCACCATAAGTCGTATTTTTATCGTTAGCAACTCAATATCCGCAAGCTTAATTTGGATATCTCCGGCAATTACAATCCCCTTATCCAATACTCTCTCTAAAATATCCGCGAGATTTGTGGAATGAAGTCCGTGGGTTATCTGTTCCGACATATTTATCTCCTGACTTACTGCAAAATTGCAGTAATAATTGCTACATCAAATTTCCCAAAGGGCCTAAATCAATATTTAAATCATCATCTTTGAGACCAAAAACACACTTGAGTTCGTCCACCTTTTTATCAAGCGCCATAAACGTCAACCCCAGTTTCTGAATTGCAACATTGGATAATGCTCCGCGCTGAATTCTGCGCATGGCTTCCCGTTCCATAAGTCTTTTTAATAAAACCACAAGAGTCAAAACTATTTGCGCCAGTCCCTGCTCTGTTTTTTCAGGATTTTGCAATTCAATCAACTGTGAAATATTCTGCTCTGCTTTTATAATTTCAGAGTCAAGTTTTTGTATGTAATTTGATTCATGTTCCGTGGGTTCCCGATCCGGGCATTGATGGGACGAACCATTCATGCTTTCAACTTTTGAGACGGATGTTGCAATAAGCCGCAATCCAATATAGATCAAATCAATATCAGCCATTTTTAATGTAAGATCACCACTTATGACCGCACCATTTTCGATAACCCTGTCCAGCGCATCCAGCAGCGTCACCTCTTTTTCTGCAAAAGTATTATTCATTTTACTGCGACTCCACAAAATGATACGGAGGCCACGGACCGCTATATTCAAACCGGAACCCGAAAACATTCATTTCATCCTGAAGTTTCTGTATTGCCTCAATTAAATCCAAAACACTTTCCTCATGAATCAGGAGAATTGCATTCAGAACCATTGTTGCTTTCTTCCCGGTAAATTCCGGTCCCAGTAATTTTCCTTCGTGACGTCCTGTTGAATGTTTTTCCAATCTCTCAATGATATCGTGAACATATTGATTCATTTTGTCGTCAACAGCGTTTTTTACCATTTCGTTAAGTTTTTTTTGCATGAAATAGGCCATTCCTTTTGGTAAAACCGCGACATCTGCTTGTTCTTTTTTGATAAATTCGTTGGTGCTAACAACATGATCGGTGATCCGATCCTGATGCGTCAGATATACTTTTACACTCCATTCCTGTTTTTTTGTCAGACGGGCAATTGTATTGCTGTACTGATGGTAGTGCTTTGTTAGCAGGTGATTAATTTTTTCTTTTGATTTGAAAATCGTTCCAAACCGCATGGGAATAACCGGATATATTTCTGATGAATGATACATCGCTTTTTCCACAATTGCCTCGTGGAGTTGCGCCTTTTCCTTTATCCAGTTGATATCTTCCCGTGCCTTCTTCTTTATATCAGTATCATCAAATTGATTTTGCGGGACAATACTGACAATTGCTTCTAAATTTTTACAAACGATCGAAAAAACCTTTTCCTGATTAAATATACCGGTCACGTTTAATTCATTGGCACGCCTCTCCCGCACACAGTAAAGATATAAATTATCCTCGTTCTTGAATTTCGGAAATTCGTTGTACAATATCTTTCTCCTGTTGTTTAAATTCCAGCTCCTCTATTTCCCCCATTTCATAACGAAGTTGTAATTCGAGCAATTTTTGTTGCCAGAAATCTATATCGTTTAACTCTTTATCTGCGTAGTTATGAATTTCTTTGAAAATTCCGATGATTCCTTTAACCGGCAGTGATAAAATGTCATCGATGATGAACGCCATTATTTATTTTATCCCTAATTTAAACCGAGTTCATTCGTATTTATCGTAATTTCTACAAAATTATATGGAGGAACCGGTCCAACATATTTAATTTTCAAACGAGATTCATTATCAAAAGCAATTCGATTCACTTCTTCGTCCAATAATTTTTCCTGGCCACGATCGACTAAAAATGCTGCGTTAAATATCATCTTATCGCCAATGATACGTCCCATGGATAAATCATAACAAATATTCTGAAAACGATTGATGAATTCTTGCATTTCACGTTCGCGTTTTTCAGTAATCGCTTTTTCAACCAGCTCTCCAACGCGGATACGTAGAAAATAGGTTTTTTCAGGATCCATTGATTTCAATCGATCTCGCTCTGCTTGAATAGATGGATTGTTCAGCAAAATTTCATCATAGGCAATATTATCTTTCCAAAATACTTTCAAACCAAGTTCGTATTTTCCCTGCATCTGTTTTAAATTCGCTTGAAAATCTTCATATCGTTTATCTAATATTGCACAAATGCTCTCCTCATTATTTGCAATTGTGCAAAACCGAACTGGTAATGGATTTAAATTGTATGATTGAGATTCTTCAATTACTTTTTGATGTGCAATATAATTATCACTAATAAACGAATATTTTGTAATCGGAGATTCACTAATAACTGCCCCAATATCTTTATATTTAAGGGTATAAACAGGAGAATACTCTTTGCCAATATTTTTCGATGTAAATTGCGGATGGTCTCTGTTTTCGACAATGCAGTAAATATATTTTCCCATATTACTATTCTTCTTTATAATGTTCATCAATAAGCACTGTTTCACTTATTGTTTTTTCATCAAATGAATAGCGGTAATTATTGCAAAACACTTCCAGAGTGCGATACGCGTTGTGAATTTCATTAAATTTTTGAGAATCATTTCCAGTCCTATCCGGATGATATTTTGACGCCATTGTTCGATACGCTTTTTTGATCTCCTTTTTTGAGGCTTTCCCTGGCAAATTCAGCATTTTTCGCGCATTATTAATGAAATTCAAATCAGTGGTTTTTAAATTCAATTGTGTAAAACTGTACGGCGGTAGCGGGCCAATATACTTGAAAGTGAGATCATTTGCATATCGTTGCCCTAATTCATTTAATTTTTGATCAAACGCAGACTCAGCAGTTCTATCAATTAAAAAGGACATATTCATTATCATATCCTGGGTCAGTAATTTATCCGATCTATATGGACTTCCGCCATTTCGAAGTGTTGCCAATATATCAACGACTATCTCTTTTTCTTTATGTACGATTGTATTGTGAATTATTTTTCCGATTTCGACCTGGATGGGAATTTTCTCCTGCGCATCGGATTTATCCAATTTCTTTGTCAAATCTTTTATCGTCGTATTTGTCTCGACGATCTCCTTCAACCAGACCTGTTTGTTCGCGGTAGCCTGAATGACAAGTTCGATTTTTCCCTGCAACTGATCCAGTTGTGTTTTAAATTGAATATAAGCATGTTTTAATATTTTCAGAACATCTGCTGCATTTTGGGCAATGTTTCCGAACCTCAACGGAATGATGGTATGTTTTTCCAGCACCTTTTCATTAACCACCTGATGTTTTTGAATATAGTTCGTTAACTGACTTTCATCTAATTGATCAAACTGTATCACAGGATGATCACTAACAACTGCTGCAACATCACGATAACGAATTGTCGTTACCCTGTTCTGATTACCGACGCCTATATTCCCGAAATTCTCCTCACGATCAGTCTCAATAAATCCGTATAAATATTTTGCCGCCATTTTTCCACCATTACTTTTCGCTTTCACTATTTTTAAACATCGATTTTTGCAGTCTTCCACTTTTCCGGAATTTTTCTTATCAAAGAATGTCCCTTTTCATTTTTATTAATCATTGCACTATCGTGCTGCAGTTTTTCATTAATCTCAGCGTTAATTGCTTTAATCCGCTCCTGATTTCTTGATTGCCGTTGTTTCAAAATATCACTATCTTTCTGCAATAATTGCCGTTCATTATCCAACATAAACAGCGTCAAGAATTTCGAACGTCCTTTTTTAGAAATAGAACTTAGATGGATTCTCTGGCTGGAGCGAATATTACTTAATCCTTTAATTTGTGACATACCAATACCGCCTTTCAATTTTAAACCTTATGCAGCTTCTTTTCTCGAACGCAAACTTTTTCGACTGTAGTCAACCACTTCATAATTTTGATCAACGTGAACCTCATATACAGCAAGCAGATCATCCTGGGCAATTTTGCGCATGTACTCGGCTTCTTCCACTGTTTCCACCAAGGCAGACCAGCCGCGCTCCTGAGTTTTCACCTCAATCACCCGACCCTTTTTATTTAATACAGATTCAAAAAAGTTGCTAATTGCAGCGATAACCTTTTGAAGCGCCATAATTCACCCCTTTCTGTTATATTAACAATATACTTCGATAAGTTCATCCAGAAATTTCAAGGACTGAGATTTTGGAGCGCCATTAAATTTGTGAATGTGAGGATCTGATGTTAAAATATCAACACATATTTTCCGAAATCTATTTTGTGATTTAGATGGTGTGATATTCATCAATTTGGAAATTTTACCGATTTTTATGGCATCTCTCAATGTGGAAATTTTTTCATTACCATTTTTTATATGAAAATTGCGGACAATATTCACTATTTTTTTGGCGTGCTTATAAGTGAGGTCAGCTCTTTTTTGTGTAATCCGAATTTCCGTATCCAAATCAAGATGCTGTAAATCAATTGTAATCATCCGATCTAACAATGCATCTTGCGCCCGATGTATGCCAACATATTCCTGCGGATTGCTTGTGAAAATTGCCCTGAATTCAGGATGTACTTTTATATAAACATCCCCCTTCACTTGTGCGGGAAGGTCAAGCATTCTTTCTTCCAGGATTGAAAGCAATACATTATTGGCCTCTGGTTTTGACCGGGTAAACTCATCATAAATTAACGTGAAACCTTTTTTACATGCCAGAGAAAGTCGTTTATCCATCCACTGTCGGTCGATGCGTTCCTCGGTTTTATAAACATGATGAATAAAATTGTCCACCACTTTTCGAGATCGAATTCCGTGCTCAGCGCCAATTAAATCTGAGGTAACAAATTCATTATCCCCGTGCATCATTACGATCGGTCGGTTATATTTTGCTGCCAGATACATAGCAAGAGATGTTTTGCCAGTTCCTGCCGGTCCACAGAAATGAATCGGATAACCAGCATCCATGTAATTGCTTGCTGATTCGAGGATATCTTTCAAATACGGAGTAATTACATATTCATCATCTAATAGCGGCTCAAGAACGACGGTGGAATTATTGTTCATAGACTATTTCTCCCAGGCGTAATATTAGGTTTCAGGTTCAGCTCAGTTTAATTCGGGAAATACACAGTATCCTCTTTTTTTATCTTTCCCTGCTCCATAAGTGTTTTTGTAAAAGGAATTAGTGACTGCCATTTTTTATTCACAATCTTGCCAATTTCAGCCAATTTAATTCCCTCATCAGCATGTTGCGCGATAATAGCCAGTATTTTGTCACTCGGGTCGTTATCATTTTCAGACGCTGTTTTCGAAGCATACATTTTCGATACAATTTCCTGCTTCTCCATTTCTGGCGCTGGTTTTGGCGCTTTTATTTCAGGTTCTTCTTCTGAAATAATCTTTATGTGTTCCTTTTCTGATTTTTTTCTTTTTTGGTCTATTATTCTGGCGATATTCTTCCATTCGTCCGCTACTTTTTGGCTTTCACTACGCAAATTTCCCAGCATGGTGGAGATGTCTTTTTTCATTTGATAAATATATTCCACGCGCTCACTCATTTCTTCATGAGCTAAATTGACGCGTTCATCGTTAAATTGCGCTAAATTCAATTTTACAGTAGAAAGCAGATCATGCAATTCATTTTTTATATCATCATGCCACTCATTAAAACCTGAGATCATTTGGGTTGTATCGTGAACACGCTTTTTCTGATGATCCAGAATATTATCCATCATATTTTGAAAATTGCTCAACCGCTGGTTATTGAAACCCTTAAATGTTAACATCTCCTTTAACATCGACGACATTTTCTGGTGATCCGTGCGAAAATCGCTTAACAAACGTGAGACGTCGCCAAAAAGAGTATTCAGATAAATGGTACGTTCTTGAATTTCTGCCTGCGCCTGCTTATATCTGTTATTTTCGTTGTTCGAAAGCGTTGACCGATAATTTTTAAGCTGTTTATTAAATTCAGACAAATTTCGCTCTAATGCGGCAGATATTTCATGCCGAGATTCCTTAAACCCATCTATCGTCGAATGAACTTCGTCTTTAATTTCATAAATACGCTGCTGTAATTTTTCCAAAAATACATTGAATTCATCGAGTCGCACCGAACGAAATTTTTCTAATGTTTCTCTGACTGAATGTGTCAACTCCGACTTTCCGTCCGGTTTAAACGCAGCAAGCAAGTCAGTTAATTGACTCATTCTTTCATTAAATTCATGCTTTGTCGCAACAAGGCGCTTTAAATTATCGTCGCTCAATTTTGTTCTAAATTCACTTAATTGTGACTGTAAATTATTTTTCATAAGAAGATGATCATTTCGATGTCGTTCAGTCATTTCTCGTGTTGACTGTGCGAGATCAGTTGTTGATTCAACTATATTTGCAAGAGTATTCATTCGCTCGTCAAACGAAGCGATGATCTCCTCTTTCAGTCGCATCATATCATCTAAATTTGACATTATGTACCTCCGTTAACTTCATTTTGTGAAAATCACGCATCCGTGTTACGTGATTTTGCTTTATCAGTCGATATATTTTGCCAAACAGCACGCATTTGCTTATGTTCTTCAGATATTTTTTTTAAGAACTGTTTAATCTTTTCACTGCGTTCACATTGACGGATACGAATTTTTTCAATCATTTTTTTAAAATCTTTAATACGGATCGATTCACATTTTTCCAGAAACGAATGCAAATCCGTTGCAATTTGTTTTTGTTCTTGTTGAAACGTTTTAATTGTGTGCTGAATCTCTTTCCCGTTTTTTTCAATTTTGTTAACAGCCTTTTTAGACTGTTCAATTTTGCCGGTTATTAATGATTCGAAAAATTGCCCAGCAAGATATTTATTTTCCCTGGTAAATATGTGCACCGTTTCTTTGATTCGAGCTTCACATTCAACTTGCGATTGATGTAAATCTTGTACGATCATATCAAAATCTTTTCGGCGCAACGAGTTTTTATTGGCAAGACTGTGTTTGAGCTGTTCGCGAACGTTCTTTCTACTTTCCCGACAATCTTCTAATACATCATAAGCTGAAGTTAATACTTCTTCAATTTTTGCCACCCGCAAATCATAACCTGTAATCATTTCCTTTGTGAGCTTCTGCACGTTGTAAATCAAATCCATAAACCTTATTTCCCTTTCGCATTCGAAGAACGACAGTGAAATTGTGTTTTCCGAAAATCAATTCAAAAAAAATCAGGAAATCTATGGCGAAACACGCTTTAATAAAAGCCCTTTTAATCGGAGGGAATCACATTTTCAGGGTGCTTCGACAAAAAATTCCCGATTCACAAAATGAATGAACTTATGCGGGTTGTGCCGCTGTAGCTGTTAAGCCGATTGCTTCAGCATATTTTAGATATGTTTCTACAGAAGCTAAAACAACGCGGGCTTCTACAGCCAATAATTCAATACCTACTAAAGATACACGAGCCCAGGCGTCGATTACAATACCCTTATCCAGCACTCTGTCGATAACTTCTACCAGGCTTGAAGAAGCGATGGTTTTTTCTACTGCCATATATTTTCACCTCCTTTCATGCGTTTTTTAAGTGTTAAAGATTATCATTAGTTATCATTTTTATGCAATATTTATTCCTGATTTTTTTTGCAGGTTTAAATACTTTTTATTGGAGTTATGTCCCATAATCTCATAACAACTGCGGAAAAATGTCCACTGTTATAGAATTCATTCCATAGTAGCAGCGTATTATAAATCAGATTGAGCAATTTAAGATTATATCGGAATGACCAGGAAGAAAGTTAATTCTGAAAACTTAAAAGACTGTAAATAACAAAGAAAACTCTTTCCATGAAGGAGGCCAGATTTTGCAAGAAGTTTTTCAAGACATGTAGTTGTTTGAAATGGATGGAAATAGCTCTACGGCTAAATTATTTTGTCAGAATAATTTATAATTTTACCTTGATTGGTTTCCATTTTGATGAGACGGTCATAAAGCACAACATTCACCGCAGCAGCCAGGTTCAGACAATTCGATACCGGTATGTAAACAACATCCTGGCACCAATTTAAAATTTTGGAACCGAGCGATCCGTTTTCCGGACCAAAAATGTAAAACGCACGCCCGGGATGCAGATAATCGACTAACGACATCGCCTGATCTGCCAACTCCACTGCAACCGGTACGCATTGAAATGGAAGCACTTTGTGTATTTCTGAAACTTGCAGCACAGGCAAATGACGATTCATCTTCATTGGATCTGCCCGAAGATATTTTTCCTGTACCGAACTGCCACTGACAGCAACAAATGCTGCTTTAAAACAACCGGCAGCTCTTATCACCGAGCCAATATTTTTTTTATCCCTGGGACTCACCAGCCCGACGCAGCTAAAGCCACGATTTCTGTGATAATAATTTTCAGCGGTAACACTTTCCTGGCAGGTTTGTATAATTGAAGAAGATTGTTTCATGATTCAGCCGTCTCTTTTTATTCATAATACAGAAAAATAAATGTACTTTATAAATCTAAGTCCACTACAGCAGATATCTATCTTAAGAATAACTTCGGAACAGTGCACGCTAATGATCAGCATAACATACGAATTATTTTTAGCTCCGTTTGAATTTGCCTTCATAATTTGTTCACGTGGAATCCTGATTCTCTTCACAAAAAAATAACAGGACTAAATATTCGTTTCATCAGAACGCCAGCAATTAGTTACCAGATTATTTCCGATGGCTGACGCCATCGAAAATGCGTAAAAGGTAACAAGCAGTAACGCAATTTGATTTGTTCTATCCACTGATTCTGTCCCTCTAATTGATAGAATCGGTTTTCATTTCAAGACTGCAACTTTGGTGATTGCGGTTTTGCCGTCGCCAGTACGGATGCAAGCAATATAAACACCGTTCAACACTTCTTTACCGCGCATATTTTTGGCATCCCATCGAATATCATCAGAGGCATGTAATCCTTTTTTTGCCTGGGGTTCATCTTCGCGAAAAGACGCTTCCCAGACCAGTTCTCCCAGAAGTGTAAATATTTTAAGCTGCACAGCGGTATTTTGATCCAAATAATACACAAAATTCGTGCTACTTCTGTTCGAGCTTCCAAACGGATTGGGATAGCAGCGAAACGATTTCTTCAAATTCCGCTGAATGATTACCGGACAATTCGAGCTAATATCTAAGTTCCCGTGTGAATTCCCCAAACCATTCACCATGTAAACATCTACAATCGATGTTGCGCGAACATACGAACTGTCTTTAATATAAATTTTAAACCGGCGATCCAGTTGTTCATTAAAATCAATTTCAAAAAAGAGGCTGTCTGATTGCTGCGCCTTAATCGTGTCTGGTATATGGAATTCGATTGTCACCGGGTTGGCATAAATTTCAGTGCTTTGAGCAACCACTTGCTTTCGGCTATTAACAATGCGAATTTCCGACATTGTTTGAAACGGATAAATTAAATCACCGTTTTCACCATAAGTGTCGCATTTAAATGAATGGAGCAGAATCGGAATTTCGTTATCCACCGACAGGTTGGTGCAGGTAATACCCAGTAAAATTTTGGTTTCACCGGCAACAATGGATGTTTGCGCAATATCCGGTATTTTCCTTATCATTAATTCCAACCGTCCGACACCGCCACTGGCAGAGGTCACCGCGATATCTTTATAATCCTTTTCAACGAATGCATCAGAATTCGTATTGATATCTTCTGGAATATCCTGCAGCCTGACTTTTAATACCCAGTTATCTTGCGGTAATTCGGCTGCTGTTCGGATCGTCCAGGTAACCGAATCTTCACTCGCTGGCAACACATCCGGCCCAATGATCTGAAAATGTGTTTGATCTTCAATATCAAGGCGTAAGCTTCCAGTGCCGTAAATAGAAGCATCTCCGTTGTTTTTTACATATCCGCAAATTACAAATTCCATATCTGGCTGAACCTGACCTTCCACTGCTTTCGGAGGATCGATAATCTCCGCTTCAACAGTGAGATTGGCTCGATTGACGGTCACGACTGACAAAGAAGAATCCGGGATGCCGACAATTTTTGTGGTATCAGTAACCAAATTTCCGCTTGCATTAAGAATGAACATCTCTGGCTGGTAATGCGGATAGTTTGGCGCCGTGAGCGTCCATGTACATAAGAGTGTGTCATCATCAATTTTTTCCGAACTCACGATTGAATAACCTGGCGGAATATCCATCACTGCGTTGATATTTGCTGCCATTTGCTGACCAATGATCGCTGATACCTGAAATGTCTGACCGGTTGATAACGTATCGTCACGCGCGCCATTTGGAGAATTAATCGTCACATTTTTTATATTAACAAATGATTCAAGTGTATTTACTTTTACAAAGATAGAATCCGTTCCGACTATCGCCGGTGTAAGCATATTTACATCATAGGAACGCCGGCTGATGAAGATTAAAATTGAATCAGTTTCAACCGCGTTCGATGGCGAACGAACGTTCCATGAAATGCTTTTATTCGGTAGAAATCGTTTCGTCAAATTTTCACCCCGAATAAAATAGCCGTCCGGTAATTTAATTGTCAGTTCGCCACTGCTATCACATTGTGCATGGCCGTTTGGATTAATCACAGTAACATCGACCGGAAAAATTTTATCTGTTGGCGTTTCAATCAGAGAATCTGCGGTAATGTGCAATTCAGCGGGGCGGAATATTGTTACCCGGGCGTTCATATCGGAAAGCGGATTAATTTTAGCCGGCTCTCCGCTTTTTGAACCAAAAGCACTATCAACCCGGACATTAAAATATTCCACGGCAGGAACCAGGTTTGCCTGCGCGATATAATTATAAAAAAGCGTTGCTGATCGATTTTTCAAAACAGATGATGCAATTTGGGACGTATCTGATATTGAAATACATTCTTCATTAGACAAAATGGTAACGCCAACATTACTTAACTCTTCATCTCCAATATTTCGCACCAGTACCTTCACTGCAAATGATTGATCCAGATTAACAAGCCCGTCTCCATTTTCAGTAATATGAAAACAGCTATCAATCTCCGTGGAAATTTGCAGTTCCGGCGGTCCATAGATGAAAATATAACCCAGCCCGCGCGGGCTTGAATCATTGACTGTAAAATGAAAATCTCGTGCATGACAATAAATGAAAATCGTTATTTCCAATAATCCGGCTGAGGCGCCGAATGAATTGACGTGAATTTGCAAACTGTCCTCAGCTTCGTTATTAAATGCTACTGTTTGGGTTCCTAAAAATGTTTCCGGATAAATAAAATTGTATTCATCTGTCACATCTTCATTAAAAATGTTGAATTTTACCTGTACACTATCCAGTTCCAAATCAACACCGCTCACATTTCTCACATGAGTACGAATAGTCCAGGGCTCCTGCTGTCCGATAATCGCGTATTTATGCGAAACATCAATAGCCTGAAAAAGAATACCTTCGGCTCGTTTAACAAGCCATCTGTCTATTGCATCATCAGAATCTGCGTGATATTTTATTCCGGAATTCACATCCACACCGGATAAATGACCAATAATATCAATCGTATCAAGAGTCGCGGATGTGGAGACATTCACCAAAAACATTATCGTTATTTTTGAATGGCCATCTATTATTTGAGGAGTGTCCTCACTTAGTGTTACCTGATATTCCAGGCTAATATCATTACCCTGGCGCCAAAATGTTAATCCTGCGTCAACTGAATCCACTGTTGCCATACCATTATTTACCACTTCCATCGTCACAATTAGCCCGTCCTGTCCTTGAAATATATCGTCTGCAAACGCGTCGATAGATTCAATTCGTAACGCGGGTGTAGATTCAACCTGCCATTGGTGTTGATGCAGGCAATTGGTGTAAGTTCCAATTTCGGTCACCAACCGCCCGTCAATGGAATATGTAACTGTATCAGCATCCGGATGAGCTGACACAATAAAAGTCAATTCTGCAGATTGTGCTGGCCTTACTATCGACAGAGTGTCTGTTCGCTGAACATCAAAATGATTTCTGGCTGAAATCGATCCGGTTCCGGATATGATTAAATCAGCATCGCTAAGATGCGATGTCATTACACCCTCATTTCGGATGCGCATTGAAACAGGAATGTTTTTCTGTCCCTGTGATAACTCTGTCACGTCAGAGTTTGTTGAAACAAGCTGGATGTTTTCTCCCAATAGTTCGACGGTCGTTTCCCCGCTAGCGTCTCCGAAAACACTTTTAGCAAATACTTTCGCAATCCCCGGTTCATTTGCAGCCTGATACTCAAAACTGATTTGGCCCTGCTCATCGGTCATCACCTGCACGCCTGAAATTTCGGTATTTTTATCGATTGAAATAATTTTACCCATGTCTGTGGTTACAGTGACCGGTGTTCCTTGTGGTACGATCGTGCCCTTAAATCCGTATAATGGATCAGATTTAATGCTCACTGTACTTTTACCATCTGCTGGTAATACAGGAAATTCAGGCGTCAAAATGATATCATCGTAAACACCACTTAGATAAATTAGGACATTGCTCGTACACAATTTTCTATCATCATGACTGGTGAGGGCAATTCCGGCGTATGTTTCATCCTCCATTTTGATCTGCTCGGTTCCCACCCGAATCCAGTTCAGACTATCTTTGGATTTGTAACCTGTAAATGTATTTCCAATCCGTTCCAGTTTTAGCCAGATGGGAACGGAACCGCTGCTTCCGGAGTGATAACTATTTTTTTTATCTATAATGCGGCGTTGAAATGCGGATCCTTCATCCGGAGTGACTAGCATAAAAGCATGTTTTGAATCATCTTTCAAAGATTCGCGAATCATTATCCCTGACTTTGCCCAGTCGTCGGTATCAGTTATTGAGTTGATTTTTGCAATAATTTCAACATCAGCATTCATTGGCCAATAGACGAAATGAAATTCATCGTCATCTCCCCAAATATCATCACCAGAGGCTTTTACAATAAATTTTCCATTGTTATAGAATGCACTACCACCAATCGAGACCCGTCCGATATCTTCGTTCTGCCAGGGCATGGGAAAACCTGCAATTTGCTCCCGGAATAACACCTGATCCGGTATTTTTGTTTTCTTTATTCCGGGACCAGAGTAACGTAGCTCCAATACTTGTCTGCCCTCCCTTTCAAAATAGTGTAACTCAATGGAATGCACGCCTTCGCTTAATTGAACAGATCCGCTCCGTTCTCGTGCAACATGCATGTTGTCGTTATCAACAATTGATTTTCCGTTAATAAAAAGTTTGGCCCCGTCATCAGATTTCAAATAAAATTGATATTTTCCAGCTCGTGAAATATGAATATATCCCTGAAATTGAAAAGCAAAATGATCGTCCTGCTGGCGATTGCTAATATCAAAATTATTGATAATTCCGGACGCCACCGGTTTTTCATCATTAAAAACCGGTAATTTTGTCCAGGTTCCATGAAAATACTTGTAATATATACCAGGTATAAATTGTGTGGAGCTAATATTTGAAGATGAGGAGCTAAAATCACTCTGTGAAATGGCAATTTTATACAGAACAAGTAAAAATGCGATAATGATTTTGAAAACACAATGTGATTTCATGGCTAAGACACAAATAGTTCATTCTTGATTCGAGGCTCTCGGAATAGATTGCTAATTTATATTTCACTGACAAGCAAATAGTTATTCGCAAACAGGTAAGAGTTAAATACATCCAATATCAGTAAAATGCGGATATTAGTTAACAAAATCAAACATATAAGTCGAAAATTGATTTGCGCCATTTAATACCTGAAATTCGAAACGAAATATTCAATCTAATTATAACGTACTATTTTATCAACAGTTGAAATGCAAAACCTTTACAGGCTTTCCTGAAACTCAAGAATCGTTGAAAAACCCTTGCAAAATTTTGATAATACCTAAAATTCTAAAATGAATTTTATATACTACAATTTTCAAGTAACAAAGCACATAAGCGCCGGAGGACGCATCCATCTTTGGCGTGATAAATTCCAATTATCAAAATATAAATTCAAAACAAAAGCGAACATCTGCTATCATTATCAAATACAAAGAAGATTTTAAAATTTGTAGTGAGCTTGTGTTAAGAAAAATGCGTTGCGTCGCTGCGTTTTTGTGGCGTATGAATTATTGAGGCTAACATTTTTATTGACATTATTAAATTTGTTTTGTAGATTTACCTTTTAATAATTCCTGGTCGTGATATTAAAAATCAAAATGCTCCAATTAAATGAGATTTCGATTCATTCAAAATTAATTAATTAATCTCAATTGACAAAAATAGTTGCTTCCAGGTCGAAAATTTGCAATATTATAGTATTATATTTTCGACAGCTCTGTGATAAAATAAATCCGCCAGGAATGGGTTATGCGATAATGAAAAAGCCTTATGGAATAAATAATGATCCTTTAAACAATTATTAATTGAAATATCATTCAAAAAAATACGAGGTTTCTAAAGTTGAGTATACTGATAGGCGCCATTCTCGCTCTATTCATAGTCACCATATTTATCCCGGTTATCAACCGGGTGTTAAGAGATAAAACCGGTAAACTTTTAGCAATTCTTCCATTGAGCATTTTTCTTTACTTGACCAGCTATATCCCAAAAGTGTGTATTTCATCCGAAATTCAAACTTACTACATTTTAAAATCGTGGTTTCCCGCCCTGGGGATCTATTTTTCCCTATATTTGGATGGATTAAGCCTGATATTTGGACTACTCATCAGTGGAATCGGAACCTTGATCGTTATTTACGGTAGCGGATATTTGCACGGTCATCACTATTTGAATCGTTTTTATATCTACCTGCTTCTATTTATGGGATCGATGTTGGGAGTTGTTTTAGCGGGAAATTTGATCACCATTTTCATCTTTTGGGAATTGACCAGTTTCACATCCTACTTACTGATTGGATTTAATAACGAAAGTGAGAAATCCCGATATGCTGCCCTGCAGGCGCTTTTAGTGACCGGATTGGGCGGACTTGCTCTGCTGGCTGGTTTTGTTTTAATTGGCACTGTTTCCGGAACCTATGAATTTACTGAACTTTTGAAAAATCCGGAAGTGCTTCGCTCGTCCGGATTATATTTGCCTGTTTTATTACTAGTTCTGATTGGAGCATTCACCAAATCGGCTCAGCTTCCCTTTCATTTTTGGCTGGTCGGTGCAATGCAAGCGCCAACGCCGGTGAGTGCATACCTGCACTCAGCAACAATGGTTAAAGCCGGGATTTATCTGTTAGCCAGATTACATCCTGTTTTAGGAAGCACGGGGGAGTGGCATTACATAGTCACTTTTATTGGCGTAATGACTATGCTCATCGGCGCGTTACAGGCGTTACCGCAAGTTGACTTAAAAAAGCTGCTTGCATACACGACAATCAGCGCGCTGGGAGCGCTTACAATGCTATTGGGAATTGGCACTACCATGGCAATAAAAGCAGCTATGGTTTATTTAATTGTGCATTCACTTTACAAAGGCGCATTATTTATGGTTGCCGGCGCTATCGACCATGAAACCGGCACGCGGGATGTTCAGGTTCTGGGGGGATTGGTAAAATCCATGCCAATGACAGCAATCGCCGCAGGATTGGCTGCATTATCCATGTCAGGATTTCCCCCGCTTTTGGGATTTATTTCTAAAGAATTACTTTATGAGGCTAATCTTTACATCGAAACAGCGCCCATCCTTATCACGATTGCGGGTATCATTGCAAATGTGGCCAACGTGACAGTTGCTGCGAGTGTGGGGATCTGCCCGTTTATTTGTAAAAATGATCAAACACCTGCAACATCAAAGAAAACTCCCATCACACTATGGTTTGGTCCACTGGTGTTGGCATTTATTGGTCTTATTCTGGGATTATTTCCTCATTTTATCGCTTTTCCGTTAATATCATCTTCTGTCACAGCAATTCGCGCGGAAGAACACATTGTCCATTTAAAATTATGGCACGGTATCAATGTGGTGTTTTTATTAAGCGTTATTACGTTAATTCTAGGCATAGCGCTTTATTTTGCACGAAACTTTTTACGTCAAAACCGGAAAAGATTCTCTTTTGCAGAGCCGTTTACCCCGACAGTTCTGTTTAAAAAAGGCCTGAATGGTCTATTAGCATTTGCCAGTTTGCAAACACGAATTCTACAAAATGGTTACTTGCGCTACTATTTAATGACAATTCTTCTAAGCACAGCGATTCTGTTGTCTGTACAAATTTCCAGGCTATGCGGATTAACTTTTGCACACATAAAATTTGAGGTCAATTTCTACGAGTTTATACTCGTCCTCATCATGATTGGCGCCACCTTCTTATCCATACTAACCCGTTCCCGAATTACGGCTGTCATTTCATTGGGGGTAGTCGGTTATGGACTGGCAACTATCTTCATCCTTTTCGGTGCACCCGACCTTGCAATCACACAATTCCTGATTGAGACATTGACGGTTATCCTTCTTCTTTTGGTAGTGTATCATTTACCTTCGTTTGCAAGAATATCAGCATGGAAGTCAAGAATTCGTGATTTCATTGTCTCGGCCTCAATTGGAATTGTTATGACAATACTGGTACTATCCACACATTATCTACAGATCGCTGAAAGCGTTTCACAATATTTTAATGATAATTGCCTGAAAATAGCACATGGTAGAAACATTGTGAACGTAATTTTAGTGGACTTCCGGGGATTTGATACAATGGGCGAAATTACTGTGCTTTCAATTGCGGCAATCGGTGTATTTGCAATCCTGAAATTAAAAACGAAACAAAAGGACAATTAAATGAAATCTCTGATTTTACGCATTGCTGGCAGAAATTTATTACCGTTGTTCGTCTTCTTTTCATTCATTACATTGATACGCGGTCACGACGCTCCGGGCGGTGGATTCGTAGGTGGTCTGCTGGCTGCTGCCGGTTTTATCCTGTATGCCATTGCGTACGATGTACAATCAGCACGTGGTAAATTACGGATTGAACCCATTTATTTAATTGGATCCGGTTTATCATTAGCACTGTTAAGCGGTGCGATAACCATGTTCACCGGAACCCCATTCAAAACCGTTGAATTCTTTGTTATTTACATACCCTCATTGTTGAAAATCGGTGTAAGCACGCCACTGTTTTTTGATATCGGCGTTTATCTTGTCGTCGTCGGGGTTTTACTAAACGTGGTGTTCCTACTAATGGAGGAATAATATGGAAGTAATGTTAGCATTTTTAATTGGCTTACTCTACGCCGCAGGTATCTATTCGATGCTCCGGCGTAGTTTTATTAAACTGGTTATTGGCTTAATTCTACTGAGCCAGGCAACCAATCTGCTCATCTTCACAGCAGGAGGACTCACACGTGCAGTGGCTCCTCTTATTCCCGAAGGCGCAGGCTCAATCTCAGCGAATTCGGCAGATCCGTTGCCTCAGGCGCTAATTTTGACAGCGATTGTGATTAGCTTTGGCGTGCTTGCTTTTATGTTAGTATTATTGCACCGCTCGCATCAAACTATCGGAACTGACGACCTGGATATGATGAAAGGAACAGATGAATGAAAGTGCTGATCCCGCTTCCGATTTTAATTCCTTTAGCCACAGCAATTATTTTGTTATTTTCATATCGCTGGCGAAATTCACAAAAATATATCAGCCTGATTGGTAATTCCGTGTTATTTATCGTATCTGTTTTACTGTTTAATCAGATAAATGAACATGGTATCCAGGCGGTGCAAATGGGAAACTGGCCGGCGCCTTATGGTATAACCCTGGTCGCTGATTTATTTAGCGCAGTGATGATTATTATCACTGCAATTATGGGGATCACGGTAAATATCTATTCAATTATTAATATCGATCCTGAGAGACAAAAATTTGGCTTTTTCCCATTGCTCAATTTTTTGCTCATGGGCGTTTGTGGCGCTTTTCTGACCGGCGATATCTTTAATCTCTACGTCTGGTTTGAAGTGATGCTCATGTCTTCATTTGTACTGATGGTGCTGGGCGGCGATAAAAAACAAATGGAAGGCGGCGTGAAGTATGTAACAATAAATCTTGTTTCGTCGGCGATTTTTCTGTCAGGACTGGGAATCCTTTACGGTCAAATCGGTACATTGAACATGGCGGATCTTGCATTAAAAATAAGGACATTGCCTGATACGGAAGTCATTAACATTGTTGCAATGCTATTTCTTGTTGCTTTCGGAATTAAATCCGCGGCGTTTCCCATGTTCTTTTGGCTGCCAGCGTCCTATCATACTCCTCCCGCGGCGATCTCCGCGATTTTTGCCGGGTTGCTCACAAAAGTCGGCGTCTATGCAATGATCCGTAGTTTTACCTTGTTCTTTGTCGTTGATACCGGATTCAACCACCCCTTGATTCTGTGGATTGCCGGTCTAACCATGGTTACCGGCGTATTAGCTGCGGCTTCACAATTCGAATTCCGGCGAATTCTTTCATTCCACATCATTAGCCAAATTGGTTACATGATCATGGGACTCGGTATTTTCACTAAATTAGCGATTGCAGGATCTGTTTTTTACATCATTCACCATATTGTCGTAAAAACGAACCTCTTTTTGATCGCAGGTGTTGCGAACCGTTTAAAAGGCACGTATAACTTAAAAAAACTCGGTGGCTTGTATAAAGGCTATCCCTTTTTAGCCCTGCTCTTTGTCATTCCTGCATTCTCACTTGCTGGCATTCCACCGTTATCAGGATTCTGGGCGAAATTCGTTTTAATAAAAGCGGGCTTGGAAGTCGGGCAATATGCAATCGTTATTGTGGCGCTCATTGTCAGCATTTTAACGCTCTATTCGATGACCAAAATCTGGGCCGAAGCATTCTGGAAAGCCGCCCCGAATAAAGCGGATGATGATACATCTCAGAAACCGGAATTTTCGTTGATCTTTCCGATTGCATTATTGGCGGGTATCACAATCATTATCGGTTTAATGACTGAACCTTTTTTCAATGTCGCTTTAAAAGCGGCAGAACAACTCATTCATCCGGCAGAATATATTAAAGCTGTATTAGGAGTTCAACTATGAAAAAATTAATTTCACTGATTTTAAAAATTCCAACGTTTATCTTTTTCCTGTTTTTTTACATTAAAGAAGTTATTAAGGCAAATTTACAGATATCTTATGACATCCTCACTCCAAAACATTATATGAAACCCGGAGTAATTGCCATCCCGATGGATGTCGATACTGATATGGAAATTCTTTCATTGAATAATCTGATTACCATGACCCCGGGAACGTTATCTCTGGATGTTTCAACAGATCGAAGGGTAATATATATTCATGCTATGTACATACATGATGTTGGTAAGTTAAAACAGCAAATCAAAAATGGATTAGAAAAAAAAATATTGGAATTATACCGATGATTTTCGAATTATCTACACCGATAGAATACGCGGCTGCAATCTCTCTGTTTATATTATTTGTAGCGCTTATTTTAGCTTTTATACGATTAGTACTTGGCCCGAGCTTGCCCGACAGAATCGTTGCAATGGATTTAATAACGTTGTTAATTTTAGGCGTTATTATTAGTTACGTCGCTTTAACCAAAGAAATTGTTTATCTGAATGCAACTGTCCTGTTAGCTCTTATCACATTTCTGGGGACTGTTGCCTTTGCACGATATTTAGAAAAGAGGGTGTTATGATTATTATGGAATGGATTGCAGCAATATTGTTGGTATTGGGCGCTTCTTTTATGTTTGTTGCTGCGTTGGGAATAATCAGGCTTCCTGACGTATTTACTCGAATGCACGCCACAACCAAAGCATCTTCCTTTGGGACCGGTTTAATGCTGGTGTCAATGATATTATATTTTCGACAGCCATATATTTTTGTTGAATCGATATTAGTGATCATCTTTATCTTTTTTACTGCACCGGTTGCCTCGCACATGCTTGGAAGAGCTGCGTATCTCTTAAAAGTCCCATTATGGGAAGGAACGGTCATCGATCAGTTGCATGACAAATATAATTTACACACCCACGAACTCACCAGTGATGATAATATTTTGAATAGTACCTAAATTTCTAAAATGAATTATAATAATGAAAAAATGGATTTATTGCCCACGAAACACACGAAATAGTGCTTAATTCAAAATAAAAAAAACAACATGTTGTGTATTTTTGTATGTTTCGTGGGCTAAAATTGTATAATAATTTTCTTTTTAGAATTTTAGATAGTAATTATAAAGACGCAAACGAAAATATTTTTATAAAAAACCAAAATGACTGAGGAGAGTTTATGCGAGAAAAACTAAAGACAATTTTTCCTGAATTCGAGCTTATCAAAAATAGTGAATTACGCGAAAAAACCCTCGACGTATGGGTTGATGCCATGGAATCAGGTGGCTGGAAAGCAGAGGATTTAAAACGTATCCCGTTCACCTTACTATTGCCAGATTGTCCTGTGAATATTATTGATCACACTCGAAGTATTACAAAAGTCGCCATCGAATCAGCACAAGTATTGGAACAACACAACGGCGGCGCCTACAAAATCGATTATGATATACTCATATCCGGTGGATTATTACATGATGTGGGTAAAATACTGGAGTATGAAGATCATCCGGAAGGAATTCGTAAAAGCCCGATGGGAAAATTACTGCGGCACCCGTTTAGCGGAGCGGGTCTGGCAATGAAACACAGCTTGCCAGACAAAGTGGTTCATATAATTGCTGTTCATGCAAAAGAAGGCGATTCCGGCTATCGCTGTCCCGAAGCCGTGATCGTGCATCACGCGGATTTTATGAATTTTGATCCAATAAAATTAGGATAAGTTGGATTCATGAAGGCATAAAAAAGACGGCAGCCAACCGCTTTTAGCGAACAGTTGCTGCCGTTTTCATTTGCATCTGACTATCAATTTTTTCTCTTCTTTCGTTGGATTACGGTCTGGGGTTACCACACTTTTAAATCACCAAACAATTGAGACGCGACAATCTTCAATTTCTTCTCTGCTGTGTCGTATCCTTCGCTGACGTAAGTGGCTGTTTGTTTCCAGCCGCTGCGTTTTTCTTCAAAGATGCGCATGTCGCCGGCTGTATTATTCGCCTGAATAGAGAATGGTATATTTTTCGGAACCGCTACTTTCATATCTCCAAAATTGGTGCTTAATCGCAACGTCTGTTCACCAGTCTCTATGTCCAGTTCGGTTAAATCGACATTTACATCACCGAATGTCGTTGTTATGCGACCCCTTTTAAAGTTTTTTGATTTTACAGTGACCTTGATATCCCCGAATGTATTCGACTCGATCACTTCTTCGGTATCTGTAACATACGTTTGATCACCAAAGCCGCTGCCAAAGCCAGGCGAATCGTGATGACCGGATTTCGGTTTCAGGATCAGCCACACTCCCAATGCAATAATTAATAGTGGCCAGAGATCACCGATATCCAGTATATTAAATTCATTCAATAAAAGTAGAATTCCAAGAAGAATAATCATGAATCCCCAGAATAAATTCTGAGTCTTTTGCGAATAGGTTTT
This sequence comes from uncultured Cytophagia bacterium, assembly GCA_964498785.1. Lineage (GTDB taxonomy): Bacteria > Zhuqueibacterota > Zhuqueibacteria > Thermofontimicrobiales > Thiofontviventaceae > Mariaggregatimicrobium. The sequence continues at coordinate 1,053 of CAZCJL010000021.1, read as the reverse complement.
CATACAACATTTTCTCCCTTCTTCATAAAAATATCTGATTGCATCTTTTTTATTTCATTCAATTTGGTTATTATTATAACGATCTAATAATTTTGAAGTTTCACTCCAGGATAATCCTTGAAAATTTTCTTGCAATATTGCAGATATTTCTGTATATTTAAACACCGAACAATTAAGGAGGCCTGAATGAACAGATACCAATTCCTTCATACAGGGAGTTACACAAAAATAATCATGCATAACATCCCTGAAAAACCCGGTGTATTTGCCAAAATCTTCAACTTACTCGCCGCTCAAAAAATCAACATTCTAACCGTAAAACATTCAATGCACAGCACAGAAAAGGGAGACATCGCGTTTACTGTTTCCACAGAAGATTCAGACCAGTCACTTCAATTGATGAACAAAAATATGAAATTAATAGAAGCCACTGGTATTTCTTTTAAGAAAGATTTAGCGCTCGTTTTTATGCATGGCACCGAAATTGTAAATTTGCCACGATTTGCGTCGGATGTGTTACGGGCTTTTAGTGAATATAATGTGGAATTTGATTCGTTATCACTCGCAATCGAAGGCGTGACCTGTATATTACCTGAGGATCAACTACAAAAAGCGCTACACGCATTTAACAAAATGTTTGTCGATGAACCGATTATTTCGCCGGTGTAACGATAAATACAAAACAAATCTAAATTTCTAAAATGTAAATTTGAATTCACACATAATTATTTGTTAATATTGGAGTGCATCTCCCGTAACTGCCAGTTGACGAACGTGAAATTTATAAAGGCACTTTATTCCTGATAAAATATGAAATCACTAAGTTAACATTAAATTCAAATATCCCCTCAGAATTACAGGCCAACACGATGTCAGAATGATTGATAGCAGAATCATAAAAGATAAGAAGGTTAATAATTCTGCGATAAAACCTTCATTGCTATACAAAATAAATGATGTTATAATATCTATTATTATCGTCGCAGTAAACGCACTCCATAAAAATTTCTTGACTTTTTCAAAATTTATATCTATTTTATTTATAACGTTATG
>CAZCJL010000020.1:0-71013 GCA_964498785.1 uncultured Cytophagia bacterium | reverse complement strand
CTTAATCAATAAATTTAAAGAGAATCCGAAAGCTTTGATGCACACCATCAATTAGTGAATGGATACAATATACGCACTCCAACTACTAATAAAATAGTTAGTTATAATTAGATTGCATATTTATTTTAGATTTTTATGCATTGTTCTTTTTAATAACAATTCCTTAGCAGTCATTTTGGAGGCTTAATTGTGAATGCTATATATTATGTGATATTTTGTTATTGAAACATATTTGGTGCGTGAATATAAGTTCGGTGAATATAGAAAGGAGGGAGGAGAAAGTCAAGTAGAAAATATGAAAAGTATAAAAAGATTCTAACGAGAAATATTGAGAAAAGAAATTAATTACAATGGTTATATTATGTGTTAACGTTATTTAAGTCTAATAATTTATACACCGCAAAGCCGCAAGGTATTTTTATAACGAGTGGTTGAGTACTTTGACTATTCTGATGAACCATTGGATCGAGTCATGATAAATTGTAAAACAAAGTAAATAGTTCCAATAAGTTTCAGTGCTTATAAAGGTTCATTTCATAAAATTGTTTGCCTGTCTGAAATGAATTAAAATATAATCTAAAATTCTATAAAGAAAATTATTATACAATTGTAGCCTGCTAAAACCACAAAAACACACGAAATGTTATTTTTTTATTTTGAATTAAGCACTATTTCGTGTTTTTTGCGTGCAAGAACTCTATTTTTTCATTATTATAATTCATTTTAGAAATTTAGGTATAATATGGGTATACTTGCTATAAATTATAAATGCTCGTGATATTTTTAACAACTCTACTAAAGTGCACAATTGGTACAGCCCAAATACAATTGAATTTTCATCTTGCTTGAAATGTCCTGTTTGTTTAATAACGATTTCCATTTTTGGCGTGTTTGATAAGCGAATCTACCACAAACAGGTTAATCTTTATGTGTACTCATTTTACATGTTTCGAAAGCGAATATAATGACAAGTGTACTAAATATGCACTTTTTTCATTTGATGATATATTATTTTTGCATTAAATTAAAATAAGATTTGATTAATGATATTTAATTATATAATATTCAATACCTTAAATTTATTAAAAATAAAAATGGCATATTTATTGCGTAATTAATATTGAATCAAGTATTGAAGAATAATAGGTGTGAATAAAGATTCTCATCGGACTGTGCATATCAAGGAGGTGAAAAGGCCAGGACAGGTATCTTGATATTTTTATCACTCAAACGAAACAATAAATTAAACCTGAAATATTCAAAATATTTACCGCAGAGTTGCTAAGGCGCAAAGATATTAAAACTAAGTTTTAAAAATAGGTTTGTTTAAACAAATTATTACCACCTGAATTTCTAAATCGAAATTCAGTAAATTACAAAAATCAAATAATAACACACAAATAAAAAACAATAATAACATATGAATAAACAAACCATTATTCGCTTTTGTTTTTAATTTATGTTTAACTTGAAAATTGTAATTTAAAAAAATCATGTTAGAATTTTAGGTTATTAATTAAAACTGCCCAGCTAAGCGAACGATAATATAGGCAAAGCAGTTATTTAAATTTCGTGTTTTTTTGTGTATTTCACGGATCAAAAGAATTTTTATCGTACCTTTGTTCATTTAATATTAAGGTAATATTAGCGGATTTTGTTAATCGCTCTACGAAAAATAAATTCACTGAAAATGTGTGTCGGTTGTTAAGTCCGTTAATGTAAAGAATATTAACCAAATAACAAAAGGAGAAACAGTCATGAAACTGAACAAACTTACATCTATTTTGATTTTAATCACTGCTCTTTTTGTCTTCAGTTGTGGACAGAAGGCGGAGCAAACAGAAACGCCCCAAAAAACTGAAAGTCCTGTTGAAGCAGTGAAAGATAGCACTTTGCAATCAGAGGAAAAAGTTATAATAGAACCTGAATCCGATGATATTGAAAAAAGTAAGGATGAAATTCAAACCCGCTTAAAAAGATTGCTATCGCTTGTCGAAAAAAAAGAAATGATGCTTCTCTCCAAAGAGAGAGAACTTTTAAACCTTGAAAAAGACCTGGAACAGCGTATAAAAGCGCTTGATGAAAGAGAGTCTCGTGCTGCAGGTCAGCAGCGATTCGCCTGGTTGCTTGTTATTATTGCTATCATTGTATTTCTCGTTGCTTTTTTTATCACAACCCGTGGTCGTAAAAAATATGCTAAAAAAAAGGAAGAAGTAAAAGAAACTCAGGCAAATTTCAGCGAGCGCATGGATCAACAAATCAAAGTGCTGGAAGAGAAATTAGCGGACCTTTCTAAAAAGGCAGAACATGCAAAAGATGATGTAAAAGAAGGGTCTCAGAAATACATTGACGATATTCAAAATAGATTGACAGAGGGAAAGAAAAAATTGCAAGAGCTCAAAGAGGCGAATGCCGATGTTTGGGAAAACTTGAAAGACGGAGTTGAAAAAGCATGGAAGGATGTAAAAGATGCTTTTGACCGTGCGTCTGGTAAAATAAAATAATTTAGATGCATTCGTATTGTTTTGTGTATATATTATGACAATGAATATTGGTGAAAGCATCAAAATACGATTGAATCGAAATTTGATTCGATTTATATAAATATCAGGGAATAAATGAACATGATTGGGAATGCATCCGATTGGTACAAAGACGCCATTATCTATGAACTTCATGTTAAATCATTTTGCGATAGTAACGGTGACGGAATCGGTGATTTACGGGGATTGATGACAAAGCTGGATTATCTGGAAAGTTTGGGCATAACCGCGTTGTGGCTATTACCGTTTTATCCGTCGCCGTTGCGGGACGATGGCTACGATATTTCAGATTACAGAAATATTCATCCGGATTACGGAAATTTGCGTGATTTTAAACGCTTCCTGAAGGCCGCACATGAACGGGGAATCCGTGTTATTACAGAGCTTGTGGTCAATCATACTTCTGATCAACACCCATGGTTTCAGCGAGCAAGACAGGCGAAACAGGGCTCTGTTTACAGGGATTATTATGTATGGAGCGATACACCGGAGAGGTATCAGGAAGCGCGAATCATTTTTAAAGATTTTGAGGCGTCCAACTGGACCTGGGATTCGCAGGCAAAAGCGTATTACTGGCATCGATTTTATTCGCATCAACCAGATTTGAATTTTGATAATGCGCACGTGCAAAAGGAAATCATTCGCATCATGGATTATTGGTTTGATATGGGTGTGGACGGCATGCGCCTGGATGCGATCCCGTATCTTTACGAGCGGGACGGAACCAATTGTGAAAATCTTGACGAGACGCATGATTTTCTAAAAAAAATGCGCGCCCATATCGATCGTAAATATAAAAATAAAATTTTTATTGCTGAAGCCAATCAATGGCCAGAAGATGCAACTGCCTATTTTGGCGAAGGCCATGGGGATGAATGTCACATGGCCTTTCATTTCCCGGTAATGCCGAGGCTATTTATGTCTGTTCAAATGGAGGACCGGTTTCCGATTATTGATATACTTGAGCAAACGCCAGAAATCCCGGAGAAAGCGCAGTGGGCAATGTTCCTGCGGAATCACGATGAATTAACCCTGGAGATGGTTACAGACGAGGAGCGCGATTATATGTATCGCGTGTTTGCCGTCGATTCCCATGCCCGGATTAATCTGGGAATTCGTCGTCGGTTAGCGCCATTGCTCGATAATAATCGCCGCAAAATCGAATTGATGAATATTATGCTACTTTCATTACCCGGTACACCGGTCATTTATTACGGCGATGAAATCGGAATGGGGGATAACTACTACCTTGGTGACCGTGATGGCGTTCGTACGCCCATGCAATGGAGCGCTGACCGAAACGCCGGATTTTCCAGGGCAAATCCGCAAAAGCTTTTTTTACCGGTGATTATCGATCCTGAATATCATTTTGAAGCGCTGAATATGGAGAACCAGGAGCACAACCCCTCATCATTGTTGTGGTGGATGAAACGGGTGATCGAAATGAGAAAGCGATTTAAATCTTTCAGTCAGGGTACCTTAAATTTCTATTTCCCGGATAATCCGAAAGTGCTGGTATTTATACGGCAATTTAAAGAAGAAATTATGCTCATTGTAATAAACCTCTCCCGCTTCACTCAGGTGGTAGAGCTCCTTTTGCCAGAGTTTGTAAATTATATCCCGGAAGAAGTTTTCAGTCAAAATCGGTTCCCGGAAATTCAGGATAAACCATACTTAATGACGTTGGGGCCACATGGTAATTATTGGTTAAATCTTATCAAAGAACGGAAAAAAATAGTTGCGGATGTACACACCGATATTATGCAAATGCCTGTCAGAGGTAAATGGACATCTATTTTTCACAAAGATAACAAAGTTTTCCTGGAAAAAGAAAAGTTACCGCTGTTTTTAGAGACTCGGATCTGGTTTCACAATAAAGCACAAAATATCCGGACAATTTCGATCCAAAAAGTTATTCCGCTGGATCCAAAAAATTATCAAAATTACGTTTTTATCATCACCGATGTAATATTCACATCTGCAAAAAAAGAAACATATATTTTCCCGATCGCGTTCGTCAGGACTGATGAATGCGATTTATCAGAACAGGAGCTTGCTCATCATACGTTGGTCACGATAATTACTGACAATACGAAAAATACGGTAATTGATGCGATTTACGATAAAAGGTTTGGGAGGGCGCTTATCAAAATATTAACCCGGCGAAAGAGATTCGCTGATAATTCTTCTGAAATGACATCCGTGAGAAGTCGTTTTTACAAGCACAGCATCACAGATTCAGCACCTACTTTTCAACGTGATCTAAAGTTCAGCAGAAATCATTCAAATATGATATTTGACGATGATTTTAGACTAAAGTTCTATCATTGTGTGGAAGCCGGGAAGAACCCGGAGTCAGAATTAGTTAAATTTTTGAGTGATCATGTTCGTTTTAAGTATATTCCGACGTTTGTATCGGAATTACAGCTTAACCGCGAACGATCCGATCCGTTTGAATGTGTCATGCTTCAAAAAATTGTCCGTAGCGAGGGCAATGCCTGGTCAATGGTTCAGGATGGGATCGGACAATATTTTGATCGTGTTCTTTCCAAAGAGGTTGATATTGCTGAAGTCGGTGTTAAACGATATCAGTTTTTGAGCGGAGAATTTGAAGATATCCCGGATGTGATATATGAAATAATGGGTAGTTTTCAGATGGAACAGCTTTATCTTCTCGGCAAAAGAACTGTTGAATTACATCGAGCGCTGGCGTCATCAACTACAGATCCGGCGTTTCGACCTGAAATGTTTTCAAAACTATATCAACGGGCGCTTTATCAAACGATGAGAACGACTGCTACCAGAGGTTTCACCATTTTACAAAAAGTTATCCCTGATTTACACGGTTCGGTAAAAAACAGGGCGCAGGAATTACTTTCAAAAAAGAAGGATATCCTTGACTGCTTTAAAGATATTTTGAATGTAAAAATTACCGCGATGAAAATACGCGTGCATGGTGATTTTCATTTAAAGCGAGTTCTTTATACCGGAAAAGATTTTGTGATCATTGATTTTGACGGGGAACCTGAAAAAACAGCCAGCCAAAAGCGGCTGAAATATCCTGCGCTACGTGACGTTGCCAGTATGATACGTTCATTTCACTATGCCATATACAGCGCGTTCTTTCAACGTTCTTTAATGCGACCAACAGATGCACCCATACTTGAGCAATGGATTAATCCGTGGCTTTTTTACATGAGCAGCATGTTTCTGCGCGGATATTTTGAAGGAGGTGCTGGCGCGCCATTTATGCCTCAGGAAAAATCCCAGCTTAATATTTTATTACAAGTCATTTCTTTGGAAAAGTCAATTAATGAATTGGTATATGAACTTGCAAACAGACCGGAATGGCTCATTATTCCGATAACAGGAATTTTGCATATTCTGGAGGATTATCACAAATGAAAATTGGAGCGTTTTATAAAGGAAACGGAATATGTGAATTCACAGTGTGGGCTCCGATTCCTGAAAAAGTTGAATTAAAGATCAGAGAAAAAGAAGAGCGTATTATTCCCATGAAGCGGGATGATAACGGCTACTGGAACGTTGTTGCCACTTGTATATCAGATTGCACTGAATATACGTATATTTTAAATGGCGATACTGAACGCCCCGATCCGGTATCATTTTATCAGCCGCACGGTGTGCATCAGGCCTCGCAGGTAGTGGATCACCTTTCATTCCGATGGCTTGATGACAAATGGTCCGGAATCAATCTGAATGATATCATCATCTATGAATTACACGTGGGAACATTTACAAAAGATGGATCATTTGAAGCTATTCTGCCGCGATTGAAAAATTTAACGGATTTGGGAATTAATACAATCGAAATAATGCCAGTGGCACAATTTCCAGGAGAACGAAATTGGGGGTATGACGGCGTTTTTCCCTTTGCAGTGCAAAATTCTTATGGCTCTCCGGATAGTCTTAAAAAATTAGTAAACGATTGCCATCGACACGGAATTGCCGTTGTTCTGGACGTTGTTTACAACCACCTGGGACCAGAAGGAAATTACCTGCGAGATTTTGGCCCGTATTTCACGGATAAATACAAAACCCCCTGGGGCGAGGCAATTAATTTTGATGGCGCCTATAGCGATGAGGTTCGGAATTATTTTATTGAAAATGCACTATACTGGTTTCAACATTTTCATATCGACGCACTGCGATTGGATGCGATTCACGCGATTTATGACATGAGTGCCCGACCGTTTCTGCAAGAATTGGCTGAACGCGTGGAACAGTTTTCCATGCAGCATGTGAAGAAATTTTATTTAATTGCTGAAAGCGATTTAAACAATTCAAAAGTTATTCGACCCAGTGAAGTTGGTGGTTACGGATTAGATGCGCAATGGTCAGATGATTTTCACCATTCGGTCCACGCACTACTTACAACAGAACAGCAGGGCTATTATCTCGATTTCGGGAAAACAAATGACCTGATTAAAGTATTAGAAAACGGTGTTGTCTATTCGGGGCAATATTCCACATATCGAAAATGCCGTCATGGCAATTCCTTCAGCAATCAATTGGCGTATCAGTTTGTTGTAGCGATTCAAAACCACGATCAAGTCGGGAATCGAATGTTGGGAGAACGTTTGTCACAATTGATTTCATTTGAAGGATTGAAACTGGCTGCTGGCGTCTTATTGCTATCGCCATACATAACATTATTATTCATGGGCGAGGAATTTGGCGAAACCGCTCCGTTTTTATATTTTGTCAGCCACGGTGATCCGGATTTAATCCAGGCCGTTCGTGACGGACGAAAGTCGGAATTCAAATCATTTCAGTGGAAAGGAACGCCGCCTGATCCGCAAAACGTTGATACATTTTTTTCTTCTAAAATCGACTGGAATTCTCAAAACAAAGGTAACCATAAAATACTCCGGGATTTTTACAAACAACTGATTCATTTTCGAAAAAAAATACCAGCCTGTTCATCTCTTGATAAAAGTGCGATAAAAAACTATGAACAACCTGTTGATAAATTAATCGTTATGCATCGGTGGCATAAAAGGAGCGAGATTGTCGGAATTTATAATTTTAACAAAGAATTGATTCAGGTTGAACTGAATGTACCCACTGGTAAATGGAAAAAGATACTCGATTCATCTGGTAAAACCTGGCAGGGCACTGGATCTGAATTACCCAAAACGTTAATACATGGCCAAAATTATATGATAACGCCGTTGACTATGGCTTTGTATTGTAAAGAATGATAACCAATGAAACATATCCCAAAATCAACTTATCGAATACAATTGAATCATGAATTCACATTTCAGGATTTGAAAGCGATCATTTTGTATCTTGCGGAACTGGGAATTTCCGATGTGTACGCATCGCCAATTTTTAAAGCCCGAAAAGGAAGTATGCATGGTTACGATGTTGTTGATCCGACGCAGTTGAACTCTGAATTGGGGACAGAGAACGATTTTTCAAAATTGAACGAAGAATTGAAAAAAGTGAATATGGGCTGGTTACAAGATGTGGTCCCGAATCACATGGCGTATGATTCGCAAAATAAAATCCTGATGGATGTCCTGGAAAATGGACCACACTCCCGATATGCACATTTTTTTGATATCGAATGGGAACCCCATTCAATTCGAAAATTTAGTACATGCAAAAAAAAGACTGATTATGGGGAAACACATGGCAGGGGATGTGGCTAATCTTGCACACCTGTTGGCTAACATTGCCAGTAAACGCCGAGACGCTGCTGATTTTACTCTATATGGTTTGCGTCGGTCACTGGTCGAAATTTTATCCTGGTTTCCTGTCTATCGAACCTATAACCTCACAAATGAAATCACTGAAAATGAAATTCAATACATCGGCGAAGCTGTCCGCAAGGCAAAAATAGTTATGCCCAATTTTGAGAATGAATTCAATTTTATACAAAAAATGTTGTCACTCAATTTTGATGATAATTTACCTGATGAAGAAAAAGAGCAGTGGAGAAATTTTGTGATGCGATTTCAGCAAATGACCGGCCCGTTAATGGCAAAAGGACTTGAAGACACGGTGATGTATAATTTTAACCGGCTAATCTCATTAAATGAGGTCGGAGGGAACCCGGATAAGTTTGGTATATCAACCATTGAATTTCACTATTTTAATAAAAATCGAATAAACAATTGGCCAAATACGATGAATGCAACTTCCACGCACGATATTAAACGAGGGGAGGATGTACGGGCTCGGTTGAATATACTATCGGAAATTCCGGATGAATGGGAAAAAAATTTTAAAATATGGGCGAAAATTAATCGTCGCAAAAAAAAGAATACAAAAAACGGAAAAGCGCCGGATAGAAATGATGAATATTTCCTGTATCAAACATTAATTGGAACGTTTCCGTTTTTTGCGAGTGAATATACAGATTATCCCCGTCGAATAAGAGATTATATTGGAAAAAGTGTATGGAAAAATACGCAGTTAACTTTTCCTGTTAAAGTTAATTGTTGGAGAGATGGAATAACGAATCAGGACGTTCATGATTTATTTGTGGGAAATGTAATGCAGCATTTCCCAGTAGGGCTATTGATAGGAGAAGAAAATGATTATTAAACGAGGAAATGGAATTCTGCTACACTTAACATCGCTTCCTTCGGATTATGGAATCGGAGATATGGGGCCAGGCGCGTATAATTTTGTCGATTTCCTGGCCGAAACGAAACAAAGTTACTGGCAGATGCTTCCATTAAATCCAACCAATCCGGCAATGGATAATTCTCCGTATAGCAGTGTTTCCATGTATGCCGGGAATCCGCTGGTCATCAGCCCGGAAATTATGTTAGAGAACGGTTTGTTAAAAATGTCGGATCTGAAAACAATTCCGGATTTTACTCTGGATCGTGTGAGTTATGATAAGGTGATTCATTTTAAAGACATTTTATTTCAAAAAGCATTCGAACGTTTTAATAAAAATAAAAAATTGTTTCAGAATGAATTCGAACATTTTATCAATAAAAATGCAGATTGGGTTGACGATTTTGCTTTTTTTCGAGCCCTAAAATCTTCCTATCAGGAACAATCATGGAGCCATTGGCCACAGACGGTTCGTGATAGAAATGAGGCAACCCTTTCAACCCTTAAGAAAAAATTACGTGAGCGAATTGAGTTAGAAAAATTTATCCAGTTTTTGTTTTATAAGCAGTGGGATGCTCTTAAAAAATATTGTAACGATAAGGGTGTGCAGATTATTGGAGATGTACCGTATTATGTGAGCTACGACAGTGTGGAAGTATGGAAAAATCCGGAAATTTTTAAACTTGATCATAAAAAAATGCCTGAATTTGTTGCAGGAGTGCCTCCGGATTATTTTAGTTCTACCGGTCAATTGTGGGGAAATCCGGTATTTCGATGGGATGTTCTGAAAGAGACAGAATACGACTGGTGGATTCAGCGAATGAAACATAATTTAAGTCTCTTTGATATTGTGCGCATTGATCATTTTCGCGGGTTTGTTGCATTTTGGGAAGTGCCTGCAACAGAAAAAACAGCAGTAAAAGGGGAGTGGATTAAGGCTCCGGTTATGGATTATTTTAATACATTGTTAAAGCATTTTCCACATTTACCCATTATTGCCGAAGATCTTGGATTTATTACTCCGGATGTCGTTGAGACAATCCATCATTTTGGCTTCCCGGGAATGCGAGTCCTGTCATTTGCATTCGATGAAAACCTGCCGCGCAATCCGGATGCACCACATAATTATATTCAGAATTGCATTGCTTATACTGGCACACACGATAATAATACGGTAAAAGGATGGTTCGATCAGGAAGCAAATGATAAAATGAAGCAATCTGTGTTCAGATATATTGGCCGGAAAGTAACACGGGATGAAGTTCCCAAAGAATTTGTGCGCATGGTAATGCAATCTGTCGCCAATATTTGCATCCTGTCGATGCAGGATTTGCTGGGACTTGGTCCGGAAGCCCGAATGAATCGACCCGCAACTGCATCTGGTAACTGGAGCTGGCGATTATTACAGGAACAAATTACTCCTGCTTTAAAAGAATCTTTGGCTGAATCGACTGAACTTTACGGCAGGGTATAAAAAAAATATTACATGAATCAATTTTATTAAAAGCCCTGATTCTATTAAATTAATGATAGGTACAGGGCTTTTTTGATGGAAAAAAAGTATTGACAAAATCAAAAATTATTATTATAATATGTTAACAGGTTAGAGCGTTAACTTAACAATCAGAAAAACAATGAATGCAAGAGACCACAATCTCCCTCTGTATTATCAAATCAGTCGAGAGATAATTGAAAAAATTCAGACCGGTGAATTACTACCGGGAATGCGTGTTCCCTCTGAAAACGAAATTGTTAAAAAATATGAAGTGAGTAATACCACTGCCCGTAAGATTCTAAATGAAATTGAATCTTTGGGATGGGCATTAAAGATTAAAGGCAAAGGCACTTTTGTCCAGAGAAATACAATAGAGCGGTCGGCTACCCGAATTTTGAGTTTTACAAAAAATATGATTGAGGCGGGTTATACACCTTCCACAAAAATTTTGGAGACAAAGGAAATAGCGGATGGATACTCTGCTCTCATCAGTGGGCGCAAGTACACTATCAAAGGACCTGTTTTCAAAATTCATCGTCTGCGATACGCAAACAATATTCCCATGATGATGGAAGTTCGGTACATAAACAAACAGTTTTGCCCGGATATCGAAAATCAGGATTTTAGCGGCTCTTTGTATGATAATGTTTATGAGAAAATATACAAACTCCGCCTTTCTGAAGTCGTCCAGGAGCTAAGCGCCATTATGATGAATACAGGAATCAAAGAATTTTTCGATGTCAAAGAAGCTACACCTGCGTTCCTGATTGAAGGCGTTACATTTTGTGGGAAAGAAATGATTTTGGAAATGGAAAAATCGATTTATCGCGGCGACAAATATAAATTTACTGTCAGAGCGACCTGATTTTTTTTATTAACACTTTTAGCGTTAAGTTAGTGTTTTAAATATTGAACCGCTTTTCATATAAGAAAATATACAGCCCCATTCGCATGGAAATCTGATTAGAAAAAAACGGAGATACTATGTACGAGAAAGATTTATTAAAGCAATTATTTCACACGATTTATACTATTCGGGTCTTTGAAACGGAATGTATTAAATTATACCGACAGGGATTGATCAGAGGATATTTTCACCCGTATCTTGGCGAAGAGGCCACTGCTGTTGGCGTCTGTGCGGCGTTAAACGATGATGATTATATCATTAGCACGCATCGTGGTCATGGACACTGCATTGCACGCGGTGCGAACATCGATAGAATGGTTGCTGAATTATTAGGCAAAAAGACTGGTTACTGTCGCGGACTGGGAGGATCTATGCATATCGCCGATGTTCAGGTTGGTAATCTTGGCGCAAACGGCATCGTGGGTGGCGGCATTCCCATCGGAGTCGGAGCTGCTCTCGGAATTTCCATCCGTAAAGAAAAAAGGGTCGTTGTCATTTTCTTTTCAGATGGGGCGGCTAATAACGGCGTTTTTGCCGAATCACTGAATTTGGCTGCAATATGGAATCTACCTGTTATATTTCTTCTTGAAAATAATCATTATGCCGTATCAACCCCCATTGAAGAATCGAGCCGGAATCCAAACCTGTACGAACGAGCGGCAGGATATGGCGTGCGATCATTTTCGGTAGATGGAAATGATGTTATTAAAGTTCTTGAACAAACAAGAGAAGCCCGTGATTTATGCGTTCAGGGAAAAGGTCCGGTACTGATTGAATCAAAAACCTATCGGCATGGCGGGCATCATGTGAACGATCCCGGTGCATACATGCCCAAAGATCGTCTCGAATATTTCAAATCAAAGGATCCGGTAAGTGTAGCAAAAGATTATCTCAGAGAAGAAGGAAAAATGAGCGAATCTGAGATTGAGCAGATTGAAAAAGAGGTAGAAGCGAACATGGAGCAGGCAATTGAATTTGCGAAAAAAAGTCCGGAGCTGACCTTTGCGGAATTTAATCAAATGGTAATGGATTATTAACGGAGCAAAAAATGACCGTTCTAACGAAAGCAAAATCAAAAAATAATACAGCACAACGACCGCTGCTTTATCGAGAAGCGCTGAATGAAGCATTACGTGAAGAGATGACGCGTGATTCCACGGTATTCCTGATGGGAGAGGGAATCGCCGAACGAGGTGGTTCATATAAAGTAACAGTAGATTTATTAAAGGAATTTGGACCACAACGGGTGATTGATACCCCGATTGCCGAGGCGAGTTTTACCGGTGCAGGTATCGGCGCTGCAATCACGGGAATGCGGCCGGTCGTAGAAATATTGTTTGTGGATTTCACGTTGCTCACGCTGGATCAGTTGATAAATCAGGCGGCGAAATACAATTTCATGACCGGTGGTATCGGACGAGTTCCGATTGTTATGAGAACCCAGGGCGGCGTTGGAAATGGACTGGCAGCGCAGCATTCGCAAAGTCTGGAAGCGATTTTCTATCATATCCCCGGTTTGAAAGTCGTGATGCCATCCACGCCGTATGATGCCAAAGGGTTACTGAAAACTGCTATCCGTGCCGATGACCCGGTGATTTTCATTGAACATAAATTACTTTATATGCAGGAAGGGCACGTTCCGCCGGAAGACTATACCATCGATTTTGGCAAAGCTGACATAAAAAGGAGCGGCAGCAATGTGACAATCATTGCCTGGTCGAATATGGTTCCAAAATCGCTGGCCGCGGCAGAAACGCTGGCGCAACAGGGCATTGACGCGGAAGTCGTTGATCCGCGCACGCTTAGCCCTTTGGATAGCGACGCCATTTTAGAATCGGTGCGCAAAACCGAACATGTTGTGATTGTGCAGGAGGCAATTCGCAGAGGGGGAATTGCTTCGGACATTGCGTCTATCATTCAGCAACAGGCGTTCGATTATCTGGATGCTCCCATTGAAATTGTCGCCGGAATGAATTCACCCGTACCATTTAATTTAAATCTGGAAAAACGAAGCGTTCCGCATGAAAATGACATTATTGATGCTGTAAAGAGAATATTATAATTCACGTTATATAATTTTTTGCGTTTGTCATTTTTTAATTCAGATTATTGTGTATTAATGAGGAGGGACGAATGAGTCAGGCAGGTAAAAAGGATTCGGTCAGGGAACTGGCTGAAGAGAAGCCGCAATGGTTGTTTTGGGCATGCTTCATCGCACTGGTTGCCACTGCGTTTGGATTTATTATCAGAACGCAAATTATTGGTGATTGGGGAGTCGAGTTTAATCTCAGCGAAACACAAAAAGGAGAGTTGCTCGGCGTTGGTTTATGGCCTTTTGCGATCAGTATTGTCCTGTTCAGCTTTGTCATTGATAAAATTGGTTATGGCAGAGCGATGATTTTCGCGTTTGTTTGTCACATTACTTCTGCAATTCTCACCATTTTTGCCAATGGCTATTGGATGTTATATATTGGAACCTTCATCGTTGCATTGGGAAATGGCACGGTGGAAGCAGTGATCAATCCGGTCGTGGCAACTGTATTTTCCAGGGAAAAGACAAAATGGCTGAATATTTTACATGCCGGATGGCCAGGCGGACTTGTACTGGGTGGCGTGCTGGCATTGATCATGGGACCGGGAATTGAATGGAAATGGAAAGTCGGTTTGATTTTTATTCCCGCAATTATTTACGGAGTCATGATGCTGCGTGTCAAATTTCCGGTGCACGAGCGTGTGAAAGCCGGCGTTTCTTACAAAGCGATGTTGCAGGAAGCAGGAGTATTGGGCGCGGCGATTATTGTCGTCATGATGGTGCGCGAGCTGGGACGTGTCTTCGCATGGTCATTAACCGCTCAAATTATTATTTCTGCCGTGCTGATAATAGGATACGCAGTTTACGTACGTTCACCTGGCAGGCCGATGTTTATTTTTCTCGTACTCATCATGATTCCAATGGCAACTACCGAACTGGGCACAGATAGCTGGATTACGGAATTGTTAACGCCGGTGATGGGTGACATCGGATTGCAGGCTGGTTGGGTGTTGGTTTATACATCACTTATTATGATGATTATGCGCTTTTCCGCCGGTCCGATAGTAGATAAATTCACCCCATTGGGAACGCTGGCGATTTGCAGTGTTGTGGCAATCATTGGTCTGGTGTTTTTATCCAAAGCTGTTGGAATTATGATTTTTATCGCGGCAACATTATATGGCATCGGTAAATCCTTTTTCTGGCCCACAATGTTGGGGGTTGTCGCCGAACGATTTCCCAAAGGAGGCGCACTTACACTGAACACGATTTCAGGAGTTGGTATGTTAACTGTCGGTGTTATTGGCGCTGCATTTTTGGGAAATATTCAGGACCGGCAAATTGACAGGGATCTCGCCGATCAAAATATTATTTTGCATGAAAAAGTCGTCGGACAGGAAGAAAGTAGTGTGTTCGGAAAGTATCAGCCAATCAATCAGGCAAAATTAGCGATATTAACTGCTGAGGAAAAAGGAATTGTAAAGCGATTAGTTGATACGGCAAAGAAAAATGCATTAATGACCGTTGCGATTTTTCCGGCAATTATGCTGTTATGTTATCTTGGGTTGATCTTCTATTTTAGATCAAAAGGCGGTTACAAGGCAATAGAGCTTCAACAACAGGAATGATTTATATTAAAATACGGTCTCCCGATTCTATCGGAAGGTACATGGTAGAGTCAGGGGATTATTTAAAATTTATAATTGTGGTTTTCAGGATAATTTCTAAATTGAACGATTGAATTTTCTTTTTTGAATCTAAAAACAGCGTTTGGCTATTAGCTTTTAGCCTTTGGCTTTTAATTTAGAAGCAATTAGCTTGTTTATAATATTTCATTTGATGGGTGATACACAATTATCATTCTAATTAATTGAATTCTTATAACTAAATGTCAATCGCTCAATTCAAGTCGAAGTTAACAAATAACTATATTAGGGTGATGTGATATGGCTATTGTAAATATGACTGACATGCTGCGAAAAGCCCGGGATGGGAAATATGCAGTTGGTGCGTTTAATATACTGGATTATAATTCGTTTAAAGCAGTTGTCGATGCTGCGAGCGACTTAAACGCGCCGGTCATTGTTCAAATTTCAGTAAAAACAGTGAAATTATGGGGATACAATGCAATTGTATCCTGGTATCATCAACTTTCAGAAAATGTAAAAATTCCCGTTGCCATGAATCTTGATCATTGCAAAGATCTTGATATGATCCAAAAATGTATTCAAGCGGGCTGGACATCAGTAATGATCGATGCTTCTTCTCAACCGTTTGAAAAAAACATGGAACTCACACGGCAGGTTGTGGAAATGGCAAAACCAGCAAATGTGAGTGTTGAAGCCGAGCTCGGTGAAATTGGCGGTGTTGAAGATGATATAGTCGTTGCAGAGGAAGATGCACATCTTGCGGATCCGGATAAAGCGGAGCGATTTTGTCAGACGCTTGATTTACAATGTTTTGCGCCGGCAATCGGTACTGCACACGGGGTTTATAAAGGCGAACCCAAAATCGATTTCGAACGATTAAAAACGATTGCGGGCAGAACTCCGGTGCCATTGGCGCTTCATGGCGGAACAGGGCTTTCGTCGGATGTTTTTCGCAAATGTATTTCACTGGGGTGTGCTAAGGTAAATATATCCACTCAGTTAAAACATGCTTTTATCAATGAATTTGTAAAATATCATCAGGAGCATCCAAACGAATATGAGCCGGTGAAAGTACTGGCTGACCAATATGAGCAGTTAAAAAAAGAAGTTAAAGAAAATATCGAATTTTTCGGAAGTTCAGGAAAGGAAGAATAAGCAGAATGGCGAATCCAGTGAAAATGCCGCAGGTTGGTCAGGATGTGGAATCCGGATTTATTGGCGAATGGTTTGTGAAAGAAGGAGATTATGTGGAAAAAGGCGACATTATCGCCTCTATCGAATCGGAAAAAGCAACATTCGATCTGGAAGTGTACGAGTCCGGTTATATTTTGAAAATTCTATTTGAACCCGCTGAAGAAATCAAAACATTTCAACCGATCGCCTATATTGGTGAACAGGGAGAGACTGTCTCGGATGACGAAGATTTCGTTACGAAAACCGATCAGGCTGATGAAAAAGAACCGGCAGAAGATTCTAAGGAGGGAATTGATATCCGGAAATCATCGAGCCGTGTTTTCGCATCCCCATCTGCGCGGCGAGTGGCAAAAGAGCAGGGGATTGAGTTGAATAAAATTCAGGGCACGGGTCCTGGTGGGCGTATTGTCAAAAAGGATGTGCTTGCAGCCGCAACGAAATCTGCTGATACTGATGATGGCAAGGGGATATCCACGCCAGAAGCTGAAGAGACAATTGTTACAGCAGCAGATCAGGAAATTCCGTTCTCAAAAATGCGGCAAAAGATCGCCGAACGGCTTATTACAAGCAAACGAACGATTCCGCATTTTTATTTGTTTATTGATATCGACATGACCACAGCGCTGGAATGGCGAGCTGTTTTCAATAAAAATGCCAGTGATAAAATCACTGTGAATGACATGATTGTAAAAGCAGTGGCTGCGTCGCTGGAAAAATACCCCCGATTGAATGCCCATGTCATTGAAAATAAAATCGTGTTACGGACGGATATTAATGTCGGGGTGGCAGTTTCGGTGGAAGATGGGTTAATCGTACCAGTGATTCCCAGAACAAACGAAAAATCACTGTTAGAAATCAGCAGGATTTCAAGAGAAAATGCAGAAGGCGCCCGACAGGGCGTTCTTAAAACACCGGCTGTCGGTACGTTCACAATCAGCAATTTGGGGATGTATGCGATCAATAGTTTTGTACCGATCATCAATCCGCCGGAGTGCGGAATTTTGGGAATCGGAAAAATTGATCAAAAAGTGGTTGTTCGCGACAGGAACAGCATTGGTATCGCCAATGTGATGAACATGAGCATCGCGTGCGATCATCGTGCCGTGGACGGTAGCTACGCCGCCCAATTTTTGAATTCAATTAAAGAATATCTGGAACAATTTGATCAAAAAAATAAAGGACTAGTACAATGAAGGCATTAATTTTTGATTGCGATGGTGTGCTGGTGGATACGGAGCGGGATGGCCATCGGGTTGCTTTTAACAGGGCATTTGTGAAAAAAGGATATGATGTCGAATGGAGTGTTGATTTATATGGTGATCTTTTGAAAGTAGCAGGCGGAAAAGAACGGATGCGCCACTATTTCAACCAAACAACATGGCCGCCGGGAACAAGTGATAAAGATGCGCTCATTAAAGAATTACATAAATTGAAAACAGATTTATTTATGCAGATCATCGAATCCGGTGAATTGCAATTGCGACCCGGTGTGGCCCGAATTGTGGATGAGGCGATTGAAGCAGGTCTCGTTTTGGCAGTATGTTCAACCTCAAATGAACGGGCTGTGAATTTGATTGTGAGCAAGTTGTTGGGCGAGGAACGGAAAAAACATTTCAGTAAAATTTTTGCCGGAGATGTCGTTTCAAAGAAAAAGCCGGATCCTGAAATATACAATCTGGCCACGAAAAAATTACAGCTTAACCCGAAAGAGTGCGTGGTCATCGAAGATAGCCGGAATGGTCTGCTTGCGGCTAAAGCCGCCGGGATGCAGTGCGTAATAACAACAAACGGGTATACACAAAAAGAAGATTTTGCAGAATCAGATCAGGTTGTAAATGAGCTTGGTGATCCACCAAACGTCCAGGTGACGGTTGATAACCTGCGCAAACTGACAAAATAAAAAACAGTAGCCATTCGGCTTAAGAAGAATTTAGATAATGACAAAAGTTTTAACAAGACACACGAGTTGAAAAGGAGAATACAATGAAAATATTTTTGGATACGGCAAATATTGATGTGATTAAAAAAGCGGCTCGATCCGGCCTGATTGACGGCGTGACAACAAATCCAACCCATATATTAAAATCCGGCGGAAAGTTTCGTGATGTTGTGAAAGAAATTTCCAGCATTGTACCCGGTCCGATAAGCGCAGAAGTGATGGCTGATGATGCAGAAGGCATGATTAAAGAAGCACAGGAAATCGCGGCGATCGCGCCAAATATCGCCATCAAGATACCGATGAATTTTGAAGGACTGCGTGCAGTGCCGGTTCTGTCCCATGAATTAAACATAAAAACGAATGTGACGATGATTTTCTCATCCACTCAGGTTTTTCTGGCAATGAAAGCCGGAGCAACTTTTGTGAGCATCGTTCTTAGCCGATTGGACGCTGTGGCAAATGAAAGTATTGTTCTGTTGCAGGATGCGGTGACCATCAAACAAAATTATGGATTTAAATCAGAAGTACTGGCAGCCAGTTTAAAAACACAGAATCATGTTCTGGACTCGTTGCGCGTTGGCGCGGATATCGCGACAGTTCCTGACGCATTATTTTTCCAGATGTACCAACATCCGCTCACAGATAATGGTCTTGCTCAATTTATTAAAGATTGGGAGAAGGTACCGAAATAAATGGATAAAAAGACAATTCTTTCTTTTGGCGAAATTTTATGGGATATTTTGCCGGACAATTCGATTTTGGGGGGAGCGCCATTTAATTTTGCTTATCGAATCAATTCGCTTGGTGACAGAGGCATCATTGTCAGTAAGCTGGGAAAGGACAGGTTGGGACAAGAGGCGCTGGAACATGTTAAAGCATTGGGCATCGAAACGACGTTTTTGGGACAGGATGATGAATTTCCTACCGGCACGGTGGATGTTAGTTTCGATGCACAGCATAATCCGGATTATGTCATCAATCCCGGCGTCGCGTATGATTATATCAAAATGACCGATTCCCTCGCGCAGATTGCAGAACGTGCGGAGTGCACTTGCTTCGGAACGCTCGCGCAACGATCTGATACCTCACGTCAAACTCTCAAACAACTTCTCGAAAAATCTGTTAACAGCCTTAAATTTCTGGATATTAATCTGCGCAAATTATGCTATAGCCCGGAAACGATCACTTTTTCTTTGCAGAATGCAGATGTACTGAAATTGAATGAAGAAGAGGCATTGAAGCTTTCCGGGCTGATGAATGTGCCACATCCTTCGATTCCACATTTTTGTGAAGAAATGATTGAAAAATGGGCGCTAAAATATTGTCTTGTAACATGCGCAGAGAAAGGCGCGTTTGCCATGTCTGAATTTGGAGAACGTGTTTATGCCGTGGGCTATAAAATAAAATTAGTGGATTCTCTCGGCGCCGGTGATGCATTTTCTGCCGGATTTGTGTATAAAATTTTACGTGAAAAGCCATTAACTGAAGCATGTAATTTTGGGAATATACTTGGTGCGCTGACTGCTTCAAAAGCCGGCGCCACTGCTCCGATACAGCAACAGGAAATGAACGAATTTATGAATAAAAAGCAGGAGCGTGTTATTTTCCCGGAATTGGAAAAATTTGCAATCACATAACTTTTTCATGGAGGCTGTTATGAATAAAATTTGTATGGGGATTTGGGGTATGACCAATCTCCGTGATCGTTTCAATGTGAATGGATTCGGAGAAGAAGTTTCGGTGATCGACCGCATCAAAGCAGTGGGGGAGACCGAGGACATTGATGGCATTGAATTGCACGTTCCCACTGAAATCAATGATAAAAATGCAAATGAAATCGAAAAAGTTTTAAAGGATTATAATCTGCAAATGGTGCAACTGTGCGGTCATACGTGGACTGAAAAACAGTATAAATTCGGTGCGCTGGGCGATTCTGATCCCAAAGTTCGATCACAGGCGATTGACCGCGTGAAATGGGCGTTGGAATTGGGAGCCCGGTTCAATGTCCCGATCAGCGTTTTGTGGCCTGCAACAGATGGAATGGATTTTCCGTTACAAACAGATTATGTCGCGCTTTACGATCGTTACGTTGATTCGGTGCATCAGATTTTGGATTATTTACACGCAAATAAATATCAAACCAAAGTCTGCATCGAACCCAAGCCCTTTGAACCGCGTTCGTGGATTATGATGGGGACCACCGGGCAGGCACTGGCAATTGTCAATGAAGTAGATGATCCGAACTTCGGAATCAATCTTGATATCGGTCATAGCCTGATTGCCCGCGAAAATGTTGAAGACCAAATTGCACTCGTGCTTCGTTACAACAAGTTATTTCATACCCATTTTGATGATAATGACCAGCAAGCGGATGCCGACATACCGCCCGGATCAGCGAATTTTATCCGACTGGTCAGTATTGTCTACATGCTCGATCAAATGAACTATGATGGTTGGTACGGACTTGACTTGTTCCCGTACCGCGATGATCCGCTTGATTTCATGAAATTGTCGGTTGAAAACTTGCGTTTGGCGCAAAATGTTGTTAAATTAATGAACGAGAAAGGAGCCAGGGAATTGCGCGCTACCGGAACCGAAGGACCGGCGATGTCGCGATTAATCAGAGAATGTATTCGGGAAGCGTGATGGTGTAACTCCGGCGTGTTATCCTTTAAGAGCATGTTCATGCACTTTTAATATATTGAATTTAACTAAATATCATTGGGGAGGGTGCTACATGAAAAAAATGAAAGGGCCTGGAATTTTTCTGGCTCAATTCTTAAGAGATGAAGAACCATATAATAATCTGGAAAATATCGGAAAATGGGCGTCTGATTTAGGTTTTAAAGGTGTTCAAATACCTACATGGGAGAGCCGTGTCATTGATTTGGAAAAAGCAGCAGAATCAAAAGGATATTGTGATGATATTCTTGGAAAGCTAAAGGAAATAGGATTGGAAGTTGCAGAACTTTCTGCCCATTTACAAGGACAGATGTTAGTTGTTCATCCGGTGTACGCGGTTGCTTTTCAGGGATTTCATCCCAACGGACAGAGTGATAGCGAACGCACACAATGGGCAGAAGATCAGATAAAAATGGCGATAACTGCTTCTGCAAATATGGGATTGAACAGCGTTCCTGTTCTGTCTGGCGGATTAGCCTGGCACATGGTATATCCCTGGCCCCAACGTCCCGATGGATTGATCGGGATGGCATTTCAGGAGATGGCGAAACGCTGGAAACCTGTTCTCGATATGGCACAGGACAAAGGAATTTACATTTCGTATGAATTGCATCCGGGATCAGATCTATTCGATGGCGCCACTTTTGAGATGTTTTTAGATGCCGCAGATAATCATCCGGCAGCATGTCTTACGTATGATCCGAGTCATTTCGTACTTCAACAACTCGATTATCTGCAATTTATTGAACTCTATGGGGGCCGCATAAAATCATTTCATGTGAAAGATGCTGAATTCCATCCAACCGGCAGAGTTGGTGTATACGGCGGTTATCAATCCTGGATAAACCGTGCCGGGCGTTTTCGCTCGCTGGGAGACGGTCAGGTTGATTTTAAACGAGTTTTTTCTTTGCTTACTGAAGCCGGATATGACGGCTGGGGCGTGCTGGAATGGGAATGTTGTATCAAAAGCCCGGAGCAGGGCGCCAGAGAGGCTGCATCTTTTATTCGGGAGCATATTATTGAAACCACAGAAGTGGCATTTGACGATTTTGCCGGTGGTGATACGGATATAGAAACAAATAAGATAATTTTAGGATTACAATGAAACTAACAGGAGCATATTTATGAAATCATGGAAACGCAAGCTTCGCATGGGAATGGTTGGCGGGGGACAGGACGCGTTTATTGGCGCTGTGCATCGCATGGCCGCAGCTCTGGACCAGCAAATCGAATTTGTTGCTGGTTGCTTTTCCCGTGATTTTGAAAATACAAAAATCACAGGGAAAGAACTGTATCTCGATCTAAAACGTTGCTATGCAACTTTTGAAGAAATGGCGGAAAATGAATCAAAATTGCCGGACGATGAACGAATCGATTTTGTGTCTATCGTGACTCCGAATGCATCTCACTTTTCGATTTGCAAAGCATTTTTAGAAGCTGGTATCCATGTTGTTTGTGATAAACCCATGACGTGTACGATTGACGAAGCTGAACAACTCGCCTCGTTAGTTAAAAAGACAGGACTGGTATTTGCGCTCACGCATAACTATACCGGTCATCCATTAGTACGTCATGCCAGAAATCTGTTCCGCACTGGTCAAATGGGAGACGTTCGTAAGGTTATTGTTCAATACTTGCAGGATTTTATGATGTATCCGCATGAAAAAGAGGGACACAAACAGGCAGCTTGGCGCGTTGATCCGAAACAATCGGGGCTTGTCGGAACGATTGGGGATTGCGGCACACATGCAGAGAATTTATTGGAATACATTACCGGCGAAGAAATTAGTGAATTATGTGCTGATTTTTCAACATTTCTGCCGGATCGCACCTTGGATGAAGATGCGAATGTGTTGATTCGATTAAAAGGCGGAGGTAAAGGTTTGATCACAGTCAGCCAGATCGCGACCGGGGAAGAAAATAACCTGCGAATAAAGGTTTATGCGTCAAAAGGCGCTATAATATGGGAGCAGGAAAATCCGAATTATCTGCATGTCTATCGCTACAATCAGCCGCGGGAAATTTTGACCCGCGCCAGTGAGTATCTTTCAGAAGCCGCAGCAAATGCAACCCGCATTCCCACAGGACATCCGGAAGGTTACCTTGAAGCGTTTGCAAATATTTATGTGGGTGTTGTGAACGCAATCCGAAGTTATATTAACGGCACTCCTTTACAGACAGTGGAATACGAATTTCCCACTGTATATGATGGCCTACGGGGAGTTCGTTTCACGAATAAAGCTGCCGAATCTGCCCAAAAGGGATCAACATGGTTGAAAACATAGACATTAAAAATTATCGGGCGATTCATTATATTGAATCGTCCGATGCATAATTTAAAATTATTATCCACATGCTTACATCAGACTCCATCCCCAAAATTAAATTTCATCATCAGATTATCTAAAATGGGCAAAAAGTTCTTGACATGCAAATTTTTTTTTCGTATATTTTTACCTCATGATTTTATTAGTTCACTTGTGTTAACAAAATTTAATTATAAACGAATGCCGTTTAGTAAAATTTTGTAAGCTAATCGAGGAATTATTACATGAACTCCACTTTTAATTGGAGTATAAATCCTTTCTTTATGTTTCATCAAAATGATCAACTTCATTGCAACCTGCATGAAAAGAAATTTATCATACATCTATATATCAGGAGATTTACTACATGACAGACCAGTATCTGCCTGTATTGTTGTATATTTTAATTGCCGCAAGTACTGTCGCACTAATTCTTATCTTAAATGCGATTTTTGGCCCAAAAGCAAAACACCGTAAAGATTTTCCTTCCAAAGCAACTCCTTTTGAATGTGGTTCCGATCTTCTACAAGATAACACTCGCCGAGTTAGCATCCGTTATTATCTGATTGCACTGCTGTTTGTGTTATTCGATTTGGAGGGAATTTTATTGTATCCCTGGGCTGTTGTTGCGCGCTCATTAGGTAGTATTGCAATTATTGAGATTTCTATTTTCCTTTTTTTTCTGGTGATTGCATTTTTTTATGCATATAAACGAAAAGCATTGGATTGGAGGTAGAATTTAATGGTGGATAAACTTCCCGACAATGTCGTTACCACAAGACTGGATAAATTTATTGGTTGGGCCCGAAGCTATTCTCTTTGGCAATATGTTTTTGGAACGGCATGCTGCGCGATGGAATTTATGTCTGTAAGCGCTTCGCATTATGATACTGACAGATTTGGCGCTGCAATGCCCAGATACTCTCCGAGGCAATCAGACATGCTGATGGTGGTCGGAACAATCACCCATAAACAGGGTCCGGTATTACGCCGAATTTGGGAACAAATGGCAGACCCCAAATATGTTGTAGCCGTTGGCGCCTGCGCTGTAAGCGGCGGTTTTTATCGGAACTATGCAACAGTACAGGGATGCGATCGTATTATTCCGGTAGACGTCTATATTCCAGGATGTCCTCCGCGTCCCGAAATGATCCTGGATGGTATCATGGCTTTGCAAGACAAAATTCGTAATTCCAGGCAATATCTATAAAAAAGCAGGTTGAGTTCATGCAAAAATATTGGTTACTTAAGGATGATTTGAAAGACTTATTTGAATCATTTAAGATGGCTGTTTATGAGGAACAATTCTCTCAAGGAACTGTTCGTATTCCGCCCGCCGAGCTTGAAAATCTGTTCAACTTTCTAAAAAATCATAAAAAATTTCCAATGGAAATGTTGACTGATCTAACCACCGTGGATTATCTTACGAGCAATTACGCCGAAAAACCAAATCTAACCGGCCGTGAGGAAGATTTATACTCTGAATCGCGATTTGATGTTGTCTATCATTTTTATTCAATGACAACAAATAAGCGAATCCGAATTATCACCAGTTGTGGTGGCGAAGAACCCGAACTCTTAAGCTGTTATAAATGGTGGAGTGCAGCACATTTTTTAGAAAGAGAAGTTTTTGATATGTTTGGAATCAAGTTTAACGGACATCCTGATTTACGAAGAGTTCTCCTTTATGAAGAATTTGAAGGTTTCCCATTGAGAAAGGACTTTCCGACGATGGGAGAACAACCAAGAATTACATTACGAAATCCGGAGCAAAATAATGGCACAAGCTGATTTTCCAGCAAAATATAAAGTTGAAGAAGTAAAAAAGAGAAAAGAATTACTCGAATTACCAATAACAAGCCCTCACGACCAACCAATCAAAGTTAATATCGGGCCATCCCATCCGGCAATGCATGGTACGATTAAAATGGTAGCAGAATTAGTCGGCGAGACTATCGTCAACATCGATGTTGAACCTGGTTTTCTGCATCGCGGTTTCGAAAAAATGATGGAGAATCATAATTACGTTACAGCACTTCCATATACTGACCGTTTAAATTATGTATCTGCCTTTATTAATAATTTTGGCTATATTGGCACGATCGAAAAAATGCTTAACATCGAAATTACGCAACGATGTGCATGGCTTCGTACATTGTTTTCTGAGCTTTCCCGAATTACGGACCATTATACCTGCCAGGCAGCGTTATGTAGTGAATTAGGAGCAATGACGCCGTTTTTATATTTTATGCAGGCCCGTGATTATATTTGGGAACATTTCAACTGGGCAACTGGCGCCCGCCAAACCTATAGCTACGCGCGAGTCGGTGGTTTAGCCAGAGATATTCCTGAAGGATGGCTGAAAAAAATGAAAGAAATTTTATTATCCAATATCCCTCTTTTAAAAGATATTCATGGTTTATTGGATAAAAACCGTATATTCTTAGACCGTCTATATGGCGTCGGGGAAATTTCAAAAGAAGATGCAATTAATGCCGGAATTACAGGCCCGTTTTTAAGGTCTACAGGTTCTGATTATGATATTCGTAAAAAAATGCCATACCTTAAATATGATGAAATCGAGTGGGACGTACCAACCGGCAAGTATGGTGATAATTACGACCGTTATTATGTGAGGATGCGAGAAATCGAAGAATCTTTTAAAATTTGTATGCAATGTATCGAAAAGATTCCCGATGGCCCGATTAATTCTGATGACTATCAAGCGCATCTTCCGGAGAAAGCCGCGGTTTATGATTCAATTGAAGGACTAATAAACCATTTTAAAATAATTATCGAGGGACCAAACGTTCCAAAAGGTACGGTTTATCATGCAGTTGAAAGCGCTAACGGTGAATTAGGATTTTTTCTGGTCTCGGACGGAAGCGGCACTGCATATCGTCTGCATGTAAGAGGTCCCAGTTTTCTTATTATGGGAACATTGGACAAAATTATTATCGGCCATCAATTAGCTGATATTATTCCCATTTTTGGCTCCGTCAATATGGTTGGCGGTGAATGTGATCGATAAAATTTAACCCTTATTAAATCTTACAAAAGGTTTTATATGGAATTTACCGAAACTGAAAAGAAAGAAATAGAACATCTTAGGACCAGATATCCTGATGCCAGGTCATTAACTCTGCCATGCTTATGGATGATTCAAAAAAGAGATGGATACGTATCCGATGACGCCTGTCAACTCATCGCAGAAGAACTGGATATTCCAAGAATTTGGGTGGAAGAAGTTCGTTCATGGTATTCCATGTTCACCCAACAAAAAGAAGGAACGTATGTCCTGGAAATTTGCAATAATATATCTTGTTCAATATTAGGTAGTCAACAACTTATTGATTATATGTGTGATAAACTAAAGATTAAAGTCGGCGAAACAACTGCTGATGGAAGGTTCACAGTAAAAACTGCTGAATGTCTGGGATCTTGCGGTACAGGGCCAATGATGCAAGTTGGCGATAATTATTATGAATTACTGGATGAAAAAAAGGTCGATAACATACTGGATAACTTGAGGAACGGCCAAGAACACTCCCAGCAACCACAACAATTTCCTGAGTACAAATAGGCACTTAATTACATTAATAGCTCAAAAAATCGAGATCGATATGTCAGATATTAAAATTCTACTCAATTTCGAAAAAAATGGCAAAAGTCACACTTTAGAAAGCTATAAAAACCGCGGTGGTTACAAGACAATAAAAACAGCTCTCAAAAAATACAGTACTCAAGAAGTCATCGACGAAGTTAAAAAGAGCGGTATTCGCGGTCGCGGAGGCGCAGGTTTTCCGGCAGGATTGAAATGGTCATTTTTACCGAAAGATACGGACAAACCAGTGTATTTAATTTGCAATGGCGATGAAGGCGAACCCGGAACTTTCAAAGACCGTGTCATCCTGGAAGAAAATCCTCACATGTTAATTGAAGGGATTATTTTAAGCAGTTACGCAATTAAAGCAAAACATGCATACATCTATATTCGCGGCGAATATGGCTACGCATTGCGCCAAACACAGCAAGCTGTTAACGAAGCCTATAAAGCCGGATACCTCGGGAAAATATTGCCTGGCACGAATTATCAATGTGATATAACCGTACATAAAGGCGCTGGTGCTTATGTTGTAGGAGACGAAACAGGCCTGATGAATTCTATTGAGGGCAAAAAGGGTCAAACTCGCAATAAACCACCGTTTCCTGCTGTGGAAGGCTTGTACAGATGCCCGACGATTATTAATAATGTCGAAACCCTGGCATCGATTCCCTATATCGTTGAAAATGGGGGAGAGAAATATGCTAAAATCGGAACTGAAAAATCAACTGGGACAAAACTACTATCTGTTAGCGGACATGTTCGAAAGCCTGGTGTTTATGAAGTGGTCATGGGTGATTCCTTTATGGATTTTTTTAATAATCAATGCGGTGGAATATTAGGTGGTAAAAAATTAAAAGCTGTCATCCCCGGAGGTTCTTCAACGCCAGTATTACGCCCTGAAGATTGTGAAAATATGACCATCGATTATGAATCGATTACCGCTGCTGGCTCAAGTCTTGGCTCCGGCGCAGTTATTGTGATCGCCGAAGGAACATGCATGGTAAAAACACTTGAAGTATTAGCCCATTTTTATCATCATGAATCATGCGGACAATGTACACCATGCCGCGAAGGGACAGGGTGGCTGCTAAAAATTATCAAACGGATTGAAGAAGGCAACGGCAAATTAGAAGATTTGGATACATTAACCAGCATTACCAAATATATCGCTTTTCATACAATTTGTCCGTTAGGTGACGCAGCTTGCGGGCCTGTTGACAGTTTTATTAAAAAATTTAGAGAAGAATTTATAGAGCATATTGAAAAAGGCGGTTGTCCATACAATGGTAAATTCACCCGCTTGCAAGAGAGGATATAATTTTTATGAAAGAAGTTACGATTACTGTCGATGGTAAAGAACTGACTGTTCCGCAGGGAACACTGATTATTGATGCGTGCGAACAAAATGGTATCTATATTCCTCGTTTCTGTTATCATAAACACCTTACTGAAAGTGGTAATTGTCGGATGTGTCTGGTCAAAATTGAAAAAAATCCGAAGCCACAACCTGCCTGTATGACATCGGTTGCCAATGGCATGATCATTTACACGAACACTCCTGAAATTGCCGAAATGAGGAAAGCAATTCTCGAATTTATGCTGATTAACCATCCCCTGGATTGCCCGATTTGTGATAAAGCCGGCGAATGCATGCTTCAAGATCAATATATGATGTTCTCTGGTGATAAATCTCGCTTCAATGAAACCAAAGTTGCCAAAGAAAAATTGGTAATCTTTAGCGAGCGCATTATCTACGATGCAGAGAGGTGTGTCACCTGTTCTCGTTGTGTCCGATTTACCAGAGAAATATCAAAAACACAAAAATTAGGAATCCTTGCGCGGGGCGATAATTCTTTTGTCTCATTAGCCTCTAACGATACTTTTGATGATCCATACAGCCTGTGTGTAACTGACATTTGTCCGGTAGGCGCGCTTACCGATCGAAGATTCCGATTTAAAGAACGTGTATGGAATTTACATTCGACAGAATCTGTCTGTGCCGGATGTTCACGCGGTTGTAATATTTATATTGAATCAAACGATAATGAAATTTACCGTGTAATACCCCGAGAAAATGAAGACATCAATAAAACGTGGATGTGTGATTTTGGGCGAGATTATTATCTCGATGCACCCGAAAATCGAACATCTGGTGTTCATCAAAATCATTCGGCCGTGGAATATAAAACATTTGTAAAGGATTTGGCCAAGCTTCTCAAGAAAAACGCGGATGAATTTGCTTTTGTGCTCTCATCACATGCCACCAATGAAGAGCTTGCCCTGGTTAATCAATTAATCGATCAATTAAAAATAAAAAGCGTATTCTATAAGGCAGATCGATTCTGGCAAAAATCATCAACAGAAATTCAAAAAGATGATTTGCTTATTAATGCGGACAAAACGCCTAATTTATCCGGAATAAAAGCGATATTCCCACAGGCAAAAAATATTACAGAAATGATTATCAGTGAATTCAAATACGCATTTGTGTGGGGAACGAATGCTCCGTTTGAAAAATTGGATGGTTTGGAATTGATTGTACTTTCCACTGTTAGAGAACAAATTTCGGACAAAGCAAAATGGTTACTGGCAGGACGTAGCCCTGCAGAAAAACATGGCTCCTTTACGAATTGTGACGGGGTCGTTCAGCCGTTCAGAAAAGCAGTGAACGGAATCGGGAATTATGATGATCTGCTTTTCTTTGTAGACTTATTAAAGGAACTGGACATCGAACCCCTGGGAAAAACTGTACACGAAGTCCGATCAAAATTTTAAAATCAAGAAATTCAGCGATAAAAGAAATACATGAGAGGCATGTTGAATGGAATCTACAATTTTGGGAATAAATATTACTCATCTTTTTTCCAGTCTTTTTATGGCGACTATAGTGTTCCTGTTTATGTTTATGATGGGAGCCGTAATGAGTTGGTCCGAACGAAAACAATCTGCACAACTGCAGGATAGAATCGGAGCAAACCGGGCAAGCATCCCGCTGCCAGGGAATAAAAAACTTGCGTTATGGGGGTTTATCAATAACCTGGCAGACGCAATCAAGTGTTTAATTAAGGAAGATTTTAAGCCCCGAGCGTATGACATGTTAATGTATAATGTCGCTATCTTTTTTGCATTTATACCCGCAGTCCTGTCAGTTATTGTTGTACCCTTCGGCGGCATCATGAAACCGGCTGAATTTTTTCAAGCATGGTACTTGAAATGGATTCCATGGCTGCCTGAATATTTTACAACTCAGTTACCGGATTTTTCCTTCCGGATTCAAGTTGTAAATTTGAACGTTGGTTTGCTTTTTGTTTTTGCAATTGGAAGTATCGGAGTATTCGGAGCAATATTAGCTGGCTGGTCTTCTAATAATAAATTTTCGATGATGGGCGCAATGAGATCGGCTGCACAAATGATTTCTTATGAAGTGAGCATGGGACTTGCGTTGGTGGGAATTATTTTTATTTATGAACAAGTGGACTTGTGGAATCTGGTTCAGGCTCAGGAACAGCTTGCATGGGGATGGCTGCCCAAGTGGGGTATTTTTTTGCAACCTGTGGCTTTTTTCTTATTTCTTGCATCCGCTGTTGCCGAAAACAAACGGATTCCCTTTGATTTACCAGAAGCAGAATCTGAAATTATCTCCGGATATTTTACTGAATATTCCGGTTTTAAAATGTTGCTATTTATGTTTGCAGAATTCATCGAAATTACGTTCGTTGCTGTTATGATAACCACCCTGTTTTTTGGAGGATACTCAGTCCCATGGCTCACAGCAGATGGATTTGTTTTTCCCTGGGGAAGTTCACTTGCACTTTCTCATGCGAGTGTAGTACTTTTACAGGTTTTTTCCTTCACATTTAAAGTCTTTTTCTTTTGTTGGGGGCTGCAACAGATGCGCTGGAGTTTGCCAAGATTTCGTTATGACCAGTTGATGAAATTAGGATGGAAATATTTACTTCCTCTTGCAATACTCAATCTTGTTGTTTCTATCATTATCGTGGCTTTAGGAGGCTTTTAATATGAGTTATCAAATTCCCGGCTTACCGGATATGAAATATTATGATAAAAATAAAATGTCGTTCCTGGATCGAATTTATGTGAAAGAAGTTGGAAGAGGAATTCTGATCACATCAAAACATTTTTTCCGCAATATGTGGAAATGGTTGACGTTCCGAAAGGGAGGAGTTGTCATTCTATATCCGGAAGAAATGAGAGATGACTATTCTGAAAATAATCGCGGCAGACATGTGCTGGTGCAGCGAACAGATGGTTCTCCTCGATGTGTTGCCTGTAAAATGTGCGCAACAAATTGTCCGGCTTCTTGTATTACAATTGTTGCAAAAGAATCTCACGATCCGAATATTCAAAAAATGCCGGACGTTTTTGAGATTGATGTGAGCCGATGTATATTCTGCGGATTTTGCGTGGAAGCGTGCCCTGTGGATGCAATTCGAATGCTGCCGGTCACGAATGACCTTGTAGATTACAATCGCGTTAAAATGATATATAACAAAGAAACACTGTTAAACTGGAATAAAATTGTTAATGACGAAGTGATTCACGGCTATAATCCACAATAATTATTATCAGCATTTTTGATAAACAAAGGAAATGAAATGGATTTTAACATTCTCATGTATATATTTTTCGGGATAGTATCCATTGCCGGAGCAATAATACTGTTAATAGCAAAACATCCGATTCGTGGTGCGATGGGTCTTTTAACCACGATGCTTGCTTTAGCTGCGATGTACGCTCAACTTCATGCGCATAGTATCGCTGTGTTTCAGGTGATCATTTATGCCGGAGCAGTTATGGTGTTAATTGTGTATTTTATCATGTTACTGGATATTAAAAGTGAGGATTATGCAAAACCATTTTCTAAATTTTTCTGGCTTGGCGCTCCAATATTATTTTTGGTAATCATCTTTTTTATATTCAAACTTTCTGCAATCATTAAATCGGACGGAGCTTTTATTTCCATATTAAATTCAGATTTTTCAAGTGCTGACATCCCAAACATATATGGTGGTATCAAGATATTTTCCAAAGAATTATTAACGAAATATTTATTTGCATTTGAATTCGTTTCTACTCTTTTATTCGCTGCTATCGTGGCAGTTATTGCCATAGTTCAACTGGATTGGAAAGGTAAAAAATAATGAATAACCCTTTTACTGACTTCATAATCGGAAGCGGTGGAATATACTCAATTGCCGTCGTATTACTCTTATTTGCATTAGGCGGGATGACCGTTCTTTTCAGGAGAACACTTCTTCACATGCTAATGGGAGTAGAATTAATGCTGAATGCCGTTAATTTAAGCTTCATTTATTTCTCGCGCCTCCACCTAAATCATGATGGCCAAATACTAACTCTAATGATATTTGTCGTTGCAGCATGTGAAGTTGCTGTCGGCATTGCTATTATCGTCCACTTGTTTAAACGAACCGGCACAATTAGCGTTGAAACATATACATCAGAAAGGGGCTAATTTTATATGCAGAGCAGCCTTATATTAATTATCATAATATTACCGTTAATCGGAGCCTTCTTAAACGGAGTGGTAGCTGCTACCAATGCCTACCGCAAAAAAGAGATATGGGGAGAGAAATTAGCTGGCATTTTGGCTTTTAGCACTGTCGCAACTTCTTTTATCCTATCGCTTTATGCCGTTTTTATTAAAATGACTGGTGTTGATTTTCTTGCATTTACACCGTATGAATGGATGAATGTGGGAGGACTTCAACTGAAATTGACTTTTATGATTGATCATCTTTCCGCAGTTATGCTACTCGTCGTGACGGGAGTGAGTTCAGTTATACATTTCTATTCTATTGGGTATATTCACAAAGATGAATCCAGCGTTCGATATTTTTCATACCTTAACTTATTCGTCTTTGCAATGCTACTTCTGATTCTTGGCGATTCCATGCCGGTAATGTTTGTTGGTTGGGAAGGCGTCGGTCTGTGTAGCTATCTGTTAATTGGTTTTTGGTATAAAGAAGAAGAAAAAGCAATTGCAGGAAAAAAAGCATTTATTGTCAACCGAATTGGTGATTTTGGCTTTTTACTTGGAATGTTCCTTATTTTTGCAAATGTTGGCTCGCTGACCATTTCTGAAGTGAACGAATTTTTTCATCATCAAAATTCAATGACATTTTTCTGGACAAATGTCGCTGCAATCTGTTTGTTCATTGGTGCGACGGGAAAATCAGCGCAAATTCCGCTTTACGTATGGCTTCCCGATGCGATGGCTGGCCCGACACCGGTTTCTGCACTTATTCACGCTGCCACAATGGTAACTGCCGGTGTTTATATGGTGTGTCGTTTTCACGGGCTTTACATTGCAGCACCTGTTGCAATGCAGGTTGTGTTATGGGTCGGAGCACTTACCGCACTCTTTTCAGCAACAATCGCTGTTTATCAGAACGATATAAAAAAGGTGCTGGCGTATTCAACCGTTAGCCAACTTGGATTTATGTTTATGGCCGCAGGTGCAGGTGCATTCGTAATCGCCATATTTCATTTGATGACACACGCTTTCTTTAAAGCCTGTTTATTTCTTGGCTCCGGTAGTGTCATTCATGCAATGGGCGGCGAACAGGATATTCGGTTTATGGGCGGATTGAAGAAATTTATGCCCACAACCTATCTCACCTTTCTTCTGGCGACATTAGCGATTGCCGGCATTCCTCCGTTTGCAGGGTTTTTCTCAAAAGATGAAATTTTGTGGAATGTATTTGCTTCCGGCCATGGTAGCAAAATTGTCTGGGCAATTGGCGCAATTGCGGCGCTCTTCACTGCATTTTATATGTTTAGATTAGTATATCTCACTTTTTTCGGAAAATTCAGGGGCACAAAAGAGCAGGCGCATCATTTACACGAATCGCCATCGACAATGACACTTCCACTGGTAATTCTTGGCGTTCTTTCTCTTATCGGTGGATGGATCGGAATTCCAAAACTTCTCTCCGGCGGGTTAATTCCCAATTTTTTCCATCATTATCTCGAGCCAGTAGTTACTAAATACGGACATGTGGAGCTCCATCATTACAGCCACTCTGTTGAATATTTGTTGATGCTTTTTTCGGTTGTCATTGCCGTCATCGGTTGGTTCATTGCTTCCCGGTTGTATCGTGAAGTGAAAAAAGAACTGCCTGAACCAGAAAAGTACACCGGCATTCCCAGGCTATTATGGAATAAATATTTTGTTGATGAAATATATGACAAAGTTGTTATCAACCCGATAAAATTTCTCGCGACTAAAATATTTTTAAATATTTCCGACAAAAAAATAATTGATGGCGCTGCTAATGGATCGGCAAAAGGGTGGCGACAAGTTTCCACACTGTTCTCATTTTTGCAAACCGGAAATATTCAGGCGTATGGTCTCTACATTATTTTTGGGGCCGCAATAGCCGTTATTTTTGCTTTTTATATTTACTAATATGAACTTTCGATTTTATTCGAAAAGATAAATTTACTTGGAGTTAATTCATGGGCATAATTTCCTGGACAATCTTAATCCCGGCACTTGGCGCAATATTGTTGATGTTTATTCCGGATCGGGACTCTTTGAAAGAAAAAAGCTCGGCATCTATTTATGGCTGGCTATCATTAATCATTACAAGTGTCGCCATGTTGGTGTCTGTCTACATGTTGCTCGGTTTTGAAAATTCAACATCACAGTTTCAATTTGTTGAAAAAGTGCCCTGGGTTCCGCAATTTGATCTCAATTATCACGTTGGAATCGATGGAATCTCTATTTTACTGTTTATGCTTACAACCATTATGATGCCGTTCACGGTGTTGAGTTCTTTTAAATATATTCAAAAAAGAAAGAAAGAATATTACATCTGGCTGTTATTTTTGGAATCCACCATGCTGGGTGCTTTTGTTGCGCTAAACCTATTTATCTTTTACATCTTCTGGGAATTAATGTTAATCCCGATGTTTTTCCTGATCGGAATTTGGGGAGGTCCCAGGCGTATTTATGCCACGGTTAAATTTGTACTGTTTACGGTAATTGGTTCCCTGATGATGTTAGCAGGAATCATTTACCTTGCGATAATAGCGAAACAGCAATTTGGAAGCTTCACCTTTGAATTTGAAAAATTATTTCAATTAGATATTCCCGTACAAGCTCAGCTTTGGCTCTTTGCTGCGTTCGCACTTGCATTTGCAATTAAAGTGCCCATGTTTCCGTTTCATACCTGGCTCCCGGATGCACACGTGGAAGCGCCAACCGCTGGTTCGGTTATTCTTGCTGGTGTATTATTGAAAATGGGCGGATATGGTTTTGTAAGACTCGGTATTCCTTTATTCGCTGAAGCTGCAGAAATTGCAGCTCCGTTAATGCAGCTACTCGCTGTTATTGGCATTGTTTATGGCGCTTTTTTGGCGCTCGCCCAAAGCGATCTTAAAAAACTTGTCGCGTATTCATCAATAAGTCATTTGGGTTATGTTATGCTCGGTGTTTTCGCAATGACACCGGAAGCAATCGAAGGCGGAATTCTACAAATGGTGAATCATGGTGTCTCCACTGGTGCCCTCTTTTTGCTTGTGGGAATGATTTACGAAAGAAGACACACCAGGGAAATCGGAGACTTTGGAGGCTTGGCTTATCGCTTACCGCTGCTCTCGGTTTCATTTATGATTATAACGCTTTCTTCGGTCGCATTACCCGGCACAAATGGTTTTGTAGGCGAATTTCTCATTTTATTAGGCAGTTTTAAAGGAGCGTGGTCTTATTTTATTTTTGAAAACAGTATTTTCCGACTCGTGCTGTTAGTTTTCGCTTCATCCGGAGTGATCCTTAGCGCCTATTATATGTTGTGGATGGTACAGCGAGTCTTTTTTGGACCATTGAATAATGATAAAAATAAAAATCTTAAAGACCTGAGCTATCGTGAAATGATTGTTTTAGTTCCGTTTATTATTGCAGTTTTCTGGATCGGAATTTATCCGAAACCCTATATGAATAAAATGCATAAATCTGTGGAATATTATATTAACGAATATCAACCGGAAATCCTGAAACAAAAACTTGTTAAAGAAACACCAATAGAACAAAAAAAGGAAGAAGTCGAAGCGAATCACGAAAATCCGGTTCCGCATTAGGTATTTTGAATTGATAATTGATTCATCGCTCGTACCATTAAATAACAATCAATCGGTTATAAAAGCACTTGGATTTGGATATGAATCAAATAGGATTTGAACCAATTTTTTTAGTCGGAGAATTAAGTTTAGTTGCCTTAATTGTCATTCTTACGTTGGTTGATGCTTTCCGTAAACCAATTTTTACAATGCTAAGTAGTACACAAGAAATAACAGCAGATATCGAATCTCGTAACAGACAATCGACATGGATTGCAGGGATAGGATTGTTGATTGTTGCCGCGATTTATCTCTATTTCGGAAAATCAACTTCAGATGCAAATGTAATTCTGTTAAATGATTCGCTTCGTGCAGGTGGCGGGATATATATTGGAAAATTGGCTATTCTCGGAGCCGGAATTTTGACAATTTTATTATCAGCCAGATACACGTTATCACAATCAATTCCGGCAAATGATTATTACCTGCTACTCTGTTTTTCGTTACTCGGCGCTCTCACTTTAATCGCGGCTGAAAATTTCTTAATGATTTTCCTGTCCCTGGAAATGATGTCCATTCCTATTTACGCACTAGTCGGCCTGAAACGCTATAATTCAAAAGTCGGAGAGTCTGCAATAAAATACCTGCTGTTAGGAGGCTTTTCATCCGCATTCCTGCTGTTAGGAATTTCATTCATTTACGGAATGACAGGCACTTTAGTTATTAATGACGTTCTCACTCAATTAGCGCAAGTAGCGCAAACTTCATCTGCTGAATCAATGATAATGGGGCTGGGGTTAATTTTTATTTTTGTGGGATTGGCATTTAAAGTATCGCTGGTACCATTCCATGCCTGGACGCCCGATGTATATGAGGGCGCAGCAACTCCTGTTACTTCTTTTATGTCAGTTGCCGTCAAATTAGCTGCCTTTGCCGTAATTTTAAAAATCTTTGCCGGATCGATTGTATTGCCGGCATTTGATCCGTTATTTTCAAAAATATTTGCTTTCTTTGCGCTATTAACAATCATTTATGGAAATTCTGTCGCCATTGTACAACGAAATGTTAAACGGATGTTAGCGTATTCATCTATTGCTCATGCAGGATACATGGCGTTAGCTCTGGCGCCAATGGCGCATAATATTGAAGCAATTCAGGCGGTTTTATTTTACGGTATTGGCTATATCGCGATGAATATGCTGGCTTTTGGTGTGCTTGTTTTTTTGACACATCGAGAGCACTATTGTGAAACAGTGGATGATCTCGCTGGCATCGCCAGAAAATACCCCGGAGCCGCTGCAATGATGTCTGTCGCTATGTTCTCTCTTGGCGGAATACCGCCAGCGGTTGGATTCGTGGGAAAAATCCAAATTTTCTTACAATTAATTAATGGCGAATTCTATGTAACCGCAGTTGTTGCGCTATTATTTAGCATGGTAGCGCTTTACTTTTACATCAATATTATCATCGTTATGTATATGAAAGAACCTGATAATAAAATCCCAGACATTGATAAAAAAAGTTTGTTTCCGGTTTGGATAACACTCGGATTATCGACTCTGTTTATTTTAGTTCTCGGAATTTTACCCGCGCGCTTAATGAACTGGGCGCTTGAATGGGCGAAAATGCTATTCTAAAAATATTTAATTAATTAAAAAAATCCCATATCATTAATAGAAATGATATGGGATTTTTATTTCTAAACTCGAATATGTATTAAACAAATGTTTTTAAAATTTCCTGCTGTATATTTTGTAAATCTGAATAAGCTTTATTTATTTCATCGACTTTTAATTGAAGCTTATTCATTAGCATTTTCTTTTCAAGGCCGTTTCGAATAATAATTAACAAATCATCATTTTCCCAGGGTTTTTCAATATATTGAAAAAGCCCAACCTCATTAATGGCTTTGATTGCATTTTCTTTATCAGCATAACCAGTTAAAATAATCCGGGGGACATTCGGTTTAATCGTTCTGACTTTTGCAAGAAAGGTTATTCCGTCCATTTCTGGCATCAGATAATCTGAAATAACAAGATCGATTTCACTATTTTCGATGTATTTAATCGCCTTGTCTGCCGAGGTAAAGGTTTTTACATTATAGTCAGTTTCAAGAGTCAGGAATGAACCGATACTTGTCAAAACCATATCTTCATCATCTACAACAACAATCGTCGCATTGTATTCCTGTTCAGACATACAAAAATTATCTCCTTTTTGAAGAATTAGAATAAATCATCAAGATCAGAAATAAATATTAGTCAATATAATAAAAACGATTGTAAATTGCAAGCATCTAGTTAAAAAATTTGCTTTTCCGTTTCGACCTATTTGTGTTATTTTCGGACACTATTCACCAGCCCACGCAGTCGTTTCGATAGCGTTTTCAAAATTCCTAATGTTATTTGTAAGTGATCAGCCAATAAATCGTAAAATTCTTCCCGGTTAATTTTGAGCAATACCGAATCTTGCAGTGTTGTAGCTGTTACCACGCGGGGTTCGTCATCAAAAAGAGCCCATGTACCAAATACATCTTTTATTTGGGCTATCATCACCTGTCGGTCGTTATGATGTAGCCGCACTTTACCTTCAATAACCAAATACATTGAGTCAGACACATCTCCAATCTGATATATATCAGTATTTGCCTTAAAATTGATTTCATCTGTAATTGCGGCAATATGGGAAAGATCCTCTGTCGTTGTGTTCTCAAAGATATCCACATCCTGAAGAAATAAAACTTTTTCAACAATTGTTAACATGATAAAAACCTGCTATTAAATGATATCATTTTCTATTTATTAATAAATCAAGAGCGTATTCAGCGGTTTCTTTAACAGTGGAATCATGATCCATTGTTAGTTTTTTTATTTCAGATTGATAATGGTTCATGTTAGTCTCGGCAATATAGAAAATAGTACATACTTTTAGCCATGAATCCTTTTCTTTTAATAGCTCCAGGAACATACCATCTTTTCGGGAGAAGTTAAATTCCTCAGATAGCAAAGCACTGGTTGAATATTCTATAATTGGAATTATAATCCGTTTTAAATTCGGGTCCAGAATATTTTCGAGAAATTCAACAGCATTCGCTCGCAAATCCGGGCTATTGCTTGTTATCGCTCTATAAGCGTTATACATATCGCCAGATGAATATTTTAAACCAAGCAGACGAAATATTCTTTCAAGAGTATTATCAAGACGTTCATTTAATAAGGTTAATAATAAATCGAGAGATTTTTTTGCTTTTTTATGATCAGGTATGTGTTGGATGTTATAGCTATCAAGCAATTCACTATTTGATAAATAAGAGTAAATTTTATGGTAATTTTTGCTCTCAAAAACAATACTAT
This sequence comes from uncultured Cytophagia bacterium, assembly GCA_964498785.1. Lineage (GTDB taxonomy): Bacteria > Zhuqueibacterota > Zhuqueibacteria > Thermofontimicrobiales > Thiofontviventaceae > Mariaggregatimicrobium. The sequence continues at coordinate 31,604 of CAZCJL010000020.1, read as the reverse complement.
TTCGGATTCGGTTGTCCCCAAATTTTAAGTATGGAAAATTCGTTCGTAACCTGTTTAATGCCCGAAGTATTTGAAACCGTAATGCTAAATCTTCCTGAAGCAAGTTATCTAACAATAGATTAACTGATTCTTGGGTTCCAATTAATGCCAAAACTTTGGGAATTGCGTTGCGCAACTGATAGTCTTCTTTTTCATTTTCCAATAAATTTTTTAGGGGATTAATAACATCATTCTCATATTCTGCCAGCGCGTTACGAGCGTATTTTCTGACAGTGTGTTTGTTTAAATATTGTATAAGAATCTCGAAGAACATTTTGTGTCTGGTTAAACCAGCATTAATTGTCGCTTCTTGCACAACATCTATATTTTTATCGAATAATAAATTTTTTAGAAATGGATAAAGCTCAGTCATTTTTGAAATTCCAATTACCTTTGCAAGGACAGTCTTCATAAAGTCAATTTCTTCCTGATGAAAACTTTTCTCACTAAATTTATCAACAAATTGATCAAATAAGTTTTTAATATTAAATGATTTTCGAAATTCCTTACTATCTCTGTGTTCATAAGCTGAGGATAGTAAGGCCGCACTTCGAATGAAAATATCCTGATCAACTAATAATTTTTCTAAATCGTGATTTCGGTTTTTGGAATTTGCGTAAATAGAACGAATCGCCTCAACTTTTACATTGAAATTGGAATCCTGTGTCAGCTTTCGTACATCATCAACAAAATCAATGTGTTCATAATTTCTCATCATTCGCAATGTCTGTATTTTGATTTCATGGGATCGGTGTTTGATCAATTTTTTAAAATAAGGGATGAGACGTTCACTTTTAACATTTTCAATTAATTGAAGAATGTAGAGAATTTGTCGCTCGTTTTTGCTATCAAGGATTTTTAAAATGTTATTTAATACAGATGCTTCCTGAATATTAAGATATTGATCTTGCAGATCGATTGACCTTTTTTCAATTGCTGTTCGAAATGAGTTGATATATTGCTGTTTTACCGACTTAATTAAGTAAAACCAAATAATTATGAATATAATTAAAACAAAACTGATTTGTTGCACAGAAAATCCGAACTGTTGCGTAAAAATAATTAAAAATATTCCACCGATTCCTGTCGCCAGGCTATCGATAAAAACATCAATAAACGCTTTGCCTTGATTTTTTAAGGAGGTTGGAAGGGGGAGAGCTAATAACTCAAGACTAGCCTTATGAATGGATTGCTTAAAGCTACCGTCACAAACCTTAATAAAAACAGCAGACCATAACCTGGGATCGAAAAGAATGCCCAACGCGCCAATTAAAATACCAAATGGCAGAAAGAAGAGAGAAGTCGTGACTCCGAATATTTTAAGACTACGACCGGTTAATAACAATTGTATTAATAGTGAAGCAATACTTAAATTGGAAAGCCAGAATCCGAAGAAAGCAGTTAAATTATCTTCGTCTTTAATGATATTACTTGCAATGGCGCTAAATTGATAATCTACTAGATTTGCAACAATTACTCCTACGCTAACGATAGCAGCGATATACGAAAGATGCTTCGATTTTTGTAGCAATTCAAATGGTTTGTCGGTAGTTAATTTTTTTCGGATACGTTTTTCCTGCTGAATTCGCTCAGAATATGTTTGTCTGGCGCCTTGTTTCCAGACTTTTTTCATAATCACGAGGCAAAGAAGCAGGAAAAAAATGCAAAAGAAAAATAAATTCCCTGTTCCAACTATCGGAGCCAGAAATTTGGTCAGGTAACCGCCAAAGATTCCGCCCGAAATAGCACCTGCTCCTATCAATCCGAATAATCTTTTTGCCTGACGAGCATTGAACACATAATTTGCTAATAACCAGAATTGTGAGGTGGTGATTACACCGAAAAGGGCAACCCATGCATATACAAAATAATAAAACCAACCTTCGTTACTATTTAAAAATATTAAAATCCAAAATACAATTAAAAAGCAAATGGATGAGACGGTTGTATAGAAAATTAATATATTTAAGCGGATTTTCTTTGCATATCTGGAATAGAAATTTGTAAAAATAGCTGCACTTACTGCAACTGAAATAAAAGCGTACGGCAGTTTTTCAACACCAAAATGGCTCAGAAAAAGAGAATTACGAACTGGTTTAACGATTAAAAGAGATGCGATAGCTAAAAAAATATAGCTAAACATCAAAAATACTTTTAATCCTTCACCTTCATTTATATTCAGTATTTTTCGAATTAATTTAGTCATTCTTCTTTGAAGGAGCCAACTCGTTAAATTTATTACCAGCAAATCTAACTACAAGAATCCAAATAACAACAACAATGATTGTTATTAAGGATAGCCATCGTATACTGGAGAAATCACGAAAAATGGTGGTAATCAATAAGCTAATACCAACAGCTAATGCTTTGGCAAATCGTTGCACAAACATATCGATAAAGGCTTTGGCTTTGTATTTTTCGTCTCTGCTTGTCGGAACATAAAGCGCTTCTTTAGCTGATTGGTTTATTGAATAGCTAAAACCATTATCTGCCGTATTCAGAAAACTTCCAACCCATAAAATTGGAAAAGCTAAAAATGTAAACGAACCAAACATAATTGCGCATGGTAAAATCAGTAATGCAACTGTCAGTCCAAACTTTGTCATAATAAAACTTGTCAGAAAGAGCTGGACGACCAGTGCAACGATGTTCGTAATCGAAAATACTGTTGCGAATTGTTTGCCAATTGCTTCTTCCGTATGAAGATAATGTTCGATAGTCGCGGAAAATTGGAAATCCATGACTGTTGAAAGGATTTCATAAAATCCAACAATACCAACAATAGCAAGTAAGTATTTTGATTTAAAAACTAATTTGGCACCTTCGATAGCAGCGTTTGTTTTTATTGTTTTATCATTGATTGTTGGTTTGCTTTTAATCTCGTCAAAGTTATTTTCTTTAACCATACGTCCGGCAAGTCCCGCTATCAACGCAATAAGGATGGTAATAAAAAGGGAAATCCAGAGCCATGAAATCATTGTCATGTCATCAATCCAGATGCGCACAAATTGAGTTCCGAAAACACCTCCTGTTACACCGCCGAGCACAACTAAACCGTAAAGTCGTTTGGCAGAATCAGTATTTACACTATCATTTAGAAATGAAAAAAATGTGGCGACCATTAATGTGTTAAAGAGGTCGCCAAACAAGTAAAATAACCAGACGGTTAAATCATTGGGTTTATTGATTACAAATGAAAATATAATCAGACAGAATGCGATAAATACAGAAAAAATATATGTAAGTTGTTGTCGCCTGAATTTTCTGGCAAGCCACGTAAATACAATAACTGCGAAAAATGCGACAACCATATTCAATACTTTTGCAAGAAGTTCTGCTTGCGAACCCAATAAATGCCACGAGAACAGATCTACTCCTTCCCGCACTTTATAAAAACCGATAAATAAGCCTTTTTTTAAGGGCTTTAAAATCCAGAAGTTTGTAATGATTAGAAAAAAATAGGTAAACATGAACAATGAAAACGGTAGTTCATCCCGCCGGATGTTCATTATTGTTTTTAATTGACCGGTCATAAAAACTCCTAACGTAATTATCCGATTATTAGAAATTTATTTGGGAGCAACTATTTTTATTTTCTCTATCGGGAGTTCAATATTTTTGCTAACTTTCATGACTTTGATTGTCATTTCATTATTTTCAATATTAATTGTATAATAATGATAAATTTTCGCCAGTGAAATATTTTGTACATCATGACCCTCTTGTTTGTATTCATTTAAAATATTAAATTGAGTTTCTTCATCTGGCGGATTTCTTAACGGAGTACCGCCTCCTCCGCCAACCAGAAAATGTATTTTACTGCCCTCGGACGTAGACGTATTATGTTGATAAGAATGCTCATGTCCTGAGAAAACAACATCCACATCATATTTATGAAAAAGATCGATCAGTTTGTTTCGTTTCTCAATTAATGCATTCCCAAACCCAGGATTGTGCCAATCCTGATAATGCTTCCCAAAAGTAACCAATGGATGATGCATTGCCACGATCGTCAATGGCTTATCATATTCAATTAACTTTTTTTCCAGCCAGGCGAGGGTATCAGTAAAATTATCCCGCACAAACCACTTTGTAAACAACTGGTCCTGAACGCTATTCTCAATGAATTGATTTTGATCGAGTATATAATTCGAATCAACAACATAAATAGCTGCCTGCGGAAATTCGATTACATAAAATCGTGGATAACCAAAAATTGCTTTATAATTCGGATAACCATAGTGGGGATCATTCGCATATTCATGATTTCCGATAACCGGTAAATAGGGAATTTCATTTAATAAATTATGGTTTTGCTTGTTTTCTTTTAAGAAAGTTTCCCAATGATCGGGGCGTCTGCCATCGTAAGCATTAATATCGCCGATGTTTAAAATAAATGCAGCATCCATTTTTTGTGCAGTTGAATAAATAACATCCCGCATCATTAATCGTTCATTTTTACCATAATCAGGGACATGTCGAAGACCATTAATACCGCCGATAACTCCATTTGTTAACAGGTAAATCTCATAAAATGGAAACAGTAGCATTTTAGGGCTTGTCCATCGTGATTTGTCCAAAAATTTGTGCTGTATCCGCCATCCAGCCTGATTATCGCTATAAATTAAAAAATTTACAGCGGATTGTTCGATTTTATTTTCCGGAAGCAGTTTTGTAATTTGATAATAGTCTTTGTTATATGTCTCGCTCACAAGTCCTTTATTTGCACAGGAATAAAAGATCACTATCAAAATCAAGCCAATTTTTATTATAAATTTATTAATAAAGTGATGCAAATTGTACTCGCTTTCATATTTTACCGGATTATTTTCGTTCAATTCCGGCTATTTTAAAACCGCTATCGATGTCCTCAAAAAGTAAATGGACTTTAACGATTTTTTTCCAGTCAGGTTTATTTTTACGTTGTGTTAAAATTTGAATGTAAAATAAACGCTCATTCGGATTTTTCTTGTTTATGCATAATTTATCAGCCATTTTAACGATCTCAGGGCTAATTAGAAATTTGCCTGTGTTTATCACTGTTTCATCAAAAATTGATGGATCGCTACCAGTTGCCTTGTTATATTTAAGTTCAATTTTATAGCGGGTATTTTCCTGATTCTCGAATTTTTCATAAATTGCCAGATCAGTAAACGAAAAAAACTGGCCATTTTCATTAGTTAAATTTGAAATTTTGAACCAATCGAGTGGACTCACCTGTTGATACCAATATTTACCAATCGTATTTTTTCTTTGAATGAGAGTATTGGTCATGTATTTTTCAGCATCCTTATCAGAATATTGTGCCTGTTTAACGATACCCGTGATTATCTCATCAGTGAGACTCATAACAATTTTTGCGCCCCAGTAACCATCTCTGTTTGTTAACCGTTGAAACGCAAGATTTGGATAGTTCGGTTTCCATTTGCCAGGATTTACGTATTTTCCGCTAAAATACCCGATTGATTCAAAACCGGACTCCAGATTCATGCGTTGCCAGGGAAAAGTATACATTCCGAAACTGCAAAAGGCTTTTGCAATTTCACCATAATCCAATTGATATTGAAAGCCTTCGCTTCGCAAATTCTCAGATGTCGCACCACTTCCTAAAGTTGAGCCAAAATCGATCAAGTAATGCTTGATATATCCCTCCGAACAATACATGTCCAATGAATTAATACGACGAATATCATTATGGTTGATTAATGACACAAATACGTAAAGTCCGCGTAAATCACGTCGATGTTCATGGCGAAATACGTCGTTGCTATCATCCGGCCGGGTGCCGAAATATGAATAAGGTCCAATTGGCTTTCCTGGCAAAAATCTGCTTGCAACCGCCCTGATCCGACCGTCGGATAATTTGGGAACAAAAGTCAAAATTTGGGTCACGTCCTCTGGTTTCAAGATTCGATCATAACCAAACTCATCAACAAGTTTTACCTCTCCTTTAATAAGGAGCTGCTCTGGTTTAAAAAATACCAGGTAATTTTCAGGCGTATTGTAGCCGATTGCCCAACAAAGTTTCGTCGAAATTATTTCAGCGCCAGTGGCTAATTCCGGATTGCTAATCGGATCAAATTTTAACAAGTAGATATCTCCTTGACGATCCTTAATACGAAATCCAGGTGTAATACCTTGTGTTTTTACACCTTTTACAATCCATGGCGCAGACATATCCGGGCCATCAAACTCGTTCGGGCCATTAAGCGCTTCTTTATAAGTAATTCGATACGCACGGTTAGTAAACCATGTTGAATTTGGAACTTCATCAAACGCATCAACATTAATTGCCTGTTTTGGCTGCGCAGTAATTGCTCGCACGTGCCGCGGCAGGTCAAATATGGAATGGACTTGCTTAAATATTGCACGATCAATAAAATCATAGTATTGATTTGGTGATCTCAATTCAGGTTCCGGAATCGGTTCTCGATCATGCAGATCATCTAATTTTCCGGCAACGATTAAATCTCTTGATGGGCCGGCACAACTGACAATGTAAAAGAAAACGAATATCATTAACAACGGAAAGTACCACTTCATTCTAAAAATCCTTTCCAATTTTTAATCCGATTAAAGTTGATTCTGAACTTCTTGCAATACTAAGCCGCAAAATGACACCGAGTTTTTTTCGCAAGCGAATGCTTGCTCCGTAAGTTTTTAAAATATTTTTAATATTTAAATCATTTTCAATTTCATTTGAAGGAATGCCAGCGTCAAAAAAATAGAGGAAATCAATTGCGAATCCATTTTCAAGACCGATATCCATAATCGGATATCGATATTCCAGATTCAAAAGCACCCAATCCAGGGTTCTAAATCTTAAACTCTCATACCCGCGCAGCGAATTCCATCCGCCAAAATTATTGAGTGCATAAAAAGGAATAGTCAAATTTCCTTTTGTATTGGTCATAGAGCCGCCACATCGAATCGCGAAAAGTCTATCCCCATGAAACAGCGGGATGCTTTGATATAAAATAAGCGTATATCTATCAAAACGATTGTTGTCATAATCCAATTGCCAAAAATAATCGGCAGAAAAATCAACAGCGATTTCAACGCCTGGTAAACCTTTATACAAGACTTCCGGGTGAGTTAGCCGTAAGCCCACGCGAACCAATTCTGCGCCATCAATACCCGGAAGTTCGCTGAATCTTTCCTTTGTTGACTTACTGCCAGACCAGAAAGGATCGTTAATTTCATTATATTTTGTGAAGTCTGTGGATGCAGTTAAATTTAATTTTTTTGTAGCATACGAAAATTCAATGCCTCCGTTAACGTTCGATTGTTGAAATTGCGTTCGGTCATCATTCTTAGAATCTGACCCGATACCGAAAAAATTATCCCGGGTCCGATTTTGAAATTTTATCCAACCATCTAACCGAGTTTGGCAATTAAGCTCCGGTAATTCAAACCAGATTTTGTGCCCTTGATAGCCCCAGGTGGTCAACGCCGATGAAACCGCTAATTTTAAATCCCCACTATGGGTGAACAAACCAACAGCAGGGCCTAATCCAGATCCAATACCCTGAGATCCATCTTCGAAGAGAATATGATGCTTTTCAAGCCAATCTTCGATAAATTCAAATTTTTCAAAAATTTTATTATGTTCAATATATTGAAGTGAATTTTCCAAACCTCTTCCCATAACCCAAAACGGAAATTCAACGATATTTATTGGTACTCGCATCGCTTTTTCAAAAGCTGGACGATCTTTTTGGTGATTACGTAATGGATGAATTTTAGGATTCATATTTTGTAAATAATTTCGGCTGGAATCATTTTCAGCTTGTTGAGCGAATACGGATCTCTGAGAAAAGAGGATTAGTATTAAAAATAAAATATAAATATCTCGTTGTGAGAGTAAGCGGTTCATTCGTTTTATAATCCTTTAAAATTATTATTTGCCACTGATCCGCCTGGATTGAACACGAATTTCGTTTGAAAATTAAAAAGAATCTGTATTTATCAGTGTCAATCCGGGGCTAAAATTGCTTTAAATTGCCTAGTTCGAACGTACGTTATTTAAGATAAAATATAATTTTATAGTTAACTCCGAATAACTGAATTCCCTGAATATAACTAATTTTTTAATAAATTTCAACTGTATTTTTATATTTATCAAAGAATAAGAGATCGTGCTTTTATATTATAATAATACTTGACTATTTATTTGAAAATAAGTATGTTATTAAGTAATTTAAATCATAGGAGATAAGATGGATAAGAAATTCCGGAAATATTTTAATGATAAATCAAATCAGACGTATTTAAATCATGCTGCTGTTGGTATGATGCCGTTACAATGCACAGAAGCCATGAAGTCGTTAATTGATCAATTAGTAGAAACAGGTGAGCCCCGTATTGAGGAAATAATGAGCAAATTAAATGACTTCCGGGCAGCAATGGCCCAAATGGTTACTGCTGACTCTGATGAAATTGCATTCATTCATAATACAACCGAGGGGTTATCAATTGCATTGCACTCGATAGACTTAAAAGCAGGGGACAATATAATTGTACAAGCCGACGCATTTCCGGCGAGCTTGTATATCCTGCATCATATTTTTGATGTTGCGAAAAAAAAATATGTTCCGCTAAACAACGGGGTTAACTTTTATAGGAGGCTAATTGAAAATATTGATAGTCATACTCGTGCAATTGTTGTGGATCATGTCCATTTTTTGTCCGGCTACCGTCTTAATCTTCCAAAATTAGGAGATATTGCAAAAGAACATGGTCTGTATCTGATCGTTGATGGTATTCAGGCTGTTGGCGCCATCCCGGCACAGCTTAACAAATACAGTATCGATTTTTATTGTGCCGGTGGCATGAAATGGTTAGTTGGGCCAATGGGAACAGGTTTTCTTTATGTAAATCAAAAGCATTTTGATAATTTGAAAAATATTCATAATCAGATTGTAAATTCCCATGCACAGTAATAATCATCAGGATGGTCATCCGGGGGACAGGTAAGGCATTTTGTTTTAATTTGTGGATCTATTGTTTGGGCAAAATATCGATATTCAACAATTCCAACTGATTTGCAGGGAAAATCAGGGAGGTTCTTCATTTTTCTGGCGGCTTGTACGCGGCAATTATTCATTTTAAAAATACACCGATTAGCGCTGACAGCTTCAACCGATTGTATGTTAATATAGGCATAAAGGCGATAATCCAGCGCTGTTATTAACGCCGGAATTCCTCCGCCAGGTTCCATTCCCAAACGCTTCATGATTCGTTTTGCTTCCACCACAGTGAATTTTCGCCATGCTTCACGGTCAAGTTCAATTGCAGCCGGCATTCCGTATTTTTCTTCCGCGGCAAGAAACCATAAACCATCGTGTGCCAGCCAGTTTTTTGCTGCATCGACTAAAAGATCGTGTAATTCTGATTTTGTTAATTTTTGAGAATCGATCATACTTCTACACCTTAATAAATTGAAGGGATTGTGACTTTTGGTGCCCGAAATCCATCAATTTTTACCAATTCCCATAACGGATCCTGTCTTAATTTTAGAAATTTAAAACCGTAAAAATAGGGGAGAGGTGTCTTTAATTTTTTATCGGATTGATTTTTTATGATCTTTTCATTATATTCATAAATTTTTTGATTCTTTTGTTTTCGATATAAATTTAATTTCAGACTCTCCTGCATATATCCAAGTAACGGTTGTTCGCGAACTTCTGGTTTAGCAGAATGCAGGAAATTGATTTCGCCGTTAGCTCCCCTGGTAATTAATCCAACATGCCCAACCCACTTGCTTTCATCATTTCCACGAATCACATTTACAAAATCACCGGGTTTCAATTTGTCAATTACTTTTTCAATGTGTTGATAGGGGATATAAGTCCAATTAAGCGTATCGGGGTGAATATCGCGCCCTAATCCCCATTTTCTAAAAAATTTTGCCTTATCATACGTCGAATTTACAGTAACCACATATTTTCCGCCTAATTTATCCGTAATATCTTCGACAAGCCAATTATTATTTCGATTCCAATCAAGTTCTGTATAATGATTTCGTGTTACTAAACTGATTTCACCATTTTTATAACGGATACGTTGTAACATGCCAAAGAAACTTTTCCAATCAAATGCCAGCGCCATAGCATATATATGTTCACTAAATACGACACAATCGCTTTTTTGAAGAGAAAAAAGTGGTTCAGAGTCGAATAACTCAACTGGGAATTCACCAAGTAAAAAAATTTGATACTGTTGGCCAATGCATTTTCGGGCGAGATGCTGAATCCTTTTACGCAGGTCGGGTTCAATGAATTGCAAGTAACCGAGATAAGTATCAAGCTCTTTTTCATTAAATTTATATAACGGTTTTGCATCTAATTTTTTAATTGTCTGATCATCAATTTTTAGCAATTCAATAGTCTCTAATTCTTCATTTGATAATTGAATCTTTTTCCATGCGGGTTGAAAAACGCCGCATCCGTTGATAAATAAAATAAGAATCAGAATCGAGAAAAAACTAAGCCACTGTTTCATTTTAATTCCCTCAAAAAAATGTATTATCCTTTTACACTGCCAAGCGTTAATCCGGAAATTAGCCATTGACTCAGATAAAGAAATAGCGTCACAATCGGAATGCTTACAAGGACTGCACCAGCCGAATAAAGCCCCCAAGATGTTTCCATCGCTGATTGAAACATTTTTAAACCTAATGGCAGTGTAAATAAACTTTGATCCTGGATTAGGACGGCTGCAACCAGATATTCAGACCAGGCTGTCATAAACGAAAACAGCGCAGTAATAACCAATGCCGGAGATGCCAATGGCAGCACGATTCTCCAAAAAGTTCCAAATTGAGAAGAACCATCGATGCTTGCTGCTTCTTCGATGCTAAACGGGATAGTATCATAATAACCCTTCATTTGCCATGTTGTAAAAGGCAATGCAGTTGCGGAGTATGCAACGATCAAGCTTAAATATGAATCATATAACTTTAATTTAATAAGAGTAATGAATAATGGAAGAAGTAACATTGTTGCCGGAAACATTTGTGTTGCGATTAATCCAAACATTGCAGAGTTTCGCCCGATAAATTTATAGCGGGAAAAAGAATATCCTGCGCTTGCTGCCAACCCCACGCCGACAAATGTTACGATTGCTGAGACAATGATGCTGTTCCACATCCAACTTAAAAATGGCTGATTAAAAATTAGATTATAGTAGTTCGTTAATGAAGCTCCATCCGGAATAATTGCCAGTGATTTGCTCAACAGTCGATCACCCGGTCGCAAGGAAATACTAATTACCCGTAAAATCGGGTAAATGGCAAACAATGTAAAAATAGTCAAAACGACATAGGCTCCAGTTTTGCCTACCTTTGATAGGTCTCTTGGATTTCGCATATTAGGTTCTATAGTTTATTCATTACTTTAACATATTTCGTAAAATAATTTTTAATTTTCCCCCAATTCATATCAACCAGCATATCTGGTCGCGATTGAATATTTGCCTCATCAAAATAGACTAAGCTTTTCAAAATGAGTTGATTTTCATAAGAAATGGAACGATATTTATCTTCAAAAAAAGAAATGATCTGATCAAGACTGTATTTTTTGAAAATAATATAGTACAAGTCAATAAAATCGGTAATAAAACCCCTGCTTACAATATTAAAAAGACACATGCAGGCAATATCTTTAATATCCAAACATCCGAAATTCCACTCAGTTTTTTTAACTAAACCGAGCAGGGGATAGGGGTGTTCAGAAAAATAAACTAAATTGTTTTCATAGGAAAATGTAATATTTTTTGAATCTTCATAGATTAATTTATATAAATCACTTTTAGTTAAAGTATTTTTAAGAAAATTATTATATTGATTTTCGGCTGTATAGAAATTTAGTTCATTAATTTTCCGGTGACCAATCTGCAAGGCGAGGCCGGTTCCATTTCCGAGATAAAAATGTTTGATTATTTCAATTTCATTTAACTTGCTAAAAAATGATTTCTGCGTTTCTGTAAGGATATTCGTTTCCATTCGTCTTCCGATATGTCCAAAATTACGCGATAGTATGTCAGTGATTTATTTGATAAATATTTGATTCCCTTTTTAAGGATAAAATCTTTTATCTCATGTTTTGAGTAAATGGATAACAACCATCTTAAAGCATCACTTGAACCATATTCCATTATTCTATGCATAATAATGTATTTGTGATTTATTTTGTTATATTGCTTAAAATTATCAGTTAAAAAATAGCATTTATATTCTGTTGGTATTATTAATTTCATCAGTAAACAGCTTCTGTGGCTTTTGTTCGTTTAATAAAATTCCAGCTAAACACAATTAAAATAGCAAAAATGATCATCGAAAAAGCGGCTGCATAACCCATTCGAATATATGTAAAACCGGACTTATAAACCCAGGAAACGAGAATATGTGTTGTATCCGACGGCTCACCTCCGTTGCTAACCAACCATACGACATTAAAATTATTAAATGTCCAAATAACACCTAAAGTAATTGCCGGAATCATTACAGGCTTAAGTAATGGAATGGTAATATTTTTGAGTTTATGGAACCATGCAGCACCGTCAATTTCTGCTGCTTCATAAAGTTCATCAGGTATGCTTTGTAATCCTCCGAGTGCAATAATCATCATGAACGGAAAACCCAACCAAATATTTGTTATTAGACATGCAGAAAAAGCGCCCCATTCTGTTGTTAGCCAGGGAATTTGTGTATCAAAGAATTTTTCAGAAAACAAACTAATTGCGCCATAATTGGAGGTAAACATTCCCCGCCATGTTAGCGCGGTAATATATTGGGGAACGGCCCATGGTAGAATAAGCAACGTTCGAAAAACAGTTTTTCCTTTAATGTCTTTATCTAAAATTATTGCCAGAAAAACACCAATCGTCACATGAAATAAGATGTTTAAAGCTGTCCATAAAATTGTTTTAATAAAAAAATACCAGAAATCGGGGACTGGTATTCCTAATAGCTTTAAATGCATTGTATCGTCAGTCAATACCTGCCAGTAGCTTCTGAGACCCACAATTTGCCAATCCCTGAAATGCGTCAGGTTCATATTGGAGAATGAGATGATAACATTGTATATAAACGGATACACCACGACCAGCGCCATAACAAAAAGTGCTGGCAAAGCATAATAATATGCTAATCGATTATTTTGCGAATATCCGACTGTTCCCATTTTATCGTCTGTTTTCTTTTATTAGTTTAACAGCAAGTTCCTGCATCATATTAGCGGCTTGTTCCGGTGAATATTTACCAGTAAAAATTCCCTGATAAGCCGGCCGCATTGCATCCCATATCCACCGTAATTCTGTAACAACAGGCATTGGTTTTCCAACTTCAATCTGGGTGATTGAAGTTCTGAGCAGTTCATTAGTCGTAACAAATGAGGTTTTAAATGCTTCTTTTCGTGAAGGTACTGTTGCCATGAATTTCGTAAATTGAAGTTCTACTTCAGGTGATGTAAGGAATTTCAGCAGTTCGATAGTGATTTTAAGTTTTTCCCCATATATATTTGTATTTAATGAATATCCTAATGGTGAGATAATGGGAGTGGGCCATAAACCTGTTTCATCAATCTTTGGAATACGGGCAATTCCGATATCAATTCCGTTATCAATATACGTGTTCCATGACCAGGGTCCATTAATGATCATTGCAGTTAGGCCGTCTTTAAATAACGCGTTGGCAGTTTCATAATCGCTTTCAATTGGGATAATTTTTTCGACATTTGCGAGATCGTAAATAAATTGTGCTGCTTTAATAGTTGCCGGTGTATTAAGAGTTGGTTGATTATTTTCATCTATTATCCACCCGCCGAAACCGCCAATGAATGGAATTGCAAAAAAGGGTTCCGTGTAGTTCCATGCCAATGCATAATCAAGATCAGGAAAATCAGAATTTGCCATTAAATTTTGGCCAATTTCAATTAGCTGAGACATGGTTATCGGAGGATTTGCGATATATTTTTTATTGTAAACAAGACAAAGATGATTACCAACTCTGTCTGCAACCTGATAGAGATGTTCTTGAAACCATGTATTTGCGGAGATAGGATCAGTTATAAAGCTATCCAGGAACGCTTGTGAGACATACGGTTCTATGGGTTTAATAACCTCAAGTTCAACAAAGGGCCCGATATTATCACTTGCCCCCCAAAACAAATCCGGGCCGCTTCCTCCGATAGCAGATATAATAAAATTTGTGCGTGCTGTTTCCGGATCATAGAAAAGCTCCCGAAATTCCCAATCAGGATGCATTTTGCTAAATATTTTTAATTGTTCTTTGAGTATCTCTGTAGCAGCCGGCCGCATTGAATGCCACACGACAATCCGTTTTTCATTTTTCCGGCTACATGTGAGAACAACAAAAACGAAAATTGTAAAAATCAGGGCTTTTCTCATGTATTACAGCAATAATTTAAATGATTATTCATCCATTTTTACTTCAGTGGATAGATGTCGATACCAGAAAAAATAAAGGCCGACTGATAAGCCAACGAGCATGATACTGAGATATCCGAAAACATCCCATCTTTTCATTGGTATCATCATTAGCGTCATGAATAAAACAAGCTGCCATGGAACAGCAATAAATGTCGCAATAATATCTCTGCGGTTTTCTTTGTTTACTTTATCAATAATTCTCTCAGGAATTTGTTTCCTTACTTGCCCCCAAAAACCAAATGGTCGGGTTTCTCTATAGAAATTATAGAGTACTTTTTCATTGGTAGGATTTGTCAGTATTGTTCCGAAAATCATTGTAATAAAAGAAATTCCCGAAGCAAAACTGAACGCAATATACTCCGGCACATCGGGCATAACGAGCCGTTGGAAAATAGCGGCAATCATGCCAAAGATTGTGCCAATTGCAAAACCATATCCGTTCAAGCGCCACCAATACCAGCGCGCCAGCGTTGGGATAATCATCCCAGCACCAATGCTCATTGTAAGCCAACCCCAAATATCATTAATATTTTTGATAAAAATACTAAAAAACAAACCTAACAACACAATGACAATGGAAGCCCATCGACTATGAGACATCAGTTGTCGTGACGATGCATTCGGATTGATAAATGCCTGATAGATATCTTTAACCCAATAAGAAGCTCCAGAATTAACAGTCGAGTCGAATGTAGACATGGCAGCGGCCATTAATCCTGCAATGAGCAACCCTTTTATTCCCGTTGGAACGACATTGTAGATGACAATTGGAATGACTTTTTCAGGATCCTGAATAACAGCATTACTGCTGGTCCCGTACGAAATTCCCATTATGGCAATTGCAGCAACAAAAGGCCAGCGAAAAGCAAGCAAAAATGTCCAGAAAAGAGATAATAAGCCGGATTCTCTGTCACTTCGTGCTGCAAAAAATCGTTGGATCATATAACCACTGGTTCCACCTGCCCCTTCAATTGTTACTTTGAGAAGATAAAAAACAATTGCTATTCCAAACAGATTATAGATCGAATAGGCGCTTTCTGGGCCAAAGTCCAATTTCCAGGGCGGGACAATGCTCGTCCATTGTTGGCGGGAAACTCCCTCAATTAGTTGGAACCCTCCACCTTTAAGAGGTACCGAAATATCAAAAATCTCTGGAAGAGGGTATTTAAAAAAGGCGAGTGCAATTATATAAATAATGAGTCCGAAAATCAGGAAACCCTGAAAAACATCAGTCCAGACAACTCCATACAAACCACTTGCCACAGTATAAATCATAGCAAGAACAATCATAATTGATGCTGCCCAAAATTCTGGTGGTTGGCCTAAGAAAGCGGGGATACCTAAAAATTCCCCAATAAATTTACCGGAACCAACAGCAAAGTAGGTTATCATCGCGATTGTCACAATAATGATAGAAATAGCGGCAATCAATCTGGCAATGTTACCTTCTTTATCTTTTCCAAAGCGAAATGCCATCCATTCTGCCATCGTCATCACTTTGGCGCGGCGGTTCCATTTTCCCATAAAGATCATCAGGAAAGCCATAATAAGCGTAACGCCACCTCGAATTTCAATAAAAAAACCGATAGCTCCCAGAGCAAAAATCCAGGCTGTATTAATCATCGTTCCACTAACATCCAGATTCGATGCCATGCCTGATGCTCCCAGTACCCACCAGGGTAATTTTCTATTTCCTAAAAAATAAGAGTCGATACCAGCAGATGCTCGTTTTTGGAGCAACACACCAACAATGATCATTGCGCTTAAGTAGAGAAATAGAATGGTATAATCAATTAAGTGCACTAACCCTCCTATCTAATTTCAAAGGGAATTAAGAAGCATGTGCTTGATTCATTACGGATCGTTTTTTTAGTGATGAATAAGCAACCTTAACACTAATGATGTTATCATCAATTGAGCCTTGATCCCAATCATTAATTGCCTCTCTCGCTGCCTTTTCATCATCCATTTCGATAAAACCATAACCACGAGAAATTTTTGTATGTCGATCGCGGATTATTTTGACAGTTTTGACAGAACCGTACTCTGTGAACATTTCAAAAAGTTCTTCTTCCTCCATATCCTTTGGCAAATTGCCAATATAAATATTCATGTGTCTCCCTCCTAAGATTAAAGATTAAGGTTCAATTACATGTCATACATACCTCATTATTTAATTTTATGTTTATTTGAATTAAAAAAAAAGACTAATCCAGTATAAAAAATCCATGCCATAATGCATGTTTAGATTTTGATAAACATACACAATTATAGGAAATTTTTTTGAATTAGTCAACCTTAAAATTACAAAAATATGTCAATATTATATAAATTTGGGGAGAGAGATGACTTAACAGAATTATAAATTATCCAACGATGGTAATCCTTGTGGTTTTTTTGCTCCGAATTTAATGAATAAACATTGTAAAATAATTTCAGGGGCCTGGTAATTTAATTCTGCAAAAATAGTCGTAGTACGACGAAATGTATTGGTATCAATTCGAATCCCATACAACCTTTCTTCGCCGAATTTACAAACAACGACGCCATGATCGGGTGAATCACTTGCAAAAATGCCTTTGCCCAAATATATCCCTAAATAAGTCTTTTTTTGATTTTGTTCATCAAATAAATGCATAGAGTCTCCAAAACTTAAATCATCGATTGACTCCGGATAAACATCTGCAACATTACCTATATTTAGCATTTTTTTAATTGATGAAAATTTCTTTCTTTCAATAGCAGTAAGAATTTCCTGTGCCCTTTGCATCACTTGCACAAATTCCGACTCTACCTGTTTGGTTTCGCTTATTTTGTTAAAATCCTCTTTATATGCGAATCGGGTAACGATACGTGTCCAAACCGCCATTTCAGATTCAATAGTTGAAACTGCAATGAGATCGAGTATTTTAATTTCATATCTGGCTGCTTTTACACCATTTTGAAGTGGAATATTCACATAAATCGAATATTCTCTCATCAAATTATCCGGACGTGGAGGATTGGCTCGTAAAGCAGCTAATAAATCATCTCTTAATTTAACATTTCGATTCCGAGTCGATTGAATGATTGCACGATATACAGCTCGAATCGAATTTTGTTGAATATCGTTTTCTTCATAAGCGCATCCAAAAGTCTGGATAAAATCATGTCTTCTGAAATGTTCTTCAATTTTCTTCTTACTCATTGCGACTTTTATTGTGTCCAGTAGTGTAGTTTCTTTTTTAGCGGACCAACACTCTTCATATTTTTTCAAAATACTTTTATCAAAACTTTGTCCAGAAACGTTTGCAACTACTAACAGGAAGAATCCCAGAATCAGCATGTATTTAAAAAACCGCATATTATTTCCTTTTAATTAGAATTTCAGTAAAACCTGATGAACCAATTGTATTAATTCGGTTGGTACTGCATTTCCCGGACTAAATTGAGATGTAATTTCTTTAGAAATCTCCCATGCATCCCACCAATTACTCCAGCTATTATAATATTGTGATGACGATAAGCGCATCAAAATAGTTTTTGATGCGACATTCGCAAACCGACTACGAATCCAGGGATCTCGTAAATTAAATATTTTATTAATATCAACATTCTCAATTGTATTTGATATAGCATCGTCGATTATCGATAGATTTACAGTTTCATTGTTTTCCCTGTTGTAATTTGAAATAAAAGAAGAACCACCATTGCCCTGTCCCTGGCCATTCACGGAGAAAGAATCATTCGCTTTATAAAAATCTGGTTGTTTTGTGGTTGGATTTTCGTACATTATTATCCAATCGACCAGGGGTTCAATAACATATTCCTGTTGTTGGTTTGCTCGAACATAAATAGCGGATAAATAGGGAAATAAAGGGTTATCAATTGTGCGTGATCGAATAAAATATGAACCTTCTGGCAATGCCAAAAAGAAACTATTAGAATTATTGTTAAATAGGATTTCGCTAAAAGCACTCTTAATTCTGGTTTCGGCCTCATCATAGGTATATTTTCTTGTCCGGGCAGGAGAGCTAAAGCGTATAAATTCAAAAGACTCTGCATTTAAATTTGATGTAATTTTAAAGCTTTTTAGAACAATCTTCACCTTTCCGAACGAAAACAACTCATTTCCTTTTGCTTCAATTAAATCAATTAAACGTTTATATTCAATATTCGCAACACGAATTGGTTTAGGCAATGATTTTAAAATTACAGGGACTTTATTACTTTCATTGTACATATCCAGTGCACGATAATAATCATAGCACGCTTTTTCGTAAAACTCAACATTTAGTGGTGCTTTTTCAAGATATGTTAGTGCCCGAAATATCAATGAGCGCGCAGCAATATCACGCGGTTTTTCCATCATCTTAATAGAAGATAGCGTAAGTGTTTCATAAATTTCCAGAATTTGTGAAACATAAACAGAAATGATTTCTTCAAACGCCAGTAATTCACTTTTGCTTGATTTTCTTTCATAATAAACTTTTTGATACTCGCTATATGTGTTTTGAATATCTTCCTCGTATTCCTCCATTTTATTTATGAGAATATTATGATGACTTTGTCCGAAACAAAAGAAAGGAATTACCAGGAATGTAATTAGTAAACTACTAATATGCGTTTTCATTTAACTACCCGATTATAAATAAATATTTTTATCATTAAAAAGAATCTAACAAATCAAACCCTTTACTTTTATCATCCAATAAATCTGAGAGGCGAGTATACATCTTTTTGCCAATCCATACTTCATAGGGTAATCTTTTATTCATGATAGGGATATTTCGACCTTTCTGATAGAGTTGCAGCGCCTGTTTATAATCATCTGCAGCTCTACGATAATGCTCTTCTGATGTTTTGGATTGTTCTAAATAGGTCAATGTCCGAAATATTAAAGCACGTGCGGCAACACCACGATATGTTTCAAGTGTTGAACCAGATAATCTTTGCATGGTGCTATAAATTTCCAGTATTCTATCAACATAAATCGAAAGCAGATTTTCAAATGCTTCCTGTTCAGCGGAATTCGGTTCGCAATCGTATAAAAACTTTTGTAGTTCATTATAGGTTCGAACAACATCATATTCATAATCGATCATTTGTTTTTCAAAAGTTGTCTCAAAAACCGACTGCCCCCAAATTAAGGATATATTACAAATTGTCAATAGGATTATCAAACATCTGATTCGACATCTCATTAATATGCGCCTCCTGATGAAGTTAATACTGATTTATTCGTCAGATTTTTAATAATCGGTCGCAACCAGTGTAAAACTGATTGTAAACCAAAACGTTCAGCGATCTGATGATATACCTGGGCAAACTGTAATAATTCTTTGGCCTTTTGAGAGGGGACAGCCCCGTAAATTTGTGGTAGGGTAATTTTATTTATTTTTAAAGCTGCTTTCCAGGCCTTATCTACCATATCGACTGCGAAATGTTCTTCGCCAATTTCGTAACCTACATCAGATAGTTTCAGATACAAGTCCTCATAACCTTCCCATTCGAATTTTTGCACAAGTCCGCCGCTACCATCCGAGACTAATAATTCGTCTCCAACTCGTTTTGCACGGTAAAACGCATTCATGCGGTCTTTTGCCGTTGCCATACTAAAATAGTAATCAACAAGCCGAAAGATTGCATTACCATATACTTTTTTGATCTCATTTTCTAACTCACGGTCAATATCAGAGCTATGTTCTATTAAGATTGCATAGGCCTGACTTGCTTTTTCCCGTGCATATTGTAGTTCGGTTTCTCTTTGGCTTTTTTTTCCATATTTTTCCATGTAAAGTGCAACTTTGGTAAGTTCTTTCAACATTTCAGCCTGTCTTTGAGCGCTTTTTGCAAAACGAAAAGCAAGCTCCAAATACTTCCGCGCCACTCTGTAAGTAGAATCATTTGGATTTTCTTTGAAAAGCTTTTGTGCTGAAAATCCTCGGGCTCGCCACTCATTTCCCCGTAAATTTATTTCATCTTCAACAGCTCGACTATAGTAGATGTTGAAAAACAGACTATCCTCCCGGGATAACCGGCGAGTTTTTGCCAGGTCACAAGCTAATTGAATCATAAAGCCATTAAAGCGCCCAGTGGTAAAAGCACTATCAGACGGTGTAATCGCTAATTCAACTGACTGCTGGGTGAAGATTTTTAATTTGTCAAGCAGATCGTTAGACACAGACCATTCTTCATTTGCATATAATCCTAAAATACCTCTCCATGCATTCACAAGTCCATCTAGATTTCGGCCATCTTCTCTTTTGATCGCTAATAATGATTGCATATAACCGAAATTAAAGGAAATGTATGGATCACCATAAAGATCATAACTTTTAATAAGCGAATTGATAGCGTCTTCAAGACGATCCAGATTATTTTCCCTTAAATAGAGCTTGTATTCTGAAAAACCCTTAAATTGATATACTTGTTTCATAACATCTGTATATCGACATTCGGCATCAGGATAATTTTGCTCGCATCTCAAAATTATTTGTTTACAAAGATTTACCACAGTGGCAAAATTATCTTCTTTGTGCGCTTTTTTCACTTTATTATACAGTGATCTTACATTCTGTGCATGTAAATGAGAAGTTGAGAGAATTAAGATGAAAAGCACTAAAAAAAGAGAACCAAACTTTCTCATAACAGCTACTCCGTTAACTTATCTATTAACCTATTAATTTTACTTGTGTTATATTTTTTTTTGTATGTGTTAAAAAAATTTTGATCATCGTAGTTCAACTGAGCATTTTCCGCTAAATCACATGCCATGACAATCATAAATTTTGCATAATGCCCCCCATAATTCTTACTCGGAACTTTAATAACAAATTTTTCAGTCACTTTAATGTAGTCTTTAATTTTTTCAATTAAATCTTTATTTACCTGCCAGTTATTATGGCCATATAATTCAATAATTCCTTTCCAGGCTTTAACAAGACCATCCAAATCATTCACATTTTTCAATAATATTGCTTGTACCGCTAATAGATACCCATACGTATATAAAATTTCTGCATCACGATAAAGACCATAACTAATTTCCAGCGATTGAATAGAATTTTCAAGTCTTTTCGGCTTTAATTCTTGTTTATAAATTTCAAATTCAGATAATCCCTTATAGCGATAAACATTTTTCATCACATTTGTAAAATAACATTCTGAAACAGGATTTATGCTACATATTCTTTCAATTTCGCGACATAAATTTAACACTGCATGATAATTTTGATTTGTGAATTCAATCTTTACTTTTGAAAAAATGTTATGCACTTCTTGTGCGGAAAGAGGAAGAAATAATGTAAAGAAAAGTAACATAATTATTAAGCATTTGATTTTAGTCATGACGTCGAAGAATTTGTTTTGTACAACAACCGCAATAAAGCGTCATACGCTCTTTGTAACTCATCGATATTGCTTTTTGGTTGTGCTCCGGTAACACGAATAATTACTTTTCCGCCTTTTGACCAAAAAATATCATGAGCCTTCCCATTTCTGTAGGAAAATGAAACTGCCAGTCCATTGGAAATACGTTTGACATTTACAGGCAATTCACCATAACGATCTTTATTAAGACGGTCGAGAACCGCGTTAATTCGATTCCATGTTTTAAATTCTGTGGTGCCAATTGTTGATTCAGACTCTCGTAATAAAAATTGATCTTTATCTACTTGAATAACTTTTTCTAAATTTGACTCGTAATTCGATATTGGTTTCTTTGGCTTTTTCGGTTTATTTTGAGCGACCAACGATTTTGTATCTAAATTAATTGATTTTTCCTTATATTTTTTATTGACTTTTGCATCCGGCGAACCAAGATCTAACGAAAGGGGGTTTCCCGAATTGAGATTTGGACGAGATCGACTATACTCTAAGTCCAATGATCCCATTGATTGACGATCAATATTTCTCGATGAGAAACTTAAAGAGCCGAAATCACCCAATTGAGAACTTGCCAATAACAATTCATTATCATCATTTGCTATATCCAATTTAAGATCCATTTCTTTAATTTCTTCTTTCAGATTTTCCTTGTCGACTTTTGGTTCTTCAACTTTGACCATCGTCATTGGCTCTACTATGTTAACCGGAGGTGGTGGTGGCTGTTCTAACTCGATAACAGGAATATCGATAACCTCTAATGTTGAAATATCTTGTATTTTTTTATAGATTTTTTGTTTCGTATAATAAGGATATAAATTGAAACAAATAATTATTAATAATAAAGATATAACTACTGATCGTTTTAAATTAACTCCATAATTCATTGTTTCTTCAATATGTGGAGCTTTTTTGACTGTCTTTGCCAAATAAAAGTTGTGAATATGCCTTTTCCGTGCGATATTGAACATAGTACCAGTTGTAGTGCTCTTAGTTAATTAAAATATTTCAGTTAGTTAAGTATCATAATATTTCTATTTTATTAACAAATATGATGCCAAACGCTTCAAGAATCATAGTACTATAAATATCAACGCCTTATATGTAATAATTATGTGAGGTAGGAATAATTTAATGTTTCATCATGAAACAGCGTGTTCATTGTAAAACATTTATGGTTAATAGGTGAAATAACTTTAACAAATTAATAAACAAGAGGTTTAAATGTTGTAAAAGTATGTATTAGCACGGAGAGAATTTCGTGAGCGTTTAGAAGAAAAGTGAATAATAAATTCGCCAGTTTACATAATATATCTTATATGACCCATTAATTGTGTTTTTATTGGTTTAATTTATTGTACATCTGTGTTGCTTTGTCTTTTAAAGGCGTATTGATTTTTATTTCTTTTAATTCGTACAATATATCCATCGCTTCTTGATGATTCTTTAATTCAATATGTGTCTTTGCAATAAAATATTTGGCTTTAAAATTGTTCTTATTCGTCTCAATAGCTTGTTCTAACATCATTACTGCTTCACTGTATTTACCTAAGTCAAAAAGTGCTTTTCCCCAAAGGCAATAAATGACGCTATCAGTTTTTCCCAACTCTTTGGCTTTAGATGTGGCAGCAATTACCTTGTCCGGTTTATTTAAAACATCAAAAGCAATGGCTAATTCTTTAAAATATAATCCCTTTTTAGGATACAGTTTAATCGCTTTTTTAAAGGAATTTGCAGCATCTTCTGGCTTGTTGCTTCTCAATTGTGCCTCTCCGAGAGCATACCAAACATAATCATCATCGGGTTTTATCTTAAGGTAGCTTTTATACATTTTTTCTGCGTTAATATAATCCCCGCTAATGTATAATCGGTAACCTTCAGAGTAATATTCTTCGGGGGTTTGATACAATGTTTCGTTTTCGTCGCGATCTTCTGTTGGGTAATTTGTTGTGCTGTCACTTACTATTGATCTTTTGGCATAGTTAGCTAAATTACCTTTTTGATCAAGTTCAATTACTTTTTTGAAAAACAAATTTGCTTTTTCATCATTACCAATTGTTGAATATATCTTTGCAAGCCCTAAATATCCGCGAGGTTCATTCGGAGAAATCTCGATGGCTTTTTCAAACATTTTAAGTCCCTCATCATACATCTTCAGAATGCTATTAACTGCCCCTAAATTTAGATACGCAGAAGCCATTGGTTTTGAATATTTTATGCTTTTTTGCAAGTGCTTTTTTGCAAATTCAAACTTTCTTATTTTTAAAAACGCGGTGCCAAGAATTAGATGAGCTTTTGTATAAAATGGGCAAATTGCCAAAGCTCTATTAAGGTGTTCAATTGATTCTTGAAATTGTTTTTTCTCGAAATACGCAATTCCAAGATTGAAAAAATAATCAGGATCAGTGGAATTTATTAGCGTAGCCTGAGTCCATCTTTTAATAGCATCTTCCAATTTACCTTCGCGTGCCAGTGTCAGAGCATTTTTATGTAATTTTTCAGCTCTGTCATCATAGCGATTCGGCCGCCATTTAAATACAATGTATTCCCCATTTGGAATAATTTCAATTTTATCCGTAAAACTATCAGGAATTTCTAAAATATTTTTTGCAATTTGAAGTTTTTCTTTCTGATCGGACACCGAAAGATCGAGGTTAGTCAATTGGGCATCAAATTCGTTTATACTAATTTCTGTGGTAATTGTTTTTCTTTTAATTTTCTGATTCATTCGTTTTATATTTCATATTTTTCAAATAGTTTACCTAAATATGGCACGCGCCAAGTTTCCCCAAAAAGCGCTTTTAAACTTCCTGTTATTGACAGTATTACACACGAAAGTAAAATGACAATCCAAAATATTTGACTGAAAAAGTCAATCAAAAATAGTAAAGAAATAACTTCAATTATTAATAAAGCTAATCCTTGCTTGATGTGCTTATTAACGAAGTTATTTTTTTGACCACCTAAAATTGGTATAAAACAAAGAAATGGGATATAGCTAATTACAGCGACAACTCTACCCTCTTCGATTTCTTTTTTTGTTATATCTTCGCTCATGAAATATCTGCTACCAGTATAAATATGTACGCCAGGAGGGACTCGAACCCACAACCTTTGGCTCCGGAGGCCAACGCTCTATCCATTGAGCTACTGGCGCAAATTAAAAATATCGACAAACGTATTTATTTTATCTCCATTTTTTTATAACCATTAATGTTATGGAGAAGTTCCTTTTTTGAAAGCGTATTCATATAGTACTTTTAGTTGATTAAAAACATAACCAAACGACTTGCAATTATCTTACCATCAACGTTGTCATATTACATAAATATTCTTTCAATATTTAATGTTTTTCCGGTAGTTTTATCAATTTTTAACACAACACCACAAAATCTGTTGTCATTATCCGCGACTTGATAAAACGATGGTGTCTGGTTAATAAACCGCCGTATCGCAATTTCCTTTTTTAAGCCAATTACAGAATCATAGGGACCTGTCATCCCAGCGTCAGTAATGTAGCCTGTTCCTTTGTTTAAAATTCGCTCGTCCGCTGTTTGAATGTGAGTATGAGTGCCGATAACAGCGCTTACCTTACCATCCAGATACCAACCCATTGCCATTTTTTCGGCTGTTGCTTCTGCATGGAAATCGACTATTATTATTTTAGTAACCTGGCTTATTTTATTTAGTTCTTCTGATATTATACGAAAAGGACAATCGATTGAGTACATAAAGGTCCTTCCCTGCAGATTGATTACTGCGATTTTTGTTAAATCTGATAAAGTTGCGATATAGGTTCCATGTCCCGGATTCGTTGGTGGATAATTCAATGGTCTCAAAAGCCGCCGATCCTCAGCAAATTGTTTAAAGACGTTTGCTTTTTCAAAAATATGATTTCCACTGGTAATTACATCGATTCCTAGTTCAAAATATTCTCTTACTATTTTCTCAGTGATGCCTTTTCCGCCGGCACCGTTTTCACCGTTTGCAATACAAAAATTTATGCGATGTTTTTTTTTAATATCACGTATATATTTTGTCACTATTTTTAAACCAGGTTTACCAACAATATCAGCGATAAATAGTATATTTACTGCATTATTAATCAAAACTTCACCATTTTTAAATAATGACTAATTCTATTTTGCATAGTTAATAGCTCTGTATTCTCTTATCACAGTAACTTTAATTTGCCCGGGGTATTCCATTTCTTCCTGAATTCTTGCGGCGATATCATTTGCGAGTTGCTCTGCCATCGCATCATCAATTCTTTCATATTCAACCATCACACGTATTTCTCTTCCTGCTTGAATCGCATAAGTTTTTACAACTCCATCAAAAGATTCAGCAACCGATTCTAGTTTTTGCAAACGTTTAACATATCCTTCAAGAGTCTCTCTCCTTGCGCCAGGTCTTGAACCAGAAATAGCGTCTGCGGCCTGAACTAAGATGCTAATAGGAGATGTTGGTTCAACGTCTTCATGGTGACATGCAATCGCATTCAATACAATTTCAGGTTCTTTATATTTTTTTGCAATTTCAACACCAATCTCAGTATGAGTTCCCTCAGTTGTCTTATCGATAGCCTTCCCAATATCGTGTAAAAGACCAGCACGCTTCGCCATAGCTGCATCAAGTTCTAATTCAGAGGCCATGAGACCAGATAAATAAGAGACTTCTAATGAATGCTGCAGTACATTTTGTCCATAACTTGTACGATAATTCAATTTGCCTAATAACCGTACCAATTCATGATGTACACCATGTATACCTGCATCAAATAAGGTTTGTTCTCCAATTTCGACAATTTTTTCTTCCATTTCAGCTTTGCTTTTATCAACGATTTCTTCAATTCTTGCCGGATGGATTCGTCCGTCTGTTATTAATTTTTCGAGAGCAATTCTGGCAATTTCACGTCGGTAAGGATCAAAACCTGATAAAATAACGGCTTCTGGAGTATCATCAACAATTACTTCGATCCCAGTGCTCGTCTCAAATGCTCGAATATTTCTTCCTTCGCGCCCAATAATTCTTCCTTTCATTTCGTCATTTGGTAAATTAACAACTGAAACCGTTGTTTCAACGGAATGATCGGCTGCAGTGCGCTGAATAGCCTGAATAATTATTTCTTTGGCCTCTTTGTTCGCAGTTTGCTTTGCTTTATCCTTGATGTCCTTAAGCATTTGAGCTGCTTCTTGTTTTGCTTTATCAATGAGGTTTTCAATTAAGATTCGTTTCGCTTCTTCATTGGAAATTCCGGATATTTTTTCTAAACGAGTATTTTGTTCTTGAATTAATCGATCAAGTTCATCATTTTTTATTCTAAGTTTTTTCTCTTTATCTTTTAAAGATCTGTCTAATTGTATTAAATCCTTTTCTTTTTTATTTAATAGATCGACTTTCCGATCCATATTAATTTCTTTGTTAGTTAGCTGTTTCTCAAGTTCCATTATTTCTATTCTTCGAGCCTTTGTTTCATTCTCAAAGTTATGTTTAAGTCGAATCCATTCATCTTTGACTTCTAATAATTTTTCTTTTTTTAATGTTTCGGAACTCTTCTCAGCATCAGCAATTATCTTTACAGCCATTTGTTCAGCATTTGCTATCTTACCCTGACCAACTTTTTTATTACTTAACCATCCTCCAATAAATGCTAAAACTCCAATTGCGACAACCGCAATCATCCAATATATTTCCATTGATCCTCCAAATTCAATATATTTAAAAATAAAAATCCCTATTTTAAGTAAGAGTATCCCTTTTAGGGTGTTAAATAAAAGCGATATTACAATTACTAAAAATAGGGATTAATTATGAATATCTGAAATCGAATTTTATTCGTGTTCTTCAGAAAAATAAAATTTTAATTTCTCATCCAATAAATCTGTTAATTTTTTGATCTTTTCACTTGTTTCGCCTGATTCAGGACTTTTATGTATAGATTTTTCTCGAAATAATTCATCCGTAATATTCAGTGCTGCCAAAATAGCAACTTTTAATGCGGAATCGCTAGAGACATTTTTATTGATCTCCCTCATTTTACTGTCAACATATTTAGCGACTCTACGAATATATTCAACATCAGTATTTCCTTTGATAGGATAATCATTTCCATAAATATTCACTTTAAGTATATTAAAATCTTCACTCATTAATCTATTTTAAAATTGTAATTAATTCCCAAGTAATTTAATATATCACCTTTATTAAATTGGAGGAATGTTTTGTAAACTATTCAGTTTTGATAACATTCCTTCTATTTTATTTTTTATCTCCTTTTCCTTTTCAATGAGTAAGCTCGAATTGATGCTACTTTTTTTTAGGCGCTTATATTCTCTCTTTATTCGTTCAATCTCTTGTTCGTGTTTTTTTATTGCTCCTCTGAGCTGCTGGTTTTCTTGTTGAAGGGTATCCTTTTCAGCTTGAATTCTTTCAATTAATTTTACAATTTTATTCACTTTTATTTCTAAAACATCAAGCTGATTTTGATGCATCAAAAGACTCCTGCTTGAAAACTGTAGTTATTTTTTTATTCGCTTATGGATTGAACCTGGTGAACAATTTTTTCAAAGGTTTCAGGATCTGTAACAGCAATATGTGCAAGAATTTTCCTGTCGATCATTATATTTTTTTTATTCATTTTACAGATAAACGTTGAATACGTAACACCATTCATCCGTAAAGCTGCATTAATACGAGAAATCCATAATTTTCGAAATTCACTTTTACGTTTTTTTCGGTCTCGATATGCATAATGAAGACTACGTTCAACTGTTTCTTTAGCTGTTCTCAGTAATTTACTTCTCCCCCCTCGATACCCTTTTGCTAATTTTAGTACTTTTTTTCTTCTTCTATGTGATGGAACACTATTTTTCGATCTAGGCATTTTCCCTCCGATATCAAGCTAGGATTAGAATTTTTACTCGTTTATCGTTACTTTTTAATACGATTTCAGATTTTCGTAGTTTTCTTTTTGTTTTTGGTGACTTTTTAGTTAAAATATGACTGATAAACGCATGATGGCGTTTAACTTTGCCGCTACCAGTCACTTTAAATCTTTTCACTGCACCACGTTTACTTTTCATTTTAGGCATGACTTAACCTCATTTATCTTTATTTCTTTATTAAAAACAAGACCATGTTTCTTCCTTCAAGCTTTGGTCTGTTTTCCGCTTTTGCGATGTCGTCTAATTCTTCAGTGATTCTTTGCAGAAGTTCTTTGCCAAATTCCTGATGAGCCATTTCTCTTCCGCGAAACATTACGTTGAATTTAACTTTATTACCTTGTTCCAAAAATTTACGAGCATTTTTGAGTTTAAAATCAAAATCGTGATCCTCAATACTGGGACGTAATCTTATTTCCTTTACTTGAATAACGTGTTGTTTTTTTCGAACGAGTTTCTCTTTTTTACTTAGTTCATATTTATATTTTCCAAAATCCATTATTTTACAAACTGGAGGATCAGAATTTGGAGACACTTCAACAAGATCCAGGCTCTGTTCTTCTGCAAGTTCATTCGCTTTCTGGATTCCCAATATTCCAACCTGCGAACCATCCGATCCAATAACTCGAACTTTAGGAACTCGAATTTGCTCATTAATTCTTATTTCTTTTTTCTTAATTTTTAAAATCCTCCAAATAATGTTATTAATTCAAACGCTTTTGTTTGAGATTTCTGATTTCATTTTTGTGATAAAGCTGTTTAGTTCGAATTCCCCCCGATCACCTTCTCTTCTTTTTCGAACAGCAACTTTTCCGGTTTTCATTTCTGAATCGCCAATAACAATCATATACGGAATTTTTTGTAATTCAGCCTCACGAATTTTATAGCCAATCTTTTCATTCCGATCATCGATTTTAACCCGAATATTATTTTGCTTGATCACTTTTTCAATCTCTCTGGCATAAGCGTGTTGATTATCGGTTATAGGAAGGATAATCACTTGCAGCGGAGAAAGCCAAATCGGAAACGCTCCGCCATAATGTTCTATCAATACGCCGAAAAATCTTTCGAGAGACCCCATTAATGCTCGATGTATCATTATTGGCTGATGATCTGATCCGTCCTGCCCGCGATACGTAATATTAAAACGTTCAGGTTCATTAAAATCAACCTGGATAGTGCTACATTGCCAGGATCGTTCAAGTACATCTTTTATTTTAATATCAATTTTCGGCCCATAGAATACGCCTTCGCCCGGATCAATCTCATATTCAAGATTAAATTCGTCTAACGCATTTTTTAAAGCAGTTGTTGCTCTGTCCCAATTTTCTTCACTACCAACAAATTTTTCAGGACGAGTTGATAAGTACACTTCATATCGATCAAAACCAAAAGAATTTAAAATAAAGGTTGTTATATCCAGGCAATTTAAAATTTCTTGCTGCAACTGATCTTGTCGACAAAATACATGGGCATCATCTTGTGTAAATCCACGGACTCTCATCAAGCCGTGCAAAACACCTGAGCGTTCGTACCGATAAACAGTACCAAGTTCAGCCCATCTGATGGGAAGATCTTTATAACTTCTTGTTTGTGATTTATATATTGCAAGATGAAAGGGACAGTTCATTGGTTTTAATTGATATTTAACATTTTCCATATCAAGTGGTGCGAACATGTTTTCAGAAAAAAAGTCCAGATGCCCACTTTTGTCCCACAAATTTAAACGTGCAATATGAGGAGTAAAGACTAATTCATAACCTCTATCTAAATGAGTATCTCTCCAAAAATCTTCAATAATTTTGCGCATTAATGCGCCTTTTGGGTGCCATAAAATGAGACCAGCGCCAATTTCCTCATTAACGCTAAATAAATCAAGGTCTTTTCCTAATTTACGATGGTCTCGTTTTTTAGCTTCTTCCAGCTTTTTTAGGTACTCCTCAAGCTGCTTTTTTTGGGGAAATGAAATACCATATAGCCTTTGTAACATTGGGCGGTTTTCGTCACCCTTCCAGTACGCACCGGCAATATTCAATAATTTAAAATATTTAATGTAACCAGTAGACGGAACATGTGGGCCTGAGCACAAGTCCACAAATTCTCCTTCCTTGTAAATGCTTACATTACTATTTAATTCATGAATATGTTCAACTTTATATTTTTCGTTTTTATGTTCAAACAGTTTTATGGCTTCTTCTTTGGAAATGTCTTCCCTGGAAAAAACATCATTTCGTTGAACAATTTCTGTCATCTTTTTTTCAATTAAAGCGAGATCATCGGGTGTAATTGCCCTATTTAATTCGATATCGTAATAAAAACCATTTTCAATTGCAGGCCCAAAGCCAAATTTTGCATCGGGAAATAGTTCTTTAATAGCATGCGCCATCACATGAGAGGAACTGTGCCAGTATGTCTCCAGTCCTTCCAGATCATCATAACTAAAGAAATAAATCTTTCCATCTACTTCAAGAGGTCGGGTTAGATCATACAGTTCGTTATTAAATTTTGCAACGATCGTATTTTTTGCAAGACCCTTGCTTATTTGGTTAACGATTTCGCCGGGAGTCATACCTTTTGTATATTCTTTGGTATCGCCATCAGGGAATTCAATTGTTATTTTATCAGCCATTTTTCTTTTTTACATTTTATTAACATAGCTCTAAATATCACACAGCCGAATCTTGAACAAGGTCATGATCCGGCTTCTCGATTTTTAACACTATTTCGTTTGTGTGGGCGATACTGGACTTGAACCAGTGACCTCTTGCATGTCAAGCAAGCACTCTAACCACCTGAGCTAATCGC
>CAZCJL010000019.1:0-71093 GCA_964498785.1 uncultured Cytophagia bacterium | reverse complement strand
TGAGCGGATTCCTGCATCCGCAGGAATGACAGCTCTATGCTGAATAGTAACTAAAATTCTAAATTAAATGTAAAAGCTAATTATTACTAACTATTTTATCATTGGTTTGAGTACAATGCTCCTGTGGGCATCAGGAGCATTTATGCATTGCAGTGAAACGCATAAACAGGCTTCAGCAGGAACTCAGGAATCGTTGGAAAAAACCTTGAAAAGGTTTAAAAGGCGATTCACGCCGGAACATACGTTCAATTTATACAGAAATTAAATTTTCATTTTAGAATTTTAAATATTATTTCGTCTTAACTCGAGAAAATATAATATGTCTGCAAAGCGCATTCTAAAAAACCTGATCGACCTTTCCACTGGTACATTCATCTCGCGGATACTGGGTTTCTTGCGTGAGTTGGTGACGGCTGCTTATTATGGCACCGGAAAAGCCATGGACTTATTTGTGATTGCTTTTACCATACCAACATTTTTCCGTCATTTTTTGGGTGAAGATGTGGTGGAGCGGGCGTTTATGCCACCTTTTAAAAAATTAATCAGCCAGAAAAAATACCAACCGGCCTGGCAACTACTATCATCCTGTCTTAATATCATGATACTGGCGTTAATCGTTTTCATGGTGCTTTGCTATCTGATCGCACCACTGCTGGTGAAAATAATTGCGCCCGGGCTTGGAGAGCAATTTACTGAACAAGCCATCCGGATGACGTATTGGATTTTGCCTTTCATGTTGCTTATTGGCCTGGCGTCGTTTGTTGGTGGCATTTTAAACTTTTTTGAAATGAACAAAATTTATAGTATTGCGCCTGCATTTATGAGTGTGGGAGTGATGATCGGTATTCATTTTTTTAAACCCTATCTGGGAATTTATTCGCTGGCTGCCGGTTTTCTGTTAGGCGGGTTTCTGGAATTTATTGTACAGATACCGTTTTTACTTGTAAAAAAAATTCGTAATCAAACTCAGGCCAAATATTACGGCAAAATTAACCTCAAGGAACAGGAATTTAGTACCGTAAGCCGCGAAAGTGGTTTTATTCTGATGAAATCATTATTAGATAAATCCGCGGAAATTGTGGGGCGAATGTTAGCTTCATTGTTAGTGTCCGGAAGTATCGCTTCATTGTGGTTTTCGCAACGGTTGATTCAACTCCCGGTGGCGATCATCGGGTTGGCTATTAGCCGGTCACTGATCCCGTATATGACCGAGAGAAAAGCACTGTCAGACGAGCGGGAATTTGTAAAAGGCATTCGCACCGGAATCACAATGAATTTTGTGCTGATCATTCCATCAACGGCATTCATGATTATCATGAATCAACCGATCGTGAGTCTTGTTTATCAACGAGGCTCGTTTAACGAGGAAAGTACGTATCTCACAGGTGTGGCATTTTTATATTATGCAATCGGTCTGTTAGGCTTAAGTTTAAATGCATTTTTTTCACGTCTGTTTTCAATTTATCAAAAAAATAAATTACCATTCTATGTATCTGTCGGTTCGTCGATATTGAACATTGGGCTGATGTTTGCTCTTGTAAATACGCCCTTAAAACATGGTGGTATTGCACTGGCGTCGTCACTGGCTTTTATCGCAAATAGCCTGGCGCTCTTTCTTTACCTTTTAAAAGAATTAACAGTTAAAATTAAAGTAAGCGCCATTGTCGAAGAACTGATGCTCATTATCGGATACAGCACGGTTGCCGGGCTGGCGTCAGGGTATTTTTACAAGCGAATTCTTATTTCATGGAGTCAATCATGTTTGGATTCGCTTTTTATGCAAAACCTGGTGAACATTTTGATAATTGCCAGCATTATTGGAATCCTGTTCGTCCTGATGGTTTTATCCTTTGGGCCAGAATCACTCAAAATTCAGATATTGCGTTTCCGAAAAAGAATGAAAAATCAATCGCACAAGTGAAGTCTAATAAATTGATACTAAACATGTTATCAGCAAACACTTGACATTCAAACATTTTATTAGTATATTCAAAATTATCAAATGAATTCCGGATGTTGACGATGAAATATGCAATCTAATCATAAATAAACAATTCATTAATGATTAGATGTGCAATGCCTTTACAAGCTGTCAAGAAACTCAAGAATCGCTGGAAAACTCTTGCGAAGGTTTAATAGCGATACAAGAGAGTGGGTAGTTCATCGACAAACGGTAAACGCGATTCATTCCGGAATGTACGTTCGGTTAATAGAGAAAATAAATTTTCATTTTAGAATTTTAGGTAAAAATTAATAAGGGGAGTTATGAACAACAAGTTAAAAATGGTACTGCTTTTAATTATACTTTCACTCGTTGCAAGTTGTGATTTATCAACCAAATGGCTGGCAAAGCAACATCTGCAATACGCGCCGGCAGTTGAAATAGTTCCTGATTATGTGCATTTGCGCTATACGGAAAACGATGCTATTGCCTTTAGCATGTTAAAATCAATATCACTACCATTAAGAAATATCATTATTTATTCAACGTCATTTTTTGCGTTTATTGTACTTGGCATTATCACCTATCAATCCCGCAAAGAGTCATTTATTTGGCTTTCCGCATTGATGCTTATTCTCGCCGGTGCGATCGGAAATCTTGCCGACCGGATTCTGAACGGCCATGTCGTTGATTTTATACATTTGCATTATGAATATAAATATCATTGGCCAATTTTTAATGTCGCTGACATTACAATTACCTTGGGCGCCATTATTTTGGCGATTCTATTATTAAAAAAATCCCATAATGAAAAAAAGGAACTCATCGAAAAAAAATGATATACTCATCAAAATATCTGTAACTTTTAATTGATATAAACATCTAACAAACAATGTCTGATAACCAGGGGTAAAATCAATGAATTTTGAAGATATACCAACTTACGAAACAGACGATAATGAAATTGACCAATTAAAAATCGATTTAGAAGAATTTTGTACTGAATATGGAATTACCAAATTTGAATCCGAAGATATCGTCGAATTATTAGAAGACGGTGAGAAGGTGGAATGGATTGTGGAACAATTAATGGGCGACAATCCGGATATTGATGAGGATTCATTAACATCGCTATTGTCAGATATTCAGGCAATAGTGGGTCCAGAAGAAGAATATGAGGAGCTCGATGAAGAGACTAAAGACAAGCCCCTCCCGGAAGAAGAAACATTAGCCGAAGAAACAACTGATTTATCTGAAATCGATTTTTCGCAATTAGGCGATTTGCCGATGCCAGACGGGATGCAACTTCCACCGGGATTTGACATGAAGCAGTTGCAGAAAATGATGGATACGCCCCAGGGAAAATTCATGGCCGATTTTTCTCTTTTCTGTCAGGAAAAAGGTGCTGATATGACTGCGATACTAAGCGATCAACAGCAGCAGCAGGCATTGAATGAAGAATGGATGAATACTCCGCGCGAAACATTCGACGGGAAAACTCCGGCGCAAATGCTGGAGGAAGATCCCACGCTAATGCCGCAAAAAGTTGAGACGTACCGCCGCGAAGAACCACGCGTCGGACGGAACGATCCCTGCCCTTGTGGCAGTGGCAAAAAATATAAAAAATGTTGTGGCCGAAATGCTTAGGATGAAGAAAATATATTAAAAGTTAAATTTCATACCGACCACGCTCAAATCTGCGGAGTGTATGATCATGAAGAAATTCGGTTTTAAAAACGTAATATCTTTACTGGTTAATTTATTGACAGTTATTGTCGAATTTATAAATATATATATAAAAAGACCTTCTGACAGGTTAAATCACAGAAATTTATACCTCTTCTTATTACGAAATTACGAATACTGAGGTATTGAATTGCCAGTGTATAAAACCTCCGGAAGGTGAATCAATACGAAGATGAAAAAAGATTCAAAGGAGGTTTAAATTGAAAATAGGCATTCCCAAAGAAGTTCTGGAAAGGGAAACTCGTGTCGCGGTTGTGCCGTCAATGATTTCAGTATTGACCAAAAATGAACATCAGGTATTTGTGGAAACAGGAGCCGGAACAGCGGCTTCTTTTATAGACATTGACTATGAAAAAGCTGGCGCAACCCTGATTGAGAATCCTGCGGATTTGTATAAATCAAGTGATATTCTGCTGAAAGTAAACCCACCACAGAAACATCCAAAAATTAAAAAGCATGAAGTTGAGTTAATGCCTGAAGGCTCTGTTTACATCGGATTTTTGGCGCCTCTGGAAAATGAGGCGACGATAAAACTTATGCAAAAGCGGAACATAACGGCATTTTCCATGGAATACGTGCCCCGGATAACTCGAGCACAGAGCATGGATGCGTTAAGCTCAATGGCGACTATTGCGGGATATAAAGCAGTGTTGATGGCCGCAGATCATCTGAATAAAATATTTCCGCTATTAATGACAGCCGCCGGAACAATCCCCGCATCGGGCGTGTTGATTCTTGGCGTTGGCGTTGCCGGATTGCAGGCAATTGCAACCGCAAAACGGCTGGGAGCAAAAGTGGAGGCATTTGATCCGCGACCGGCCACAAAAGAGCAGGTCGAAAGTTTAGGAGCGCAGTTCGTGGAAATGGAAATGCCGGAAGATGCAGAAACCGAAGGCGGGTATGCAAAGGAAATGACGGAAGAATTTTTGAAGAAAGAGCAGGAAGCCATTGCAAAGCGTTTGCCCCGGGTCGATGCTGTTATCACTACTGCACAGGTATTTGGTAAAAAGGCTCCGATTTTGATTACAAAGGAAATGGTTGACACGATGCGACCCGGGTCCGTTATTGTCGATCTGGCTGCACCACAGGGTGGCAACTGCGAACTAACGAAAGCAAAAGAAAACGTTGAACACAATGGCGTTACGATTATTGGCGCCTGGAATTTACCGGCAACAATCGCCAATCATGCCAGTTTAATGTACTCGAAAAATATCATCAATCTGTTCAATAACATTTATAAAGAATCAAAAGAAGCGCCTGATTTTGAGGACGAAGTGACAAAAGGCGCGTGTATTACGCATAACGGTGAAATCGTTAATGAATCCGTTAAAAACGCGTTATCATAGGAGGTAAATAATGGGGATTCTAATTTTGTTTTATATTTTCGTATTAGCTATTTTTGTTGGATTTGAAGTCATTACAAAAGTTCCGCCACTATTGCATACACCACTAATGTCAGGCTCAAATGCAATATCCGGTATCACGCTGGTCGGAGCGCTGATTAGCGCTGGCGCCGGACATTCGGCGTTAAGCACAATCCTGGGCATGGTCGCGGTGATTTTTGCAACCATTAATGTAGTCGGTGGATTTCTGGTAACCGACAGAATGCTGGAAATGTTTAAAAAAGATAGTTCAAAATCTGATAAAAACTAATGATTTCGACTTGTGAGTGTTGAAAATTAAAAAAGGAGGGCGCCAAATGGTAACCCTTACGAATATAGTTTATTTAATTGCATCAATTTTATTTATATTAGGATTGAAAAATCTTAGTTCTCCCAAAACTGCCAGGCGAGGCAATCTGCTATCAATGTCCGGGATGTTTCTCGCCGTGGTTATTACATTATTTGATAAGCAAATTCTCGATTTTACATATATCATTGCCGGCGTCATCATTGGCGCGGCAATCGGGGGAATCGCCGCCAAAAAGGTGGAAATGACAGCAATGCCTCAGATGGTTGCCTTGTTTAACGGATTCGGTGGCGGCGCATCCACGCTGGTTGCATTGTCCGAATTCACGCAGTTCACTGGTGATCCGGTGCTTAATGTATCCATTACACTCGTGCTGAGTATTTTGATCGGGACCATAACCTTTACCGGCAGCCTGATCGCCTTTGCCAAATTGCAGGGCGTGATGCGCAGTGCGCCTATCATTTACAAACTTCAACACGTCGTGAATGCGCTACTGTTAGTTGCAGTAATTGTGCTGGGCGTTATTTTTACAATGAATCCGATAACAATCTCTCCACTGCTGGTTATTTTAGCTATCGCCGCGCTACTTGGTGTGTTAGCGGTTATTCCAATTGGCGGCGCGGATATGCCCGTGGTTATATCACTGTTAAACTCATATTCCGGACTCGCTGCCGCTGCAACCGGATTTGTCTTGGCCAATAACGTGCTCATTATTAGTGGATCGTTAGTCGGTGCATCAGGAATCATTCTGACAAACATCATGTGTAAGGCAATGAACCGCTCGCTGGCAAATGTACTGTTTGCCGCAGTGGGGAAGGAGGTCGCCTCCGCCAGTGGCGAGCGTCGTGACGTCACCCGTTTCCAGGCCGAAGATGCTGCTGTTATGCTGGACAATGCACAGTCCGTTATCATTGTCCCCGGTTATGGCCTGGCTGTCGCACAAGCGCAACATATTCTCAGTGAAATGGCAAACATCTTAATCGAACGAGGCAAAAAAGTACGATATGCCATTCATCCGGTCGCGGGAAGAATGCCGGGACACATGAACGTACTGCTGGCTGAAGCAAACGTTTCGTATGACCAGCTATTCGATATGGATGAAATCAATGATGATTTTAGGGATACAGATGTCGCACTCGTAATCGGCGCTAATGACGTTATCAATCCTGCAGCCCGCACTAAAAAAGATAGCTCCCTTTACGGAATGCCAATTCTGAATGTAGATAAAGCAGCAACGGTTATGATCGTTAAGCGGAGCCTTTCCCCGGGATTTGCCGGTGAAGATAACGAATTATTTTATGATCAAAAAACCATGATGGTATTCGGCGATGCAAAAAAAATGGTCACTGAAATCGTGAAGTTTCTGAAAGAATAAATTTCGTATCTCTATTGAAAATTTACAGCCCTGCCAGAATTTGTAAAATCTGGCAGGTTTTGTTTTTGAGAAAAAATCTGTTACAATTGGATTGATACAGTGGCTTTAAACTAAACCTGTTTTGTTCAAGCTGGCGCGTATATTCAAATATAATCTAAAATTCTAAAAAGAAAATTATTATACAATTATAATCCACTAAACACACAAAAACATACGAAATTTAATTTTTTTTGAATTAAGCACTATTTCGTGTGTCTCACGGGCAATAAATCTATTTTTTCATTATTATAATTCATTTTAGAAATTTAGGTTTAATACGAAAATAAAATTGAGAACATTCGAATAAGCGAACCGGCGCCGGGAACAAATAAACGGGAACATAGCCGGGAGTTGAGACGGAAGCGGGGGAAGTGATTGCAATCCACGCTTTAAAAAGCGTCGCAATTCAATCCAATGAAACATTAAAACGTGCACCAATAATAAATTGCCACGAAATTTATATCGTGGATTGCTATTTTCGCATAAAACCACATCTCCCGCTCTCCATTTTTTCTATTGCTTCATTAAAAAAAAAGTGATACATTAGTGGTATAATTTTGCATTACGACTTTTAACGAGGATCAGTCATGGAATCAAGAAAATTAGTGCTAATAGCCATATTTATGTCGATATTTTGGGGGACAGTGTTTGCGCAGCTCGATCCCCGGTTTGGCGTCGGGGGCGTTGCCGGAACCCAGCATCTGGGGGAAATCGGCGCGGAGTGGTACCGGGATTGGAATAATTCATATCTGCCGGAAAATATGCCGCAGGCAGATAAACAGAAAATCTTGACTGTTGGCAAGCTGAATTATCGCACAGATAATCTGGGCATGGACTGGAAATGGTACATCCTGGATCTGCTCGACCGCACGGATGTGGATTTTTTGCAAAACCTGTTTAATCTTTCACTGGCAATTGTAAATAAAAATGTAATCCCCACTATTGGCGACTATTGGAACGAGAACCGGGAGCCGCTGGAAGACACGCTCGCCGACACGCTGGATAGTTTTGTGTACACCGATGTGAAATACCGCATCAAATACAAGGCGGATTTCAGAGATACGCGAATCGATTTTCAGGACGAGCTGCCGGAATTCAATA
Source organism: uncultured Cytophagia bacterium (assembly GCA_964498785.1). GTDB lineage: Bacteria > Zhuqueibacterota > Zhuqueibacteria > Thermofontimicrobiales > Thiofontviventaceae > Mariaggregatimicrobium. The sequence goes on along the minus strand of CAZCJL010000019.1, from coordinate 63,201 downwards.
TAACAGTGGGAGATGATATCATCCGGTTCAACACCAGTTTATCGGCGGACTGGCACACGGTGCTCATCATTCAGGCGTGGGTGCTGAATCCAAATCCGTTTCGTTGGGGCTATCACTGGAAAAAAGTGGGAGAGGCAGACGCCAGGTTTACGACCACGATCAGCATCAACGGCGAGATCGGTTTGAACGGAACAGGCAGGGAGCGCAACTTGCAGGTTTCGGTGATTACACCGGATTCCAGAACGCAATCTCATATCGACTGGGATTTGCTGGGCATTTCATTCACCTGGAACGAGCTGTCCAATTCTGTGGAAAATATGATCGACACGGAAATTGAAAATTCCATTGGCAAAGAGCTGGATAATGATGACCTTAAAAAGCCGTATTATTTTGTGGATTATTTCAAAAGCCTGTTTCCCAATGAGGAAGTGCCGACACAGCAGGAAATTCTGGATCGAATTTACACGGCAGAGCAGTCGCACATCGCCCGCATTATTTCTGACGAAGGGCGAGTGGGTCAGTACTGGACGGTGGGATATGAGCCGAACTGGATTCCGATGTTTGATCCGACAGTGTACGCGGCGCAATATACTCGCTATTACGAGCTAATTAAAGGATTTGATCCCACTGCAAAATTTGTGGGACCGTCGTTATTTTTAACAGAAGCTATTGATCAACCGATTGAAGTGTTATTTAAAATGGTACCCCAGTTTTTTCTCGGATTGCTGGAGCCGTTGAAAGAGGATTTAAAAGGAGTCCTCGATGCTTATTTGAAAAAAGGAAATTGTGTTGATTGGTACAATACCTTTTTGAATAGTTTGCCACCAGATGTTAAAGTGGATATAAATGATTTCCACATTTTCCCGATGAGCGCCGAAACACGATCTGTTAATTGGGAAAACGTCCGCGAGTTACTGGAAGACAATGCGATCTGTATGAGGGAGCTCAGTGGTGTTAATGACGTCTGGATCACCGGATTTGGTAACATGGACTGGAATCGCTCCGAGGCAGAGGTAACAGAAATGTGTCGTCAGTTTTGCGAATACCTGAAAACCAATCCTGTTGGTATTACGCGATGGTTCTGGTATATTTCCAGTGGTCACGATCCGCTGTTCGATGAGCCGATGACGCCAAAAGCGCCGTTCACCGCATTGCTCCGGGATGATTTTTCCCTCACACAAATTGGTCAGGCGTATCTTGCAGCCGCGGATATCACGCCACCGATTATCTCAACAGCGCCAATAGACATTGGCGAGGTCTCAAATTCACTTGATGTCACTTTTACCTGGGAAGCCGCTCGTGAGCATGATACCGGAATTAGCGGCTACCAATTGCAGATCGGAACAGCTCCGGGAGATAGCAGTATTTACAATGCCTGGCTCGGGAATGTTACCAGCGCGGTTATAACCGGTGAAAATGCACAAACGTTTTACGCCCGTATCCGGGCAAAAAACGGCGCCGGTTTAGTGAGCGCCTGGTCTCCCTGGAGTGATGGCATTACTATCGATCATGGGTTGAATGTTATTCATCCCGAGTACTTTCAGCGGGATTCTGAAGGTTCGCTGGTCATAAAAGTGCTTTACAACAATGAACCCGTAGCGAATGCACATGTAAAAGTTGATGGTAGCGGAATCATCATTCCGCGGGAAGAATTGACAAATGAGCAGGGAATCTGCAGCCTGTTGATATTCACAAACAGAAGCGGAACTATCAATGTCACTGTTGAGAAAGATCCGTATCCGATATATCATGGCGAGATCATTGTCGGAAATCCGGCAGAATTCGACGAGAAAAAAACATCCGATAACCAGAACGAATTGACAACAATCAACCTGCCGCAGGAATACGCGATTTCGCAGAACTATCCCAATCCGTTTAATCCGGAAACAACAATTTCATATCAATTGCCGGAGGCATCGGATGTAAAACTGGTTATTTATAATACAGTCGGACAGCAAATTAAAACAGTCGTTAGCGGACAACAGGCGGCAGGTTTTTACAACATTCAGTGGGATGGCAGAGACGAGACAGGGCAACCGGTGGTTTCGGGGATATATGTTTACCGGATCAAGGCCGGAAAATTTGTTGCCACCCGCAAGATGACGCTCCTGCGATAGTCATGTGTTATGGCGTGCAGCCGTCTTTTTGGCTGCAAATATTCCGCACGGAATTTTACAAACAACGATATGCGAAGCTCAATAAATGCCCTGAAAGGGCAAAATAACCAACCCCAGGGCAGCGCCCTGGAGTTGTAGTAATGAGCATTGCAAAGCTTTGAAAGGGCGATATCATTATAGCTCATTTCAGAAAATCGATTTAAGAAATTTAAAATTAGAATTACGAACACGGATCAATGATTTTTGATTTTAGAAATTTCTTGTGTTGTCATCGGTGTGATGTGAAATATTATTCTTGCTCAGGTGCCAAGCGTGATAGCGGCTTCGCCGCTTGCATTGACACAGTCTATGCACTCAATATAAACAAATTACAAAAAACACGACATTGGCATCATTTTAAGGTAGGCTGCAAGTTTATCCTTATGCCGGGAAATAAATCGATCGAGTATGGCAATTGCAGCAAGGATAACTACGACGGAAAGTATCAACTGAAAATCGATATTTATTCCGCCAACAGATTCCCGCACATTCGTTACCATCTTTTGTTCGGTTCCGGAAAAGAGGTTTTTGAATGGCTTCAGGAGGTGTGAAATATCGACAAAATAGACTGTTGTTCCCATGCCCACGATCAAGCTGATAATTGATAATAGAATATCCTGAATCCGTACCGAAAAGAAACTTCCGCTTTCAGCCTTTATTCTGTCCATGACCAAAGACGGAAATCGCAGCGATAATTGATAATCAGGCTCCTGACTCATTCGGGTATATAATTGCTTGTATGCATCGAGTTTACTATGGCATAATTTGCAATCAACAAGATGATTTTGAAAATTCGCCTTCTCTGCTGCTGATAAATTTAACCCTGGCACACAAAAATTGTGACAGGGTTTTTTATTGATAAAATTATTATAATCAGCTATCCGGCCAGTCCAGCCAATATTGCACAAACTCGAACGGATTTAGATTAACATTATCAGTGTTTGAGACAAATCTTTTTCAGGATATTTTTTTTGTATCATCGCGTTTAAATTCATCCTGTATCCAGCGATAAAAATGAATGAACCAGAAAATAGCGATAATAATACCCGGGATAAAAACTGTCATTTGCAACCGGAAATAATGTTTGCTCACTGGAGGCGGGAATAACTCGGCACGTTGCACGCTATACCCGTCTGATGTAAGTTTCTCATCGAATGCACGAAGCACTTTTTCTTTCACGCCTTCAAGATCGTTATAATCCGGAGCCTGACAAATCATTAACCAGTGTGTATCTTCGGATTCTTTCCTGATTTTTATGGGGTCATGCGGAATTATATCAGCCAGTTTATTTTTTGTAACCGGTTGCGTTGTTTTTATTTCAATTTCGGCATACGCAGAAAATTTATCAACATGGTTTAGCGCATAATCTGCAAATATCCAAATCGATTTTATGATTACATAAGCCATAAAAATGCTTAGTGCAAATTTATACAAATAGCGGCCAATCTTCTTTACCATCTGCTGCCTCCTGCAAAATCAATCATCAAAAATTATTGTTGTTATTTTATCTTAAATCTGTATACAGTGTTATGTTTATAGCTTTCCTCTGGTTTCAAAACCACTGACGGAAAATGCGGTTGATTGGGTGAATCCGGATAGTGCTGCGTTTCCAGGCAAAGTCCGCTTCTTTTTTGATATGTCGTTTGTCCGCCTTTCCCTGGCATATTACATTCGATATGATTTCCTGAATAAAACTGAACGCCAGGCTGAGTTGTAAGCACCTCCATCGACAGCCCGTTTTTCGGATCGAACACTTCCGCCGCTTTAACAAGCATTCCATGCTCATTATTCAACACATAATTCGTATCATAGCCATTGCCAAATTTTAATGCATCAAATTGATCATGAATACGTTCACCAACAGGCGCTGGATTCCTGAAATCCAGGGGAGTCTTCGCGAGCGATTTTATTTCGCCGGTGGGGATCGACCGGGCGTCTGTTGCCGTATATTCTTCGGCATGAATCGTCAGGATATGATCCAAAATATCTCCGCTGTCATGCCCCGAAAGATTGAAATACGAATGATTCGTCAAATTAACGACAGTATCCTGATCGGTTTCGGCAAAATATTCTATTTGCAAATCATTTTCATCTGTCAGGCGATATGTTACTTGGACTGCTAAATTTCCGGGGTATCCTTCTTCGCCGTTCAGGCTAAGATAACTCAGTTGCAATGCCGGATATTCCGAATCATTCATTTCTTTTGCCTGCCATATCACCTTATCAAATCCCTTTTCACCGCCATGTAAATGGTTTGGTTTAATGTTTTGAGCGAGCCTGTGTTGGTTATCATTTAAAAGAAAGCGTCCGTTTGCAATTCGGTTTGCAAAACGCCCAACAATACATCCGAAATAGAGATTATTTTTTTCGTAACCTTGCACAGAATCAAAACCCAGTACTACATCAGTAAAATTTCCGTTACCATCAGGCACATTTAAAGAAACCACGATACCGCCGTAGTCTATAATTTCAGCGGACATGTTGTTTGCATTTTGCAATTGATACAGATAAACCGGATTCCCGTCGCTGGTTTTGCCAAAGCGTTCCTTTTTTATGTGTGCGCTCATTTTCTCCCTCCTGCATCAAAATGAACTATCAAAATTTATCGAATCGAACATCTAATGTACTGCATCCCTGGCAAAATGTCAACAAAAAAAATAAAATCAACATAAATCTTGTGAATAAATTTTTTCACATAAATGCTTAGCGATTGTTCATTACTCGAAATATGACCTCTCCCAGTTCATATATTTTATACGGTTTGGCAATTAAATCGACAAAACCATATTTTCGATAATCCGTCATTATCGGATTGTCAGAATAGCCACTGGAAACGACTGCTTTAACATGGGGATCAATTTCTTTTAGCCTCTTTATTGTTTCTTTTCCACCCATGCCGCCGGCAACCGTTAGGTCTAAAACAACCACATCAAATTTCTTATTTTTCTGCATTGCATTATTATATTCCAGGATCGTTTCATCGCCGCTGGTTACTGTAACAACTTCGTACCCAATAAATCTTAGCAACCTTCCGGCAATGTTACGGATCATTATTTCATCATCCATCACTAAAATACGACCGGTATTCGATAAAATACTGGATTCTCTATATAATTTCAGGCCTTCCGGGTCAGTTGCCTTTGCCGGAAAATAGATTATCAGATTGGTACCCAATTCCTTTTCTGTTTCGGCATACATATAACCATGCTGGTTTGCAATAATGGAATATATTGCAGCAAGCTCTTTATTTTCCTCAACCGGGAGTGCCAAAGGAGAATCAAATCTTGAATCCAGTTGAGTTTGTGTTATTCCCGCTGGTTGATCTCGAATACTAACCTTCACATAATTTCCCGGTTTAATTGGTAAATTTTCTTCTGTTTTTATGACAACGTTTTTAACCCTGACATGAAAAACACCGCCCTTTGGCATGGCGTCGCGCGCATTTATTGAAATAGTATGAAATACATGCCGAAACTTATTATGATTCATCGCCACATCCCATAAATCGTCTGAAAAACTGAATTTCGTTTTTACACTAGACCCAAGAAAAGAAGATCGAATCGTGTTTTTTAAAAAATCAGGAAAAGCCACGGGCTGCTTTTCTTTCGGCATTAATTTTTCTGTTACTGAAAATAATTTTGAGGTCAGATCTCTGGCTTTTAACGCAGCCTCCTCGGCCTGGTTTAAAATAGCATATAAATCATCCTCATAATTAAGTTTGGACCTGACATACGAAATATTCCCTAAAATTCCGATAAAAATATTATTAAACGTATGCGAAATTTCACTGATGTCGTTAGCAAGCGACTGCAGTTTATTATCTTTTTTCAACGGAACTTCACTGCCAATTTTTGTCGTTTCTTCTTTAAACAAAATCACTAATCCGATAATTTCCCCATTGTTCTCTTTTATCGGCCTGCGGTGTTCACGAATATTTCTCTCTGTGCCGTCTTTCATCCGTAAAATTGTTTTCTCAAATGAATTACCAGAAATATCTTCATTCGCTGTCCGTTGCCCCATTTCTTTAAAGCCAGGATCTGATAAAATCACATAAATCTCATAAAAGGGTCTTCCCAGCGCTTCTTGCTCAGTCCAACCAGTGATATTTTCTGCGGTTTTATTCATGAAATTTATCATACCATTTACATCCGTAGAAATTAGACCGTCTCCGATACTGCGTATCGTCGCTATAAGCAGTTCAATATCTGTTTTTAGCCGGTGAATTGATTTTTCCTTATCAGAAATTTCTTTGGAAAGTTCTTTATTTAATTTTTTCAGCAGAATGCTTCGTTGACGAATAAATCGTGTCTTGAAATAGTAAAATACAACAAAGAGCAATAGCATGATAAAAATAAAACTAATCAAAACTGCGATGATAAACATAGCGAAATTCCCGTTAATTTCCCCGGATACAAAGTATTGGTCCCCCATAACAGAATTAAGACATAATAAAGAAAAAAAGCGAATCAGATAATTTTTCATGCTTCTGGATTTAATATTTTTCAGAAATTACAAATTTAAATCATTATATAATTTTGAAGAAACAGCAGGCAGGGATTTTGCTGACCATGGCCCGAATATTATTAAAAGGAATGCCAGCGCTATCGTCCATACCTTGTATTTGTTCCAACAGATGGGATAATATGTTATCTAAAATTCCAAAAAGAAAATTATTATACAATTGTAGCCTACTAAACACACAAAAATACACGAAATGTTATTTTGAATTAAGCGCTATTTCGTGTGTTTCGTAGGCAATAAATTTATTTTTTCGTTATTATAATTCATTTTAGAAATTTAGGTGTTACCTTAAATTCTGAAACGGACATTAAATATCTACATAAATTGAATGTGCGTTCGGGAGTGAATCGCCTTTACAGCCGTCCAATAACTCAAGAATCGTTGGAAAAACCATTGCGAAGGTTTAAGAGCTATACAAAATCAGGTCACTTCTTTTTGAACACCTTCACAAGGGTACAGCCTTTTTATACGATTCAGCGCAATGCATAACTGCTCTGGAAGCGCACAGTAGAATTGCACTCCAAATTAATCTATGATATAATCTTAGAATAATATTGAATATTTTAATTTAGAATTTTGGGTGTTAAGTTAAAAATTAATTAGCGCTTGAGCAAAAACTCTCATTTTTATTATTCCAGGCATCCCGCCTGGCGGGAAATAAAGAATCTTATACCACTAATCATCTGGTTTTATTAAACGTTATGTTTTAGATTCTTTTTGCTCCGATTAAACGGGGGCCTCATTCAGACTATAATTAGTAACTATTTATCAGTTGATTGAACTACAAAATGTTGTTTAATTTTCTCTAACGTTTTGGGACCTATACCTTTCACCCGAAGCAAGTCATTCATATTTTGATATGGCCTGCTGGCTACAATTTTTGCAGCCGTTTTCGGCCCGATTCCTTTCACGATCTGGATTTCTTCAATTGTCGCAGTATTGATATCCTTGAGTAAGCCGGACTCGGCTTTCGTAAGTGCAGTTGTTTGGCTCTTTTTCTGTTCAGCTATTATAAGCCGGATTTCAGATCGCTGATTAATAAGTCGCTCCGGATCGGTACAAGCCCATATACCGTTCCGCAGCAAAATCGCTTTAATCTCCCGACCCTTAATTTCCGGCTCTATTCGTTTTTGGTGAGATATTTCCAATAACTCGATATTCCTGTTTTGAATACACGACAATCCATTTTCGATAAGCATGTATGATAAAAATTCACCAGTAGCTGTTTTTACAAAAGCATAAACCATACTGTCACAACCGGGATCCGCTAACTGATATTTTGTGTATACCGTAAATGGTCGCGCTAATTTTTTTTGAGTAAACTCACGGGCAGTATTTGCAAAATGTAATAATGTATCAGAATTTGTCAATCCCCAATAAAATGATAAATACTCTATTCGCAGGGAATCTTGTTTGTTTTGATAGGATAAAGGTGGACATTCAGCAAGATAAAGTTTTAAATGAAGTATGCGATCCTTTGTTGCAATTAAAAACTCATCGCCAGAAAACACATCGCCGTTAACAAGGTGAACATTGTCTAATTTTCCCATCTCTGCGGATTTTAGACTTAACCTTGCAACAGCCTGGCACAAGAAGAACAATACTATCAAATTGCGTGAGTATCTTGACAAATTTTACACCAAAGAATATTATTCTTTTTTAAATAATTGGAATTTTAAATGTCTATCCTGGTGCAAAAAAATCGCATCGATCATTGAACAAAGTAAAATCATTCATACGTATTATACATAAAATAAAATATTTTATTTTAAAATCAAGTTAAATTTAAAGAAATTGTAAGAATTCATACGATTGGCTCTGACGAGTTTAGATGCAAAATTTGTATAATTTGTATAGTGTGTCTCATTTAAAATAATTGATACATTTCTCTGTTATTATCATTTCAAAATAGCGCATTATAATCTTTATATTTTCAATCGATTACTTTCCACAAAAAATGAATTCAAACGATTGAAGGTCAAATTGGAACTGTCTCATTTAACATGTCATGAATAAATGATCAGTTCGATTTGATAACTTAATATCCAATTGTAAATTTTATGGTTATAAACCTCAATCAAAACATGGTATGCTTTTTGTCTAAAACAAGACAAGATTGGTTAAACATGAAGTGAATCGTTCTTTTAAATATAAGTTGCAAATCGCGTTTTCTCTCTTAAGGTTAACATTATTGTGAGTAACATAATGTCCCTCCTTAACGGTCATTAAGGAGGGACATTAAATTTACTTAAGTGGCAATAAGGATTGCAAAAAAAGGAGGTATTTTCAAATTGGGTCACATCATCGCTGGAGGGATTTCATAAAAAATAATGTAACTATTCAGCCACAGAGTCACAGAGAACACAGAGTCAATAAAAGGACTACATATAAAAATTGAAGCTGACGAAAATTATAAAATATCATTTATCCACTCAATATTTGAGGTTATTTTAAAATGAAACTTGTCATTACCGCACGCTTTTGGCGGGAATCAATGTGCGGTAATGAGGAGAGATGGATGCCCGATAATCCCGACGTGCCGGGACGGGCATGACACTCATTACCCTCAATTTTTGAGCGGATACAATATCACTTTAAAAAAAAATTAATTCTGCTGCCAGAAACAATGATTTTTAAGCTTATTTTTCTCTGTGTACTCTGTGTCTCTGTGGCAATTTTTCAATACCTGAACAGTAACAAAATAATTATGAAATCCCTCATCTCCTTTTCTAAAAGCATATCAAGTGAATTATAAAAATTATGTTCAGAATTTTGAAAGCGATGAAGATTTAATTGATATGCTTCACAGTGAATGGAGCGGAGCGCTTCCCGCGACTTTTATTTTTGATAAGTCTTGAAAACGTGTCTCTGCTTTGTTCGGCAAACAAAATTTTAACCAAATAAAAAACGAACTTAATCTCTTTTACTGCTTATAATTCAACATATAAATCCAGTGTAATTTTCAAAATTAGAGGAAATAGAAAGTTCAATTCCTCCCTCTTAACGACGCCAGTTAATCCCTCTGGCGTCGTTTTTATTTTATACAGCTCCGAAAATTTGCTTGCTTATTCTGCGATTATTTGTTATTTTTATAGAATCTTTATTAAACAGTCCGGAGAAATCATAATGCAAAAAATAGTCATCATTGTTCTATTTTTTATAATGATATTTTCAATCAATGTATTTTCACAAGAAGCAAACTTTAAGGAATTACACAAATCGATTAATAGATCAACCGTCGCGATAACAAAAACGCCAGCGCGAACTACTGATAATTCCATCGCGGATAAAAGGAATCTCGAGGCAATCGATATCAACTGGAAAACGATGTCAGGCGCAAAATGGGCATTTCTAACATTAGAAAATGCTCCCTTTCCTCATCCTGAACGAATGGAGGGTTACAAAAATTCAAAAGGCGAACATTTCCCATTCCAGGGACATTATGATGAAGGGAGTGCGATTATTGTCATCCCTGATGGCTTCCACGACAGTGAAAAAGGCGTCAATCTGATCGTTCATTTTCATGGTCATCGAAACAATGTCAGAAATGTTCTCGACCAATTTACGCTTGTGCCGCAATTAGTGACATCAAAAAAAAACGCCCTGTTAATACTGGCACAAGGTCCTAAAAATGCCCCGGATTCATTTTGCGGAAAAATGGAAGAATCGGATGGTTTTAAACACTTTATTGAAGAAATTGTATTTACCCTGAAAAATGATTCTGTTATAACGTCAACCTGTATTGATAAAATTCTACTTACTGGCCACAGCGGAGGATACAGGCCCATCGCTTTTGTGTTGGAAGTTGGCGGACTCACCGAAAAAATTTCAGAAGTTTATTTGTTTGACGCATTTTACGCACAGCATGATAAAATATTCACCTGGATAAAAAATTATCAGGGAAAGCTCATTTCGATTTATACCGAACATCTGGCAGATGAACACAGCCAATTTTTACAGCAGTTAAACGAACACAATATTTGTTTCAGCATACGCATTGATGATAACAAGCGGCTTATTTTTTATCCGGCAGATGTATGCCACAACTGTGTCATCGAAAATAATTTTGAAAAATACCTGCGACTGGGAACATTGGAATCAATTGAAAATGAAAAACCATGAAACGCACTGTCTACACATTCAAGACATTTTTAAAGGAGCATTATCCCTTTCCTGTTCGCAAATTGCAAATTCATACCAACCTTGGTTGCCCGCACCGTAAGAATAAAACTAGCAACGAAGGGGGCTGTGTTTATTGTTATAATCCAGGATTTAGTAATATTGAAAACAGCACAGCAGATATCGCGAGGCAAATTCGTGAGGGTATTGCGAGTTCGCGCACACGGGGTTTTACTGGCAAATATCTGGCATATTTTCAAACATATACCAACACGTATGCTGAATTAAATGTGCTAAAATCCTGGTGGCGTAAAGTTTACGATTATCCCGATGATATTGTTGGACTTGCCATCGGAACCCGACCGGATTGTCTGGAACCGAACGTATTAAATGAATTATCAAATATCGCGGAAACTCATGAGGTGTGGTTGGAATTGGGTTTGCAATCTGCCCATGATCGCACATTGCAACTCATTAATCGGGGACATGATTATAATTGTTTTGTCGACGCAGTGCAACGTATTCAAAAATATTCGAATATTCTGATCTGTGCTCATATCATCCTCGGCCTGCCCCGGGAAAATGGTGATGATATGCGATATACAATCAGCGAAATAAACAGGCTTCAACTTGATGGCGTTAAGTTGCACCATCTTCAGGTTGTGAAAAATACTGAGTTAGCGCGGTGGTATCACGCAGGAAAGGTGAGTGTATTTACAGAAGCGGAATATATTGAGGTGCTTAAAACGCTACTGCCACATCTGTCGCCGGATATCGTTGTCCATCGGTTGGTTGGCGACATTCAAGATGATTTGCTAATCGCACCGCGTTGGAACATTTTAAAACCAAAACTCATTCAAATGTTATATCATCAAATGCAAACAGAGGGATTATATCAGGGCAAATATACGTCCAACTAATAGTGAAACTGCCTGATTTTTTTAACAAGGAGAATGAAAATGCATACAGATTTAATAATTCCATCGAACTATCAACCATTACTCGATCTGAAAGAGACAGAAAAAGCGATTCGTCTGATCAAAGAATTTTTTCAGGTAAATCTCTCTTTTGAATTGAATTTAATCCGGGTCACTGCACCAATGTTTGTTAAATCCGGCACCGGAATTAATGACGATTTAAATGGCATTGAAAAACCAGTGGCTTTTCCGATTAAAAGCATGGGAAACACCAAAGCGGAAATTGTTCACTCCCTTGCCAAATGGAAACGCATGATGCTTGCCGATTACGGCTTAAAACATGGTGAGGGCTTGTACACAGACATGAATGCCATTCGAGCAGATGAAATTTTAGACAATTTACATTCCCTTTATGTGGACCAATGGGATTGGGAAAAGGTCATTTCCAAAGACGACCGAAACCTGAAATTTCTTAAAAAGACCGTCCGAACAATTTACGAAGTTATTAAACGAACCGAGAAATATATTTGCCAGCAATATAATGTAATTAAACCAATTTTGCCGGACGAAATCACCTTTATTCATAGTGAAGAATTAGTCGATAAATTTCCGAATCTTTCACCAGTTGAGCGGGAGAAAGAAGCTTGCAAAGAGTTTGGTAGTGTTTTTATTGTTGGTATTGGGAGTGAACTTAAAAATGGCCAACCGCACGACGGCCGGGCGCCGGATTACGATGATTGGTCTACACCATCAAACAGCACGTATAAAGGTCTGAACGGCGACATTCTCGTCTATTACCCACTTCTGGATTATGCATATGAACTTTCATCCATGGGCATTCGTGTAGATGCCGAGGCGCTGGAACGTCAATTGGAAATAACCGGTAATACGCATCGCAGACAATTATATTTTCACAACAGGCTGCTAAATAATGACCTTCCACTCTCTATTGGCGGTGGCATTGGTCAATCACGGCTGTGTATGTTCTATTTGCGTAAAGCGCATATCGGAGAAATTCAGGCAAGTATTTGGCCGGATGAAATGATTCAAAAATGTCGGGAAAATAATATCTTTCTGCTGTAAGCCAAATTTCACAATTAAAAGTTACCACCTAATTGGAGTCTTTTATGTACCGAATTTTTTTGGTGTTATTCTTGTTGCCTGTTCTTTTTTGTAACCAATCAGAACCTGTCGCAAAAATCCCATCTCTAAAATTGATAAACGCGTATCCGGTAGAGGGTCCCCCGAACATCCAACCATCGGGCCTCACGATTTGGCGGGACACTCTGTTCACAGTTTCGGACAAACACGATGATACAATATTTAAAATTATCGTAAAAGCTGACAAAGCTATTCTCGTTCCTCACATAATATTTTCCCCCCCGGAAAACAACTTGTTCAAAAAACTTGATTTTGAAGGCATCACGTGTGATAAACAAGGCAATTTTTATATTGCTTCCGAAATGGCGATTCGGATACTTAAAGTTAGTGCTGCTAAAGATACAGTGAAGTGGATAACCCCTGATTTGCGTCCGTTTGGCATGGCAGCCGGATTGTTTCAGCGCAGGAATGCTTACATTGAAGGAATCACCTACACAGAACTGGGGAAATTTATTCTGTGCGCGGAGCGAGAGCCCCGTGGAATTATTGAAGTTAACACGTTAGCCGATCCAATTTCCGTTTTTGCCTATCAGATGGATCAAACAAAATTTCAGAAAAAAGAAAATGTTGGAGCTGATTTTACAGGGCTTGATTATGATTATCACGAATTATATGCCCTGGGACGAAATTCATTTACAATCTGCACCTTGAAATTTGACGGGACAACTTACCGCGAAATAAAAGGGTGGTCCTTTCGATCTACAGAAGTATCGGACAATTTTAAATACAAAAATATGAAATACGGAAGAGCAGAAGGATTAGCCGTTGACAGTAACTATTTTTATGTTATTTTGGATAATAATAATGATCCGAAATTCAATAATCCCGATGACCGGCGTCCGTTGCTGTTCATATTTGAACGTCCGAATAGTTAGTATCATCATAAAAATAAAAAAAAAGATTATAAATTTATTTCAGCTAACAAAAGGAGATTGCACGATTGAAGGTACTCAAATTCTTGGATAAGCTCATCTCCCACATTGAAACCATTTTTATCGTTTTAATATTGTCAACAATGATTTTACTGGCCTTTTTGCAGGTTATTCTCCGTAACTTTTTTTCCACCTCAATATTTGGGGGAGATGTTTTCCTGCGCCACCTCGTTCTCTGGATTGGATTTATCGGCGCCTCCCTTGCAACCCGCGAAGGCAAACATATCAACATCGATGTGCTTAGCAAAATACTTCCGGAAAAAGGGAAACAAATCAGTCAGGTAATAATCAACCTGTTTGCCGCATTTGTAAGTTTCTTTTTGATGCATGCAGCGATAAATTTTATCAAAATGGAAGCAGAGATGGGCGGAAATATTTCCCCCGGCATTCCCACCTGGGCGGCACAACTGATTATTGCGATTGGTTTTGGAATTATGATGTTCCGCTTTTTCATGCGATCCATTGAAAACATTTATACGCTAACAACCGGGAAGGAGATGCCAGCATGACAATAATTCTGATTGGGATTGCATTGATCGCGCTTGCGCTATTTGGCACGCCGTTGTTTATCATTTTGGGCTCAATTGCATTATTGAGTTTTCATTCACACGGAATTAGCACAATGGCAGTCATTGTGGAGATGTACCGCATCGCCAACGCTCCTACTTTATTAGCGATCCCATTGTTCACTTTTGCCGGCTATTTATTGGCTGAAAGCAATTCTCCCAAAAGGCTTGTTAACCTTGCAAATGCTCTGTTCGGTTCGATGCCCGGTGGACTGGCCATCGTGTCGCTGGTGACTTGCGCATTTTTTACGGCATTTACCGGGGCATCGGGAGTTACTATTGTCGCACTGGGAGGCCTGCTATATCCGATTCTCAGAAAAGATGGCTACCCGGAAAAATTTTCCCTGGGTTTGCTAACATCATCCGGTAGTTTGGGATTACTCTTTCCGCCAAGCCTGCCAATTATTCTATACGGATTAGTAGCAAACATTCGTATTGATCAATTATTTTTAGCTGGAATTATCCCGGGTGTTATTCTGATAATCCTGTTGTCTGTTTTTAGCGCGCGGCAGGGAATTACAGCAAATGTGCCGCGTACTGCTTTCAATTTTTCGAATTTGTTAAAAGCCACAAAAGAAGCAATCTGGGAAATCCCTTTGCCGCTTATCATTGTTGGTGGTATTTATATGGGAATTTTCACAGCAACGGAAGCCGCCGCAGTCACTGCTTTTTATGTGCTCGTCATCGAAGTTTTTATCTACAAAGACATACATCTATTTAAAGATGTCCCGAAAATAATGAAAGAAAGTATGCTGTTAGTCGGCGGGATACTGGTGATATTAGGTACTGCAATGGGTTTAACCAACTACCTGATCGATGAGCAAATACCCATGCAAATTTTGGATTTCATGAAAACCTATATTACCAGCAAAATTGTATTCCTGATTATGTTAAATATATTTCTACTCATTGTGGGATGTTTAATGGATGTTTTTTCAGCAATAATAGTTGTCGTGCCGCTTATTGTACCCATTGCAAAGGAATTCGGCGTCGACCCCATTCATTTGGGGGTCATTTTTTTGACGAATCTCGAAATTGGATATTCAACACCGCCGGTTGGTCTCAATCTGTTTATATCGAGCTTTCGTTTCAACAAACCGGTTGTTAAGCTTTACACTGCGGCATTACCTTTTTTGCTAATTCTGGTAATTGCCTTGCTTATTATTACTTATGTCCCGGATCTGAGCTTATGGTTAGTTCGCTTATTTGGATAGAACGACATAAAAAATCCCTCCGACGCGAATTACGTCAGGAGGGATTTTAATTTTCCCGCAATATCATTCTCCTTTACATAAAAACGACACACCCCTCTGAGTTGAGATGTCACCACGAAAAGAATTGGCTACTTTCGCAAAAAAAACATCGCGGCATTATTCGGATTGTGGTTGATTTTCAGAGGAGCGATCTTCTGTTCCCGGCAATCGCCCTTCTTTTTTTAACTCAGAGATAAAATACTTTTGAACATACTCCACATTATCCTGAGCTAAAATAAGCAATCGGGCAACCTCATTGAGCTTGTCAATAACGGTTTTTTCCATTGTGCCCTCCGGGAAATCATAATGGGTAATCGGAAAATAACGAACAATTAAATAATTTTCTCGTTCTAATCGGCAATAAAAATATTTTTGAATAAGGGTCATGTTCTGTCGGACGACAAATAAAATTCGATTGACACGTGCGATTTTTGCCACCAATTCTAATTCCATTCATCCTCCTGTTTTTTTTGTTGACAATATAGAAAAAAATGATTATTATTTTATAGTTACAAAAAATTCATTTTCATTTTTGTTTCAATATAATAAATTAATATTAATTTGTCAAGCATTTTTTTATTTACTAACATATTATTGCTAATATGAAAAAAGAAATCGGTCGTCGATTACGGTATATTCGTGAGGTAAAAAATTTAAGTCAGGCAGAAATGGGGGAGAGTCTGGGGATTCAATATCAGCATGTAAGTAAATACGAGCGCGGAGAAAGTGTTCCGACATGGGAAAATTTAACAAAATTGTTAGAGCTTTATAACGTTAATCTCAATTGGCTTCTTACAGGGCGCGGCAATATATTTCTTACACCACTTGGTTATGAAGAAAAAGAAGACAATACACAGCATCGAGTTCGGGACATGGACACGAAAATTGATGAAATTGTGGAAGAATTAAAAAAAGATACAGAGCTAAAAATTCTTATCTACAATTACGTAAAAAGCTATTGGAATATAAAACATGCTGCTTCTCGATTAATGGACAGGGCTGAAACTATTGGAAAGTCATTAAAATTTCCTGGCGATAAATAACCTCCATTAATATTTCGCTACACTCAATTGTTTTTTAAATTCAGTCATCTTGATTTTTTGACTATTTAAACGGTCAATATCTTCTTTCTGAATCCTGTAAATTACTTTTGAATATCCATTATTTATACGAATGGTGTTCAAATTAACAGCAACTTCCAGCCAATCCTTTGGCTGCAATTTTTTTAGCGTATGCCCGAATCGCGCATAAAGAGAAATGATACGATTTTGGAGGATATTTAATTTTTCATCAAAATCGATAGTATCTCTATCTCCAAAAGAAGAGTATGCTTGTACGGAAAACTGGCTTTTATGATCTCCGTGCGTGATAATATTAATATAATTCGGTTGTAGATTTACGTTCATAAAGAAGATGGCTCCGTAACCATCCAGATAAAATCCCTTCACAGCATTGATAACGTGCAATTCATTTTCTTTGTTACTCTTTTCAACATAAGAACTGATAATGTCTGCAAATATTTCAACATCGCCATCCATCTCAGTATCATTATCATATTTTGATACAAATTGAATTTGCTTTTTTAATTTTTCAAAATCAATTTTGCCTTTATGATAATCGATAATGCTTTTTCGCTGCACTTTTCCGATCACCTGTCGAATGGATTTTTCCGGTAAAAACTTGTCAAAGCTAAATGGAGCCCCATTAAAATCCACAATAACAGTTATCCAATAGTTTGGTTCCATGTAATTTATCGCGGATATATAATCTCCCAGGAATCTCGCTGAAATATCTTTTACCCGGGAAATTTCCTCAACCATCGTTTTTTCAAAATCGATATCTCTTTTCTCCGCTTCTTTATTAGATGTCGAAACCGCATGCCCCTGCCCGGAAAAAATAAAGTCATCAATAAATTTTCGAGCGTTCGGAGCGGGACTTACATAGTATAATTTTTGACTCAGCGAATAAGGAACTTTAAATAAAATGCCATACCCATCGAGATAAAAACCGCTGGTTCCGCTAGTTATAAAGCGGAGTGAACGTTCTTGTTTATCGAATAATTTATCAAGTATGGTTTCCATAATCTCAATATCATCCTGGATATTGCCAGGCTTTTCCTGAGCAAATAACATCACTGAGATATTAAGAAATACCACGAATAATACTAATTTTACTTTCATTCCGGTACTCCACCAGGTTAAACTATTTTCGATTCATTTCCTGATTTTGATTAATATATCGGATTAAATTGTTAAATCGATCATTTGTCTGTTTTTCCAATTGCAAATATAGTTTTTGTTCGATTTCATTCAGGCCGGCGCCCACCAATTTAAGATCATTCGTCCGTTGATAATTAAACTCCCGAGAAAATTTCGCGAGAGTTGCTGCCAATTCCTGCTGCTGCCGCTGTTCGCTTTGTTGAATGAATTGATTCATTAATTGCGCGTTCTGTTCTCGAACCTGAGCCATTAGCGCCTGTTGGATTTCTGCGGACAATTGAGGCTGCTCTGTCGTATTTTTGAAAATACCCATTTTCAATGTAAAATCACCGTCTTTATATGATATTTCTGTGTTCGCGAGTGAGAACAACACGATTATTGTGACGAATCCGAGAGCAAAACCATAGGCAAGTTTTTTAGGAGCGAATGAAAATTTATCTTTCAACCCGTCGATAATGGATTTTTTGTCGCTCACAAAAACAAGATTTAATTTCGGGTCGATCTCTTCCCATTTCTGTAAAATGCCAGATGTATTTTTAAGCGATTCAAATTCCTCACGACATGAGACGCAATCAGACAGGTGATTTTGTAATATTGCTTCATTTTCTTCAGAAATCTCATTATATAATAAATCCATCAATAATAATTTAACATCATCACATTTCATATCTAAGCGCCTCCTGGTTTATATTCCAGCGTTTAAATACTTTTCGTAGTGCATTGAGTCCGTAATACATGCGCGACTTCACCGTGTTCAACGGTTCACCCAATGCTTCTGCGATTTCTATAAATTTTAATCCCTGATATTCTTTCATAATAATAACGATTCGCTGCTCCTCTGGTATGGATTGTAATGCGTCATTAATAAGTGATCGTAATTGCAATTGATTCACTTCCTCATCCGGTTGATAATTTAAATCTTCGATTAAATCATTATGTGCCTCATTAATGCTTTCTATGGAAAGAGTTCTTTTTCGTTTTAAACTTTTTAATTCATCTCTACACAAATTGGCGGCGATTTGATATATCCAGCTCGAGAATTTGGTTTGATCCTTCAGCTTGCTTAAATTTTTATATAATCGAATAAATACCTTTTGAGTAATGTCTTTAGAAGTTTCGGCGTCTCCGAGAAATCGATAAACAAAATTAAATATCGGTTTTTCCCATCGCCAGACAAGTGTATTGAAGCTCGAAATATCTCCGGACAAAAATTTTTCGATTAATTGAGCGTCTGTCATCTGCGATTAACTCTTTCTCTTTAATGGCACTTCAATCTATTCTGATTACGAAATCCTGTAATAAATTTTTGCTTACATTAATGAGACTATTTTGAGATGCATAAAGTTTTATTTTTGGAGGATAATAAAAAAAAGACTGCATCATGGCATAAAATCATACCACAATGCAGTCGTGGATTGTAGGTGAAATTATAATGATGAAGGAATGAAAAAAAGCTTACGCCTTGTAATATTTGCAAATATCTTTTACAGCCTTCCCCACTTTGCGTCGGATTTCGCCAAGATATGCATTATTAATTTTAAAGATGATAGCGAGAAAATAGTCCTGACTAATTTTAATCTGGAAAATTTTCAAGTTATTAAATTCTGACAGGATGGCATATAATTTACGATCAAATAATTGCCCTGCTTGTTCAGCAGCAGCGAAGCAAACGGCTACCTTTGCACCGAATTCGTCAACAGGTATATCAATACGACCATTTACATAAATCGGTTTGCCATCACAATTAAAAAGAACAATTCCAATTACTCCGGGTAGTCCGTTAAAAATCGGTTTAATAATTTTATTCAGATCAGTCTCAATCATTATCTCTCAACTTTTCGATTCGTTGTGTAATTTCTGGCAGATATAATTGTAGCAGTCCCAGGTTCAGGTTCTGATCTCCACGTAAAGCAACATATAATCGATATTTCAAAAGATATAAATAAATAATCTTTTGTCGCGAACTATAAAAATTGATAGCGTAGAATTCCACGATTTTTATTTTTAGCTGACTTGTATCTACTGTTTTTAAAAATAGAGGAATAGAAAGCGTTAATCGGCTATCAAGCGACTTTTTTTGGGCTAATATCTCTCCGACATCATTGAATATAACAGCATCATTTAGCTTAAATTGTTTATTTAAAAATTCCAAAATATCGGAATATTTGCCATTGCTTTTTGTTATCCCATTTTTTGAACGCATTTTTTAATCATTTCCGCGAATGATTCTTTTAAATTTTGTCCGGTTAATGCACAAGTGGGATAACCGGGGTAGTGTTCTAACTTTAATTCTTTTTTTAGATAATCCGTTGAGTAAATGTCTTCGAGGTCTTGTTTATTGTAAAGCACAATCACCGTGACATTCTTTTCAAGTAAGTTAAAATGAGTCAGATGTCTGTTAAACTCATCCACAAATTCTTTGTTATGTTGAAGTTCTTTTTTTTGAGAATCCACAACAAAGAAAACGCCATCAATGTCTTGAAACAGCAGTTTACGCGTACCAGCGTAATAATCTTGTCCTGTTGCTGTAAAAAGACGAAAATTAATATTTTCTGAAATTTTAATCGGAATAAAATCAAACAACATTGTCTGGCCAAAAGAAGTATTCACACTTCGAATTGTATCCGTATTTTTCATACTCGCTGGTATCACATTTTCACAAATCCATTTCAGGCTGGTTGTTTTTCCAGCTAACGCAGTTCCGAAATATAAAACTTTGAAGTGTATTTTTCCGTTTATCGTTCGCATATTTTAACCATTATATGAATTTTGAAAGTATGTCTTGAATTTCTTTGTCGTCTGGTGTTCTAAATTTATGTTCATTCATTAATTTTTTTCTGCCTTCAGCAGAATCTTCCATCACAGATGAAAGTTTTTCAATAGCCCGTTTACCTTCCAGGCGAATCATCCCCAAATACGCTTCTTTAGATGCGACAATGATTAATCCGCCTCGAGGCATCCCTAACTGATATAATTTCAGGTCATTATATTCTGTGATAATTGTGGATAGCTCCTGTCCCAGATCACCACCTAACTGAACATAGGTCGAAAAACAGGCAGCTAAAAAAGCGCCCAATTCTTCCGGTGGTAGTTCGAATCGACCACTTATTGCGATTGGAATTCCATCAATATCAATAAGTATTGCTCCAACAACCCCCGGGACATTCACCAGGATATCATCAAGAACATCTTTAATCTGACTTACCATTTATAACTCCTTGAAGATAGTTTTAATAGTTTTCAATGTTAATATTACGTTGCAGTTACTATCCATGAGAAGGATAAAAATCAACTCCTTGTAATTTGGTAAATTATCTTCCTTAAAAAACAGAACCGAGCGTCCTCCTGTTAGCTCGATATTAAGTCTCTTATTATACCCTTCATTGAATGTTAAAATCATGTGCTGATAAAATTTAACAAAGGGTAAAAATGTGTTCAACGGGAAAAAGGTAGATTCAGATCTTTTATTAATTCCGAGTAGCTGATTATCTAAAACGCATGCAACAGTATTCACGCCAGCGATTTTTTGAATTTTGTCCAGAATAATCGAGATGATTTCAGGAATTAAACGAATATAATGCGCAATATCAATTCCTGATTCAACTTTTAAAACATTTAACGCTTTAATAAAAGTTCGGGAATCAATTTCAAACACTTGCTGAATTTCTGTCTGACTTAGCTTTTTCCCTGATTCAATTTCATAAATTAATGCCTGTCCGATATAGCGAATCTCATTTAATTTTTTTTGTAACAAGGCTAAAAGCGCACCGCCGGAAATGTCAACAGCTCTTTCAAAAATCTCGTATTCCAAATCGCTATCGGAAAGAAGATTTCTTTTTTGTTGCGGTACTTCAGCATTATTTAGATCAATGAAGATGACACGATCAGACTCTGCTAATTGTTTGTAAACAGTGGAACCACCATTTACAAACGTTAACCACCCCCTCTCTAATTTGTTAGTTAATTCAGAAACATCTGTCTCATTTGCATCGAAATAAACAATTTGCAACGGAGGGGTACTCGTACTTTCTTCAGCGAAACATTGATATAAACTTTCTCTGGTAATCTCTGATTTTTCAAACGTCAATATTTTTAATCTAAATTTATTAAACGCTAATACACGCGGCACTTCGCCATAAAAAATAAGCTGTCGATAATCAGGTATAAAACTGATTATTTCTTGTATAAATTTGTGCTTATTTTGGAGACCATGGATATTGAAAATAACTGGTTTTCGTAACCAGATGGCTGAAAGTATTTTAGCAGCCAGCCCAATATCTTGTCTCACCGTTATGAAGTTTGTCACTAAGATAAGCCTTTTGTAATCTCAGTTATATTTTTCTGGATTGCATAACGAATTTGCCCGATCATGGAATCACCATCAGCAAGAACCGCGAGCACATTTTCCGCGATCGACGCCATAATTATTTTATTTGTATCATATTCCAGAATACATTGATTTAAGTACCCTAATGTTAATTCTGAGCCAATCACTTCGGAAGCACCAAAACCGCTGGCAACCACTGCTCCGATTGCTTCAAGATCTGTATCTGCATTGGATACATAATCGACAACAAAACCATCGCGACTGATAATGCTAACTGCGTTCACCCCCGGAATTTCCAAAATTTGATTTAACACTTTCTGTAGTTTTTTGGGCACTTTAGTGATTCCTCCAGTTTAATAGGTTTAAATTTACAGAAGTTCTCCAATATTTTCTGCAGTGCGTTTGGTATCGAGAAAAATCATTCCTAATTTTACAAGAGAGGATGCAATCACAACCAATAATGACTCCACAGTGCATTGCGTGATAAGGACATAGCCCTTTTTCCCTTTTACGTACACCTGCTCCAGATCCCCCCGCTTTAATTCAATAACAATACGTTCGCCCAATGAAAGCACAATTGCAGAAATTGCAGCTAAATGCTCTTCCTCAAAATTACCTTTTAAAACAGAAGATATTACAAGCCCCTCGGTACTTACAATCGCTGTTCCCTGAATTTCAGAAGATTTTTTTTGGAGTTCTTTTAATAGTTGAGTAACATTTTTCCCTCTGCTTTTACTTTTAAATTCAGTAATTTCATCTTCGGGTTCATCTTCCTCAGCTTCTTTTTCCTTTGGCTCCTCTACCGGAAATCCTCTGGAAATATTCACCAAATTATTATGATTGCTATTATTGTTATTACCGCTGTTATTATCATTATAATCTGCAATTTCCCGCCAACTCTTTGAAATCGTTCTGCTTGGAATTTTAATATCAAAATCCACTGTAAATACACCCCCTTCTTTTTTTATTGATTGAATGAGTCGATATACTGCATCCTGTCCTTCCATATTCCCCATCTGTGCATGATGTGGCTCCCCTTGTGAAAAAAATATCGTGCCCTCTCCGACGGCATTTCTGACAATCAACTGACAACTCTTGGCTTTTAAACATGTGGCTTCAATGATGTCTGAAAAATTTAACTTAGCAAGATTACCGCTTAACCTTGTTGACATGGAAATACCTCCACCAGGTTTTGTTTTTTATTTATATAACAACAATATGCAATCTTAAAATGTCGATCATAGCTGCAACAACTATTCCTAAATAATCACAACCTTTTTATTTAAATATAATTATCAGTTTATCAATATCATAACAACAATATATATCAATAATTAAGTCAGATAAAAGCATCAACATGGAAAATTTCATGTCTCATTTTAACACATTTGGTTCATGATGACACAAGAACGTTGATATTTATTATTGAAATGTTGAAAGTGTGGTGTAGATGAAATGGTGAACTTAAATCGAAAATCAGGTAAGAAATAGCTGGTTATTATTTCACTCAGATGGTGAAATGTGATACTTTTGGCAAAATGTCGTATTTTTTGAGTGCTAAAAGCCGCAAGCGAATCGATTCTTTTTTGGTATAATGAAAAAGCCACTGCAAAAATTTTACACTGGCTTAATCGTATGGTGACAAAAATTCTATTTTTTGCGCCGTTTCGTTCGATGAGGATTGATCGCTGTAATAACGGCCACAAATATTGCTGCTCCGATAATTGACCAAAAAACGGGAATATTCTTTATATACAGAAAATCCTGGATACCTAACTCACGGCTCATCCAGGAACCGATGAGTGCTCCGATCAATCCAACAATAATTGATGTCAGGCAACCCTGATTAGAATAGCCACCGAGCGATGAACCAATCGATCCGATAATGGCCGCGACAATTAAAAGTACAAGAAATCCAAAAATTGACATAATGTTTCCTTTTACACCTAAATTTGTAAAATGAATTATAATAATGAAAAAATAGATTTATTGCCCGCAAAACACACGAAATAGTGCTTTATTCAAAATAAAAAAATAACATTTCGTGTATTTTTTTGTGTTTAGTGGGCTACAATTGTATAATAATTTTCTTTTTAGAATTTTAGATTATATTTATAAGACCTACGATTTTGGTTTAATGCCAGACTCTGTTGTTCCTAACCGTTCCATCATTGAGTATAACCTGCGACGGGTAATTCCCAACAATTTCGATGCTTTGCTTTTGTTCCCTTCGGCTTTTGCCAGCGCTTTTTTTATGAGTCCCCGCTCCACATCTTCAATTGAAAGCCCTTCGTCGGGGATGTCAAGGGATAACGCGTTATGTTGCTCAACATTGCCCTTTATGTGCGGCGGCAAAATGTCTTTATTAATAACATCATCTCCGGCCATAATTAACGACCGCTCAATTACATTTTCGAGTTCCCTGACATTCCCCTGCCAGTGATAGTTCATAAGCAGCCTCATTGCCCCGGCGTCAATTTTATCTTCCGGAGCGTTGTTCTTTTTCATAAAATGAGCTACTAAATCCGGGATATCTTCTTTTCGTTCTCTCAGGGGAGGTAGAAAAACAGGAAAGACATTAATTCGATAATAAAGATCTTCGCGAAAGTCTCCTGTTTTTATAGCTGCTTCAAGATCACGATTTGTTGCCGCAATCGTTCGCGCTTTTATTTTTATTACTTCCTGTCCCCCAAGTCGTACAATCTCCCGATTTTGGAGCACACGCAGTAATTTAATCTGAATTGCAGGAGTTATATCACCAATTTCATCCAGAAAAATTGATCCAGTACCGGCCAGTTCAAAGCGCCCTGATTTTTGTTTTTCAGCGCCAGTAAATGCTCCTTTCTCGTGGCCAAACAGTTCACTCTCCAGCAGGCTCTCTGGCAATGCGCCACAATTTACTGCAATAAATGGCTCATTTTTTCGGTTGCTTAATTGATGAATTGCGTGTGCAACCAGTTCTTTCCCAGTGCCACTTTCGCCCCGAATTAACACCGTGGCGTTGCTCGGAGCTACTTTTTGGATCATCTGGTAAACTTTTGCCATTGCTTCGCTCTGCCCCACAATGTTATCCAGCGAGAATTTATCTTGTAATTTCTGCTTTAATTCTTTGTTTTCTTCCTGTAATCGTTCTTTGTCAATAATCTGCTTTACTTTTAATCGAAGCTCGTCTATTTCAAACGGTTTGATGAGATAGTCGTACGCGCCTTTTCGCATGGCTGCAACAGCTGTTTGGGCTGTGGCGTAGGCTGTTATCATGATGACTTCGGTTGTAGTTTTGGTTGCTTTTGTAAATTCCAGTACTGCCATTCCATCTTTACCGGGCATTTTTAAATCTGTTATAACAACCTGATAATCATTCTTCGTTACTTTTTCTATCCCCTCATTGCCATCAAAAGCTAAATCCACAGTGTGACCGTCAGCTTCAAGCGCGATTTTTAAAACATGACACATTCGCTTTTCATTGTCGATTATGAGTATTTTTTGCTGCCCCATAGTCCTGATATCCCCATGTTTTTAAATTTAGAAAAATATAAGGATATTAATTCATTTTTTCAAGTATTTTCTAAACATGCGATAATCGATTCATTTTTAATGAAGGGTTTTATTTCAATAAAATTAGTTTCATCGAATCAGAAAATTCATTCACATCAAAACGAATGATATAAATACCGCTCGGTAGTGGGTTTCCAAACTGATCTTCCCCATTCCAACGTAACGAATATTGACCAGGGCGTTGTCTCCTGTCAGCTAATTGCGCAACCTGTTGTCCTCTGATGTTAGAAATCTTTACCCATACATGAGCTTTTTGTTTTAGCTGATAGCAAATCATCGTATGAGCATTAAACGGATTAGGGTAATTCTGATACAAGTGATATGTTCTGGCGTAATGTTTTATTTCAGATAGTTTATTCGATCCATCAATAATATTGAATCTAAAAAAGCCATTTTTTGGCGCACGGGCACAACTAGCTGATTGTGCAATATCAACTGCGAAAAATCCATATTCTAACAAGTCGCCCACCTGGTAACTTGCAATCGACAATACTGCTTGATAGATGCTGTCTGTACACGTCGGCAATAATTCGAGACTATCCGTTGAACTTTTATTTAATCGGTAAAAGAGAAATGCTTTATCAATCGCACTGGCATCTGCAATTTTTACCTGAAAAATAATAGAGTCCACACTGATATCCTGATCCGGGATGGGATTATAAAAAATATTTGGCTTTGTTGTATCAAAACCTAAATAGAAAGAATGAACAGCAAGTGGAGCAGCATGTGGGGAACAGCCGGTACGCCCCATTTCATCAGTTGCAGAAAAGTAATAATAGACGTTTCTGCCTTCCGCCGGTGACAGTATTTCTCCGTAAAATTGAGAATTGCCTGTTAATATCATTTTAGAGGAATCATAATCTCCGGTTTTGCTCTGGCTATAAAAAAGCCAGATATTGGCTGTATCCAAATTCGCAGATTGTGTTAGAACAATGGGCGTGGAAATATGTGTACTTAAGCGGATCGGGCCGGCGCTATACAGGGTATCAGGAGATAGCTCCGGTTCAATGATGGGCTCTTCCCCACCAGCATACGCCATATAAATATTAGGCCCTAAATTTTCATTGACCAGATCATCAATCAACTCCGGCGGCGGCCAGAAATAATTTTGCGAAGCGCTTCCCACTTCCGGTGTAAAGGCAAATATTTTACGCTTTGTTTCTTGTTCTCCGTAAAGCCAGTCATCAGAATCACCACTGACAATATAATCAAATTGGGCGCCGTTCGCCGGAGTATATCCGTTGTACGCGACACAATTTTCAGCCAACGCCAAAAATTGTTCATGATCCGGCGTTTCTGCATTTTCCTTTTTGTGTCCCCACGGAAACAACCACCATTGTCCGTAACTATGATAAGATAAACTAATCACAAAACGACGCGTTTCAACAAAATCCTTGAGCGCCTCTGTCTCTGGTTCAGAAAATGGCGCAGGACCACGGTATGTATTATCTCGAAAGCTTCCGCTGGAACCAATATCAAACCCCCATTTGTACCCAAAATTTCGATTTAAATCCACACCATCACTGTCAGGATCGAAGAAATTATTTTCATTATTATCCCGTTTATTTTTACGCCACATAATCGGGTCATAATAACGCCACAGATTGTCGATATTTCCGGTAAATACATGCACACGTCCATCGGGATTCAGGGTGGGGATTAACCACAATTGTCGGTTATTGATAAGATAGGTTGTGTAAGGATCAGTGTCATAATTATCAATAAGCCAGTTCATAAAATACATAATGATTTCCGGTGTAATCATTTCCCGTGCGTGCATGTTTGCCATATATAATACGTCCGCCTCATCCGTTTCATCCTGTTCAACATTATCGGAAATTTTCATAACCCAGATATCTCTTTCTTCCCAACTTTTTCCGATGCTTTGCACAGATACGATATGCGGATTTTCTGCTTCAATTCGTTGCAGTTCCGCTTCGATTTCTTCAAATGAGTAGAAATGGGAAAAATAATCGCCAGAACGTAATTTTTCAGCAAATTTTGGCAGATCGTCAATGATTTTTTCTGAGGTGAGACCTAACTTTTGAAGGCTGTTGTACTGTGAGCCCGAAACGATAGCGTCAATATATTGTTCGGCTGGATTTTGATAAGTAATATCAAGGTTTAGTTCGGCTATTTTGCGGATAATTTCATTGGATTGATTTTGCAGATTGATTCTTATGAAACTGATTTCCGGATGTTTTCCAAAGAGCACGCCAACAACCAACAGCACGGTCGAGATTATCCGAAAAGTCACATTAGTTATATTATTCATTAAAATGACTCATAATAATTTGTATTATCAGGGAAGAAAAAATACCCGGGATAAAGCCCGGGTATCTGTCTTATATTTAGCGATGTTTCCTCTATTCTCAATCAATAAATCAGGTTTTAGTTTTATCGTCACATTCACCTTTTTTCTTCATGAATTCATCAAATGACATTTGTTTTTTATAACATTCCTGGTCGATATAGTCTAACAAATTTACAAATGTCTCCGCTGGCACATAACCAGGTACTAGAGTAATAACTTCTCCCTGTTTATCAAGAAACGCAATGGAAGGAAAACCACGAACTCCAAAAGCTCTGGTCAATTCAATGTTCGTATAGGTTTGTCCTTTATAATTGGCTGTTTGAGAGCCATCTTCAGCATCCAGGCGGACAGTAATATATTTCTCAGCAAGGACTTTACTGACGCCCGCGTCATTGAACGTTTTTTCGTCCATTACTTTACACCAGTGACACCAGTCTGTATAAAAATCAATAATCATATTTTTATTTTCTGATTCGGCTTTGGCCACTCCTTTATCAAAGGATAGCCATTCGACTTCAACTTCAGGCGCGTTCTGCGCTGTCGTTTTTACCTGAGCTTCTTTTTGTTTTGAATCACTTGCATTATTATCCGAACAACCACCAACCACCATCAGCATTACAAGGATCATGACGAATACTATATTTCTCATTTTACCTCCGGATTTTCTTCTGATTATTTAAAATAATTTGCACTTTATAATCTCTAAATATTCCGAGATAGTCTGTTTTAAAGATTTCTGTTCGAAGCAACTGCTTCGTTACATTTACTATGCTCAGGAAAATGGACTGCCGGAAGAGCCGCAGCTTCCACTGCTAACAGTTGTTCCAATACTGGCTCCAGATGAACTGAATGCTGAAAACAGCCTTTCAGGTTGAGGTGTATTACAATTGGGACAAATAACATTTTCATTACCAGCGTTAAGTGGCTGAAATTCTTCAAATTTTTTACCACAATTTTTACATTTGTACTCATAAATCGGCATTTTTAGAATTCTCCTTTGCGTCGTCTTCTCTTTCGCTTTTTTTTGACATATCGCGTTCACCCGGAACGTTACAGGAATTTGACAATCACGTAGAAACTCCCATTTTAGGCAAAATATATCTCATCAGTAAAAAGTAGAAAACAAATATCAAAATAATTATCCAATTGTCCATTAACCTGCCTTTGATTGTTTTTTATTTTTTTGTTACTTTCAGCATAGAGCTGTCATTCCTGCGGATGCAGGAATCCGCTCAGATATCTGTTTTAACTAAATCATTGTATAAGTCTTTCCATTCCGGAATCAGAACATGCTTTTCTTTGCAGGTATGATCTAAATTTTTATCGCACTTATTCACATTGAAAAGGGAGACTCCGGCATTCGCGAGATTGACACCTGAATAGTTACATTTTTTTTGAATTATTTCCGAGAGCAAGCACAAACCCAATTAATGCTCCGTATCCAGTGCTAATCCATGGATTACTTGTTATCGGACAAACACCCGATCTGCATCCAATATAATAATAATACCCATATCCTAACAATCCACCTAATACAATTACACCTATTTTCCAAATATTTTTCATGAAGCGATACTCCATTATTGAAGTTTAATTATTATATTAGATGTCGATTTCACAAAAAAGATTCACTCTTTTGGCAAATGGATTTTTCTATCTAAATCTTCTAATAATGTAGCGTCATTCTGTACTGATCGCAACTGTTTTTGATCGACGATTGATGAATCTTCTTTGAATAAATAAGCATTTGCATTAATGAAACGTCGCATCACTTCACGCTTAACGTTGCTCTGATATGCGTAAATTTTGTTTTTTCGGTTCTGCCGGCTCATCTCGATCCCAACCCCAAACGCGTTAAATTCAAACCTTGGAGAGACCTGTCGCCTGTGTATAAGACCACGGCGGGTCATACGTGTTAATAATTTGTTTAAATCTTCCATAGTGATGTTCAATGTCGTATCCAGACATGAATAGATGGTGGTATCCATCACATCTTCTTTTGTCCATAAAACTTCGAGGATATCTAGTTCCTGGCGGGTTGGGATAATATATTCATCATAAGTCAGAGGTCGCGGTAATTTTTCCGTCGGAATTTCAAGAGGTGTAACAGGAATCTTTGATTGAATATAATCGTTTGTGAGTTCATAATCCGTTCGTTGCGTTGGCATATTCAGCGCATCGAAATTAAACTTTTCCGCAGGAGAGCGGAATGGGTCTGTCGTTGAATTAATATGTATTCGGGTTTTTTTTTCAGACAAATGCATGGGCGGCAGCGTGGGTGATTTTAAGTATGGCTCTCCTCGCAAAGTATTCAACTGAAATTTTGCACTACTGTCGGATATGGAATAGATTGTTTTATTTGAATCGAGTTTTGTTGTATCAACTGTAGCAGTTTGAACGGAATCTTGCGTTTGGCCGAACGAGCGCGATATTAACAACAGAATTGAAATGATAAAGACATGCTTTTTCATGTGCATTTACTCTGAATAGTACATTGTTTGCGGTGTATTTCAATTTACCGCAGGAACGATAAAAAGTTTCCATATCCCGATCAAATAATCATCGCCTGTTCCACATATTCTGCAAGATCCATTGCTGCCAGCTTATCATCGACTTCTTTTTCTTTGATGCCGTCGGAAAACATGGTCAAACAATACGGACAGGCAGAAATCACGGTTTTTGCACCGGAGCTAAGAATCTGGTCTGTCCGCAAATGATTAATACGAGTACCGATCGATTCTTCCATCCACATGCGTCCGCCACCGCCGCCGCAGCAGAGACTGTTTTCCTTGTTCTTATCCGGTATTTCTTTCAATCCGTTTGGATTGATGGAGCGGATGATTTCCCGTGGTTGTTTGTAGACATCATTGTAGCGTCCTAAATAACAGGAGTCATGATACGTCACCGTGCCATTGCCGGTTTTCAGTTTGATTTTTTCTTGTTTGATTAATTCGAAGATAAATTCAGTATAATGAAATACCTCATACTCACCGCCAAACTGGGAATATTCATGTTTAAATGTATTATAACAATGTGGACAAAGCGTTACGATTTTTTTGATTCCGAGCTCTTTAAACAGCTCGACATTCATTTCCATTAATGTTTGCGCCAGATATTCATTTCCGAGTCTGCGGGCCGTTTCTCCGCAACACTTTTCTTCCGCGCCAAGAATGCCGTACTTAATGCCGGCAGCTTTCATAATGTTTGTAAATGATTTGGATATTTTTTTTGCTCGCTCATCATACGAACCGGCACAACCCACGTACCACAACACGTCGATTTTGCCATTAGCCGCGTTTGGGATGTCGAGACCTTCTGCCCACTCCGCGCGTTTGGAAAAACCGATGCCCCAGGGATTGAAATTATTTTCCATTCCGCGAAATGTCTGATTTAATTCAGACGGAAATACGCTTTCCATTAGCACCCGTTCGCGGCGCATATCAACGATCTTATCGATATGCTCGATCAGCACCGGACATGCTTCCATACACGCGCGGCAGGTGGTACATGCCCAGATTGCATCGGGCTGAACTGCGGTACCGACCAGTGGTTCCGGAATTTCTTCTTCATCGTCATCTTTTTTCTTAAGCAAATCCGGCCCTTTCTGGTTGAGATTATCCAATAAATCGAGAATTATTTTTTTGGGAGAAAGTGGTTTATCCGTCAACCATGCCGGGCAACTATCCTGACATCGTCCGCAGCGGGTGCAGGCATCAAGATCGAGCAGATCTTTCCAGGTAAAGTCACTGATTTGCGTTGCGCCGAATGTTTCGGCATTTTCGATATCAATCGATTTGAGCTCGCCTTTTGGTCGCGACGGCCGGAAATAAATATTTGCCGGAGATGCCAAAATATGAAACAGTTTTGAAAACGGAATGTACGCAATAAATCCGAAGGCTAAAATAAGATGCGACCACCAAAACACACGATGCCATGTCTCTGTCTGTGTGCTGCTCGCACCGGCAAAAAGATCGCTAATCCAGTTACCGATTGGAGACCAGTGTGCCCAGGCGACTGGTTTTGCTGCGAGCCGTGTCCCTTCGATCATGTAGCCACCAACAATGATCAATGCAAGCAAAATCAAAAACACAGCATCATCTGCCTGATTATTCAAGCGGTCTGGTTTTTGAATATAGCGACGAAATAACGCGATGACTATCCCTACCAGCGCCAGCACTCCTGCAATATCCAGTATTAACGAAAAGATGAGGTAGAAATTGCCTTTTAAAAACGACTCCTGCCCGAAGATAAGTCCCCACACATCATAATCAAAACTCACGATTGTCGTCCCGATCAGAAGGAGCAGAAATCCAATAAAAATGGTTAAATGCATAATTCCCGGATATGCTTCCTTCATAATCCGGTAATGTGCCAGTGCATATTTTAAAAGATCCATAATTCGTTGACCGATCTGGTCAAATCGATTCTCATTTTTACCCAACCGCCATAATCGAACGCGCTTGTAAACGCCGAATGCAAAAATTACAAGTGTGATAATTACTAAGGGATATAGAATTACATGGAATGGGATATTCCAGAAAACTTCCCGGGATGGGGTTGATTGCGGCATTGCTCATCTCCTTTTTTTATTGCACAAACGAATAAAGAACTCATGCTCGTATCATACCTAAAATCAAAAGCGAATAGCCTGAATAGTTACTTATTTTTTTATTATAACATGACCTCAGATTTTACTGATTACACAGATTTTTTATCTGTGACATCTGCGTAATCTTTGGTTCAAAAATAGAATTGCAATTTTCATTTCAAAATTTTAGATTTCAGAACAAGGATCAACGAACTTCGATTTTTGAAGTTTTATTCGTGCTGATCCGTTAAATCAGTTCAATCCGTGTTCTATGTTGTTCTGCCTGTCAAATAAAAATTTGGATTTTAGATAATAAATAAACCGAAGCATGCGCACGGCTTGCTCCGGTTTTATCTAACGTACTATTTTAATTATCGATTACTTTTTTGAGTTCCTCTGTTAATACCGGAACAATTTCAAACAGATCGCCAACGATTCCGTAATCAGCTTTTTCAAAAATCGGGGCTTCGGGATCTTTATTAATTGCAACGATGCATTTTGAAGAACTCATCCCTGCCAGATGCTGAATGGAACCAGATATTCCGCAGGCGATATAAAGCTGCGGAGAGACTACTTTGCCGGTTTGTCCAACTTGTTCTGCGTGGGGGCGCCATCCGGCATCTACTGCTGCACGTGACGCTCCGACAACTCCGCCAACTACCACTGCCAGTTGTTCCAGGATTGTATAATTTTCCGAATTTTTCATTCCCCGGCCACCGGAAACAATAATATCGGCTTCAGTTAAATCAATTTTCCCGGCAGCGCTGGCAACGAGTTCTTTTAATTTTGCTTTTAAATCACCATCGCCAATTTCGACCCCGATTTTTTCCAAAGTAGCCGATTTTCCGGTGTCTGGTTCCTGCGCCGCGAAAATATTTGGTCGCAGAGACGCTATTTGTGGCGACGATTGAAACGCGTGATCCGCCAGGATTTTATTGGCATATAAAGGGCGTCGGGCTTTAATTTTACCGTCTTCAACTTCAAGAGCGGTGCAATCTGTTGCCAGGGCAACGCCCAGTCCGGCAGCAAGTCGCGGAGCCAGGTCTTTTCCCTGTACCGTGGCTGCAATTAATATTACATCCGGGTCAACCTGTTTTATGGCTGTAAATGCGACTTTAACGTATGCATCAGCAACATAATTTGCCAGAACATCATTTTCAGCAACAATAACTTTATCCGCGCCATATTGTCCCAATGTTGGTGCGATATCTTCAACAGCACTACCCGGGACGAGCGCAACGACTTCACTGCTTAATTTATCTGCAATACGCCGCGCTTCGCTTACAATTTCATACGTCACTTTGCGAAACGTACCTTTTCTTTGTTCGGCGATAACAAAAACTGGTTTCGACATGAAATCCTCCTCATTTTATATAGCTTTTGCTTCATCACGGAGTAACTTTACTAATTCCGGCACAGCATCGGGTCCCTCTCCCACAATTTTACCGGCTTTTCGTGATGGCGGGTATTCAATATTGACAATAGATATTCGCGAATCGTCCATTTCGATTTCTTTCTCTTCAATTTTTTTCTTTTTCGCCATCATGATGCCCCGCAAGGCAGGATATCGGGGTTCATTCAGACCTTTATCCGCGGTGAATACGGCGGGCAGCGACGTTTCAACAATTTCCGCACCTCCTTCTATTTCACGCTTTACCACTGCCTTCCCGTCTTGCAGTTCCAAATCAATGATTGCTGATACGCAGGGTAACTGCAGAAGCTCGGCAACCATTGGGCCCACCTGCAGATTGTCATTATCCACTGCTTGTTTGCCAAACAACAGCAGGTCGAATTCCAGGTCTTTCAATACTTGTACCAACGCCTTTGCGGTAGCTAATGAGTCATGATCCTCATCTCCGGTTTTGATGAGAATTGCGTCATCGGCGCCCATTGCCAGGGCGCTCCGAATGGCAGAAACAGAGCGCTCGGGTCCGAGAGATAATATAGTAACTTTCCCCTCTCCCTGTTTCTCTTTGATTTGCAATGCTTCTTCGACCGCAAATTCATCATACGGATTTAATATCCAATTGATATCAGCAGTCTCGATGCTCTTTTTATCCGCCGCAATTTTGATCCTCGTCTCCGTATCAGGCACTTGCTTTGCACAAACAACTATTTTCATCGATGCCTCCTTATTTTATTATGGAACAGATATTTTCGATATTAGCTATGGAGTGGAGCTGTATTAAAATTTGGAAAATTTATTAAACCACAGAGTGCACGAAGGTATTATTTATGCTTATGTAGTTTCTGAGATCTTCGTGTGCTCTGTGGTAAAAAAACACTTTTAATACAGCCCCTCTTTTAATTGAGCTTTTCCAACCCCTTCAGTGAGTTCTCATTTTCCTGTTTCTGGTTTGATTTTAGAAACCGCTGAAGCGGTTATGGCTTGAATAGCGCTACTATAAATTGTTGTGCTCGTTCAAATACACAAAGAAAAAATGAGCGCAATGTTTTTGAAATATAAAA
This sequence comes from uncultured Cytophagia bacterium, assembly GCA_964498785.1. Lineage (GTDB taxonomy): Bacteria > Zhuqueibacterota > Zhuqueibacteria > Thermofontimicrobiales > Thiofontviventaceae > Mariaggregatimicrobium. The sequence continues at coordinate 28,104 of CAZCJL010000019.1, read as the reverse complement.
TTATATTTACAAAAGTCAACATTTATTTATGAGAGCATTATTTTTTCGATTGTACCGGAGCGATAGTCGTCCATAATCGGCAGTGAAAACGAGGATGGCATTAGTAAAATCATTTGCGGACGAGCAGCAGCACAAGTATAAATTTCATGCATTTTAGCTCCATACGCCGGACGGGTTGCCAGCACGATGCGATCGATCGTATCGATATCAATGGCAATGCATCCGCTAATTAAACCGGTTTCTACCCGTTGGGCAACTCGTGGCAGGAAATCGATTATTTGTGGAGACGCTGGCGCTAAAAAGACTTCGGGTTCAAATTTTCTGATAACATGCGTCACAAAATCACAATACAGTTCACTATCATATTTTTCAATATCCGTTTTTTCAGGAATGAACAATTTATCAGCTCCTGCATGAAATACATCGTCTGCCCATTTTTCAATCTGCGAATCCGCCGAAATCGCTCCCACGCCGGTTCCGAGCATATCACCCAATTCTCTGCCTTTGCTAATAGCAATAAATGATTCTTCTGTAAGTGTGTTTGCTTCGGCTTCAATATAAACCAAAATCCCCACCGATGCACTGGTGCTTTGTTCTGGTGCACCACCTAAAAATTCATACGGGTTTTCATTTCCCATTTTAGTAACTCCTCAAAATTATGTGGAAATTTCATTCAAACATTCACCGGATTACTGTTCGCTGAGGAATTGACTTCGAACCGTGACCTTACGCGCATCAGCGCCCGCGAGTGACTGTTCAATATTTAAATCCGATAGTGACTGTTGTGGGACTTCTTTTTTAAATGCTTTCATGATATTTAATGCATTTGGTAACTTTGGCTCGGCAGCGTTTAAATTTACGGTGATTAAAGCAGGAAGTTTGACAGACTGTCTCACATCTTTAAAACGTTTTAGTGAAATACCACTGCTATCGAATTCAATTGCAGTTACCTGAGTTACATGCGGAATATTCAGGTATTCGGCAAGTCTGGGGCCGGTTTGTCCGGAAAAGCCTATATCAGATTTGGCTCCGCAAATAATTAGATCGACATTAGCGAGTTTTTTTATCGTTTCACCAAAGATGCGCACATTCACAAATGCATCATAAGCTTCGAAATTTTCATCCCAGATACGAATGCACTTATCGCAACCTACGGCAAAAGCCTCTCGTAAAATATCGGTGCGATTCATATCACATAATGAAACAGCGGTCACTGTTCCGCTGTGTTTTTGTTTTAATTCCATTGCTACCTGTAATCCTACCCGGTCATACGAATTCATTATTTGTTTGCCTGTTTCAAAGACTTGTCCCTGGCCTCTGCTGATTTTAATTTTATTTAAATCGGGCACTGGTTTTATAAACACGACGATATTCATAACATCCTCTTTTCATTTTTTGAACATTATAAATCGTCACGAAGCCATGTTTGAGCAATAAATTTCAGACTTCGTGACGATGGTATTTAATAAGAGGTGAATTATTCGTATCCGCCTTTTTTGAGGATATCCCGGGCAATAATCCAACGTTGAATTTCATTTGTACCTTCAAAGATTAAATTGATGCGAGAATCCCGGTACATCCGTTCCAGCGGGAAGTCTTTCATGTAGCCGATCCCGCCGTGTATTTGAATGGCTTTATGAATAATTTGATCTGCTTTTTCCGAACAAAACGCTTTCACGATTGCGGATTCTCGAGAATATCGCATTCCCTGATCACACATCCACGCGGTGCGGTATACAATGCTTTCCATTGCGTAAATATCAGAGCACATATCCGCGAGCATCCACTGAATTGCCTGATTATCACCGATGGGCTTACCAAATTGTTTACGTTCTTTGGCATGTTTCGCAGACATATTCAATACTTCTTTTGCTGCCCCCAAACATCCGGCGCCCAGTCCTAATCGGCCGCGGTCCAGGGCTTTCATCGCGGTCAAAAATCCGGCGCCATAACTACCGAGCACGTTTTCTGCAGGGACTCGCATATCCTCGAATAACAATTCAGATGTGTGGCTGCCGCGAATACCCATTTTGTCTTCATCCCGAACGACTTTAAAACCCGGAAAATCTGTTTCCACAATAAACGCAGTAACCCCGCCATGTGCGCCCAATGCTTTATCGGTAACAGCAAAAACGATGATTGTCTCGGCAATGCTTCCGTTGGAGATATAAATTTTATTGCCATTAATAACAAATTCGTTTCCATCTTTTACCGCGGTGGTTTCAAGTGCCGCGGCATCGGATCCGGCATTCGGTTCGGTTAAAGCAAACGCGGCGATTTTTTCACCCAGTGCAAGAGGGACTAAATATTTCTTTCGCTGTTCCTCTGTGCCATCCAGGTAAATAGACATTGCGCCGATACTGGCATGAGCTCCTAACAGAACCGTTACCGACGCGCTACCCCGTGACACTTCCTCCGAAACCATGCAATATCCAAGCTCGCCAGCGCCAACGCCGCCATATTCTTCGGGAAAACATATCCCAAAAAATCCGAGCTCAGCCATTTGTTTGATCAGGGATTGGGGGATATCGCCTTCGACATCAATTTTTTCAGCAATCGGCTTGATTTCCTGTTCTGTAAATTTGTGCGCCATTTCGCGCAACATCAATAATTCTTCTGATAATGAAAAGTCCATCGGACTCCTCCGTATTTACTTGTCCGTAAATTTAGGTTGACGTTTTTCAATGAATGCAGATACACCTTCTTTCATATCTTCTGTTTCACAAACTTTACCAAATAAGTTGGCTTCATGTTTCAAGCCATCATCGATGCTTAAGTCCAGGCCCTCAGTAATTGCTTTTAGAGCGTGGCTAATAGCAACGCTACCTTTTGATGCAATCTTTTTGGCTAATCCGACAGCCTGTTTTACAACGTCCATATTGGGAACGACTTTATTTACCAAGCCGATACGAAACGCTTCCTGCGCGGTAATCCGATCTCCGGTAAGAATCATCTCAATCGCTTTGGCTCGATTTGTTAACCTGGCCAAACGCTGGGTGCCACCGAACCCCGGGATTATCCCTAACATTATCTCCGGCTGCCCTAATTGCGCCCGATCACCACAAATCCGCATTTGGCAGGCCATGGCCAACTCAAGTCCCCCGCCAAGACACATGCCATTAATTGCCGCGATAAACGGTTTTGGGGAAGTTTCTATTTTTCTCAGAATCTCGTGACCTTTCAGAGACAGATCTTCACCTTTTTCTACATCATCGATGGTATGGATTTCGTTAATATCAGCCCCGGCTATAAAAAACATACCAGCCCCGGTAATTACGGCTGCCTTAATTTCATCGTTTGATATCACCTCGTCGACAACTTTGTTCAATTCTTCCATTACAGGTGTGCTTAACGTGTTTGCCGGCGGATGATCGATGATGATGGTGGCGACTCGATCTTCAACGCTTATTTTCCAATTTTGTAAGTCCATAAGTTCTCCTTATGAAATTGTTAAATTCATTTAATTAATGTGTATAAAAACCGCGCCCCGTTTTTTTACCTAACAGGCCACCGCAGACCATTTTTTTGAGCATATATGCCGGCCAGAATCGAAAACCGTACTCATCCTTAAATTTTTCTAATCCGTTCAAAACAACATCCAATCCTACTTCATCGGCATATTTCAATGGCCCGCCAATTTCCTGCGGAAAACCGGTCCCTGCCATCATTGCGATATCGATGTCTGTCACCGATGTAATTTTTTCCTGAAGAACAAGTACAGCCTCATTCACCATCAAGTATAACAAACGCTCCGGAGTAAATTTCTTTTTTTGCAGGGATTTTTCAGTCTGCACTTCTTTAACAATTTGCGCCAGTTTTTTCTCGGAACCATCATCATCATAAAAACCCTCTCCGGATTTTTGCCCAAGTCGTCCTAATTTATACAATTTTTCGCTTAAATATGCAGCGGCCATTCTTGGACCGTAAGCGTCTTCCATGATCAATGATACCTTGTAACAGACGTCGAGACCCAGCATATCCATTAATGTAAACGGTCCCATTGGCATACCAAACTCGACCAAAGCTTTGTCCATTTCCGAGGCAGTTGCCGAACCTTCCTGTAATGCAAGCACAGCCTCGTTCAAGTAAGGCATTAACAGGCGATTAACAAGGAAACCCGGACATTCTTCCACACGTACCGCCATTTTACGAAGCGATTCTGTAAATGCAATCACATCCATCACGGTTTCTTCGGAGGTCTGGACACCCGGAATCACTTCCACCAGTTTCATTACATGTGCCGGATTGAAGAAATGCATTCCAACGACCTTTTCCGGACGTTTCGTGACCGACGCAATTTCGGAAATAGACAGCGCCGAGGTATTGGTTGCCAAAATTGTGCTTTCCGGACAAATTTCATCTAATTCCTGAAAAACCTTTTTCTTAATATCGATGTCCTCTGTCACCGCTTCTATCACGATATCGACATCACTGAAATCGTCATAATTCAACGTTCCTGTCGCTAAAGCAATTTTTGGTTCAATTTCTCCGGAACTCATTTTACCCTTGTCTACCCGTGACTGATATATGGATCGAACCTTGTTCAAAGCGGTGTCCACATATTTTTGCTCCAAATCCTTAATTACAACCGGAAGCCCGGAGTACGTAATTACCTGGGCAATGCTTCCCCCCATGGTTCCTCCGCCAACAACCGCAGCTTTATAAATATACATAACTTCACTCCTTTATTTTTTATTATTTTCGCTCGATAACAATTGCGCCGCCCATTCCCCCGCCAACACACGCCGAAACCAAACCCAGGTTTGCATCCCTGTTTTTTAAGATATGCATCATCGAAACCATTAATTTTGCACCGGTTGCTCCCACAGGATGCCCCAGTGCGATCGCTCCGCCGTTCACATTAAATTTTTCATCTGGAATTTTTAACTCGCGTTGACAGGGAATCACCTGGGCTGCGAATGCCTCATTAATTTCTACAAAGTCGATATCATCCATTTTAAGGTTTACCCGCTCTAATGCTTTGGGAACAGCGAAAATAGGACCTTCTCCCATATAAGCCGGACTTAAAGCAGCATATCCATACGATTTCACATAAAACTCCGGCGTTAATCCTAATTCTTTCGCCTTGTCCGTTGTCATTACCAGCATCGCAGCAGCGCCATCGCTAATGGGGCAGGCATTTCCCGGAGTCACAGTACCATTTTCTTTAAAAACTGTGGGATAAAGGGACAACATCTGCTTATTCAAACCAATATTGATACATTCATCTTCGGCAAACGTTTCCGGCGTCACTTCCCGGCCCGCCATTTTTTTGGGAATCTGCATCACAACAATCTCATCTTTAAATCGTCCCTCTCTGGTAGCCCGAAATGCTTTTTTATGGCTCAACATCGCGTATTCATCCTGCTCGTCACGAGTAATGCCATATTTTTCAGCGACATTTTCTGCGGTGTGTCCCATTATCTGACCAACGACTGGATCTGTTAATCCTTCCCACAAAGTATCTACGAGCGCCCCATTCCGCAGTCGATATCCGAATCGGGCCTTGCGAAGAACATAAGGGGAATTTGACATACTCTCTGTTCCACCAATCAGAAACATTTCTCCGTCGCCTGCCTGAATTGCCTGATAAGCAGACGTTACAGCTTGAATACTGGACACACAATTTCGCTGGACAGTGTAAGCCGGTACTGTATCAGGTATTCCTGCCATTAATGCGCCAACGCGGGCAATATTTGGCGCATCTGACGATTGGATAATACAACCGGCAATAACGTCGTCAATCAACTGCGGATCTATCGACGTTCGTTTTAATACTTCCATGAATACAATTTTCAGCATTTCCTGCGCAGTGACATCTCGCAAAGCGCCACCAAAATTTCCCACCGGAGTTCTCACTCCGCCTGCCAAAACCACTTCTTTCATAAAGCCTCCATTTTTTTTGATACTACTTTTTTATTATTTGATGCCACTCAAAAATATATCTCCGACCATTTGTGCGCAAAGTGAAAGGCGGTATTTTTTCCGTTTAGAGAGTACCCAGTAATTTGAAATTTCATCCAGTGACCCAAAAAGAATTATTTTAGCAATGCCCGGAATTATATTCTTGTTGAATTCCCCATTTTTTTGACCTTCGTTGATGATCGCTGAGATGATGTTAACATAATCACGAAATTTCGTTCCGCTATACTCTTTCATAAATTTATGGCTCTGACGTAATTCAATTTGAATCACTTCTGCCAATTCGCGATTTTCATCGATCAGGGCAAGATGTTTTTCTATAAATTTACGAATTTTATCTTCTGCAGTCGAAAGTGAAGATAATTCTTGCTTTATATCCCGAATGACAGACGCCATTTCATCTTCAAACAATGAAATAAGAATATCATCCTTATTTTTGAAATAGAGATAGATCGTACCGTCTGCTACCTGGGCTTCCTTTGCAATTTCCGAAACAGTTGATTTAAAAAAACCTTTTTTAGAAAAAACCCTGGCAGCAGCTTTTAGTATTCGCGTTCTTTTATCATTCGTTATATTCATACGGTCTCCGGATGGATAAGTCAAGTGAGTTTAAAAAGCAAAAAATATTGATCGATCAATTTAACATCTATTGAATTCGATCCAATGTTACCAATATCTGAAGGATGGCAAAATGTGTTAAAAATCTGTGAATGAATACTCATTCATTAATATACAAAAATTCTTCAAAATGTCAAGTGCTTTTTCTATTTAATAATTAGTTACTTAAATCGCCTTGTTTTTTTGGAAAAATTACTTGACATTTTAAAGGAAATATATTATTTTTAGTGAACTTTAATAAACTTAACTTCAATTCCGAAATCCCCTTGAGGATTTTTTTTTATTAACAATTGAATAATATTTGATTTCAAATGAAAATATTAAATTCCACATTATTTGTTTTTTTGATTTTCGCTAATTGCACCATCGACCGCGGTTTAGAACCGATTCGAAGTCATGTACAAGGTACGATTTCATACAGTGGAGAGTGGCCGGCAGAGCCTGCCGAAATTCGACTTGTGGCTGCGAATCAATTTCCTCCCTCTGGTCTTGAAGACCTTATCATTGGCGAAAACCTTCCGCTAAACCTTGATTCACAGGAATACGCATTTTACTTAAAACCAGGCACATACAAAGTGGTCGGTGTTGCCTGGCGTGAAAAAGGTTCAGTATGGGATATTTTAAGCATCTGCGGACTTCATTTTTCCGGGACAGACTCACTCGCACCCGGTGAAATCGTGATCTCCCATGACAGAGATGAAGTGACCGACATCAATATCCATGTCAATCGATCAAATGCTCATCGAATTACAGATACCAAAATTGTCGGGAACATTACTTTTGAAGGCGCATGGCCTGATTCAGTTTTGGAAGTTCGTGTGATCGCCACAACCAAATTTTCTCTATTCCCGACTGTTTTACCCACTCTGTTAGATATTAGCTTCAGCGATAAAATTGAAGTGGGCACTGATTCCACTCAATATAAAATTAACACCTTTCCCGGAACTTTTGTCGCCACAGGAGTTCTGGTTTTTAAACAGGATCAATCGCTGTCGTTACAAGATATTTTATATTCCGGCAGTATTGGCGGATTAAATTTAGATCCGTATGAAGTTGAAATTAATACGATTGCCGATGGTCCTGATTTTAATATTAAGTTTCCAGAATAAGTTGGATTCAATATTATGAAAAAGTTTATTCTTACAACGTTACTACTTTTTATATTTATATACACGGGATTTGCCCAAAATACGATTAAAGGCAGTCTGAGTGGCGTCATTCTGGACGCCAAAAGCAATGATCCGCTGCCAGGAGCAAATATTATTGTCGTCGGAACAATCATGGGGACAATCAGTGATTTGGAAGGCAATTTTCAGCTCACTAAAATTCCAGCCGGGCAATATACAATCAAAGCCACGATGATGGGGTACAAACCGCAGGAAAAAGTGATCTCCATTATTGCTCAACAAACAACAACTGTGAATTACGAGTTGGAACAAACCGTGATTAAAACGCCGGCTCTGGTTGTGACTGCCGGGAAAAAAGCGCAGAGTTTTCAGGATGTTCCCAATAGCGTCAGCCTTGTCACAACGGAAGATATCGAACGAAAAAACAGAAACTTTCTGGATGAAGTTCTGGAATACACACCCGGCGTCACTGTTGTTGAAGGCGATGTGAATATCCGAGGTTCCTCCGGGTACACACTCGGCGCCGGCAGCCGTGTACTGTTGCTCGTAGACGGAATTCCCATGATGCCTGGCGACAGCGGCGATATTAAATGGGATATTATCCCGATCTCGCAAATAAGCCGCGTCGAAGTCGTAAAAGGCGCTGGTTCTGCTCTATACGGATCACACGCACTGGGCGGTGTGATCAATATCATCAGCAAAGAACCATCTGAGGTGCCTTTTACCGAAGTAAAACTTACGACCGGTGTTTATGATGAGCCATATTATCCGGAATGGGATTGGACGGATGATCTGCTTTATTACACCCGCGCCGATGTGGTTCATACCCGAAAATGGAAAAAAACCGGGATGATGATTTCTGCCGGTCATATTAAATCTACCGGTTACAAACAAAATACCGATTATATCAAATGGAATCTGCTGGGGCGTTTTGATGTAAAATTCAGTCAGCAGTCGCAACTGACCTTACAAAGCAATTATGTCGAAGGCAAAGCCGGCGATGTTTACTTGTGGCGGAATCAACACGACGCATTGATGGTCCCGGTTGTCTCGGTAAATGACCGCAGCAATTCCTATAAATTTAGCTTCAATACAGTTTACCGCCAGCTCATTAATCAAAAATTTACCTATAAAATCCGCACGTCTTATTTTAAAAGTTATTGGCAACATGATTACCAGGACAATGACGATTTTTCTGACGCCCAAAAATTGGGAATCGAAATTCAGGCGGATTACATGCTTAATAAACAGCACTCATTCACATTTGGGATAGAGGGGATTTATGACATCACGGAATCGGCGATATTCGGTGATCATGACGGCTCAACCATTGCCGCATACCTCCAGGATGAGTTTCATCTGAGTGATTTAATTTCAACAACATTGGGAATGCGATTTGACCATCACAAGGTGGATACCGGACTGGAAGATACACAATTCAATCCCAAACTTGGATTCACCATAAAACCATCACTTATTACCACAGCGCGCGCCTCCATTGGACGCGGATTTCGCACACCGACAATGGCGGAATTATTCTCCCAGACCATGACATCCGGGTTTAAGGTTATTCCCAATCCGGATTTGAAAGCCGAACGCGCCTGGTCTTATGAGGTCGGATTGAACCAGATTATCAATGAACACTTGTTGGTGGATGTGGCGGCTTTTCATAATGATTACTGGAATTTTATCGAACCGGAACGGGATGTCCAAAACGTTGTTCAATTTTCCAATGTAAACCGCGCCCGAATTCGGGGACTGGAATTTTTAATTCAATCCAGTTTTTGGAAACGTCGAATCCAATCGTCAGTGAGTTATACAATGCTCGATCCTGAAGATGTAAGTACCGGAAAAACGCTTGCCTATCGGCCGGAGCATACGTTATCTCTTTCTTTCAACTTGAATTTAGGAAATTTTGAAACAGGGCTTGATTATCGTTATGTCTCTGAATTGGATACTGTGAAAGTCTACCCGGACGAAGAACGTGTGCCGCAAAAAGTTTTTGATACCCGCGCCGCGTATCATTTTGGAAATTATTCAATTTCTTTAAACGTCAATAACATTTTCAATTACAATTATGCCCAGGTGGAAAGAAATTTGGCGCCAATAAGAAATTATGTCGTTTCAGTGTCTGCAAAATTTTAAATCAATTCGATTGAATTGAATGAAATGAATCAAAAAAGGAGGTGATATTTCAGGCGACGGAGAATTCTGCTAATTTAGTTTGTTTAAATAATAACTAATTTTTAATGAGGAGGGAACAAATGAGAAACACATTGTCATTAGGAGCATTTCTGCTGGTTATTTTGCTATCAACATCATTATTTGCATCAGGTGTTGGTATAACGGGAATAGGCGCGCGCGCCACTGCGCTGGGAGGTAATTATCGTGCGGTTTCCAACGATTGGAGCGCAATGTTCTGGAACCCGGCAGGATTAACCCAAATTAAAGGCCTGCATTTTGGAGCATCATTCGAATTAATTTCTCCGGAAGCAAAATACACGTTAACTCAAAACACTCCGGCTTTTGGTGTATTTAAGACTGCTGAATTCGGTAATGAATCAAAAACTTTTTATATTCCTGCAGCCGGTATTGTGTATGGAATGGACAAAATGACCTTTGGTTTAAGTATTTTCGCACCATTCGGACTTGGATCCGAATGGGATGCCATGAATACCGCTGATTATCATTCTCAATATCCGGAATATGATTATGAAGATAATCTGCAAATAGTTGATATTCATCCGACATTCGCTTATCAAGTGAATGATAAATTATCCGTCGGTGTAGGACTTAGCTTTGTAATGGCTGATATTTTAATTCGCAAACCGCAAACCACGCCGAATCCGCTTTTATTCTCGCCGGATTATGCATCGATGAAACCAATTTTGTCACAAACTCCGTTGGCAAATGACGTTTATAATTATCTGCTCACCGAATCTCAATTAGAAGGTGATGGAACTGGTTTTGGTTTTAATTTTGGTTTGAAATATGATTTGAATGAAGATTTATCGATTGGTGTTTCCGGAAGCTGGTACAATGATATTTCCATCGATGGCAAGATAGCAGCGACAACATATATGCCTCAAACCAGTAATGCAACAGACGCGGCTGTGGATCAAACGTTAGATTACCTTGTTTCGGTTAATCAAATCGATGCAATGACCCGGGCAATGATCGAAGGAGGAATTAGTCAGATATATAATGGCGCCGTTGTTCCGACTATTCCCGCAGGTACCGCAGGTGACGCCACATTGCCATTGCCGATGACACTGGGCGCTGGTATCGCATACAAAGGAATTACAAACCTGTTAGTGACTGCTGACGTTTCCTGGACTCAATGGTCAGCCTGGGATGTAATTGAAATTGATTTGGAAAATGGCGAAAAAAGCGAACTCGTTGAAAACTGGGAAGACGGTATTCGTCTCGGATTGGGCTTTGAATACTTAATCACCGAACCGCTGAAATTAAGAGGTGGATATTATACAGAGCCTTCCGCAATTCCGGATGAAACATTAACCATTATTATTCCTGATATCAACCGACGCCATGCTTTATCTATCGGCTTGAGTTATGATATCGGATTATTTGATATCTATGCGAGCTACGAAACTATCATCCTTGGTGATCGTGAGGTTGATAAATGGGTAATGAATAAAGCTCAGGATGGTTTTGATAATATGGCCGGATTGTACAAAATGACAGTCAACAATTTCATGTTTGGTCTTGGCTATAATTTCTAACTCCACATAATTTTTGAAATTAAAAACCTCCCGCTCAAATTTTGATGCGGGAGGTTTTTTATTTTTACTCAAATATCTCCGCAGGAAAATCAGGAAATTTCAACACCTGGGTCACGGTTTCTTCTAAAAGCTCATGCCAGTTATGTTGAATCAACATTAAATGCTGCTCCACCAGTTTCATAAGTTCCGGATGCGCATCGATTTTGTTGAAAATGAAATCAGGATCGGTTAAACTGGGAAGATTCAACATACTTCTGATCAATGGAAATAATCGATATGCTGGCATGGAGGACTTCTGAATGAAATCTGGTCCATACACATGCGAAAACCGCTGAATGCCAATACGCAAGTAATCTTTATCCATTTCATAAACGCTGGCGACATGATGTAAAATCTCATCAAAATGAGAGCGCAGAAACAATTCTGCGCTTGTCAACATTTCTACCAGCACATCTCTTTCTTTACGAATAACAAGCACATCAAACGCGCATTGCAAAATTCTTCTTTTGGGGATTTTTTTCAAATAGCTGACATCAACATCTTTTGACAGGCTTTCAATAAATCCATTTCGGGAATACTGATGATAATTGCCATCAAAAGTAAGTCGTTTAAGAGTGGTGTAATTATCGCATAAAATATGAAAAAGCGCGCCCCAATCCAGTTTCCGTTTATGTTTTAACCCGGCAAACAGGGACAGATTATGTGCGATTGCCTGAAATTTATCTCTGCCAAGGTGAGTCACAAAGTCCGGAACTACATTTCCTAAAATCAATTCAGGGTTTGGAATGGGGGCGTCACGTGAGTTCATCTTTCGATGTGCCATCAAAATCAGGTATGTATGCGTAAAAGTTAACATGTGTTAAATATAACACATTTTTAGATAGATTGCAATAAAAAGCCCTGACCATAGTGATCAGGGCTCGAGATAAAAATAATATGTATAGAGGAAATGGATTGTCAATTTTACATATTAACCGTATAACGTGACGCCTTGGCGTAGTACTCACTTTGCGGATATTCATTCATTAACCTATTATACATTTTCTGCGCCATTTGAGGATTCCCTAATTTCGAATAACATCGTCCCATCATTAACAGAGCGTCATCATTTTTTACGCTGCGGGCAAAGTCGAAAACTCTGCTGAACGCGCCTAAAGCCGCATCGTAATCATTTTTACCAAAATAACATTCACCCAACCAGTACTGTGAGTTACTGGCCAGCCGGTGATTTGGATATTCCTGTAACAACATATTGAAGGTGTAAATTGCAGCGTCATATTCTTTTGCGTAAAAGTTTTCCAGCGCCTGTTCATAGCTCGTTGCAAAGTCACTAACGTTCATATTCATGGAAGATGCAAGCGCCGGGCTGCGGGTTTTCATGGTTGTTTCAAGTTCTGCGAGTCTGTCCTGTCTTGCTTCTAACTGCGCTTTTAGTTCTTCAATTTCCAACTCTTTTTGACGAATAGCATCTCCGAGTTCATCGACTCTTGATTTGAGGCGAATAAATTCAGCCATTGTCATATTTGAATCTTCTGATTTTTCGTAATCTTCAATACCATCAACGATAGAACCGAATTCACCGTCGCCGCCTGTTCCGCTCAGTTCTTCGATAGGGACTTTTTCAGCCAGCACTTTTGGACCGTGATGTTTTGATTTAGGAGTCAGGTAATAAGTAAAGCCACCTCGAATATTGAGATAGCCGTCTCTGGCCTGTGCATTTCTACCATCAAAATCATCTCCGGTAGTCCAGCGATAATCGGAATACAGATCCAACGCGAATTGTGGTGAAAGCATCAGTTCAGCGCCACCACCTACCATAAAAGAACCGTCAAAAAAGCGATCCCAGTTATCGTATTTAAAATTAATAATACCAAGCCCGGCGTAGGCATAAGGATTAAAGGCATTGTCAGGTGACAGGCTGTAGCCACCTTTTAAATCGAGAGTGATTAAATTTGTTATAAAAGTGCTTTTATCGATACGAAAAGTGCCATCACTTAATTCACTATAGCCCAAAGCGCCTGTCATAAAAAATCTGTCATTCACTAAATATTTCGCGTAGGTTTCCAATCCGATTCCAAATCCTGTATTTTCGAGGTCGCCAAATATTTTTTGTCCCCCAATATTAAAACCAAGTCCAAGCTTGTCTTGAGCTGTTTGGCTAAATACAGAGGAAAGCAGACATAACATGAATGCCAGTGCATAGATGTAATGTTTCATTTTTCATGTTCTCCTATCATCCCCCTATTTTTGTTTTCAGTAACTGCACATTTTCAAAATTATAAAAATAATAATGAGAGAAATTAAATAGAAAGCAATTAACTTCTCTCATTATTATCTGAATCTTAATATGTCTCGAGTTGGAAATATTCTTTTAGATCCACAGGAATCACATCGTCTAAGCTAATTTTTTTGGTCGAGTAAATGTTGTATGCTTTAATCAATTCATCCATTTTCGCCTTTGATTCTACACTATTAACATCATCCAGATTCTTGTTCACTTTTTTTCGTAACGTTAAAATTTCATCACCAATTTGCTCGAAGTAATAATTACTCATGGATTTTGCGATTAATCCTTCAACTTGCTGTTTTACTTCTTTATCTCGCCCCGAGAGATATTTAATCGTGTTTTTCAGGTGAAATAAATTTAAGTCTCTTAGTAGTTTAGAATCCTTTCCTAAATAGATGAATAATGCGGGATATCGATTATAATATTCCGTTTTTAAGGCGATATTTGATAACAGATATTGTTCCACAACAACTCGTTCACCAAAAGAAATTTCACGATGAGCCGCATACTTGAGGGAATTAGCCTCTTTTGAATATTCAACCCTGACTAACAAATCTGAAAACGAAAAGTATAGTAGCTCCTTCATATCGACCTGTTCTTCTAGTAAAATAGTTTATTTATTTAAAAACTCTCGACTGTTATTTTTACAAATACTATGCCATTTAGAAGTTACACTATTTAAGTTACGTAACTTTAATATAAACAAAGTTATTTATTTTACTGAAAAGATATCAATAAGAAAGGCTTGTATTAAGTCAAAACAAAATTGTCTCGCCATGAGGCAATTTATGATTTTATTGGATGGTCGGTTGCGGGATACTTAAAATCATCCGAGAATTAGACGAATTCCCCCTTCACAAATCTGCCGTGTTCATGAAAGGTCTTCGGCAAATTGTATTTCCATTGATTTATCTTCGTTATTCGGATTGCTTTTATTAACTTTTTTAGATTTCTTTTTTAACTGTTCTTTAATTTCAGAAATTCGTCGGCGAGCGATTTTTATATATTTATTACTTTCTGGTGTTGAATGTTCGAGAAATTTGTGATAGCTTTCCAATGCATTTTTATATTTCCCAATGCCATCTTCAGCCAAAGCGCGATTAATCCATGCTTCTACATATTTGGGATTTATTTTGATTGCCCTGGTATAACTCTTTATCGCTTGCCTCGTTTTATTTAATTTACTCAGAACGATTCCCCGATTGTTCCATGCCTCAACATAATCTGGTTTAATTTTCAGAGCCCGTTTGTAGCTTTCAATGGCTTCTTCATTATAATCCATTTCATTAAGGATATTCCCTTTATGAAAATGAGCCTGATAATGATTCGATTCCAAATCAGCGACCTTTTCAAAGCATTTTAATGCCAGATCATCTTGGCCAAGTTGTTTTAATGCCAGCCCTTTATGGTACCAGGCTTCGTAGTATTTAGTATTTTGATGAATTGCTTTATTATAACTTTCAACAGCCAGCTCGTACTTTTTCAGGCGTAATTGAATATAACCAAGACAATACCAGGCCTCGAAGCTTTCCGGTTTCAGGTTGACTGCTTTCTCGAACATCGCTAATGCGATATCTAACCGATTCAAAAACTGATGAGCGACGCCAAGATTCATATATGCTTCAAAGAATTGCGGATTAATTTCAAGAGAACGCTCGGCAAGAACGATTGCATCGTCATATTGCTTTAATCTGATTAAAACACCACTTTGATTTAAATAGCAAATTGCTGAGTTAATCCATGTGCAAGAAAGATCATACTTTTCTAATGCTTCCTGGTAGTTTTTTTTGAGAAAGGCCCGGTTTCCCAATTTCCATGATTGCAGCGCCTGTAAACGATCGCTAATTGCGTATTCGCTATTTTCATCCAGTTCTTTTTTCATCATCCGTTGGTCTGCAATTATTTTATAAAACTCGAAAATACGGGGAGAGGTAAGATAGAAAACCCTGGTCTCATCTTCTTCAGAGATGTCTTTTATATCGCGAAATGTGATGAAAAGATCAAATAAAAAAACAATAATGAGGAGTATCAGCAACGTTACAATTCGCAACTGATTAAGTAAACCAAAGGCGTCAAGTCCGATTGAAATAGTGGCTGTTAAAAATCCGACAATATTAAAAGGAATGAATGACCAGATTCGGCCACGAATTCCGATAAAAAGTAAGAAGGCAAAAAAAATTAATAAAAAAATATTAATAATTATGAAGTACATTAATATTTTGCTCCCATCCGAATTTTGGATTTCATTTAGTTTTTAATATAATAACTTTTTGCTATTTTGTCAAGTATTAAATGTTTAAAATTATTTAGTATAGAATAAAAAGGCAGGGGTACATTCGAACTCCTGCCTTTTTTGTTAATCTAAATTTTTTTCTGTACAAAGATTTAAAGACGCAACATTCTAAATAATAATAGCTTAATAGTTTCGATACAAAAAACAGAGACAATATTTTCAGGCTTTGGTTTATAAAATATTAAATTAGCCGAATAGACCGATATTGATAGAATCTGTCAGTTATTTTTCTTCAGACTGCTAAGAATGATCCCGGCTCCGATAAGGATTAGCAACAACGGCCAATAGCGACGGATAATTTCCTGTGCATGCCACAGGTGTAAACTCCGTAGTAAAAAGCTCGTTCCCAATATCAGTAAAATGCCTCCCGGGATTAATACTCCCCAATCCTGCGGTCTAACAATAAATAGCACAATAAACGCAATTCCCAAAATCATCATAAACACAGGCCAGACTTCTCGAACATAATAATAATCAATAAAATGGTAATTCCGCAAGAAAAAAAACACACCACCGAGCGTGAAAATTGTGCCCCAGAAGACTGAATTGCTATTGCGGTTGAAAAAATATGATGCAAATAAAGCAATTCCGATAGCAACAAAAACGATGGGATAGGTTTTTGGCCAATCAAAATATAAAATATTCAATTTATGAATTAACAATAGTGATCCGATTATAATGAGCAGAATTCCCGGAAGTAATGAAGTTTTCGAATTACTCATTTTTCTCTCCTTCCGATTTATTATTTTGGGATGATTTTGGTTGCGATAAGTCTTTTGACCCGGAGACTGTTTCTGCTTGTTGGACAGTGTTATCTTCTTCTGGTAAAATGATCAATAGAATAATATACACGATAACGCCCAAAAACATCCCGGAAAAAAGCGTAAATATGATATAGAGCACTCTGGTAAGCACCGGATCAATGTTCAAATATTGAGAAATACCACCGCAAACCCCGCCAAGCATTTTATCGGTTTTGGAACGAGTCAATTTTTTAGTTGGAAACCGGGTTTCGTCATCGTCATTACTTTTTTTATCTTTACTCATAACATGGTAAATATATAAAACCCCGATAATTATAATAATCACTGGCCAAAATTTGTCCCAGTGAAAAAACCATGGCCGCAAAAAATGCCAGTGAAACGGCTGAAAGTGAATAAGTCCCCAACTAAAATTTGAAGAGAGCAGAGCGAATCCAAAAATAATTAAGCCAATCCCAACTATCAGCGAAGTATTTTGAGGTTTCCTTTCTTTAATATCATCCTGGTCCGGATTTTCTTTCATTACGAATAAACAGGCGATATATGCAATAAATCCAATCCCTCCGATCACAGTAAAAATTAGCCAGACAACGCGCACGAGAGTGGAATCCAGCTCAAAATACTCTGCAAAGCCTCCACATACTCCTGCGATCATTCGATCCGCCTGCGAACGGTATAGTCTTTCAGTTCTTTCAGACATAATTCCTCTCACACGTTTAATTAACAATTACTATTACATGGAAAGACGAATAAAATTAGCAGATGTTTCACTTTATCGCGTTCTCATTTTTTTTCTGCTTCTCCTGTCATCGGCACAAAACGGACCGGCAAAAGATTTTGCTTTTTTATTTTCCCTTCATCTGATTTTTTAATCAAAATCAATTCCTGATACCCGCTTCCGATCGGAATGATTAATCTGCCTCCGCGCTTTAGCTGGTCAATTAATTGCTGAGGGATATGATCCGGCGCGGCAGTTACAATAATCGCGTCAAACGGCGCCATTTCGGGCCAGCCTTTGTAGCCATCAGCACACTTAACATGCACATTAGCATAATTCATCTTTTGTAGATGTTTTCGTGCCTGTTCCGCTAATTCGGGAATAATCTCGATCGTGTACACTTCCGCTACAATTTCAGCTAATATCGCGGCCTGATACGCAGAGCCAGTGCCGATTTCTAATACTTTATCCCGCTTTGATGGATTGATTGCTTCTGTCATATAGGCGACAATATAGGGCTGAGAAATAGTTTGATCCGCGCCAATTGGCAATGGTTGATCGCGATACGCATAATCTTTCAATGATGCAGGTACAAATTTATGGCGCGGGACTTTTCGCATGGCTTTTAGAACCTGTTCATCTTTGACGCCGCGTCGTTCGATTTGAGTGCGAACCATGTCATATCGTAAACGTTCATACGTGTCTGCTGCTTTACTGGATTTTTCCTGTTGTTCGGTGCGTTCTCTGCACATTAATGAGAATGCGAACAGCAGAGAAATCCAGATGAAAAAATATCTCATAAATATCCTCCCACAATAGATAAAATAATGGTTTAATTCATCAGAGACCGGATGTGTGTTTCCACACATTCTGCAAGTGAATCCAGGTGATAACCTCCCTCCAGTAACGAGAGAATACGACCGTGACACTCTTCTGCCGCGAATAATTTAATAAGTTGTGTCAACCGTCCGAAGCCCGCTGCTGTCATTTTCATTGTTGCGAAGGGGTCGTTCTGGTGTGCATCAAAGCCTGCTGAAATCAGAATAAAGTCGGGTTTGAATTTTTTAGCAGCCGGTAGAAGCAAATTGCTGAAGACATCAATATAAGCCGAGTCGTCTGCTCCGGCAGAAAGCGGTTTGTTAAGCGTGAATCCCTTTCCGGCGCCCCGGCCGGTTTCTGTTTCATGACCTGTTCCGGGATAAAACGGATATTGATGGACACTAAAATACAAAACAGAAGGATCTTCATAAAATGAGTTTTGCGTGCCATTTCCGTGATGAACATCCCAATCAACGATCAGGACTTTCTCCAACTGAAATTGCATTTGGATATATTTTGCTGTAATCGCTACATTATTAAAAAGACAAAATCCCATCGCTCGATTCTGTTCTGCATGGTGTCCCGGAGGACGTATGGCACAAAAAGCATTTGATACTTTATGTGCCATAATCGCGTCTACTGCTTCCAGGGCGCCACCGACAGCAAGACATGCGATGCGATACGAATCCTGACATATTCCGGTATCTGCATCGAGATGATCAATTCCGTTGAGCGCTGACTGCCAGACATGAGAAATATAATCAGATGTATGAATATTTGAAATCCAGTCCGGGCACGGATTACGAGGTTCGATCATTTCCACTCGAGACAAAATACCGGATTGGCTCAGATGGCTAACAATGCTTTCTAATCGGGCAGGTCGTTCAGGGTGCCAGGGACCGGGATTGTGCTTTAAATAATCTTCATGAAATACAAATCCCGTGTGATTCATTTTACCTCCACGAAGTTTCAAACTTATCTATAATATAGTTTTTTTAAAATTAATAATCAACCTAAAATTCTAAAATGAAAGCGTAATTTCTTCATAAATTGAAAGTACGTTTCGGACTGAATCGCCTTTAGAGCGTGTCCAGGAACTCGGTAATTGCCGGGCAAACCCTGGCGAAGGTTTAATAGTTATGCAATATAAATGCCCTTCGAAGTGGAGGTATAAATCTTTTGGATAATGCAGTTTTGGGGTGTGAAGTTTGCCGGGCGACGAATAGTTCTACTTTTTATTAACCTGCATTATTCACAAATCGTGCTACAGAAGCACAGAGTCACAGAGAAACAATAACTTGTGTGCACGTTACTTTTCAAACTGAGTTAAGAAAAATTCGGGTTACTATTGTTTGCGTAACGCTTTGAAAAAAAACTCTGTGTACTCTGAGCCTCTGTGGTTATGAATTTTTCAGGTTAAATCCTTTTTATCCTGCTGTCTAAAAATTTATTACCCACTAATTAAAATCGATTACGAAACCAACGACGAAAATGCCTGGTATCTTCTTCTGCGGGCAGATGATGCCCTGCATGCTCACTAATCACAAATTCCACATCAGCGCCGGCTGCTTTCAGTTTTTCAACGACTTCCGCTGTTAGTTCAAATGGGGCGATCTGGTCTTTCATTCCGTGATAAATGAACATCGGTGTATCTTTAAAAACGTTGAGAATCTCGGTATAAAGAAAATTAGGGTGACCTTTTCGCGGAAAATAGTGGCTTGCAAGGTCGGGCTGCCCTGAGAAGATAGCCAGCGCTACAAATTTTTTCGGAGTTTCATAGTAGGTTCGGTAAACGCCGTATCCGCCCATAGAATATCCGGTCAGTATAATCCTGGCGCTATCGATTGAATAATGGTTTGTTACATCGTGGATTGTCTGTTGGATATCAATCTGCGCTTCTTTCACCGTGTAACAATTTCTGGCTCCGCGTCCGTTCGGGGCGAGCAGGATATAACCGTCGAGGGCTAAATACGAAAGATGATCTGCCAGCGCCCGGTCATCACGGTCTTTTTCATGCAAAAAAACAAGCAACGGATATGTTTTCGCCGGATTATAATTTTGCGGTATATGTACCGAATACGGCCATAATTCATGGCTATATTCCATGCGGTATGCTCTTCGAAAAAGTCCTCTTTTGTTTGAAATGATATCATTTTGATTTTCAGCGTTGTCGATCATTTCTAAAAGCTGTATTAATTCCTCTCGCAAATCAGGAACATGCTCGTAAGATTTCAGCCGATCATTTCTGTGTTGCAAATCATTCAGTAAAAAATGCAGCGTATAGTAGCTGCCTGATGAAATATTATTTCTGACCGCGATTAATCGATCATATACTTCATCAAAGAAAACATACGGCAACACTGTTAGTTCAACGTAACCAGACGCAGTACCGGACAGCGACTTCCAATCGACGCGATAATCACCGGATGGTAAAACGTATGTTTTTATATCAAATTTTTTAAAAGTCAGTACGTCATCGGTCTCGTATTCAACGATTTCGGTGGAAATTAACTTGCCTGTTGAATTAAAGATTGAGATTTGAATTTTTTCTTTAAGTTTTTTTTGAGCACTGGTAACGAATCGAGCTTCTACTGATTCTCCTTCATAGCTGTTTCTGTTCATGAGCACATACGTTTGCATGTTTTGAGCCGGAACCGGTTTACCAAATATCAAGCGAGTGTATTTTAATAAATTTTGATCAAGATTTAATCGATCATCTAAAAGAACACCGTGAATGTTTTTTTCATTCCCGGGAATGGCTTTTACAAAAAACAGATTAAAGCCGATCTCCCCGGAAAACCAGGGATGGTACGGATAAACATCTTTCCAGGGCAATAACAACTCGTACCCCACCTTACCCGGTGTTACACTGATGTGACATTTACACGTTTCATCCAGAATTTCAGAAGCATAATTTGCATTGTACTGCCAAATTATTTTCCCAGCCGGTTTTTGATCGTCTCCTGTCGGATAAAAGCCCAAATTGTAAAATTCTTCTGTGGGTCTGTTATCGAATTGGGGTACAGTGAGTGATAACATGAAACCATCGCCGTTCCGATAGCCGTTTTCCCGAAATATCATTGAATTTGCCTCGACTTCGATATAGATGTACAGAAAATCCGTTCCATAACCCAGCCTGTAATTCACCGGATATACGCGATTTTCTTCATTTGATTTCAGAATATCGTCATCGAATTGGCGGCGCGGCAATTGTGTTAACTGCGAATCCAGTACACCATCGATTCGCGGATAGTCATTAATGAATGTCACCGGATTTTGCAAATACAGGTAACTCTGAGCGAGAACCTGTGCGCCCATACACACGACTAATAAAAACAGAATAAATAATCGTTTCATACGCTTCGCTATTTTTCACATTTTTTGAAAATATATGTTTCTGAAGTACGCCGAATTAGATTGAAGTGACCTGATCCGGTGATGCTCTCGATAATTTCTTCCTCTTCTAAGTGATGATCACTAAAAGACATGGTTCGTCCGGTTTTTAATATCCGATGTAGTTCAGCTAAAATTTTCTCAGGATAATCCAGACTGTGAAATGTATCATAAAACAACACAACATCGATTGTCCCACTTTTGATGCCGGTTTCACAATCGGTACGGATTGTCTGAATATGGTCCATTTTTCTGCGACGGGCTTTGCGTTTTACTTTTTTTATGGCTAATGGATGAATATCCGCAGCAAATACTTTTCCGTGGGTACCCACGAGTTCTGCTGCGGCAATGGTAAATCCACCGGGACCGCAACCAAAATCCAGGACAAAGTATCCGGGTTCGATTCCGACTTCATTTAATACCTGCAATGGCGGAACAACTTTATCCCGAAGCCAGAAAATGAGTGACATGGTTCTGAAGCTCCAATTGCTTTGAAAATGTTTTACCATGGCGATTCCAATATTAATATAAACAATAAAGCCGCCACAAATTTAATACAGGTGACGGCTTTAGAGAAAAACGTCTGATTACTTATTTTTTTTATCAAGTATTTTTTCGATCTCGTCGATTGTTCGGTTCATCACTGCCATTGTTTTCACAAAAGGTTCGGAAGTTTTCATATCCACGCCTGCTTTATTCAGGAGTTCAATTGGATAATCAGAGCCACCTGCTGATAGAAATTCCATGTATTTATCCAGTGCTCCCGTTTCTTTATTCATCACTTTTTCAGCCAGAGCAGTGGACGCAGTAAAAGATGTTGCATATTGATAAACGTAAAAGTTATAATAGAAATGCGGAATATACGTCCATTCAACAGTGTACAAATCGTTGATGTGACACACACCTTTTTCATGTCCGTAATATTTTTTAAGAATATCGCCGTACATTTCAGTCAGCACATCGCCGGTGAGCGGTTCGCCGTTTTCCGCTTTTTCATGAATTCGCAACTCGAATTCGGCAAATTGCGTCTGTCGGAACAATGTACCTTTAATGCCATCCAGAAAATTCATTAATATTGACAATCGCACATCATCATCTTTGATTTCGTTCAGCATTTTATTTATCAATAACACTTCGTTGAAAGTAGACGCGACCTCAGCGACGAAAATCGGATAATCCGCTGTGGGATAGGGTTGCTTTTTATTTGAAAGATAGCTTTGCATGGTATGACCAAGTTCATGTGCCAGCGTGCTGACATCCTCGTACTGATCATTATAATTCAGCAAAATATATGGATGAACATCGTAAACGCCGCCATTGGAATATGCACCGGATCGTTTACCAACATTGGGATAAACATCAATCCAGCGTTCGTCAAATGCTTTCTTCACGATATCCACATATTCTTTGCCCATTGGTTTGAGTGCATCGAGGATAAGGCCTTTTGCTTCATCGTATTTATATTTAAGATCAACGCCTTTCACCACAGGCGCGTATAAATCTGAATATTTCAGTGTGTCCACACCAAGCATTCTTTTCTTCAAATTGAGATAGCGGTGAAATGTATCCAGATTTTTATTCACATTTTCGATTAAAGCGGTGTACACTTCGGTGGGAATATTATTTTCATTAAGCGCGCTTTCCAAACTGGATTCGTAATTGCGGGTGCGCTTGTAGAACATATCTTTTTTCACATTTGCGTAAAGCTGTTCGCCGAACGTGCCTTTGAATTCGCTCATTTTCCCCCAAAATGTATCAAATACTTTTTCCCGGTCTTCACGATTCGGCAGCGCCCGATATTTACCATAACCTGCCTGGTTTAATGTTACTTTTTTGCCGTCACTCAACGTGATTTCAGGATATGGCAGTTCTGCATTCGCAAAAATACGGAAAATTGAATAAGGGCTGCCGGACATCAACCCGGCTTCAGCCATTATTTTTTCCTCTTTTTCAGAAAGCGTGTGCGCTTTCATCCGCAGAATATTATGCAGGTACATTTTATAATCTTTTAATCCCGGTTCCTGTTTCAGGAATTTGTCAATGGTGGCCTGATCCATTTTCACAATTTCCGGTTCAATAAAAGATGCCATGGAATTATAATTGGTACCAAGCTGTGAAACTTCCTGTCTCATAGCGAGGTATTTGGAATTTCGCGTATCCTGATCCGAATGCATGGAGGCATAGCTGTAAAGCCTGCTAAACTTTTTTCCCATTTCACTTGTGAATTTCAAACATGACAATAAATCAGCTGCCGAATTATCGAGTTTCCCCTGAAATTCAGTTACGTTTTTAATTTCAGTCGCCAATTCGTTCTTTGCTTGTTTCCATGCTTCATCTGACGGATATAAATCTGCCAAATTCCATTTGTAATGTTCTTCAATGTCAGCCCTTTCCTGCGTCTGTGCCTGACTGTCTGTTTGTGATAGTAAAAGAAAACCTGTAAGAAGAGCCATAATTACTCCTGATAACTTTTTCACATCTCCTCCTCATTTAAATGAATTTTCACACAATATTGTGTATGATTATATATATATTCAAAAACAGTGTAAGTAGTTCCTTCTATTACATAAAAAACTTATTCGTAGCGCAATGCTTCCACAGGATCGATGTTCGCTGCCTTGCGCGCGGGAAAAAAGCCGGATAACAATCCAATGAGCGTTAAAATTGTCACAGATGTGAGCACCACTGCGCCGGACATGATCGGCCGTCCCAGAAATTGCATTGCACCACCTTCTGCGGGAAGCGTCCACATAAATTTTATTATGCCTGTCGCTGCCAGAATCCCCAAAAATCCTCCCACAGATGCGATTAATAATGATTCAAAAATAAATTGAAAAATAATATGTCGTTTCCGGGCGCCAATTGCCCGCTTGATTCCAATCTCTTTCGTTCGCTCTTTGGCAACAACGTACATAATATTCGCCACGCCAACGCCGGCAATGATTAACGTCATTGCACCGATGACACCCAGAAAAATATTGATTCCCATAAAGATACGCCGACCGATTTTTTCCTGTTCAATGAAATCCCACATTGGCAGCGCTCTCTCGTCAGTGGGGTCGAATTTATATATTTTACCCAAAATACGCCGAACCTCACTGATCACACGCTCGCTGTCTTCGGGTCGGGCTGGTTTAACAATCAGCTCATCCAAATACCGATCCCCGTAAATACTTTCAAACGTTGTGAACGGAATGATTGCCCGCCGGTCATCCGGTCCGTTATTCATGGATGTTTGCAATTTTTCCGGCATGATGCCAACGACTTTAAAGGGCAATCCGTCAAGTTCCAGCATTTTACCGATGGGATCTTCTTTGCCGAACAAATCCCTGGCAATGACTGCACCGAGAAACACAACCCGTTTACGTTCCGCCAGATCACGTGAATTCAGAAACCTGCCACCAGCAGCAGGAAATAGTCGACGCAAAAATTCGAATTCCGGATACACACCTTCCATGAACGTGGATGCCGAATTATCTCCGACACGCAGTCGGACATTCCGGCCCAATCCCGGATTTACTGCTTCGATCATGGGGATACTTTCTTTGAGGATAAACGCATCTGCTGTGGTCAGACGTATACGGCGCCCAACAGGCAATCCCTCGAATTTTTTCGTGGTCTGCCCACCATAAATGCGGATGATCCTGTCTCCTGCATTTATCAATCCCTGTTGCATTCGGAACGACAATCCGGAACCAAACGCCATTAATAAGATGACTGCCAGTGTGCCCCAGGTAATCGCGAT
The DNA here is from genome assembly GCA_964498785.1 of uncultured Cytophagia bacterium. Taxonomy (GTDB): domain Bacteria; phylum Zhuqueibacterota; class Zhuqueibacteria; order Thermofontimicrobiales; family Thiofontviventaceae; genus Mariaggregatimicrobium. The sequence continues at coordinate 2,678 of CAZCJL010000019.1, read as the reverse complement.
TGTGGTTAAAAACGCACGTGTTTTTTGGGTTCGGATATCATCTAAAAATTCTCTTAATAACATGAAAATTTGCATAATCCAGTCCTGAATTCTGGTTCATTAAAATCTTAAACAATCCACTACTTCAAGGCGTGATGCTTTTCGGGCCGGGAAAAATCCGGCTAAAAATCCGATGATAGCTAAAATGGAAACCGAAATGAGCGCCACTGGTATCGAAAGTACGGGATGTCCCACAAATTCTTCAATTGGGAATAATGAAATAATTTTAATGAGAATAATCGCGAAAATAAATCCAAGTATCGCACTGATACCAATAATTATGAATGATTCAAATATAAATTGACGCATGATATGCCATCGCTTTGCTCCGATAGAACGGCGGATGCCGATTTCCCTGGTTCGTTCCTGAACAACAACATACATAATGTTCGCAAGCCCGATGCCACCGACTACAAGTGTGATTACCCCAATGAGTCCCATAAAAATATTAAAACCCAGCGCAAAATAGAACAGAAATTTATCCATTTCTGTGGTATCCCATATCCAGAGCGTTTCCGTATCATCGGGATCGAACGTGTATTTTTTGCCCAGAACTTCAAAAACACGCTTTTCGACAGCTTTATTTTGGCGAGGGTCTTTCATCGTGTAAATAAAATTGCTCACATAGCGATACCCATAAATCGCCGCAAACGTGGATGCCGGAATAAACGCCCTGTCTTGATCTCTTTGACGATACGACGATGACTGTGTTTTTGGCTTCAAGATGCCGATAACAAGAAACGGAATTTCACCTACAAAAATATGCTTGCCAACGGCTTCTACCTGTTCACCGAACAGAAAATCTTTCAGACGATTCCCTAAAAACACAACTCGTCGGCGCTCCTGAATGTCAAGTTCATTGAGCCATCGCCCGCCAGTCTGCGGCATAATATTGCGCATAGGCCCATATTCAGGGATAATGCCGGCAATATTGGGTTGATTTATTTTATCTGCAATGCGTACCGGAACACCCCATTTACTATATTCCGGGCTAATGTGTTTGATATCGCCAATTTCCCGTCGCAGCATTTCGGTGTCTTCATCAGTCAACCGAATCGCACGATCCCTGCCGTAGCCGGCAAATGCTTTGCTGGTTCGGCCGGGCCACACGATTACAATTCCCTCTCCGATACCATGCATGTTTTTACTCATCGATCGCTTTACTCCAACCCCGAACGCCAGTAACAGGATGACGGTCATCGTGCCCCAGACTATACCAAACATCGTCATGAATGTTCGCGATTTATATTGGCGAAGATAATGAAATACTTCTTTCAGAGTATCTAAAAATTGTCCCATCTATCGATTCCCGTTAGATTAGCTCACAAACTTATTATGTAATTTCCTTAACTTTTTTCTCAAGCACCTCCTGATCTTCTTTCAAATCTTCGATTACTTCAATATATATTGCATCACTAAGTCCGGTTTTGATGTAAATTTCTTCCGAAGCGTCTTCCCCTTTGGGAATCGATACGAATGCCGAATCATTCCGGAAAGTGACGACACGTTCTGGAATCGCCAACACGCTGTCTTTCTTTTGTATAATAATATTGGCATTCGCCGAATATCCCGCTCTGAGCACGAGATCGTGTTGTAAATCAATTGCTATTTCCACGGGGAAAACAGTGGTGTTGTCATCTTTCTGAGCTTTTAAAGAAATTTTTTCTAATGTTCCCTGCACTGGTTTTCCGGGAAGTGCGCCTACCTGAATTTCCGCTGCCATTCCTTCATTTAATTTACCGACATCGATTTCATCCACTGTTCCCTTGAAAATCAATTCGCTCATATCTGCCATGGTAAATAACTCGGTTCCCGCCTGATACGAAGTCAACGGAACAATCGGATCACCAACATTAATCAGTTTTTCGAGAATAAATCCGGACGTTGGCGCTTTTATAGTGGTTTCGATATTTGTATTGGCAATACGGATTTTGCCTTTTTCCAACAATGCCAATCGCTCCATGGCCATTTCCCGACGTACGTTTGCTTCTTCAAACGCTTGTTTGGCAACTTCAAAATCTTTTTCAGAGGTGAGTCCTTTTTCTTTTAATTGGATCAACCGTTGATATTGTCGCTGGCTATTTTGGAATTCGATGTTTTTCATTTCCACATCGCGTTTCGCCTCTGCCAATTCCAGCGGAGTTGGGTCCGGCTTAATCTCGATCAACGGATCGCCAGCATTGACATAGCTCCCGGCGTCAATAAATAGCTTGCTAACAACCCCGGAAATTTTGGATTTGACGGCAATTTCCGTTTTCGGATCGATTGTCCCGACTGCCAACGCCTTTTCGACAATATTCCGCTTTTCGACATTGACAGTAGCAGCTTTGTGTTCATTGCCTTTCCCGGATTTACCAACCACCACAAAAACGATGATGACCAGCATTATTATAAAGACGACAGACCAGATGATTCGTTTTTTAGTGACCTTCATTTTTCCTCCAGTGTAATCACTCTATTTATTTTTAAACAAACTTTTATCCAGCGTTTACGTTGCTATTATCCAATTGTTGCATACACTGCTTTTTACAATGAATTGGTAACATACCGCTGCTTTAACTCCCGGCATTCATAATGCTGGTTAGTATCCATTCAATAATTGATGGTGTGCATCAAAGCTTTCGGATTCTCTTTAAATT
>CAZCJL010000018.1:0-74328 GCA_964498785.1 uncultured Cytophagia bacterium | reverse complement strand
AAGAGAATCCGAAAGCTTTGATGCACACCATCAATTATTGAATGGATACAGAATATTTGACACTACCGTTTAAAATCAAGGGAGTTAAATATGATTACGTTTTGTCTTAAAAAATTGTTGTTCGTTGTCTTTATACTGGCAATTTTGGCACTGATGGGCTGCAGTAAGGGCGTGCAACAGGGTGATGAATTGCTGGTACTCAAAGATATCGAGTCAGTCAAGCCTCATACATTGAGTGATTGGAAATTTCATCTTGATGATGTCGGGAATGGGCACAGTCCTGATCTGGATGACTCCGATTGGAAGATTGCGAAGCCCAATTACACCTGGGGCATGAATCCAATATGCTGGTTTCGCAAAGAAGTCGTCATTCCCGGTGAGATGGCGGGAAAGGCTGTTTTTTTAAATGTCATTGTCGATGATAAAGGGATTGTTTTTATCAACGGACAGAGGCATTATGCGTTCGACTGGTACGGAAAAGCCTTTCTGACGCCAAAAGCATCGGCAGGAGGAAAATTCCTGATCGCGGTAAAAGGATGGAATGGTCTGGGCTACGGCAAGCTGATAAACGCCGAATTAGTAGCAACAGAAAGTATTCTGGGTTATGAAATCAAAGAAAAAATGGAATATCTGAAACCACTGACTCGGGCGCATAGCATTCAGGTAAATGACTGGAAGTATAAGTTTGGTGACAACGACAACGCTCATGATCCGGATTTTGATGACAGCAGTTGGGAGCTTGTCGATGTCGGCAACCGGTGGGAAATTGAAAATTCCAATTGCTGGCTGCGCAAGCAGATCGTTCTTCCTGAAAAGGTGAATGGATTTGAAATAAGCGGTTCGACCGTTACTTTTACAGTCACCATTGATGATGGCGCTGAGATTTATGTGGATGGGGAGCACAAACAGGCTGACAGAACAGGCAGATCGGGAGAGGTGGTGCTAAGTGAAAATACCCGTGCGGGCGATTCATTTTTTATCGCGGTCAAAGGAATTAATACCACACGATCGGGGATTCTGCTGGATGCACGATTGACCTACAGTAAACTTCAGCCATTGGCGGAACAGGCTGTGGAATATTTGAAGGAGGTCAGCAGCCTGACGATGCTGCTGGAACGGATTCCGGCTACGGATCCAAATTGGGGGCAAAGCATGGTATCATCACTGGACGCTGCTTTGACATGGCAATCGACAATGGATCAGCAAAACTGCCATAAGCTGCTGGAAAATGCGGAGAAAAAACTGGCGACTGCAAAGAAAGCGGCAAACAAGTTTCCTGTTCAAATAAAAGGACCTTATTTGCAAAATGTAACTAAAAACAGCATTACAGTGATGTGGGAAACCGATACTCCCAGCGATTCCAGAGTGGATTATGGCACATCGGAACAGCTAAATTTATCGGTTCATAAACCGGAAAAAGTCAGGATTCATGAAGTAACGATTGACAATTTGCAGCCGGAAACCAAATATCATTATCGCGCAATCTCCGCGAAATTATCCAGCACCACGAATACATTTCACACTGCCATTCATGAAAATACGCCGTTCCGTTTTATTGTCTGGGGCGATAACCACAACGACGGACCGCGGTTCGAGCAGAATGTGAATTGCATGATTACATTCCGGCCCGACCTGGCGATAAATGTTGGCGATATGGTGTTGACAGGGAGTAATTATGATCATTGGGGATATGAATTTTTCATTCCCGGGCGCAATCTTTTCAAAAATACGCCGCTTTTTCCATCTCTCGGCAATCACGAATATGGCGGATATGGCACTGGCAACCGGGTTATCTGGTACGAGACGTTTTTCAGTCTGCCGGGCACGGAATACTACTATTCCTATAACTATGGCAACAGTCATTTCATTCATCTAAATCCGCATACGAACAGCCCGTTCGGCGTGTTGCCTGGCAGCGAGCAATATAAATGGTTAATCGCCGATTTGGAATCCGACGCCTGCAAAAATGCTAAATGGCGTTTTGTAATCTTCCACGAGCCACCGATGACTGAACCGTTGATGGCTGAACATATAGTTCCGCTGCTGGAAAAGCATGATGTCAACATCCAATTCAGCGGACATATTCACGCGTATGTCCGCTCCCAAAATTCCAAACCGGATGGAACATATTATATTATCACCGGTGGCGGCGGCGGCAGCTTGAGTAATCTGGAGTACCTGCGCGAGAGGCAACAAACAGAAGCGAATCTGGATTTTTATGAAGCCGTGCATCATTTTTCCATGATCGATATTAATGGCGATCAATTGACATTCAGGGCAGTGGATATTGATGGCAACGTGTTCGATTCATTTCAGATTAATAAATAGATTTCCGAAGTCTTCGAGACTTCGGAAATCTGGTCTGGTTCAAGCGGATATTCAGGAATCGTCGAAACTCGAGAGATTGTCTTTCTGAATCTGCCGTCTTTTTGGCGGATGAAGAATCTCATTCCACGATACTTAATAAAGTTTGACAGTTAGTGGTATGATCCGCCTCGGCGGATTCGTCTCCCGCAAAGCGGAATTTTCAGAATGACACTTATTTGAGTTCATGGACAGCCTGTTGTTGGATTACATAAAGGATTGACTAAACTATTAATCAGGAATTCAATATGAGAAAAATTCTATTTATTTGGATAATCCTGCTCATTTTTAAATCATTACTGAACGCCGGCATATCCGATTTCGATGTCATGGATTTCGGCGCCGTAGCAGATGGCAAAACCGATAACACAAAGGCGTTTCAAACTGCGCTGAACAAAGCCGCGGAAAAAGGAGGCATCGTCCATGTTCAGGCAGGGCAATTCCGTTTTGATGGCGTGCTCACAATCCCGCGCGGGGTTGCGTTACAGGGAATCGCACGAGGTCCTTACACTGTATTTTATGACCGCGGAACCGTTCTTATGCCATACTCCGGTCGGGATGATGAATCTTCATCGCCGTTCATCACAATGGAATCAAGCAGTACGCTGCGTGGTCTGGGCATTGTTTATCCGGAACAAAAGCCGGATGATATTCATCCGTATCCATATTGCATTCAAACCACTGGCAGAATGAGCAATGTCATCGATGTAGCCATCGCGAACGCATACAACGGAATTGATTGTGGTTCTGTTTACAATGAATGCCACAACCTGCGGGATATCAATATCTGTGCGTTGCGCCGTGGTATATACGTGGATCGAACTACGGATATCGGGCGAATTGAAAATGTACATCTTCATTCCGTTGCCTGGTGGGACCTAAATTATCCCGAACGGCGGGAAGAGGATATCAAACTGATTAATGACTTCACCGTGAAAAATCTCGAAGGATTTATCATCGGGCGCTGTGATTGGCAATATATGGTCAACTGTTTTGTGATCTGGGCAAAAGTCGGATTTCGGTTTATTGAAACCAAGGGCGATCCGGTTGGCAACGATCCGCAGGCGAATATTTTGATCACGCAGAGCGGATCAGATATCGGGCCACTGGCAGTTCTCGTTGAGAAAACACAATATCACCAGGGCATTGCTTTTGAAAATTGCCAGTTTTTCGATGGAATACTCATCGAAGAAGAAAACAGGGGACCGGTGAAAATAACCAACAGCAGCTTCAGTGGCTGGACAGAGCGCCTTGGCGGCACACATATCGTGAATAAAGGACAGGGCACGCTCTATTTGACAGCGTGTAATTTCAATGCCAAAAACTGGATTGAATGCCACTGGACTCCGGCCATTCCTTACATTGATATACAGAACGGCACCTTGCAAATGATGAACTGCCGGTTTCAGGACAATGGAAATACGCCGAACGCCCATATTTTACTGGGTGAACAAGTGAGATCGGCAATCATCATCGGGAACAGTGTGGAAGGCGGTGGATTGAATGTGACGAATAAATCGAAGGGGGATGTGCAGATCATGGGAAATGTGAGTGAGTAAATTGAGCAGTACTTTTTCCGTCATCCGGTATTATTCAAACCGCAAATGACCGGTGGGTTGGTGAGACAGGAACATTGCGATAAAATGACCGCACTGCTGCGACGAATTCGAACGATGACCGAGCAAATCGGGTTTAAACGAAAACGGCCGTTGTTGATTGCTATTCGGATCCCGGATTCCGTCGGCTATTGCAGAGCGTTGGGCATCAACCTTATCCAATGGCTGGAGGAGGATTTGGTGGATATCATTACCGGCGGCGGCTATTTCAAGCTGTAATCGTGGGAAAATTTAGCGGCTTTGGGCGATAAATATGATGTCCCGACGTACGCGTGTCTTGTAAAACGCCGTATTCAATCTGCTGGTGAACCCGAAGGTGAAACGATGATAAAAATCTGGAGGGGGGAAGCCATGAATGCCTGGAAAGCAGGAATGGATGGCATTTACACGTTTAACCGGTTCGATCTGCATGATCGAATATTTCGTGAATTAGGCGATCCTGAATTATTAACGACATTGGATCGTATCGACCAGACCGCTTTCATTAATGAAGAAAGTTGGTCAAAACCGGAAACATGGTTGAAAAACGGACGGCAATTTGTTTTGAAATGAAGAATCTAATAGAAAATTTGAACTGAAGGATATTATGATAAATAACAAATGTATTCAATTATTGATATTCGTTATAGTGACTCTCACCGTTTGCAGCAGTCTCCCGGCACAGGATGTCATTCAACTGGATTCCAAACGGGAATTGTTCGTTGATTATTATTTGATCGATAGTCTTAAAAACACATGTCTTGTCATGCATGAACCGCGTGATGAAGGCCCGGTTCTTTATTTTGATAAACCGTGGGAAGGTGCTTTTAGCGGATATTGCACGATTATCAAGGATGGTAATACCTATCGTTTATATTATCGCGGATTTCCTGTAGCTGGCAAAGACTATTCAGGTGCCGAAACAACCTGCTATGCGGAATCACAGGACGGGATACATTGGCAAAAGCCTGTTATCGGATTGTATGAATTTGATGGATCATTTGATAACAATATCGTATTGGCAAACGCTGCCCCCGTGACGCATAACTTTTGTCCGTTTCTGGATCGGAATCCGAATGCAAAAGCAGAAGAACGCTTTAAAGCTGTTGGCGGAAATAAGGTCAGCGGGCTTATTGCTTATGTTTCGCCTGATGGGACTCACTGGAAAAGGAGACAGGAAAAAGCGATAATCACAAAAGGCAAGTTTGATTCCCAAAATGTACCGTTCTGGTCAGAAAGCGAAAATTGCTATGTCTGCTATTTTCGTACATGGTCCGGTGGCGGATTTAAAGGATTTCGTACCATTAGCCGGACGACATCTACCGATTTCATCCATTGGAGTGAACCGGTTGCAATGTCATTCGGTGATACGCCGATGGAGCATATGTACACCAATCAAACACACCCCTATTTTCGGGCGCCGCATATTTACATTTCCATTGGTGGTAGATTTATGCCGGACAAACAGGTACTCACAGAGGAACAAGCGGAAAAATTAAATGTCAATCCGAAATACTACAAAGATTGCTCTGATGCGTTTTTTATGACATCGCGCGGCGGGAATGTCTATGACCGTACGTTCATGGAATCGTTTATTCGTCCGGGAATTGGTTTGAAGAACTGGGTTTCCCGTTCCAATTATCCGGCGCTGAATGTCGTTCAGACCGGTCCGCATGAAATGTCGCTGTATGTGAATCAGGATTACGCTCAACCGTCGGCCCATTTGCATCGCTATTCACTTCGGCTTGATGGATTTGCTTCGCTGAAGGCGCCTTATCAGGGCGGAGAAATGATTACGAAACCTTTTACATTTATCGGTGATCAACTGGCTATTAATTACGCTACTTCTGCCGCCGGAGAGATACGTATTGAAATTCAAAATGAAAAGGGTGTTCCTGTTCCCGGTTATACATTAGAAGAATCCCAGCCGATTATCGGCAATGAAATTGAACGGATCGTAAATTGGAAAGCCGTGGAGAATGTAAAGCAACTATCCGCCAAGACAATTCGGTTACGATTTGTGATGAAAGACGCGGATTTGTATTCGCTTTGGTTTAAATAATAAAATCATTTATTCATAATAAAATTAAAGGATGTTATGAGATTCCCAACAATTAATCGATCAGTTTTAAACATATATTTTGTATGCGTTGTCGTTGTGGTGTTATTTATTATGCACTATGGATGTAACAATGGTAAGCATGCATCTTTAATTACCGAAATTCAAACTGATACCCTTGTTCCGGGCAATTCCCATTCCGGTCTGTGGCTGGGCCCGGGTATGTTTTTCAAACCTGGTGATCCTCCTCATAATTTTCATATCTTTATCAGCAAGAGCGATCGAAAAGGAGGGGATTCTGTGCAACGACGCAATTATTTCACCGTCGATTCAATCCCGGCAAAGGGTGAAGATTTTTCAGAGTGGTGGAAAAAATGGGAAAAACAACCATTCCCTGCTGAATTAACATCCAGATACGACAATGACGGATATGAATGGGTTCCCGGATTTACCTGGAAATATCACAGACAAAGTGACAAATGGCTCGGTATCGGAGTTCTGCTTCGCCATAAGGATAAACAACTGTCAAATCATCTTGAACATCTGGAGATAACCTATTCTGTTTACGATGGAAATACAAATTCATTTTCAGACTGGAAATCGTTCCGCATCAACATTGACGGTCAGGAAAATCCGTGTGTCGCTTACGGGCAACGCGTCGATTTACCAAACGGAGATATCCTGCTGCCTTTTGCAACCATAAAAGAATTATCAGGCTGGAACTCCATACGGTGGTGTGGAGCTGCCTATTGTGTTTTTGATGGGAAAAAATTAAAATCAGTAAAAGTGAGTGAATTGTTTACCAATCCCGTGCCCCGTGGATTTGTGGAACCCAGCATGGCATTTTATAACGGCCACTATTTCATGACGCTTCGGGCACAGGATGGTTTTGGCCACGTCGCAACCAGTACTGATGGTATGAACTGGAGCGAACCACAGCCCTGGCGCTGGGATGACGGTACTCCGATCGACATGAACCAGACCATGACCAGATTTATCAGCCATTCCGATGGTTTGTTCCTCGTATATACACGAATAACTCAGGACAACGACAATGTATTCCGTAACCGTGCACCGCTGTTTATCGCCCGAATAAATACCAAAACTAAATCTCTTTTCCGTAATTCCGAAAAGATCATTTTTCCGAATAAGGGTATGCCCATTGGTAATTTTCATGTTTATAATGTATCACCCCGTGAAAGCTGGGTTGCTGTACCGGAATGGGATCGTACCGGAAAGGATATACCGTGTGATATTCTTTTGGGGCGGATTATTTGGGATAGAAGAAACAGGAATATTAAATAATTAAAAGGCAGGATCAGAATGAAAAAATCATTGTTTCTAGTTTTATTGCCAGTGATTTTCTTGTGTACATCATTAGTTGCCGCCTCAAATTTGAATATACTTGATTACGGCGCGGTGGCTGACGGAAAAACTGATAACACCAAATCATTTCAGACCGCGCTGAACAAAGCCGCGGAAAAAGGGGAAGTGGTTCTTGTACCCGCGGGGCAATATCGATTCGATGGCGTGCTGACTATCCCGGAGGGGGTTACGCTGAAAGGAATTGCAGAAGGTCCGACCATGAACAGTTTGAAGCGCGGGACACTGCTGATGGTGTTTTCCGGACGAGATGATGAAAATGCCGCCCCTTTTATTACGATGCATCATAACAGTACGATAAAAGGACTATCGATCTATTATCCGGAGCAGGTTATAACAGACGTCCGACCTTATCCCTGGACAATACAGATCAGGGGAAACAGATGCAATCTCATCGATCTGGATATTGCGAATGCCTATAACGGAATCGACTGTGGAGCTGTCTATCATGGCCAGGATTACCTGAGAAATATATATATGTGCACGTTGCGAAGAGGTGTTTATGTGGATCGGACTGCCGACATCGGGCGGATGGAAAATATTCACATTCATCCCAGCAGTTGGATTGAAGCGGGTGGTGATCATGATGCGATTCGTGAATATTGCCAGAACAATCTCGAAGGATTTATCATCGGGCGCTGTGATTGGCAATATATGGTCAACTGTTTTGTGATCTGGGCAAAAGTCGGATTTCGGTTTATTGAAACCAAGGGCGATCCGGTTGGCAACGATCCGCAGGCGAATATTTTGATCACGCAGAGCGGATCAGATATCGGGCCACTGGCAGTTCTCGTTGAGAAAACACAATATCACCAGGGCATTGCTTTTGAAAATTGCCAGTTTTTCGATGGAATACTCATCGAAGAAGAAAACAGGGGACCGGTGAAAATAACCAACAGCAGCTTCAGTGGCTGGACAGAGCGCCTTGGCGGCACACATATCGTGAATAAAGGACAGGGCACGCTCTATTTGACAGCGTGTAATTTCAATGCCAAAAACTGGATTGAATGCCACTGGACTCCGGCCATTCCTTACATTGATATACAGAACGGCACCTTGCAAATGATGAACTGCCGGTTTCAGGACAATGGAAATACGCCGAACGCCCATATTTTACTGGGTGAACAAGTGAGATCGGCAATCATCATCGGGAACAGTGTGGAAGGCGGTGGATTGAATGTGACGAATAAATCGAAGGGGGATGTGCAGATTTTAGGGAATGTGAAGGAGTAAAATACCAGATTTGATTTAATTTACGGAATAATATTATGAAAAAAATTATACTTTTATTTTTAGTGTGTACCCTGTTAAATATGAACGGCGTTGCACAGGAATTAAATACTGATAAAAAGCAAGCCCCCGATAAAATGAATCAAAACTATGCTGTTGATAAAAAAGCGGTATCCGCGCGCTATGCCTGGTTGTTGTATCGCACGGGAGAGGAGGCAAACTATCTCAAGGCCGATTCAGTGCTCAATCAATTCATTTCGATGCAGGATGATGACCAGGACGCAGTGACGTATGGACAGTGGGGCTGGAAATGGGAGAGAGGGGAAAAAGTGGTGGATTTCAACAATGCGTTGTTTCAGGCAGATATGATGTTTGCCAGGTTATGGGATCATCAATCCAAAATGTCAGCCGACACGAAGAAAAATTATCTCACTTCCTGTCAGCGGTTATTAGAGGCGGCAAAGCGCCGCTGGGACACCGAGGTTTTTGATATCGGCAGGGATTATGTAAAGTACAGTAATATTTTTGTCCTGTACGTGGAGACATTAACCCTGGCCGGGAATCGATTCAATGATTCGCTATTGAAAAAAATGGCGAAAAGCCAATGGACGCGTTGGTACAATCACATCTCTTATTTCGGTATCGACGAATTCGCATCGACGACCTATAATCATGTGATATTTTACCACCTGATGAACATTCGTGATTTCTGCGAGGATGAACGTATTCAGCGGGAGTGCAACGAGGTGTTGGATCACATTTATTTGCTGCAATCGGCGCTTACGCATCCGGGGTTAAAGCTGCTGGCTTCCGGCGTCAGTCGTGATTACAGATTATTTCTCATTCAAGGTGATGTGCGGTCAGAAGTTTTAACAGCATCGCGAAATAATTATGTTCCTCCCCAGGAAGCAGTTGTCATCAATAAGAATCGTAATTATCCGTTCGAAGTTGTCGGCAAGGCTTCCATCATGCCATTCATTTTCAAATCGTATCAGCTTGAAGATGCCGCCATGGGGAGCATGACCGGCGGGAATTGTTTTCAGCAGCAAATTCACTGCATCACCGCAGTGGGTGTAAATGAAAATGAACGTGCGGTAGTATTCATTCAGGGCTCGAATACACCTGTGAACGGTTTTACTGATCAAAAAAAGACCTCAACGCTGTGTGTGTATAATCGGCTACCAAATTACTGGCAGCTGACACAGTGGCGCGGAGATATGTCTGCATTTAGAGAAACGATTTACGAATTTGGCGTGGGCACGACAACAAATTGGCAGGAAAAGTTGAACACGCCCGATCATATTGTGCTTGAAGCCTCTGGATACGATGTGCACATTTTCCCGTTTGCAATTGTAAGTGAAAAGATTGGTCGCTGCAAATTGGTTAAAAAACATCGGACGACCACAAGTCCGCGCTATCATCCCCGTCCCCGGATTTTCGATGAATACGTATTTCCGCCGGAGCCGGATTGGTTTGGTGTATTTATCACATTGATGAAAGCAGGTACCGATGTCACTGCTCCGGATATTTATTATTCGAATACGGATGGCATCAGAACTTTTAAAACAGACATCGGACACCAGGTTCGATTATTCGTCACAGAAAAAGGGGAGACAAAGCAGTTATTTAATGTGGACCCGGCGTTGATTCCGTTATTAAATATTATTGAATATTAATTCAATTTTAATCTTAAAGACTAATAAGAAGGAAAAGAAAAATGGCCGCAGCAAAATTCATAACTGCATCTTTTCTAATTTTACTGATGGTTTCTTCATCCTTTGGTCAGGGCATTGAACAAGTAAAAATCGGTGACCTGATATGGATGAAGAAAAATCTGAATGTGAGTGTTTTCAGAAATGGAGATGTGATCCCGGAGGCAAGAACGACAGCAGAATGGCTAAAAGCCGGTGAAGAAGGAAAGCCTGCCTGGTGTTATTATGAAAACGATCCGGAGAATGGTGAAAAATATGGCAAACTGTATAATTGGTACGCTGTGAATGACAGTCGCCAGTTGGCGTCCGAAGGCTGGCATGTAGCCACAAATGAAGAGTGGCAAATCCTGGTCGATTATTATGGAGGAAGGGACGTGGCTGGCGGCAACATGAAAGAGACAGGGACTGTGCACTGGAAAAGCCCAAATACCGGAGCGACAGATGAACATGGATTTTCTGCGCTACCAGGTGGGCATCGTGATACCATTGGGAATTTTTTTAATATCAGACATTACGCCACTTTTTGGTCGTCGACGAATTGCAGTAAAAATAATGCGTGGAAACGTCATCTGAGTCGTGGTGATATGAAAGTATATCTTGACTGCTTCAATAAGATTGCAGGTTTTTCCGTGCGCTGTATAAAAGATTGAATGTGAAAAAACAATTCCAAAAGATATATTAGTAACTGACAAGTTATTTTCTGCCATTTTTTGGCAGAAAATTTCATTTCCCGCTGTCATTCCTGATGGAGCGAAGCGGAATTCAGGAATCTCCTGACTGTTCACATAAATCATCATTGACTGAGGAGATACCTTCATTCGCAGGTATGACATTGGGTTCTGGCTTGTCCAGGTTAGGATTTTAGTGAACAAAGTTAAGCGCCAATTGCGTATTTTGGGTTGATCGAATATAAAATAAAAGTTCCTTCAACGTAAGTCCGATTTCTGGTGCAGATTCAGCTAGGAAAATAAGGAGTAATAATGCATTTTTTAAATTCAATCGATTATACTGTGATTGTGATTTATCTGTCAGTGTTGATCGCATTAGGATTCTATTTGCAGAAAAAAGCATCCAATAGTATTCAGGACTATTTTTTAGGCGGAAACACGCTGCCCTGGTGGGCGCTGGGTATTTCGGGGATGGCTTCTTATCTGGACATTGCCGGCACAATGCTGATCGTGTCATTCCTGTTTATGCTTGGACCTCGCGGCTTGTTTATTGAATTTCGTGGCGGTGCATGTCTGTTGTTATCATTTATGCTTGTCTGGACCGGTAAATATCACTATCGTTCCAAATGTATGACCGGGGCCGAATGGATGGAATATCGTTTTGGCGCCGGCTGGGGCGGTCAATTTGCACGCGTTGTCTTTGCCGTGGCAAATATCATTGCTACCGTCGGTATGTTAGCATATTTGATTAAAGGTGTGGGGCTGTTTCTGTCGATGTTTCTCCCATTTACTCCTTTCGTTTGTTCGATTATTTTAATCGGTGTTGCGACTCTTTATACAATGGCGTCCGGTTTTTATGGTGTGGTATTCACGGATTTTTTTCAATCCGTGATCATTTTTATTGCTGTTATTACGATTTCTATAATGGCAGCATCAAAGATCGTTGATGTGTCAAGCTTTATGGCATTAACTGCAAAGGTAACCGGTAATCACCAGTGGTTGGGTTCTGCGATCCAATGGAACACTGCCATGCCACGTGGCTACGAAGTGTATCAACATCTGATGTTGTTTACATTTTTCTATTTTCTGCGCAGCGTTGTCGGTGGTGTGTCCGAAGGGGCAGACCCCAAATATTTTGGCGCCCGGAATGAACGGGAGTGTGGCTCGCTCAGCTTTATGTGGATTGCCTTACTTATGTTCCGCTGGCCCATGATGATCGGATTTGCCGTACTCGGCATCTATCTGGTAAATGATCTGTTTCCGGATCAGACAGTAATGCTCCAAGCCGCGGAGTTAATTAAATCCTTTGTACCAAATGTAACACCTGAGCGCTGGCACGATGTTTTGTCGGGAATCATGAACAGACCGGGAAATTACTCGCCGGAATTGATTGAGGGACTAAAATCAGTGTTCCAGTCGAATTGGCAATCGAAACTCCATCTGCTCAGTTTTTATGGCACAGTCAATCCGGAACGTATTCTTCCGGCAGTTATTTTATTTGACATTCCAATGGGTATGCGCGGCTTGCTATTAGTCGCGCTGATTGCAGCGTGTATGTCATCATTCGATACTCATGTAAACAAAACATCTGCCTTTTTTATCCGGGATATTTATCAGCGTTATCTTCGCCCGAAAGCAATTAACCGGGAATTGATTTTCATAACATATTTATTCATACTTGTGCTCGTCGTTACCAGTTACCTCATGGCGTACACTGTGAAAAGCATTAATGAAATTTGGGGCTGGATCGTAATGGGACTTCAATGCGGATTGATTATTCCGGCAATGTTTAAATTCTATTGGTGGCGCTTTAATGGCGGCGGATTTGCAGTTGGGACTATCGCCGGGCTGCTGGGCGCGTTTATTCAAAGATTCTTTTTCCCGGAATTGGTCGAGTGGCAGCAATTTACAATTCTTTCGACAATCTCGATCATCGCAACAATTGCCGGAACCTATTTAACCAAACCGACGGACGAAAATGTGATCCGGCATTATTACGCAACCACAAGACCGTTCGGTTTCTGGGGGCCGTTCAAGCGAAAATTAAAACCAGAAATTCTGACAGTGCTGTCGCGGCAGCATAGAAACGATTTGATTGCTCTGCCATTTACGCTGGGATGGCAAATCTCACTGTTCCTGCTTCCGATGCAATTAATCATCCGGGCATACAGCAGCGCTAAAATTACCGCTATTATTTTTATAATCTGTTTATGTGGGATGTACTGGTTCTGGTACCGGCATTTGCCACCGAAAGGCAAAGCGTTTTCAGATAAGAAGGAGAGATTGGCAGAAGATATTTTTCAGAATTAAAATACAATGTGGATCCTTCAACATTTCGTTATTTGACGAAAAAAATCGGGAGTGCAGTCCCTTCAGAACGTGTCCCGGAACTCGATAATTGCCGGGCAAACCCTTGCGAAGGTTTGTAGCTAAACAATATATAGATAATTCATTGAAATTTTATCAATATACAGACCAGTCTACTTTAATTACCTTTGCAAGGATAGTTCGCGGACAGCCTGTTTATGGACTGCCGGAGTTAAAAAAATGCTGACTTTCAGACATAAAGAAAATAACTTTACAGTTTTACTATTCAACAAGATACACAAAAGGAAAATATGAAGAAAAACACGAAGAGTAAAAAAGACTACAGCATCCACGCGATTGGCCATGCCCACATCGATCCGGTATGGCAGTGGAATGTACAAGAAGGCTACCAGGAAGTATTTGCCACTTTTCGTTCTGCACTGGACCGAATGAAAGAATTTCCCGACGTTTGTTTTGTGGCGAGTTCTGCCCAATTCTACGAATGGGTTGCTGAGGCTGAGCCAGACATGTTTGAAGAAATTGTCACCCGCGTTCAGGAAGGTCGATGGGTTCCTGTCGGCGGCTGGTGGGTTGAATGCGATATTAACTGTGCCACTGGTGAATCTCTGGTAAGACAGGGATTGTATGCCCAGAAATTTTTTGAGAAACATCTGGGGCGAAAAGCACGAATTGGTTTTTCGCCGGATACGTTCGGACATGCCTGGACAGTCCCGCAAATTATAAAAAAACAGGGGATGGATGCGTATTTCTACATGCGGCCCGAATTGCATGAAAATGATTCGCTGCCAGGGCCATTATTTCAATGGCAGGGGCCGGATAACAGCAAAGTGCTGGCAATTGTCATTGTTTCGGCATATAATGCATCGCAACATGATATCGAAGACCGGATAGATGAATATATCACCTACTTTTCGCGCAAATTGCCTCAAATAAAAGATATCGCACTGTTTTACGGAGTGGGCAATCATGGCGGAGGTCCCACCATTGCGACGATCCGAAAAATCGAAGAAATGCAGTGCACTGATACACCGGGACTACTGTTCGCGTCGCCGGAAAAGTATGTCGATAAAATCATGGTGCACAAGGATAAACTGCCGGTATTTGATCAGGGAATTCAATATCACGCCCGCGGTTGTTATTCAGCACATGCGGGTATCAAGATGTGGAACCGACTATCCTGTGCCGCGCTGATCTCGGCGGAAAAAGTTGCGTCACTGGCGCACATCATCGGACATTGTAAATACCCGATGAACGCATTTCAGACTGCCTGGAAAAAAATGCTGTTCAATCAATTTCACGATATTCTGGCAGGGACATCCATTGAAGAAGCCTATCAGGATGCACACAATGATTTCGGATATGTGATGACGGTGGCAAACGACATTACAATGAAAACAATGCGGGCGCTGATCTCCGAAATCGATACAACCTGTCATGAAAATCCGCTGGCGATCCCGTTCATCGTATTCAATCCCTGTTCGTGGCAGGTTAAGCAATATATCGAGTTTGAAGCAGATATTCTTGATTGGAGCACAGCAGAGGCAGAGCGTACGATGTTGAGAAATTCAGCAGGGGAGCCGTTTCCGAAAAATCAGATCGTCTTGCGAGATGCTGATGGCAAAGTAGTTCCGTATCAAATGTTAGGCACTGCGGCTGTAAAACAGGAGAATGTGCCATTTCGTTTTCGTTTTCTTTTTGAAGCTAATGTGCCGGCAGTGGGATACCAGGTGTACTCGTTTGATTTCAGCAAAAAGGAAAACCCACCGCAACTAACCGGTTTAACAGCATCGGTTGACTCGCTGGAAAATGGAATGGTTCGAATTCAATTCGATAAAAAGAGTGGTGCGATTACTTCCTATTTTGATAAGCGATTGAACCGGGAATTGCTCAGCACACCGGCTGCAATACCGGTCGCATTGGATGATTGGGACGATACCTGGGGACATAAAATTCAGGCGTATGATCGTGAACTGGGGCGATTTGGCTATGCTTCGTTGAAATTAATTGAAACAGGACCGGAACGGGCGCGAATTGAAATTCGCACCCGGTGGGGCGAATCTTTCATTGTTCAGACGTTTTCACTTTACCGAAATTCAGCGCATCTCGAATGCAGCATCACTATCGATTGGCACGAAAAGTATCGTGTTCTAAAACTCAGTTTCCCGACTGTCTTGAACAATGGTCGCTGTACGTATTCAATTCCGTATGGATTTATCGAACGCCCGATGAACGGTGATGAAGAACCAGGGCAGGAATGGGTGGATGTTAGCAGCATGAATGAACTGAATCAATTCGGCTTCGCGGTTATCAATGACAGTAAGTGCGGTTACAGCGTAAAGGATGGCGATATTCGAATAACCGTGTTTCATAGCACTGCCTGGTCGCACCACAATCCGGAGGTGGTAACCGAAGAGGATCATTGTCGTTATATGGAGCAGGGAATTCATGAATTCAAATATAAACTTGTTCCGCACGCAGGAGATTGGCGACAGGCAAACATTCCGCGATTGGGAGAGGAGTTTTTATCCCTGCCAATGCTTTTTCATACGAGTGTTCATCACGGTGAACTGCCGCAACAAAAAAGCATGATCACTACGGACCTGGAAAATGTCTCAATTACGGCGATTAAAAAAGCGGAAGATGCTGACGGACTGATTCTGCGTTGCGTGGAGTTGTATGGGATTGAAGGGAACGGAACAATTGAAATTGCGCCATTGCAAAGAAGAATACCTGTTGAATTAAATCCGTGCGAGATAAAAACATTGTTCGTTCCGTTTGATTCGCAGCAGGATTATCGGGAAGTAAATCTGATTGAGGAATAACAACGACCCTTGCGAAGGTGCCAAAACTTCGCAAGGGAGTCTATCAGAGAATAGATTTCCGAAATCTTAAAGATTTCGGAAATCTTGAAGTCAAAAAAATATATCAAAATAAATATGAGGTAAACATGAAAAACGCATTCAGGTTTTTCTTGATGATTTCTCTCCTGGCATTAGCCTGTCAACAAAACACACAGAAAGTTCTCGTAACGGGACACCGCGGGGCGTCGGGATTGGCGCCGGAAAATACAATACCGGCAATGCTCAAAGCAATCGAGACCGGTGCAGATTTTTCAGAGCTGGATGTTCAGGAAAGCAGTGATGGTGTTCTGGTACTGTTGCACGATAGTTCGCTGAAACGCACGGCTGGTCTAAATGTAAATATCTGGGAAATGGATTACGAGAGTCTCAAAACGGTGGATGTTGGCTCCTGGTTTGATCCGAAATTTGCCGGAACAACAATTCCAACACTGGAAGAAGTTATGGACGTCGTTCGGGGTAAAATGAAATTAAACATCGAACTCAAGGTAAATAGTCATGAAGATCAGTTGTCTGAGCGTGTCGTCGATCTCATTGAACGGAAAAAATTTATTTCCGAGTGCATTGTTACCTCGTTTGATTTCCCGGCAATTGACAGAGTAAAAGAGTTGAATCCATCCATTAAAGCCGGATATCTGTTTTCCCAAATACCAGAAGATGTAGATGTGTTCAATGCAAATGTCGATCTGTTCAGCGTGAAATACAAGATCGTCACCAAAGAGTTTGTGGATAAGGCGCACGCGCATCACAAAGATGTGCACGTTTATACAGTAAACGATCCCAAAGAAATGCAGCGATTGATCGATCTTGGTGTGGAAAGCATTATTACGGATCGTCCGGATATATTGGTTAAAATGCAATGATTTTGAGAACGATCCCATCGCTTCAATCAATGGGATCGCTACAGGGAATTAATAGTGAAAAAAAGTATTCGAATTATTATCATTAGTCTGCTGATTTTAATTATTTCAATAATCAGTTACCGGATTTCGACAATTCGACCTGTTGAAACACATCCGTTTATGAAGCGTGCGCACCCGTTGAATATCGCCCACAGGGGCGGAAAGGCGCTCTTCCCTGAAAATACATTGTACGCGTTTGAGCATGCCGTGGCATTGAGTGTGGATGTGCTCGAGTTCGACGTGCGCCCGACGGTTGACAACCACATCGTTGTTATTCACGATGCCACAGTGGATCGCACCAGCAACGGCAGCGGCCGTGTTGACCAACTGACGCTGGTGGAATTGAAAGGACTGGATTTTGCGTATCATTTCATTCCGCCTGACGCTAATGAGCCGGAGCTGCGAGGTACAGGGATTACGATCCCGACATTGACGGAAGTTTTTGACCGGTTTCCGAATTATCTCTTTAATATTGAAATCAAACCGGATTCGATTGAATTTGCACGGCACGTTGTAAAATTGATTCAGCAGCGGAAAATGACGGAGCAGGTATTGTTGGGCAGTTTTCATGAACATGTGATGCAGGCGTTACGTTCTGAATTCCCGGGAATTGCTTATATTGCTACCAGGGATGAGATACGCACATTAATCACATTGAATAAAATTGGTCTGACCTGGCTCCACAATCCGAAAGCAACTGCGTATGAAGTACCGGCGCGAAGAAAGAATATTGAGATTGTCACTCCCGAATTTATGAAGGCGGCGCATAAACTCAACCAGAAAGTGGTCGTGTGGACCATCAACGATTCCACGGAAATGCACCGCCTGCTTAAGTTGGGCATCGACGGAATTGTGACTGACCGGCCGGATATTTTCGCACGTGTGTTGAAACAATACAATTTACACGAAAATTAACTAAGAGGTATGATATGAAAAATTTTTATAAAACTATTCTGATTTTGTCCCTTTTACTTGCGCTTGTTGCTGGCTGTGCTCAACAAAAGTCACAAACAAAATTTATTCTTGTTGCGCATCGCGGGGGCGTGGTTGACGATACCACATCTGAAAATAGTTTAAAAGGGCTTGAAGCAGCCATCGACAGGGGATACACGCATGTTGAGGTTGATGTTCGTGTAACAAAAGACGGACATGCTGTTTGTTTCCACGATAATAACCTGATGCGAGAAGCTGGTGTGGACAAGAATATTTCCAATATGACGTTGGAGGAAGTGAAGCAAATAAAATTAACCCGCAGTCAGGAAAGCATTCCGACCTTTGAAGAATATTGTGCTCGCTGCGATGGCCGCATCAATGTCATGGTTGATACAAAAAGCGGTGAAGTAGCGAATGTCGATGAATATGCGCGGGAAATTGAAGCGGCATTGACAAAACATGGTTTATTGAAAGATGCGCTGATTATTACAAATCGTCCGCCATCAGCGAATCAGCAGAAAGTAGCGGATCATTTTCTGGGAAAAGCGTTAGTATCGTGGCGAAAAAGTCTTGAAGAGACTATAGAAGCGGCAAAAACAATGTCTGCTGATCTGAATCAATTCTATTTCATTTTTAATTCGCCCAGATATCTGACAAAGGAAGATATTCAGGGCTTTCATAAAATGGGCTTGCTGGTGATTCCCAGCATTAATCTGGCCCATTACAAAACAGGTGATCCTGTGGAACAGGGTCTCGCTGATGTTAAAAAAATGCTGGATTGGGGCGTCGATGGACTGCAGATCGATTCTCGTTTTGATTTGGTTGTTTTTGAGAGAATCAGATGAGAACAGTACAAAGATTTCCGAAATCTCCAAACTTAATTTATTGGAACAAATCATGAAAAGAGTTCATTTATTTCTGATGTTATTATTGCTTCAATTTAATTTTTCTTGCAAAAAAAATGAACCCATCAATTTGAAAATAATGACATTCAACGTCCGTTACGGCACGGCAAAGGACGGAGAAAATTCATGGGAGCATCGCAATTCGATCCTGCTCAATTGTCTGAAAAAATATCCGCCGGATATCCTCGGCACCCAGGAATCTCTTTCGTTCCAGATCGATTCGATTCTGGCAGTTTTCCCGCAGTACAAAACGTTCGGTGTCGGTCGATATCACGGGGTGTCGGAACCGGAACGACCTCATGAAAGCATGAGCGGCGAATCGTGCAACATTTTATATGACTCCACAAAATTTGCTGTCATCGATAGCGGAACCTATTGGCACAGCGATACACCGGATATTCCCGCAAGCCGGACATGGGGTAATAGCTTGCCACGGATTACGACCTGGGGGCGATATCAGGATAAGCGATCCGGTAACCAATTCGTAGTGATGAACACGCATTTCCACTGGCAGGAACCTTACGTCAGTGAAACAACTAAACTGATTCTGCGAAAATGGCGCGAGATTGCCGGGGACACACCCATGATTCTGATGGGGGATTTCAATCTCGATCCGACTTCGGAGACGCATCAATTATTTTGCAGGGAAACCGGCGCAGAAGATGTCCGAGGAAATTTTATCGATTGCTGGCAAGCGCTGGGCAAATCCGAAACTGATGCAGCCACTTCGCATAGCTTTAAAGGCGGCACGTCTCAACATCGAATCGACTGGATTTTAGTGACGCCGGAATTTAAACCGGAAAAAATCGATATCATTTATTACCAGGAAAATGATCGCTACCCGAGTGATCACTATCCTGTCCTGGCGGATATTCAATGCCCTTAAAGTATATTTGATTAATTGTAACTATTCAGCCACAGAGTCACAGAGAACACAGAGTCAAAAAAAGGACTACATATAAAAATTGAAACTGACGAAAATTATAAAATATCACGTATCCACTCAATATTTGAGGTTATTTTAAAATGAAACTTGTCATTACCGCCCGCTTTTGGCGGGAATCAATGTGCGGTAATGAGGAGAGATGGATGCCCGATAATCCCGACGTGCCGGGACGGGCATGACACTCATTACCCTCAATTTTTGAGCGGATACAATATCACTTTAAAAATAAAATTAATTCTGCTGCCAGAAACAATGATTTTTAAGCTTATTTTTGTCTGTGCACTCTGTGTCTCTGTGGCAATTTTTCAATACCTGAACAGTAACAATTAATTTTTTAAAAGGATGGATAATTATGAAATTATTTCGATTAAGTTGTTTTGTTATTTGTATTGTATTAATGAATTCGCTATTTGCGAAGTCGAATTATATTGAATTAAAAGATTACTTACCAAATCAGAAAATTGAACTGAATGACTGGAAAGCGCAATTGGGTCGCATCCCGGATGCGGAAAAAATCAATTTTGATGATAGTCTTTGGGAGAAAGCAGATCGACAATATCGCTGGCACGGAAATTACACTGATTGCTGGTTTCGAAAAGAAGTCGTGATCCCTAATGAAATGTTCGGAAAAGCGGTCTATTTTCAGGTAACCGTGGATAGCAAAGGTGAACTTTTTGTCAATGAAAAATCGGCAGGGACATTCGGCTGGAGCAAAACGATTTTATTAACCGCATCCGCAAAAGCAGGAGATTCTTTTTTAATCGCGATTCACGGAATAAGCGACACGGTGTTTGGAATTCTCATCGGAGCATCGATTTTTGCATTGGACGCCGGCCATGGAGTGCTGCAACAAAAAGTTGAACAACTGGCTCGTTTTATGGAAAAATGCAAGTTGCCACTTAATGAAAAATGGAAATTTCATTCTGGCGATAATGCGGATTACAAAAATATTGATATACCAGATCAATCGTGGGATATTGTTGATGCGCAGCATACCTGGTGGGACGAAAATCATATTGCCTGGTATCGTAAAACCATTACCTTGCCAGAGCGAATCAATGAGTATGAAATCAATGGCGCTTCCGTTGCGCTGGATTTTAGCATTGAAGATAAATGTGATCTTTTTATCAATGGTGAAAAAATCGGTTTCTATGAAAATTACGGATCGTGCATTTTGACGAAATCTGCAACTGTCGGAGAAAAGTTCACAATTGCCGTTCGTGTGATTAAAAATCGAAACAGAGGACGATTGAGACGCGCTCATTTACGGTTAGACGAGTTTTCCGAAAATCTGAAATTGACTGTTGACAAATTGACCGAAGCCGGACAATTGATGGAGCGATTGCCTCGTTCGACAAACGATAAAATTACATTTGCTGATAAAATTGCTGATCATGTTTTGAATGCTGCCAATAAACCATCAGTGATATCGTTTTTAAAGAAATTTAAACAAAGCGACAAGCAATTTGATCAATTAAATAATTTTTTTGCAAAATACCCGCTTCAGATAAAAGGGCCATACCTGCAAAATGTAAATAAACATGCGATAACTATTATGTGGGAAACGAACGTACCATCAGACAGTCGCGTGTATTATGGCCTGACAGATCAATATGGCCAGGAAAAATACGAACCAGAAAAAGTGACGATTCACCGAATTCGGCTGACAGGCTTGAAGCCGGAACAGCTTTATCACTATCGCATACAGTCGGGTAAAACAGCCAGCTCGGATAATACATTTCGAACAGAAATTCATGAAACCACGCCGTTTAAGTTTGTTGTCTATGGCGATAGCCGCAGCGATCCGGTCGCGCATGAGCAAGTTGTCAATGCAATTATCAAAGAAAAGCCGGATATTGTTGCCAATGTGGGTGATGTGGTTGGCACGGGCAGGTACGAAGAATGGGGCAGAGAACATTTTTATCCGATTCGAAATTTATCGAAAAATACGCCAACCTATATCGCAATCGGCAACCATGAATATAACGTCGCGACTTCGGACCGACGAGTTATCTGGTTCGAAAAACTGGTGGATCAACCCAATAATAAATACTGGTATTCAATAAATTATGGCAATGCCCATTTTATTTTTCTTGATACGGCAAAACAGAAATATCCGACTGATGTTGAGCCAGGCAGCGAACAGTATCAATGGCTGATGAATGATTTACAAAGCGATAGCTGTGCGAACGCAAAATGGCGCTTCGTTTTTATGCATCATCCCGTCTGGTCAGAGGGCTGGTCCGGTGGATATTATGACGGTGAGGAGTTACTGCAAAAAAAATTGGCGCCATTATTTGAAAAATATAATGTTGATATGGTTTTTCAGGGACATACCCATGATTACGAGTTTGGCCGTTGGCCAAAAGAAGATGGCCCGTGCTATTTAATCGTTGGTGGTGGTGGCGCTTCGTTAGACGATACAAAATATCGGGAATGGAAACAGGTGGATAAAATCGTATTCGATTATCATTACTGTACAATAGAGATTAACGATGGTCAGCTAAAGTTTCGGGCAGTTGACACATTCGGGAATGTTTTTGATAAGTATAAATTAGAAAAATAATGTTGTATAGCTTTACTTCAATGAGAAAGCGTAACATGATCGAAATTAAAAAAAAGTGAGCTTGATTACATCTGCCATACCTGTTCTGATGAAGATTCAGTATCCTTAATATCATGTTCACATTAAACTCAAAACTTTGAAAGGAATTTATCATGAAATCAAATAGGTTGTTATTATCTGTTTTATTTATCGCTGTTATTTTCTCCTTTGTTTGCGCTGATTTATATGCGCAGCCTTACACCCGAAGAGATTATGTGATTCCGGACATCCCGGGCTACATAACGCTTAAATGCGATTTTCATACGCATACCACGTTTTCCGATGGAGCCGTCTGGCCGACGGTGCGCGTGGAAGAAGCCTGGATGGAAGGGCTGGATGCAATTGCTACGTCCGATCATATCGAAAACCATCCCAATAAAAAGGGTGTTTCACTGCCGGATCGAAATCTGGTTTATGAAATTGCCCGGGGAAAAGGTGACGAGTTGAATGTGATCTGTATAAACGGAGCGGAAATTACCCGGGACATGCCGCCGGGACATATTAATGCGATCTTTTTAAAAGATGTGAATCCACTGGATACGCCGAAATGGCGGGACGCTGTTAAAGCGGCTATCGATCAGGGGGCGTTTGTTTTCTGGAATCATCCGGGTTGGCGCCAGCCGAATAATATCCCGATCTGGTATGATGAGCATACCGAAATCTACGAGAACGGCTGGATGCACGGAATGGAAGTTGTTAATGGATATGACTACTATCCACTGGCACATCAATGGTGTCTGGATAAAAAAATTACGATGCTTGCCAATTCCGATGTCCATGATCCGATTTCGTTTAATGTTGACTTTGAAAAAGGACAACATCGACCGATGACGCTGGTATTTGCCAAAGAACGCACACCCGAAGGGATTAAAGAAGCCCTGATCAATCGACGAACCGCAGTTCATCACGGTTCGTTGCTGATCGGTGAAGAACAATATGTGAGGCCAATTTATGAAGCGTCCGTCACTTTTGAAAATACAGAGTTCACAATAAAAGGACGGAGCCATGGCAGAATACATGTGCAGAACAAGAGTGATATACCTTTCGATTTGGTGACATCGGAAGAGTTCGAGGAACTCACGATCCCGAAGTCGATTACTTTACATGGCCAGCGCACAGTGATTTTTTCAATCCGCGGCACGCACAAGAAAGCAACCGGGACAAAAGAATACAATTTGAAGTATACGGCAAAGAATGTGCGATTGACGCCGGAACAGGGAATGCCTGTTACGATTCCCGTTAAAGTGAATTTTGCTAATTAATCTGTGATATTAAAGTACCTTGTGATGCAAAAGTGAGAAATCTTGAACCGAGTTAATTCAAATCTTAATTTTAAAAATAGTATGCGATGTATTTTTCGAATACTTTTTGTGTTGCTGATAAGTACGACTTTCGGTTGGGCAGAAGAACGCTCTCGACAATCCAATATTTTCACGTGGGAATTTTGGACTAAAATTCCTGATACATTGGATGTTAGAAGTGCGTTCTTTGGCGTGGCGAATGGAGTTCCGACTGGCAGAATATATTCCGGAAACATTACGATTAGTAAGAAACACTTTGGAGCGCTGGCAACGGGAACATTAATTATCTACATGGCGCTGTTAGTTGCTATCGGATTTTATTTTTCCCGGCGGGAAAAGACCTCCGGAGACTTCTTTCTTGGCGGTCGTCGAATTCCCTGGTGGGCAGCGGGATTAAGTCTGATGGCAACGCAGGTGAGTTCGATCGGGTTTATGACAATCCCTGCAAAAAGTTATGCAACGGATTGGGTATATTTTGCCGGTGTCGCAATGTGGTTCGTTGTTGTTCCTGTTGTCACCAAATTTTATATTCCGTTTTTTAGAAAATTGCAGGTTACCAGCGCCTATGAATATCTTGAAGTGCGGTTTAACGTGGGTGTTCGGCTTTTCGCGAGTGCAATGTTTATTTTTCTTCAATTAGCGCGGATGGCAATCGTACTGTTTTTACCGGCAATGGTGCTATCAGCAGTAATCGGCTTAAATTTAAAGGTCTGCATCATTGCAATGGGAGTGCTTTGTACGATCTATACGATGGCGGGAGGAATTGAGGCAGTCATCTGGACTGATGTGTTGCAGACGTTTATTTTACTTGGCGGAATCATTATATGCGTCCTGATCGTCATATTCGGGATTGATGGAGGCATTACCAGTTTTTTGGGTACTGCAATCGCTGATGGCAAATTTCATATCGCTAATCTAAAATGGAATCCGACAATCGCCGCATTATGGGTGGTTCTGGTTGGTAATATTTTTACCCGGCTGGCGAATTTGACATCGGATCAGACCGTGGTTCAACGCTACCTCACAACCAGAAATGAAGCTCAGGCGCGGCGGGCATTGTGGACTGATGTCGCAGTGTCCATTCCCTGGGCTATCATTGTGTTCCTGTTCGGCACGGCGCTCTATGTCTTTTATAAAAGTTGCCCCCATCTGCTTAATCCGGCTGTGAATACGGATGGAATCGTACCGTTTTTTATTGCGCAACAACTTCCGCCCATATTATCCGGATTAATTATCGCTGCGATATTCACGGCATCGATGTCAAGTCTGGATAGTTCGGTTCACAGCCTGGCTACAGTTTCCATTCGTTGCTGGTGTTTTTGATGAATACGTTGAACGCATGGTCGCTGCCGGACAGGCAATCCCTGCTCGCGATGACGTCGCCAGCGGAACGCGGCATCTTGGATATGCGCCCTGGCACGGCAGATCTGTGGCATTCGAAGTTGAAGCATGTAAATACGTTATGGAGCAACTTGCATTGCACGCTGGAGTGGAAATTCGATATTTTACACGTGTGGTTGGTTGTGAGCTCAAAAATAATCAAATCTCTGGTGTGTATGTTTGTGCGAAAGAAGGATTTCATTTCATCAGAGGCAAAGCTTTTGTTGATGGTACTGGCGATGCGGATGTCGCTAATATGGCAGGTTGTCCTTTAGAAAAGGGGAGAGAAGAGGATGGTTTGATGTCTCCTGCATCAATGCTGTTTATCGTAGAAAATGTGGATTCCGAAAAATTCGAACGATATTGTAAGGACACCGGTGATAACAGGTTTCGCTCTGCCATTGCTGAATATAAAAAACGAGCTGAATGGCCGTTTCCGTTTGAAATTATCATTTGTTGTGAAATGCCTTTGCGCGGACGTTTCTTTATGAATACCCTGCGGCAAACAGGTATTGACGGAACTGACAGCATCAGTTTGACAAAAGGGATGATTGAAGGTCGTGACAAGGTGAAAATCCTGTTGAAAGTGATGCAGCAAATTGTGCCCGGATTTGAAAAGGCAAGATTGGTTCAAACATCTCCCGTGATCGGCATCCGCGAGACACGGCGTATTATCGGTCAATATAAACTCACTGTAAATGATATCGCCAATTCAAGGCATTTTGATGATACTATTGCACTCAGCGGTTACGGCTGGGATATGGCTGATCCAAAGCGACCGAGTTATCAGTCAATGGAATCAAGAGCGATTCATTTGCCGTTTATAGAAATTCCATATCGCATCCTTGTTCCGCAGAAGATTGATAACCTGATTGTTGCCGGAAGATGTGTTTCCGCTGAATGGCAGGCATTGGGACCGATTCGCATTATTCCGGCATGTATCGCGATGGGGCAGGCTGCAGGAACCGCGGCTGAACAGGTGGTCAATAATTCGGTATCATTCAAAGAAATTGATATTCAATTGTTGCAGCAAGAATTGAAAGCGCAGGGAGCGATCCTTGCTTGACATTGAAAAACATAGTTTTTTTTAACATTGGAAACAGTGATGCTAGTGAAAAAAAATTGGATAATATACTTTTTATTGATATACGGCTTCGCTGTCATACTGTCATTCGCTGATGAGCCAATTGAGTTGCCCATTAGCCAGCAGCAAATCTTTGTCGATGACAGCCTGATCGCTTATACAAAAAATGTTGTTCGAAAAACTCATCCGTGTGAGAAACTTGCGGAGCCGGTTTTAAAAGTGGAAAAATCCTGGGAAGGAAATCGTGTCTATATTTATGGCACTGTTCTGCATGATGAAAAAAGCGGACTTTTTCGGATATGGTACGCCAATAACGAAACTCATGTACTGTATGCGACATCACAAGACGGGCTGCACTGGCAACGCCCTGATTTAGGCATAACAGAATATAACGGCTCGACTGAAAACAATATCGTGTACGGAATGGAAAGTCCGAGCGTTATTTTCGACCCGCAGGAATCTGATCCGGCGCAACAGTATAAAATACTCGGTTGTATAAAAAAGCCCGTGAGGGGTTATTTCGTTGCTCATTCACCCGATGGCTTGCACTGGACGGCGTATCCTAAAAATCCCGTTCTTAAAGGGAGCGACACCTGTACATTAGCTCGTGATCCAAACACTGGTGAATATCTCGCATTTCACAAACTTAAAAATGTGATTCGCGGACATCGTCGTCGTTTGGTTTATTTATCAGTCAGCAAAGATATGCAGACCTGGGCTGAACCGGAACTGGTGTTAGAACCCGATGAAATTGATGACCAGCAAACCCGCACAGAGGGCGGGCAGTTCTCGCAGTTTTACAACATGTCGGCATTTCCATACGCCGGACAGTGGCTGGGGCTGATAACACACTTTCGATTTAGCGGCCCGCCAAAACAGTCAGGTCCGGAACAAAGCAAAGATGACGGACCTATCGATGTTCAACTGGTTCACAGCCGGGACGGACGCAATTGGCACCGGTGTTCGTCTCGGTCACCGGTTATTCCCAACGGTCCTTATGCTTATGATGCAGGATGTATTTTAGGGACTGCAAATATGCCGGTTATTGTTGGTGACGAAATGTGGATCTATTACACAGCGATCACCACAACTCATGGTGGATTTATGCCGGACAAACAAATTACCATTGCGCGCGCAAGCTGGCGGTTGGATGGAATGGTGTCATTATATGCTGATTCAAATGGCGGATTCGTTGAGACAGTTACTATCCGTCCAGACGGAGAGCAACTCGTCGTAAACGCTGCAGCGTCGGATGGGGAACTATCGGTTGAAGTTCTGGATGCAGAAGGACATGTTATCCCAGGTTATAGCCGTGACGATTGTCAGTTGTTCTGCGGGGATGGTGTACGTCAACGGATTCTATGGAAAGATCATGACAGGTTACCAACAGGCCAGTTCCTGCGATTGAAATTTTATTTGACGCACGCGAATCTTTACAGCTATACTTTCCAATGACCTGTGATTGACTCATCGATGTTGGTTTTTAAAAAATAATAAATATTGGAAAAATAAAAGGTATATAAAATCTAATTCGAAAAGGGAGCAAGTAATGACACAAATCTTTAAGAAAGCTAAACAGCCCGCAGTTGCTGTGTTTATTCTGCTGCTGATGCAATGCAGTACAAAAAAGAAAATGCCCGTCGACTATGTAGATCCTTTCATTTGCACCGAAGGCGATCATGGTCAATTATTCCCGGGTGCGGTTGTGCCCTTTGGCATGGTAAAGTTAAGTCCGGATACATATCCCAGTAGTTTGACGGGCAATGGCGATTGGGCGCATTCCGGATATAATTACGCGGATAATCACATCCGCGGTTTTAGTCATTTGCGGATTGGCAGCTCCGGTGGAACGGCTATATATGACCGTTCCTGGCTCGTTTCCGTATTGCCGATGATTGGCGAACCTCAAATAGCGCCGGAAAAACGTGTTGCCGCCATTGATAAGAAAAGCGAGCAGGCATCACCGGGAATTTATCAGGTGGCGCTCAGCGATTACAAAATTCATGCTGCGTTGACAGTGGACGCGCATGTCGGATTTCATAAATATATATTTCCGGAATCACAGGATGCGCATATTATAATTGATATGGGTAGCCCTGCATTCATTCGGGAATCTTCTGTTCGCATCATCGGAAATGATGAACTCACCGGGCATTTGGTTGGTCCGGGTGATATTTATTTCAGTGCTAAAATCAGTAAGCCTTTTCAATCTTTTTCAACTTATGAAAACGATATTACCACGGCTCAAAAAGAACTAACCGGGAAAAAAGTGGGTGCAATTCTTGATTTTAATACAAGTGAAAATGAGGTTATCTTTCTGAAAGTCGGTTTTTCCACAATCAGTGTCGAACAAGCACGTAAAAATCTTGATGCGGAAGTACCTGCCTGGGATTTTGACGGCACTGTGCAACGCGCACGAAACGCCTGGGAAAATTTACTGAATACGATTTCAGTTGAAGGTTATGAAGAATACAAGACCATATTTTACACGGCGCTGTATCATTCATATATCCAACCATCGAATATTACGGATGCGGACGGCAAATACCATGGATATGACCGGCAGATTCATGAAACAGACGGCTATACATTTTATGATAATTATGCTTTTTGGGACAGCTATCGCACTAAATATCCGCTGTTCAGTTTAACCGTTCCCGGTGTAATGAAAGATATTGTGCGGTCAATTTTGGATATTCATGAGCAAAGCGGAGAATATTGGTTTTACGGGGATGAAGAACACAAGCCGCATTCCCATGGATTTAATAGTGCCGGGCAGGACGGCTATCGGCCATTTTTGAACTGTCGGAATGAACACATGTTAACTGTGGTACTGGATGCTTATGCCAAGGGAATTGTCACGACTGAAAAGGAGAAAGCATATCAGGAAATGGTCAATGAAGTAATGGTGCAAATGCCGGATAAATACGAAGCCATCGGTTACATTCCTGCACGTCCGGACCAGACCTGCGAACTGTCGTATGACAATTGGTGCGTTGCGCAGATGGCGAAGGCAGTCGGACGGGAACGTGATTATCAGAAATTTATGAAACGGGCCGCATTCTATCAAAATACCTGGGACAGTGACATCGGCTTTTTCCGGGCACGCAAGGCAAATGGTGAATGGCTTGACTTTCCGGAGAGTCCGGATATAAATCGGGAAAAATACATGTACGAAGGCACTCCCCGGCAATGGCGCTGGTTTGTACCGCACGATGTTCAGGGATTAATAAATTTAATCGGAAGTCGTGAAAAATTTGTCGAAGAGCTGGATTATTTTTTCTCTAATGATTTGTATCAGGCCGGGAATCAGCCTGATTTGCATGCCCCGTTTTTATTCAATTATGGCGGTGCGCCGTGGTTGACGCAAAAGTGGGTGCGTAAAATTTTGACTGAACCAATGACGCAATTATATGGCACTCACGGATTCTTCGAAGAGCCGATCCATGATCGCATTTATAAAGCAACCCCCGATGGTTACTTGCGCGAAATGGATGATGATTATGGTAGTATGGCCGCATGGTACGTGCTCAGTGCCGTGGGATTATTTCAGGTCTGCCCGGGACAACCTGTTTACCAGTTAACAGCTCCGATTTTTGATAAAGTCATCGTAAAGCTGGACGAGGAATTTTTCTCCGGAAAAGAATTCATTATTGAAGCGCAGAATTTATCTGATAAAAATATCTACATCCAGTCACTGAAGTTTTACAATGAAGAATTTAAAAACGGGAAGCTTTACACCAAAACCTGGATTTCACATCAGGATGTTGTAAATGGTGGCAAGCTGGTTTTTGAAATGGGACCGGTTCCGAATAAAGAAAGGGGGAATGCGATAGAAGAAGCGCCTCCGTCAATGAGTAAGCCACATAACTAAAATGAGAAGGCATCAATGAAATTATTTCAGTTTTTAAAAAAAGCGACTGCTATTCAACGCTTACCAGAAAACGCGAGTGCTGAAGCGTATCGCCGCTACCGGATACAGGTCTTTATTGCGGTTTATTTAGGATATGCTTTTTTCTACCTGATTCGAAAGAATATCGCCGTGGTATTGCCCAGCCTGATGGAACAGTTAGAACTGAGCAAAACGCAAATGGGTGTTATTCTGTCGCTGTTCAGCGCGACTTATGCGATTGCGAAATTATTTAACGGCCCGTTATGCGACCGCTCCAATCCACGATACTTTATGGCAGTCGGATTAGGCGGAGCAGCGCTGGTGAACCTGTTTTTCGGTCTAAGCTCTTCAATAGGATTCTTCGCGCTGTTCTGGATATTAAATGGATATTTCCAGTCCATGGGTAGCCCGATCGGTCCTAAAACCATTGCCAATTGGTTTAGCTCAAAAGAACGCGGCAGATTTTACGGCGTCTGGAATACCTGCCACAATCTCGGAGCATTCTCGATCCTGTGTGTCGGCGGATTTATTGTGGAGAAATTTGGTTGGCGTTTCGGTTTCTTTATCCCCGCGAGTTTTTGTGTGTTGGGCGCGGTATTCGTCGCCTGGAAAATGCTTGATCGACCGGAGACAGTGGGTTTGCCGCCGATCCAGGAATATCATGGTGATGTACCGAAAAATTCAGTTAAAGATACAGATGAAACCGCTTTTCAAATTTTTAAAAAATATGTGTTGAAAAATCCCCGGATATGGATATTGGGCGTTGCATGTATGCTTATCTACATGGTGCGCTACGGCCTTGGCGATTGGGGCGTCACCTATCTCAGCGAAGTGAAAGCCTCGTCTGTTGGCTGGGCTGGCTTAAAATCGAGTTTTCTGGAATTGATGGGCATCCCGGGGACGATTCTCGCCGGATATATCGCTGACCGCTTCTTCAGTCGCCGGAATCTCGTTGTGGCTGTGATTTACCTGATCGGAATGTGTATTACAATTTTGGTGATCTATTTTATTCCCCAGGGATTCGGTGTACTGGATGGCGTCGCATTCGGATTATCGGGATTTTTTATTTATGGTGCTCAGATGGTGTGCACCGGATTGGCGCCGATCGCAATGGTTCCGCGGCGAGCCGTAGCATCAGCCGTTGGTTTAACCGGCGCTATGAGTTATCTCGGCGCGGTCATCACATCCACTTTTAGTGGCTGGATCACGGATGCAATCGGATGGCACTTCACATTTGGTTTCTGGGCTGGCTGTGCGATTATTACCATTGTTTTTTTAGTACCCTTAATTATGAAGCCATCTCCTTATAACGAGGCTTATGATGAACAAAACAAATAGTGCTATTAACACAATTTTTTTTGATGTTGGCGGAGTTCTGTCAGTGGATTTTATTGAAATAAAAGTGAAAGATCTGGCAAATAAATACAATATAGAATATGATTTATTATTGAATGCAAAGAAAAAGTACCGTCCCCTGGCTGATTTGGGACAGATCAGTGACCGCGAATTCTGGATTAAAATGCTGAAACATGTCGGCATTGCAGCAACTAAAGACGATTGGGATATTGATCCTTATGTTCAGGAAATTGAAGGTGTTTTGGATATTGCTCGAAATATTAAACAGCAGGGGTATCAGATCGCGATACTGTCCAATGATTCATTGGAATTGGCAGACAAACGGCGAAATAAATTCGGATATAATAATCTGTTTCAGGAAGTCGTTCTTTCATGCAAACTCGGATTAGTAAAGCCGGAACCGGAAATCTATTATTTCGCATTAAAGCGATTAAACGTCCCGCCAGACCAGAGCATCCTTATTGATGACCGCCTGGAAAATACAGAGGGAGCGGATCATTTGGGAATGTACACCATATTATTTGAAAATGTGGATCAGGTAATAGCGGATCTGGGCAATTTGGGAATTGAGTTAAAAATGCAGTAAATCTGAAGATTGATTATAACACTGTGAATCTTAAAATTTTTTATTAATTACGAATGAAGCGGATTTAAATTATTCAACACGGAGGATTAAAGCAATGAAGTTATCATTTTGTTTAGAAATGCTGTACGCGGAGCTCTCTTTTAACGATCGTTTGGATGTAGCAAAAAAAGATGGTATTAGTTATTTTGAATTTTGGGACTGGCGAAATAAGGATTTAAAAGCGCTGAAACAACGAATGGAGCTGCTGGGCATGAAGGTCTGCAACCTCAGCGGAAACCGGAATTACGGAATGATCGACGAGTCGGAGCGTGATAATTTTCTGGCGGAAGTGCGGGAAACCGGCGCCGTGGCGAAGCAGCTTGGATGTCCCACGCTTATGCTTTTGGTACAAAGCCTGGAACAAGACAACAGCGGCAGATTGCCAGCGAATAAGCTGTCAGATCAGAAAATTGAAGCAAATATTATCGAAAGTGGTAAGCAGACTGGAAAAATTGCTGATGAGTTGGACCTGGATATCGTAATCGAGCCGTTAAATGATGTACTGGATCATCCCAACTATTATCTTACGTCCGGTCGCAGAGCATTTAACATTATCAGGGCAATCGATCACCCGCGGATAAAAGTGCTGTACGATATTTATCACACCGCAATGCAGGGAGCAGACGTTTTTGCGGATATCGAGAACAATTATAATGAGATCGGCTATTTTCACGTGGCTGATAAACCGGGACGAAACGAACCCGGATCGGGAACTATCGATTATGTAAAAATCCACGCTCTTTTGAAAAAGATGAACAACGAGAAAGTGGTGGGTTTTGAATACATGCCGACTAATAACGACAGCACACAGGCGGTTCGTAAAACATTGGAGCTGTTCGAATAAGTTCTGAAATAGAAAAGACCTTAAAACGGTAAAGGGAATCGAAGAATGACAGTTAAGAGAATCCTGTTTTTGTTGATACTTATTGGCAGTCTATCTGTAAAATCGTGTGACGATCGGATTTATGAAAAAGGTTCTGGATAAATGTGAACTCTCTCTTTATTATTTGCATTATAGCAAACATCACGATGAAGTTTGGAAAAATATAAGAGTTATCGGTACTGAATTATTTATTGCTTTTAATTGCGATAAAATTATGGAGAAACGATGAACAGGTCATTGAAATCAGTTATTCTCTTAATTCTTATTTTGTTACAATACCTGCAATTTCATTTTCTGAAATTGTTAAAGGACCGTATCTTATAAAACCAATGCGAATATCGATGATGATTGTGTGGGAAAGTGATCTTTTTGAAAATGCTACACTACAGTATTGACGCACAGAGAATTT
Organism: uncultured Cytophagia bacterium; assembly: GCA_964498785.1. GTDB lineage: Bacteria > Zhuqueibacterota > Zhuqueibacteria > Thermofontimicrobiales > Thiofontviventaceae > Mariaggregatimicrobium. Next base: position 40,910 of record CAZCJL010000018.1, on the reverse strand, counting down.
AGAGTATTCATTGAAAGTAGCGCCTCTTGATTCAAAAGAAAATCTATATCTTTATTCAGCGCTTATCAGGGGATTGAATAGTTTTCCGGCGTCTTAAAGAAAGGAAAACGATTTGAAGATGAAATCAAATTATATTCGAAAAAAGATTATAAAATTGATGGCCGATATTTTGTTCCTCCTGTCATTTTAGAGGCTTCCTTTAAATCATCCTTCGGATCTGGTGTGGCAATTGGTCGGCAGTGTCGATATTATCCGTCAGACGATGAAGTGGTTCAATTATATGTGAGAGATGTAGAAGCTTCTGTGCCCGTTCCCATCAGATCATTACAAGGATTCAAACGAATTCATTTGAAACCGGAAGAAACGCAGCAACTAACATTCAGTCTTACTCCGAAACAGCTTTCGATCATTGATGAAAATTTCCAGCGAGTTGTAGAACCGGGTGATTTTGAAATTACGGTCGGTGGTTCATTGCCCGATTTTGTACCAGCGTGTACGCAAGTTGTTTCTCAAACAGTGAATTTGGTTGGGGATCTAATTCTAGTGGAATGATTATTGGGGCTTTATGTTTTCGCCCACACCTAAAAAACGAGGCCCTGATCCATGAACAAATTAAATCAAATCGTCACAATATTTATTTTTAGTTTGATAGCAGGATTGAGCTATAACAGCCAATCTCAAACTGTGCCTGAAAAAGTAGATGTCAGGAATTATTCTGCTTTCAATAGTTTTGATGAAATGATTGAAGCCACAGATGTAAAATATCTGAATCCGGTTCGGATTTCGCCGGTAGGCACAAAGGAGAAGCCAATGTACAACGGGTTTTTCTATTATAATCATACACCGTCGGAATGTTTGCAATTTGAGCCGACGGAGCGTTATCTGCTGGGAATGAGAATTTACATCGAGGGCAGGAAAGTGCACCATTCGATAAAGGGGAAGTCGGTTATTTTGATCTGCAAAATGACAATCAATGGACGAAGATTGGCGAGACAACCGCCTGGAACTGGCAACAGGGATGCCGACTGCAATGGGTTCCTCCGAAGTTCGAAGAAATTGCCTGGAATGAACGTGCTGAAGACAGGAAAAGCGTGATTAGCAGATTTTACAACATGAAGACGAAAGCGACACGTACACTACCGTACCCGATCTATATTTTTTCACCGGATTGAAAAAAACATTGTATATCAATTACGAACGCATTCAGCACCGGGGTTGTATGTACGTCGGCATCGAAGATCCTTATGAGGACAAAAATGGTTACCGTTTAAAAATTCACCCGGCGTTTGAAAAACGTCCATCCGAAAAAAAAGAATTCTCGAAAAACGCGGTTGGTATTCTGGTCAGGCATACGATAGTTGATGAGGGATTTCTTTCGGAAATGAAAAACCTCAAAGCAATTGTTCGGTATGGTGTGGGATATGATAATATCGATGTTGACGCCTGTACGAAATATGGCGTCAAAGTGGCTAACGTTCAGGGATATGCAAATCATTCTGTGTCTGACCATGCGATTGCGTTGATGTTTTCATGTACCCGTGCACTGTGGGATACAAGATCGCAATTATGGAACAAATTTGCCGGACCGCCTGTTTCTGACATCTTTGAATTACATGATAAAATTTTGGGAATTGTTGGTATCGGTAGAATTGGCAGTGAATTTTGCGTAAAAGCATCTCCGTTGTTTAGTCAGGTTCTTGCCTGCGATCCGTATAAACCGGATGCTCATTTTAAGCAGTTAACCGCGCAACGAGTTGACCTGGATGAATTGGTGGAGAGATCGGATGTCATCAGTCTTCATTGCAATCTGACAAAAGAAACAAAACATTTGCTAAATACCGAAAAATTTTTTATGATGAACAAAAGGCCAGTTATCATTAACACGTCCCGGGGTGAAGTGATTTTCGAATCAGCATTGCTTGCGGCATTGAACGCTGGTAAAATTCATAGCGCCGGACTGGATGTTTTTGAGGATGAACCTGTTACCGACCGGCAACATGAATTGATCAATCATCCGCGAACGATTTGCACCGGGCATTATGCGTGGTATTCTGACCAGTCGGCAATAAACCTGCAACAAAGAGCAGCTATTAATTTAATTAATTTACTCGCCGGTAAACCGCTTGATGATTGTCTTAATGGATAATGAATTGAGTTATTTTTGTTGCCCTTCCTTATTTTTCCTGCAATTGATCCTCTATAGCTTTTAACATTAAAAATACAATAATCATTCACTTCAATTCATTATCGTTACAAGGCACCTCTACCTGATGTGAGCATACGTCAATTATTACAAATTAGTATATAAGCTGAACAGTACCTCATAAGATAACTGATTTATTATAATGATATTACTCTATATTTTCATAATAAAATACCAGTGGTTTCAGTAAATATAAAAAAAATGACATTTAACATTACAGACATTTATGGTATGTGATTTGCAAATAAAAACAGCTATTGATTTGAATAATGCTTCGAATGTATAAAAAAATAAATATGTTATATCAAAAAAATAAAATTCGTAATCAAAAAAAAGTGTTCAATTTTAAAACACATAACATAAAAAATGAGTCCACTTTAACTTAACATGCGAGGTGAATTATGGCGAATATGGATCCGGTGAAACTTCAAAATTATTTGATTAATTTTTTTATCTATGGATTGGTAAAAGCAGAGCTTAAAACAACCCGTAGAACGAATATTATTTCCAGAGCAACTTTTGCGGAAGCAGCGAAGAGGATTAAAACTTATATAAGTAAGAAAGGAATTACTGTTGAGCCAGGCGAAACGCCAGAGCAGACGATTGAAAATTATATTTCTGCCCATGATAAAGCAGGTCTTTTTTCCAAAGATGATTTTATTGTCAAGAAAGAAGATAGTCAAATTCAAATCAAAGTGTTAGACTGTCCTTTTCTGGACGGGACGACAAAATTAATCAATGATGGGATCGAAAACTTCGGATGTTTACGGATGGAGGATTTAAGGCAATATATTGATCCTGATGGCAAGAACTACAATTTTCAAATCAAGAATGATCCGAAAAAGTGTATCATTACAATCAGTGAAAAAAATTAAAATATAATAAGAAAAATAGTGTTGAGATGTATTGACAGAAATATCACAACATGAAAGGATAATTTATGGCACATATAGAAAAAGCGGAATATTTAAAAGTGGTTATCGATGCACTCACTTATGGAATTGCAAAAGCAGAAAATCGGCTGACCGGTAAATCGACGGTTATTTCCAGGTTGGCGACAAATGGCCTGGTGGAATTGTTATTGGAATCTTTTAAGGATTTTGGTATTACGTTTGACGAGACTGATGATCCGATTGAAATACTGAATAATTATATTGAGGTGCTCATAAAATCAGGTCTGTTGAGTGAGGACCAATTTATAAAAGAAACGAACGATGATAACGTAACCATTACGTTTACAAAATGTCCTTATTCAACAGCATGTACGGATTTGATTAAAGATGGTATTACGGAATTCGGATGTTTGCGCGGCGCTTCACTGTGGGGAGCAATGATGAAGTCTGGCAAACGGATTACGACCCAATATGCAAATGATCCGGGAAACTGCAAGGTAACTTTACAAGTGAAAAATTGAAATTATTTCTAATGTGATTGATTTTGATGAACAAGCGGGAAAATAATTGCTTTTCTCGCTTGTTCCAACTTGGTTCATTCCTGCAATTTTTAACCGCATTATCTACTGATATTAACGATCCCAATGATATCATCAACTCATATTTCTGAACATACGAACAAGTAGTCGTGTCCACTAGTAAATCTCCCATTTAGAATTAAATACGTGTCATTATCGTCGAGAAAATCGACCTTTTCGTCGGGTGCTTATAATTCAGGGCAATAAATTGTTACTACATGATAACAGATTAACTACCATAATAATATTAAGTTAAGGGTGTTTAGAATATTGTAAAAAAAATTGGCACAGCAATTGCCTGATACAATATCGAAATTAAAAAAATAAAAGTAAAATTAAATAAGTATCACCAATCAAATAACTTATGGAGGTATAACATGAAACGCTTAATTAATGTCTCGGTATTTGCAATCGCTGCTTTATTTCTGGCTTTCTTAACTTTGGCGCCGGCAAGTTACGCACAGGATGTCGAACATGGTCCGAACTTTGTCGATGAAAACGGAGATGGTTACAATGATAACGCACCAGATCATGATGGTGACGGTATTCCCAATGGTCAGGATGATGATTATCAACCATTAAATCCTGACAGAGAAAAAAGCAATGGCTTTGTCGATGAAGATGGCGACGGAATCAATGACAGAATGCAGGATGCGGATGGTGATGGAATCCCCAACTGTGAAGACGAAGACTGGGTGAAACCGCAAGACGGTACTGGTAACAAATTCGGTACCGCCTCTGGTGAAACAAAGGGCAAAGGCTTGCGAGGAAACAAAGGCGCCAGCGGCGAAAATTTTGGCGAATGTGATGGAACTGGCCCGAAAGGGAGTGCAAATGGTGGATCAGGAGACGGAGCGAAAAAAGGCAGCCAGGAACGAAAAGGCCAGGGCGGCAAGAATTAAAGATTAAAATAAATGAAAAAAAAAGCACGGATTTTTGAAAAGTCCGTGCTTTTATTATATTAAAAAAAGAGGTGGTCAATATGAAAAGTAAAACAATACAAGTTATCGGCGCAATAATCATGATCTTTAGCAGTAATTTTTTAACTGCATATGCACAGACATCGATATCATTATCTCAAAACGTATCATATTATTCAAATTCATTTTATAATTATCGCCAGCTCCCGGATGTTAATGATTATATCGGATTGAGAATCAGTCATATTTTTGAGAGTGAAAAGATTCAGTCTCAAGTTTATTATAATGGCGATGTGAATATTTATAAAAATTATGCAGAACGGCTTTATCATAACCAGGCGATTGGCTATAATGGCTATTATGAATCAGAGGATCAAAAGCGAATTAATTATTTTGGTGCGAATTGGTTTTTGCACGATGGACGTGAAAATTATGATATTTATGATTTGCAAGAGTTTGAACTTTATGGAAATATGCGATTCTATTTACGAACCAATGTAATCGGCAGGGTTGGTTATATTTTGAGCAATCGAAGTTACTCCGAATTGAAGGAATTCAGCTATTGGCAACATTATCTTTTTGCCCGGTTTAATACATATTTTCAAAGTGGAACTTCGTTAACAGCAAATTTTAACTATGGCATTAAAGACTATATCCCCTTGCAATCTTATAGCGGTCGCGGACGACAAATGATGGTCGATTATACGGAAATGCCGTCTGTGGATCAACTGGTCAGCAGCTTTAAGATCGCGCAATCTATGGGCGCTAAAACATCGGTTAGTTTTGAATATTTCAATCGTATGAATCCGGGACTGGTTCCCGGTGCGGTGAGTGTTTTAAATAGCGACGAATTGTTTACTGAAGATGAATTATTTGATGATCGGTATGGATATGAAGGCCATGAAATCGATTTTACTATAAATCATTTTTTACCGAAATATGTTAAACTGGAGTTAGGCGCACGTCAGTTGTGGAAAAATTATTTGAACCGGCAGGTTTATAATATTGACGGAAATTATGATTATACAAATGACAATCGTAATGATGTTCGCACCATTTTTTGGGGAGAATTTAGTCGTAGTTTTGCGGTGAACCGGGGGATCAAAACCGTTAGATTGTCGCTTTCTGGCGGCTATCTGAAAAACGAATCGAACGATCGATATTATCAGTTTGACAACTATTTTGGATCATTAGGATTTCAATTCAATATCCAATAAGCGTTTGGAACTCAGGCAGAGGAAATCGCTTTTCTATTTCATTCCATATTTATTCAATTTATATCTTAAATTTCGTTCCGTAATTCCCAGTAATTTGGAAGCTTTTGTTTGAACTCCCTCGGCCTGATCCAGCGCGTACCGGATTAGCTCAATTTCCAACGCTTCTACCTGCTTGGTGAGATTTCCATCGAGCATAACATCAGAAATTTTTGGTTCTGATTGAGCGCTGCGAACAGTCATCGGGAGGTCGCGTGTCATAATGAAATCCCCGCGACTGAGAACGACTGCCTGTTCCATGATGTTTTCCAACTCCCGGACGTTTCCGGGATATTCATATTTCATGAGTAAATCCATTGCTTCTCTGGAAATTCCGTTTATATTGCGTTCATTTTCCTGTGCGTATTTTTTTAAAAAGAATTCAGCCAATAGCGGAATATCAGTCTTTCGTTTTTGCAATGGCGGGATATGAATATGCACGACATTGAGCCTGTAAAAAAGATCTTCCCGAAATCTGCCGGCGGCGATCATATTTTCCAGATTTCGATTTGTGGCAGCAACAATGCGCACATTCACCGTTATCATTTCGGCGCTACCCACTCGTTCGAAGGTTTGCTCCTGTAACACGCGCAAAAGTTTAACCTGTGTCGGAAGTGGGATTTCACCGATCTCATCGATGAATAGTGTACCGGTATCAGCAAGTTCAAAGCGCCCCTTGCGCATCCGGTCCGCACCGGTAAACGCGCCTTTTTCATGACCAAATAATTCACTCTCGAGCAGATTGTCCGGCAAGGCGGCACAATTTACCGCGAGGAATGGTCTGTCCTTTCTCGGACTGGCATAATGGATTGCCCGTGCGACAAGCTCTTTTCCGGTCCCACTTTCGCCGGTAATCAGCACAGTGCTTTTGCTCGCTGCTGCGCGACCGGCAATATTCAGCACTTCTTCCATCACTTCACTCACAGAAATGATCTGGTCGAATTTGAATTTTTCTGCCAACTGTTCTCGTAGAAGCGTGTTTTCAGAAACAAGCTGTTTATGTTCCAGAGCCTTATTAATGACGATTTCCAACTGATCCAGATCAATCGGTTTGGTCAGATAATCAATCGCGCCGTTCTGCATTGCCTGGGTTGCGTTTTCAATACTACCATACGCTGTCATAACGATCACGCCGACGTCCGGATTAATCTGCTTCCCTTTTTCCAGTACGTCAAGTCCGTTCAAATCAGGCATTTTAAAATCCGTGATGATCAGATCAATCGTTTCTGTCTTAAGCACATCAATCCCCCGAAGCCCGGAAGATGCTGTTGTAACATCAAAACCTTTTTTTACCAAAAAGCCGGAAAGCGCTTTTAGTTGCGCGGGTTCATCATCAATTAATAGTATTTTAAACTCTGACATATCATTTACCTTTTAAATAAACCGGTAGAAAAATTGAAAATCGGGTCCCCATCCCGACTTCACTTTCTAATTCAATTGTCCCGTTATGTTGTGATATTATTTGATGAACAAGACTTAATCCAAGACCTGTTCCGGTCGGTTTGGTTGTAAAATAAAGGTTGAAAATTTTTGACCGGATTTTTTCCGGAATACCAGCGCCATTATCCTGTATTTCAAAAAGAATGACGTCGCCGTTGCTTTGACTGGTGCGAATAATGATTTCACCTTTTTCCTTAACAGCATCGATTGCATTTTGGAACAGGTTTAATAGCGCCTGTTTCATTTGATTTTGATCGACGAGGATTTCCGGGATTTCATTTAGTTCTAAAGTAATTGTGATTTCCTTATCACGCGCCTGCGATTTAATGATCGAAATAACCGACTGAATTAATTGGTTGAAATCAGTTTTCACAAGATCCGGCTTCGGTGGTCGGGCAAAGGTTAAAAATTGCCGGATTATTTCATTAATTCGTTTTACTTCCGAAACAACCGTTTGAGTGAGTTCATGATATTCTTCGGAGTCCTGTGTTGGTTCAAATTCTTTGTTCAGCCGTTGAGTAATCATGCTAATCGCATTCAGCGGATTACGGATTTCATGAGCCACGCCTGATGCCAGTTGCCCCATGGCTGTCAATTTTTCTTTGCGCTGTAATGTTTCCTCCAAATGCCGTTTTTCTGTTAAATCCTTAATCACAGCAAACGCAGAATCGATCTCACCGGTTTCATTTCTTAATACAGATGTACTGATAGAAGTTATTAAATACTTGTCGTGAATGTGAAGCGGCTTTTCAAAATCAGTGACTGTTGTCCCATTTTCCAGCGCTTCCAAAAGAGGAGTAATTGCAGTGCTGAGAACTCGTTCGCATGGCCTTTCCAGCACTTCGGAAGGAGACGTCTGAAAAAGTTTAGCTGCTGCCGAATTAAACAGGATTATTCGTTTGGAACGGTTTATGGCAATTACAGCATCTGTCATGTGTTCCAGAATATTGCTGGAGTAAGTTTTGATGCGCCGATATGCTTCGTTAATCAAGCGATAGTTTTGATTTATGGTCAGAAAATTCACTGCGATTATGATGAATAAGCCCATCGCTAATGACATAATGAATAACCGGCGTTTGATCCGGTCACCTGCCTGTTCCAGATGATCTGTTTTCAGGCCGATTCTGAATAATCCCACTGGCTCATCGTAAAGAATAAATGGTTTAACAAACTCAAACACCTGGTCATTTTCGTAATCGCGGAATCTGGAAGAAATCTCATTTTTCTCAAGAGCGTTTATTAAAAACTGATCGCTGCCGAGGCTGTTAATTTTCGTCAAACCTTCAGTTGCCAGTAAAATTCCTGTTGAATCCTGAAGCACGATATATGCAATTCCTTTGTATTTCCCAATATCCTGCATTAACCGGCCCACACCAACCGACCGGCGAAATTCGATGATTGAACGGGCATCGATGTTGGCAATGATCGCCCCGCCTTTTGAACGCCGAACAGCGATTGCATATCTCTTTTCACCGCTATGACGACTGTCCCGAACTCCGAGAATTACTTCATCTTGGCGACCATTGAGTACTGGCTGCAAGTACTGTAACTCATCCGGAGGAGAAATGTCTGTTTCATGACTTCCCTGAAAACTGGATAGAACCTTGTTGCCCTTTTTATTAAGGATATTTATTCGATACACATCATTTTCCGCTGCAATATCAGTAAGAATTTGCTGAGTCAGGCTGTTGTTTCGTTCTAATCGATCCGCCAACCTGGCCACAGATAATAATTTTTCATCAATTAATTCTTCCAGCTCGTGATAGGCATAAATGGCATTTGCACCACTAATGGTGATCGCGGACATAAGCGTTGTCGCTTCTTCTTCCATTACATTACGGATTTCTTGTCGGGTTTGATTTAACTCAAAAAATGCGGAAAAGAGCATTGTCAACAAAAGAATAATGGAGATGATGATAACATAGCGCGGTTGGATTCGCTTTAGTCGCCCGGGAATTTTACGATCTGTATTTATTTCCATAATTCAACAACATCAGAATTAATTAAAAGGATGTTTAATGTAAATCTAATTTAAGCGATCAACACTCAGCTTCCAGCTAAAAAAACAAGCAATTACTGCATGGCTTTTTATTCACTTTCTGAGCAAGTGCGTTGTTTTTTGTCGGGCTGACTGCTGAAAGCTGAGTGATAGTTGCTACTTTTAGTTTAAATTAACCCAAATATTAAATAAATCAAGTAAAAAATGTTGCGATGATGAAATTTCAAAATGTGATTTCAATACCTCCACTCATGGAGTAACTATCGAAATCAAAATAGGGATCATTTGATTGGTTCAACAGATAGTAAGTTGATAAATAGCATTCGATGTTTTGGGTAAACCGGCTCATTCCGATTTTTTTGCTCATATATAATCCAAAAATCGATTGTTGATCAGATCGGTTAGGCGATGTCTCTGTTTGGTCTTTGTTTGTTAAAAGATCGAGTGCATACGTGTAATTTTTATCATAAAATTCTGCAAACATTTTTAATTGACTTTTCCAGGGTAATATTTGCGTCAAGACAAATTGCAATTCATGACTGCCGTAAGAATACGGATCATCATATAGTTCATCATCTTTGGTATACGAATATTCCTGACCTTGCAAATAACGGGTATTTTGTGTCGGATTAAATCGTCGGGCGTATTGTAAACTAATACCGGTTTTGGGGAAAATCGACTGAGCGAATTTCAATGACATAACCCACTGCCGTGTTTCAGGAATGCTCATATTATGAGCGATAACAGAGCTATCCACCAAAGTTTTGGGTATCAGCGGACCGCGGCCCCTGCCATTTCCTCGTTGGATTATTGTGTCTTTTTTTATGATCACGAATTCTTCTATGGTTTGATCATTCAAATAGTTTTTTGAAGAATATGCGAGTTGTCCGATAATGGTCGTTTTGGTCGGAAAAAAATGTTTTACCCGGATTGAACCGAGAGATTCCCGGTGGCTGAATTCATCGAGATTTTTGAAATCCTTTGAGCGCACCTGAAATTCAAATTGAATCGGATTTGTCTGCCAGTGCTGAATACGCAATTGGGAATAAATCAACCATTGATTAGAATCAAAATAATCATATTCTGTTTTATTCAAACGAATTTTAAATTCACTACCAGTATTTAAAAGATAGTTATCGGAAAGCGGAAAAAAAGATTCGATATTCGCTTTATGAGTATGAAAACGTCTGTCATGATACGTTTGAAAAAAACTAACATCACCTGAGTATGAAGCGCGAAAGTGCGCGGCACGAAAGTCAAATTGCCGGTCAAGTCGAATCATGGACTGATTCACCCAGTCCGGCAATTCCATATAATTACGGAAAATATTTTGGTCGTATATTGTGGTTTGACTAACAGCTAATTCAGTTTTAGCCAGCGTAAATTCTGTATACGGCCCAAATAACACAATGATTGTCAATGATAAAAAGGCTAAATTCTTAAGGCCCTTTTCCTTTGCCATGTCCCTGTCCTGATTGTTTCTTTCCCACTCGTTTAAACCCGCGACCATCAGAGATTCCATCGCTATCCTTATCAATGAAGTAATCAAATTTACGTGTTTTACCGAAATTTTTCATATCATTTTTCAAGCGATTCGAAAACCCATCAAACATGCCGTCTTTATTTTTATCGATAAATTTCTCAATTTCCTGATTCATTTCTTCATCAATCCTGCCAAAGCGATAGCCCATGGTGCTTGATTTTGAAATATTCACACCGGTTATATCATTTACGCTATCGCCATCCATATCTAACACAAAATCTTTTAAATCAACATCATAAGAGGGAACTGCGTCTGTATCTCGTATTCCGTCACCATCTTTATCAATCCATGGAGTTTTTGGCTTAATGCCGCGTTTTTTAAGGACACTGTGAAGCAGGTCGTTGACCCCATCACCATCCTGGTCGCGCCAAAGATCGTTTATGCCATCACCATCCTGATCCTGCCAACGAAAATGATGTCTGTACGGTTTTTGCGTTACATCGTTTATACCATCGCCGTTCGCATCGTGGAACAGATCGTTTACACCATCCTGATCCGCATCGACATAGCCAATCGGAACTACACCGGATGAATCCTCGCCAGATTGTCCGTAAACGTTGTTCCCGAAAATAAATAAAATAGCCAGGAATAACGTTGCGAGGGATATTTTAAACAATTTGTTCAACTGGAAAAGGCCTCCGCTCCTTTTAAAATTGTTTATAATTATTAAATTACATAATTAAAAACTAAAAATCAAGAATTAAATAAATTCACGCTGCTATTATCTTTAATATCAGGCGCCCTGAAAAAAGAAATTTCAAGGCGCCATCGGGGGTAAGGAATATGGTTCACAGTTTATTTCATCATCAACATGCGCCGGGTTTCTGTTTTATTTCCAACTGTTAGTTGGTAAATATAAAATCCTGACGGTAGCGTCTCACCCAGCTCATCTCGTCCGTCCCATGTTACCTGATATGTACCACTTTGATTAAATCCATTCACCAGTTGTCGAACTTCTTGTCCCAAAATATTGAAGATCGATAATGACACCATCGCGGAATTATGAATGTTATAAGCAATGGTTGTTGTCGGATTAAACGGATTCGGATAATTCTGGTATAGTGCAAATTCTGCCGGTGTTGCAGTGTTCTCGCTTTTAGCAGAAGTCACAGCGCTGGTTTCACTAAATACGGCATAATAAGAATTGACATTTTCCGGTTCAAGGGAAAAGGTGTGAGTCATGGCGTCATAGATCGCGTTTTCGACCGGCGCCCATTGTGAAAACTCTTCGTCCCAATACATTAATGTGTAACTGTCGCTGTTCGCTTTGCCCAGCCCCTGATCATCCGCAGAATCGTTCACGCAAATATTCAATTGCATCCGCAGCCGTTTAATAAAGCGTACTGCTCGTCCACCATCATAACCCGGGTGTTCTTTACCATTTGGGTTTGAGAAAAAGAAATGCCAGCCGGCGAATGCTGAATCCGGTCTGCCGGGCAAACTATCGCACCAAACGTTCATGAATTCGCAGAACATTGAATCCGGGAATTGTGGTCCGCTTTGTCCGCCGCCTTTCATTGCTCCCGGAGGAAATTCAACCCATGAGAGAAAGTCGATCGGACTGTGGATACGTTTTTGTTTCTTATTTTCCTTATTTACCCAACTACCACTCCAGGGAGCCGGCCCCTGTAATTCACGCCAAAGCAGATCATTTATTTTTGATACAACGAGTCTGGGAATTGCTTCACCTTCTTTTAGCGCACCTTCGATAGTCACTGTTTCACCCTCTTGCGGATGAGTTGCACCACTTTCGGGCTCATACCACGGAGGACCAAAACTGAGAAAATAATCCGGTTCACCGTCGCCATTTTCATCTAAATAATAGTGAAGATAAAAATATGTCGTATCAACCATTATCGTTCCGGTGACAGTAATGACTTCAAGGCTGTCGCACCAATCCTGATGTTTCCACCAGTTTTCGATGGCTTCTCGCCAGACCAGGCCGTTGATTTCAAATACAATAACAACCGGCACTGTTGGTTTTGGATTCACCGAACCAACGATTGTTACCTGGTCACCGGCTGCGGGGCGTGCAGCGCCACTTTCCGGGACGTACCAATCCGGGCCAAAACTCAGGTTGTAATCCGCAACATCGTCGCCATCCACATCGAGAAAATAGACATTCTCGTGAGCGTTATCAATGATAACTGTTCCTTCAAGTGTAACAGATATCAGCGAATCAGGCCATGCTTTTTTGTTGTGGTTTTTGCCCTGTGACAATCCATTGTAAGCATTGAATCCTACAAACAACAGTGTCAGTGCGAGTACCAGAGATCGTAATCTGTTGAACATAGCTACTAACTCCTTTTAAAATAATTAAAATGTGAATTAAGAATTTTACCTGTAAACAGCCAAATTTTATGCCATTAAATGGATTAACTGCCTAACCTCAATAAATATATTTAATTGAAAATTTTTAGAAGTATAAAAAAAAAATGAAAATTCGGTAAATATCGACGATTTAGTCGAGTGCCTTCGACGAAATCGGCGTGCCAGGTGCTTTCCAATTTAGTTGTTCTGCTGGAAAACAGGTTGATAATCGCTTGACAATTTGCAATAACAATCGTATATTTGAATATTTAATGACTTTAATACAGTTCGGTGATTTAATGTCAGAAAGAGCAGACCTAACAATCATCGGTGGCGGAATTATCGGATGTGCTATCGCTTATAAATTGTCACAGCATTTTGATGATATTTTCGTTATTGAAAAAAATGCAAAAATAACTGCGGAAAACCAGTCGTCGCGTAATTCGGGAGTAGTACATGCCGGCGTCTATTATCCCAGAGATTTGAGTTTATTGAAGTCAAAGCTGTGTGTTCCCGGCAACAAAATGATGTATGATTTCTGTGAAGAGTTTGACGTGCCGTGTCAAAAGACAGGCAAAATTATTGTGGCAACAAATGAAAATGATTATATGTACGTTAAAGATACTTTGCAGATTGCCCGTGAAAACGGCGTTCCCGATTGCCGGATGATCAGCCCTGATGATGTCCGTTCCCTTGAACCGAATGTTGATTGCATTGCCGCTGGATATTTTCCGACATCTGGTATTGTTGAACCGACTGAATTACTTTATAAAATATTCTCCCTGGCTTCGAATAATGGTGTTTTTTTTATAAACGGCACGGAAGTGGTTGACATTCGTCCTCATGCTACATATTTTAAAGTAACGACAATTTCACAGGGACGGAAAGAGGTATTTGAAGCAGAGCATCTCATCAATGCGGCGGGAATTTATTCTGATCAGGTTGCCAGAATGGTTGAACCGGATTTCCCCTATTGCATTCGACCGGTGCGCGGGGAATCGGCGAAATTTTACAAAAACAAACGGGATGATATCCGGCACGGCGGATTGAATATCTATCCTGCGCCGTATGCGCTGCTGCCAAATGGCGAAAAAGAGCGCATTCCGTTCGACGAATTTCAGAAACTTTTCAAACAGAAAAAAGTTCTGAAAACGGTGGGGATTCACTTGACGCCGACATTCGCAGAAAAAAACGGGAGATATATCGCCGGGAACGAAGTCACACTGGGGCCTGCATCAAAGGGCGTCTCGGATCGTGAAGATACGGCAAACGATCTCTATCCACCGGAGTATTTCTACGAGAACGTGCTTTCGTTTTTTCCAAAACTACGAATAGATGATATTATGTTGCATCAGGTCGGAATTCAGGCGAAGCTGGAAGATCATTACGATTGGGTTATCGAGCGGTCGAAAAAATATCCGCGCTGCATAAATCTGGTGGGCATCGATTCACCGGGCTTGACGGCTTGTCTGGCGATCGGGGATGAGGTTGTGGAGATGATCCGGGAAACAGATAGTTAATAAAAAAGAGATATTCTGTCATGATCTTTGGAGGATAGAAAGCCCCGAAGGCGGAATAAAATAGCTCAGGGCAACGCCCTGAGTTAAATTCACAATTCAAAACAAAGCCCTGAAAGGCGGAATTGATAATTTAGAATTGTAGAAAATGCCGAATAGCAAAGATAATAAAATTATGCACGATCGTCCGGTTATTGCAGGGACGAGAATCACGGTGAGCATTATAATTGGCTCTCTTGCAGATGGCATGACCGAGGACGAGATAAAGCGTGAATATGATATCATGGCAGAGGATAGTCGCGAGTGTTTGGAATATTCAGTCAGGATGAAAAATAAAGAGTATTAAGTGCGGATACGAACAAAATCAGAATTCGCACATGAGAAAATATATTACCCCAAGCTGAAAACGTAGATTTATTCAATTGACCGGAAAAATATTTGCCATAAAAAAATACTCTCTTCATGACGGTCCGGGGATTCGCACCACGGTGTTTTTAAAGGGCTGTCCGTTGAACTGCTGGTGGTGCCACAATCCCGAAGGTATCAATATGCAGCCGGAATTGATTCATGTTCTGCAAAAATGCCTCCGTTGTGGTGATTGCATTTCCGCCTGTCCCCGACATGCGATTCAGCTAAAGGACAATATCCCGGTAACAAATGCCATCGATTGTGAGTTATGTGGTTCCTGCCTTGAAATCTGTCCGACTGGCGCCAGAGAGATCATCGGCGAAGAGATTTCAGTGGATCAGTTGATACAGAAAATCGAAAGCGACCGGGTATTCTTTGAAGAATCCGGTGGTGGCGTCACATTTTCCGGCGGCGAGCCGTTCATGCAACCAGATTTTCTCGGAGCAGTCCTGCAGGAGAGCAGAGCCCGTAATCTTCACACCGTTGTTGATACATCCGGCTATGTGAAAACATCAATTCTTAGCGAATTGAGTGAATTCGTGGATTTATTTTTATATGATGTTAAATTCATTGACGACCGGTTGCATCGTAAATTTACAGGCGTTTCCAATTCACTCATTTTGAAGAATCTAATGTGGCTTGTCACGGTTGGAAAACGGGTAATCGTGCGCGTTCCGTTAATTCCGGCCATTAATGATGATGAGGAAAATATTGAACACACGGCTGATTTTATATCCACGCTGAATGGAATTGAACGAGTGGATATTCTGCCATATTTTGCAGAAAGCGCGGACAAGTACAACCGGTTAAATCGAACGATGAAACTGAATGATATTCACTCTCCGACTAACGGAGCTGTTGAGCTAATTAAATCAAAATTTGAATCTTATGGATTGGCAGTTGTAATCGGAGGATAAGCAGATGAATGAGAGAATCGCCAGGTTGCGCCAACAGAGCGTGGAAACGCATCCTTCAATTACGGCGGAGCGGGCGCGGTTGATCACCAAATTTTACCGGGATATTGATCCCGGAAATGAATCAAAATCAATGCAACGGGCGCTGGCGTTCACATATCTGATGGAGCACAAAGAAATTTGCATCAACAATGGCGAGTTGATTGTCGGTGAGCGCGGCCCTGCGCCGCGGGCAACGCCGACGTATCCTGAAATTTGCTGTCACTCTATCGAAGAACTGGATATTTTAGATTCCCGCCCCAAAGTCGCGTATCATGTGGATGAAGAAACAAAAGAGATTTATCGCAACGAAATCATTCCGTTCTGGAAAGGGAAAACGCAGCGGGAAAAAGTCTTCCGGGAAATGACAGACGAATGGCTGGCAGCCTACCACGCCGGAGTGTTTACGGAATTCATGGAGCAACGAGCGCCGGGACACACAGCGCTGGACGACAAGCTGTATCACAAAGGGATGAACGGGTTCAAGGCAGATATCGAACAACAGCTTGCGAACCTAAATTTTTTGAACGGTTCTGAGGCATACGACAAACAGGAGCAATTAAAGGCAATGGCTGTGGTAGCCGATGCGATAATCCGTTATGCGCAGCGACACTCGGAGAAAGTGGAGCAATTGGCGCACGAGGAAGGCGATCCACTGTGGCGTGCAGAGTTGGAGCGAATGGCAGAGATATGCCGCCGTGTTCCGGCAAATCCGCCGACATCGTTTTATGAGGCATTGCAGGCGTACTGGTTCATTCATGTGGGTGTGATTTCCGAGCTAAATACCTGGGACGCGATCAGTCCCGGGCGCTTTGATCAGCATCTTTATTCCTTTTATAAAAAAGATATCGAGTCCGGTGAATTGACGCCAAAGCAGGCAAGAGAACTGCTGCAATGTTTCTGGATCAAATTTAATAATCAGCCCGCGCCTCCGAAAGTGGGGGTGACGGCGCAGGAGAGCGGAACTTATAATGACTTTGCACTGCTCTCGCTTGGTGGTCAGCAGCGGGACGGATCGGATGGTGTGAATGAACTTTCGTATCTTTGTCTTGATGTATTGGAAGAGTTGAAACTAGTGCAGCCGCATTGCTGCATTCAATTAAGCCAGAAAAATCCGGATCGCATCTTGAAAAAAGCGGTGGAAGTGAATCGCACCGGGATGGGGCAGCCGTCAATATTTAATGCAGAGGCAGTGTTTCAGGAGCTGATCCGGCAGGGAAAATCCATCACAGACGCCCGCACCGGCGGCACCAGCGGCTGCGTGGAAACCGGTTCCTTTGGGAAGGAAAATTACAATCTCACCGGTTATTTCAATCTGCCGAAGGTGTTGGAAATTACTTTGCATAATGGCATTGATCCGCGCACCGAAAAACGTATCGGTATCGAAACAGGGGAGCCAGATCAATTTACATCTATCGAAGATCTGCTGACTGCGTTCCAAAAGCAGGTGCGTCATTTTATCGATATCAAAATTCGCGGAAATAATGTCATCGAGCGGTTGTATGCCAACTACATGCCCTCGCCGTTTCTTTCCGTATTAATTAGTGATTGCATTGAAAAGGGCAGGGATTATCACAACGGCGGCGCTCGCTATAATACGTCGTACATTCAGGGCGTCGGGCTGGGATCGATCACCGATATGTTGAGCGCGATCAGATATCAGGTATTTGATCAGGAGCGCTGGTCTTTTTCTGAATTATTAGAAATGTTGAAAGCGAATTTTAAGGGGTTTGATAAGGAGCGCCAGCGGCTGCTTAATAAAACGCCGAAATACGGCAATGACAATGATTATGCTGATGAGTTGACATGCCGGGTGTTCGACATTTTCTACAACGCGGTGGATGGACGCGTGAATACCAAAGGCGGCGAGTATCATATAAATTTGCTGCCGACAACGGTGCATGTCTATTTCGGTTTGGTGCTCGGTGCATCTGCAGATGGCAGAAAAGCTGGCGAGCCACTGTCCGAAGGAGTTTCGCCGGTGCAGGGTGCGGATCGCAACGGACCTACGGCGGTGATTAAATCCGTCGCTAAAATCGATCATCTGCGAACCGGTGGCACGTTGCTCAATCAGAAGTTCACACCCCAGATATTGGCAGGGGAGAGCGGCGCCGCCCGATTGGCAAGTTTAGTCCGTTCATATTTTAAACTGAATGGGCATCATATTCAATTCAATGTGGTTAATGCCGAAACGCTGCGTGCGGCGCAACAGCAACCGGAAAAATATCGCAACCTGATCGTACGTGTGGCAGGCTACAGTGATTATTTTTGCAATTTAAGTGAGGAGTTGCAGGAGGAAATCATCAAAAGGACGGAGCATCGGGATGTTTGAAAAAGTGAGATAGAACGCTGATTGCGCGGATGACACAGACCTTCGCGGAATTAATTTTATATGATCCGTGAAAATCAGCGTTAACCGTGTGCTATTGAAAATTCAATTTAATTTAAAAAAAAGGAAGAACCATGTTTGATACAAAAGCTTATGTCCAAAGAAGAGAAGCTCTAAAAAAACAGTTAAAATCCGGGATTGCCCTGTTTTTGGGAAATAATGAAAGCCCGATGAATTATCCCGCGAATACGTTTCCGTATCGTCAGGATAGCTCGTTCCTGTATTACTGGGGATTGGACGCGCCAAATTTCGCAGCCTTGATCGATTTTGATAACGATCGCAATATAATTTTCGGCGATGATTTTGAGGTGGATGATATCGTCTGGATGGGACCGCAGCCGACAGTCGCGGAGCAGGCGAAAGCGGTTGGCGTAAACGAGACATTACCAAATGCCAAATTACAGGAAATGGTCAGAAATGCGATGAAGTTTGGGCGCCGTGTGCATTATTTACCCCAATATCGGTATGATAACATTTTTCGGATGGAGCAGTTGACCGGGATTCATAATTCGCTCATTAATGAATATGTTTCCGAAGAATTGATACGAGGTGTTGTCGAACAGCGTTTGATCAAATCGGATGCAGAAGTTTCGCAAATCGAAATTGCGCTTTCGATTAGTTATGAAATGAACCGCATCGCGATGAAAGAAAGCAAGCCGCGCGTTTATGAACACGAAGTATACGGCATGATCGAAGGTGCTGTATTGCAGCGCAGAAGCATGGTCTCGTTTCCGGTAATCTTCACAATCCGGGGAGAAGTATTGCACGGTCATTCCCATGCCAATATGATGCAGGACGGCGATTTGCTGGTGCTCGATTCCGGAGCAGAATCTCCGCTGCATTATGCCAGTGACATTACCCGCACGTTCCCGGTCAATGGAAAATTCAATAAATTACAGCGAGATATTTACAATGTGGTGTTGGATTCGCAACTGGAATCCATTAAATTGATTCGTCCGGGCGCTTCTTTCCTTGACGTTCATTTGAAGGCAGCGCAGGTTATCGCCAGCGGAATGAAAGACCTGGGATTCATGAAGGGCAATGTGGACGATGCCGTGGAGCAGGGCGCACATGCGATGTTCTTTCCACACGGACTTGGTCACCCGCTTGGACTTGATGTGCATGATCTTGAAGGGCTGGGTGAAAAGTTCGTCGGTTATGATGCAGATGTTCAGCGCAGTGAACAGTTCGGTCTGGCATATCTGCGGTTTGCCCGCACATTAAAGCCAGGGCATGTGATGACCGTGGAGCCGGGTATTTATTTTATGCCGGAATTGATTGCACAGTGGAAGTCGGAAAACAAAAACGCCGAATTTATTAATTTTGAAAAAGTCGAAAAAGTCATCGGTTTCGGAGGTGTGCGCATTGAGGATGATGTGCTCGTCACCAAAGACGGACACCGGGTACTGGGCAAGGCAATTCCGAAGACAGTGGCAGAAGTGGAAACGGCGTGTGCTGGGTAGTGGTTTAGATGTACATGTCCCGGCAGGGACGATTGAAAATAGCCCACCAATTCATTGGTGGGTAAAACAAATCCCGTGAAAAATTGAGTCCCGACAGGGATGATTGACATTTCTCTATCATTGTTTGTTGATTTTCAGTCGTCCTTACAGGACTCAATCTATTTTTAAACGCATTTCCCAGCGATGAATCGCTGGGCTATTTTCGTACGTCCTTAGGGGACTAATTATTCGGCGCATTCAGAATGACATTGAATAGTACTGAATCAAAAATAATACTGGATTTTCTGATATAAATTTTTAAATTATGTAACATTCGCAGTGCTTTGTTCTTAATCTTAAAGGGAGTGAAAAATGAACATTTACATTATTATCATTCTTCTGTATCTTGTTGCACTCACTGTTATGAATTTCTGGAAATCCCGGCTCATTAAAAATCAGGACGACATGATGCTCGCCGGTCGTTCCATTTCCATGACAAAGATGGTGTTCACGTTGATTTGCACCTGGATTGGCAGCGGCACGTTTGTCGCGGGTGCGGAATTTGCCGCCAAAGCGGGCTGGAGTGCGTTGTGGCAGCCAGCGGGTGCTTGGATCGGCATTATCATTATCTATTTTCTTGCAGCGAAAATTCGCACCTTTGGCCAGTATACTGTCGGTGATATTTTAGAAGTGCGCTATGGTCCGGTAGCCCGGCTCGTTGGCGCATTTGCCATTCTGATTAGTTTCACAGTGATCGTCAGTTACCAGTTTAAAGCCGGCGGCTACATTTTAAATGCGATTTCCGACAACGCCATTTCCAATGAACAGGGGATGTTTATGGCGTTCCTGTTCGTGACCATTTTTACGGCGATCGGCGGGATGATAGCGGTGGCTAATACCGATTTGCCGAACGGGATTATCATATTGACGTCCACTATTTTGGCAACGCCGCTGGTTATCCTGGCTGCCGGTGGTTGGTCGCATATCGAAGCGATCCTGCCGCAGACGCATTTCCAGGTGGTGAACGCTGAATTCGGCGCTAATCCATGGCTGAAAATTCCTGCAATCGGATTATCAGGGTTACTGCTGTTGCTCGGCGTGCAGAGCATGTATCAAAAATTCTATTCTGCCAAAACACCTGCTGAAGCAAAGAAAGCCGCGGGAATGTGGGTGTTCGGCACGATTATCGTGGAAACAGTTGTCGTGGTTATGGCCGTGTTTGCTGCATCTTATTTCTGGAAAGAGTTACAGGCAGGCGAAATGGATCACGCGGCTGTTATTGTTCAGGCGGCAAAACGGATGATTCCGCTGCCGGTGGGGGTTCTGCTGTTAGGTGCGGCTACTGCTGTTGTTGTTTCAACCGGAATGAATTACCTGCTGTCTCCCACAACTACATTGATGCGCGATATTTATCAGCGCTTCATCAAAAAAGAAACTGAAAAAAACGAGCGCACTGAGCGCAAAATGATTTTAATGCAAAAATGTTTAATCATTATGCTCGGCGTTGTCGCATTTTTTTTAGCATGGAAAATGAAGTCCGTGCTGGAAAGCGCATACTTCGCGTACACGATTTACGGAGTTGCCATTACACCAGCGCTCCTGGCGGCACTTACTTCCAGGCGAGTTACCAAAATGGCTGGTCTTGTATCCATTATCTCTGCCACGATTATTACGGTGTTTTTAAAAATCGCCGGCTATATCTGGCCATCGATTATGGTGCCGCTGGGTGATCCCAATGGCGATCCGTTTGGTGTGCCCATTTTATATCCGGCTTTGCTAATTTCTCTTATCAGTCTGGTGGCTGTATCACTATTTACAAAGCCGCCGGAAAGGGAAGTTCTACAAAAATTTTTCCCGGATAAAAACGAAAATAAATAGGAAAAATTTGCGGGATGATTTGCTGTCGCAGCGTATTTTTTATCAGTAAAATAAAAGGGAATTGTATGAAGAGAATTTTAATTATTGTGTATTGTTTATTTTTTTTTACGATGCAGGGGATTGCAATGGATAAGATGAATTCAACAACCCAGATTTCAATTATTCCCCGACCCTCGGAAATAAGTGAGAAGACGGGACATTTTAAATTCAACCGGCAGACAGTTATAATCATCGATCCTGATGACGAGATTGCACAGCAGGTTGGTACCTATTTCAAAGAATTGATCGAACCTGCCACCGGATTTGATCTGAAAATCATAAAATCGGTACCCACAGAAATACCGGCGAATGCAATTTTTCTGAATATTAAACAAAAAACGGAAAACATTGGCGCCGAAGGTTATTCATTGCGTGTGGCAAAAGAGAGGATCAGTATTGAGGCGATTAGCGGCGCAGGATTATTTTACGGCGTTCAAACGTTACGTCAACTTTTACCGGCTGGCATCGAAAGCAGCTCTTTTGTGAGTGATGTCGAGTGGCTGGTTCCGTGTGTGGAAATACGGGATGAACCGCGCTTCAGTTGGCGTGGAATGCATCTGGATGTGTGCCGTCATTTTATGCCCGTGGAATTTGTGAAAAAATACATCGATTTAATGGCGATGTTCAAATTCAATCGATTCCACTGGCATTTGACAGAAGACCAGGGTTGGCGCATCGAAATTATGAAATTTCCCAAACTGAACGAAATTAGTGCCTGGCGCACAGAGACATTAGTAGGTCATGCACATGATCAACCTCAGAAATTTGACGGGACACGACACGGCGGAATTTACAAACAGGAAGAGATTAAAGATGTGGTAGCGTATGCGAAAAATCGTTTCATCGAAATTGTGCCGGAGATTGAAATGCCCGGACATTCGGTGGCGGCGCTGGCTGCTTATCCCGAGATTTCATGCACTGGAGGGCCGTTCGAAGTCGCGAAGAAATGGGGTGTTTTTGAAGATGTGTACTGTGCCGGTAAAGAGCGTACATTTCAATTTTTGCAAGGCGTGCTTTTAGAAGTGATTGAACTATTTCCATACAAATACATTCATATCGGCGGCGATGAATGTCCCAAAGCAAGATGGAAAGAATGTCCCGACTGTCAGGCGCGGATCAAAGAAGAAAATTTGGAAGACGAAGCCGAGCTGCAGAGTTATTTTATCAAACGGATTGAGAAATTCTTAAAATTGAAAAACCGGCAGATCATCGGCTGGGACGAGATTCTGGAAGGCGGTCTGGCTCCTGAAGCAACAGTGATGTCATGGCGCGGCATGAAAGGCGGCGTGGAAGCGAGTCAGCAGGAACATGACGTGATTATGACGCCGACGTCGCACTGCTATTTCGATTACTATCAGGCTAACCCGGATTCCGAGCCATTGGCAATCGGTGGATATTTACCACTGGATTCAGTCTATGCATTCGAGCCTGTCCCGGAGGAGCTTAACGAAAAAGAAGCGCAGCATGTGCTTGGTGCGCAGGCAAATGTCTGGACAGAATATATGAAAACGCCGCAGCACGTGGAATACATGATCATGCCGCGAATGCTCGCGCTGTCGGAAGTGGTCTGGTCCCCCAAAAAGTTACGGGATTGGGAGCATTTTATCACGCGGGTGAAATCTCATCTGAAGAGATTCGATTACGGGAATGTGAATTACAGTAACAGTGCTGTGGAACATGTTTCAGAGAAAAGGGATTGATCG
The DNA here is from genome assembly GCA_964498785.1 of uncultured Cytophagia bacterium. Taxonomy (GTDB): domain Bacteria; phylum Zhuqueibacterota; class Zhuqueibacteria; order Thermofontimicrobiales; family Thiofontviventaceae; genus Mariaggregatimicrobium. The sequence goes on along the minus strand of CAZCJL010000018.1, from coordinate 17,442 downwards.
ATGAATCTCACTTCGATTGACTGGATTTTCATTACCAGTTTCTTTATGATTTATCTGATAATCGGCATTGCTATCACGAAGCGCGCGGGATCCAGCGCTGCTGAATTTTTTGCGTCCAGCCGTAATATGCCATGGTGGCTGCTCGGTGTTTCGATGGTTGCTACCACGTTTTCCGCAGATACGCCAAACCTGGTGACCGATCTGGTGCGCAACCACGGCGTTTCCGGCAACTGGATGTGGTGGGCATTCCTGCTGACAGGAATGGTGACCGTGTTTATTTATGCAAAATTATGGCGCCGTTCCGGCGTGCTCACTGATATTGAATTTTACGAAATCCGTTATAGCGGAAAATCCGCTGCTTTTTTACGGGGATTTCGGGCGTTGTACCTGGGCGTATTTTTTAATATCGTTATCATGGCAAGTGTGATGCTGGCAGCAACGAAAATCGGCGGCGTTATGCTCGGATTGTCACCGTTTAAAACCGTTTTGCTCACGTCACTTGTGGTTGTGATTTACACGATGCTCGGTGGTTTGCGCGGTGTGTTGATTACCGATTTCCTGCAATTTATTGTCGCAATGATCGGGTCGATCTTTGCCGCAGTGGTCGTGCTGAATTTGCCAGAAGTTAATGGATTAGGTACGTTACTATCCCATCCGAATGTCTATAACAAAATATCGATCCTGCCGGATTTCAATGATACCTCACAAATGATGATCGTGTTTATTATTCCGCTGGCGGTGCAATGGTGGAGTGTGTGGTATTCCGGCTCGGAACCGGGCGGCGGTGGTTATATCGCGCAACGAATGCTGGCGGCAAAAAATGAAAAACATGCCATGGGCGCGACCTTGTTCTTCAATCTGGCACATTATGCGCTCCGTCCCTGGTCCTGGATAATCGTCGCCCTGGCGTCGCTCGTTATTTTTCCGGATATCCAGTCCCTGCAAACGGCGTTCCCCCATATTCCGGCGCACATCGTAAAAAATGACCTTGCGTATTCCGCAATGTTGACGTATCTGCCCACCGGATTACTGGGCGTGGTAATCGCCTCGCTGATTGCCGCTGTCATGTCCACCATTTCCACACACTTAAACTGGGGTGCGTCCTATATTGTCAATGATTTCTACAAGCGGTTCATCAAATCAAATCCATCTGAAAAAGAATTAGTGTTATTTGGAAGATTGTCCATCGTTGGTTTGATGATTCTGAGTGCGATTTTCGCACTGCTGTTGCAAAATGCGCTGCAAGCATTCCATATTTTATTGCAAATTGGCGCTGGTACTGGTTTACTGTTTTTGCTGCGATGGTTTTGGTGGCGGATTAATGCTATCAGTGAAATTGCGGCGATGATCATTTCATTTTTCGTGGCAGTTTATTTTGAAATCATTCACCCGGCAACCGGATTACCGCAGTTAATCGAATGGCAACGGCTCATTATCGGCGTCGCCATTACTACCGCGAGCTGGATCAGCGTTACATTATTGACAAAACCAGCAGACATGAGGAAATTGATGGAATTCTATCGACTGGTGCATCCCGGCGGACCCGGCTGGAAAACCGTGGTTGTATGGGCGCAGGATTTTGGCGAATCGACGGATGGCGAATTAACATTAAAATGGGATCTGCCATTAAGTATTGTGTGCATTTTCCTCGGCTTGATATTGATTTACGGGATATTATTTGCCACCGGTTTCTGGTTCTACGGAAATATTCTGCCGGCAACTATTCTTACTGTTACCGCAATTGTAGCAGCAATTTTGTTATTCCGTTTTTGGAAGAAATTAAAAACTGAGTAACTCTATTTTAGAAGGAGGATACTAAAAATGTTACGCAAAAGTTTGGTTGCGTGTATAATGTTCTGTTTATTGGCGACAATAGGTGTCTCTCAGGAAGAGAAAGAGCCCATATTATCACTGGAACAGATATTTAAAAATGGAGAATTTCGAGCCGAGCGAACAGGTAAGATTCGCTGGCTTGATGATGGCAGGTATTATTCGAAAATCGAATCTTCAAAAGAAGTTGAAAAAGGAAAAGAAATTGTTTTTTACGAACCTGAAAGCGGCGAGCGCATCGTAAAAATTCCTGGCTCAAAACTTATTTTACCAGGCGAAAATAAAACAATGGATATTAGTGATTACCACTGGTCGCCGAATAACAAATATTTGCTACTTTTTACAAATACCAGCCGAGTTTGGCGGATGAATACACGTGGTGATTATTGGCTGCTTAATTTGGAAAACTGGAAATTTCGACGTATTGGGAAAAAACCCGAACCATCATCATTAATGTTTGCTAAATTTTCTCCGGACAGCAAAAAAATCGCGTATGTATACAACAACAATATATATGTTGAAAATGTGCTTACCGGGTATACCAGGCAGCTTACCTGGGATGGCTCAGAAACAATCATTAACGGTACATCGGATTGGGTATATGAAGAAGAATTTCGATTGCGGGATGGGTTTTGCTGGAGCCCTGATTCGCGTAATATCGCCTATTGGCAATTTAACACCGATGGGGTTCAAAATTTTCTATTGATCAATAATACGGATTCCTTGTATTCATACACAATTCCGGTGCAATACCCGAAAGCAGGAACCACCAACTCCGCGTGTCGTGTTGGAATTGTGCCTGCCGCTGGCGCAGAAACACGCTGGCTGGATGTTCCGGGAGATCCCCGAAATAATTATATCCCGTACATGGAATGGGCGAATAATTCACAGCAGGTGATGTTGCAGCGCATGAACCGTTTGCAGAATACAAATCAAGTGATGCTCGGAAACGTGGCGACCGGCAAGGTGGAGACGATTCACACAGAACGGGACAGCGCCTGGCTCAATGTGGTGCGGGATGTTACCTGGCTCGATGATGGAAAATATTTTCTCTGGCTCAGCGAACGCGACGGCTGGCAACACGCGTATAAAATTTCCAGAGACGGAAAAAAACAAGTCTTGCTCACAAAAGGAGATTATGATGTTATTTCGATTGAGCATGTGGATCAGGCTGGCGGCTGGCTCTATTTTATCGCGTCTCCGGAAAATCCTGCACGGCGTTATTTATACCGGGTTCGCCTGAACGGCAGAGGAAAATTAGAGAGATTGAGCCCGGAAGATCAGCCCGGCACTCATGCGTATAATATTTCGCCGAATTCAAAATGGGCGATTCATACCTATTCTACTTTTGATGATCCGCCGATCACAGATATTATCAGCCTGCCAAAACATCAATCGATCAGAACGCTGGTGAGTAATGAAGAATTACGCTCAAAATTAGCCGGGATCGAGCGAAACAAAGTCGAATTTTTCAGAATAGAAATCGGGAACAGAATCGAACTGGATGGATGGATGCTCAAACCGCCTGAATTTGATGCAACGAAACGCTATCCTTTGTTGTACTACGTTTATGGTGAACCAGTCGGACAAACGGTGCTGGATAGATGGGCCGGCAGAGGTCCGTTGTGGTATTATATGCTGGCGCAACAGGGATATGTCATCATCAGTATTGATAATCGCGGCACTCCCGCTCCCCGCGGGCGAAAGTGGCGTAAATGCGTTTATCAACGTGTTGGTATTTTGTCCTCTGTCGATCAGGCGGCTGCTGCCAGTAAGATCAACAAATGGAGCTTTGTGGATTCCACCCGCATCGGAATATGGGGATGGAGTGGGGGCGGATCTATGAGCCTGAATATGATTTTTCGATATCCTGATCAATATCATGTGGCGTTAGCTATTGCTCCTGTTGCAAATCAGCGATATTATGATACTGTTTACCAGGAACGATATATGGGATTGCCGCAGGATAACGCCGACGGTTATGAACAGGGCTCACCGGTCACATTCGCCAAAAACCTGAAAGGCAAGTTGCTCATCGTTCATGGAACCGCGGATGATAATGTCCATTACCAGAACACCGAAGCAGTGATTAACGAATTGATCAAACACAACAAGCCGTTTACAATGATGGCATATCCCAATCGAAGCCACAGCATTTATGAGGGTGAAAATACCACACTGCATTTATTCTCATTATTGACAAATTATTTGTATCAAAATTTACCTGCGGGTGGGAAGTGATTTTTTATTAGCAGGAAGGCACAACGTTATTGAATTTTAGCGGATCAGATTTCCGAAGTCTTTGAGTCTTCGGAAATCTAAGGGTGCAAATAGTTACTTTGTGCAATCTTCGTTTCTTCAGTAGTAAATTTAAAAATAGAGGTAAAAATGAAAATAATTATGACACTATCTCTAATTCTTTTACAAGTCACAATCGGAATTGCAGATGACCTGCTCACAGTGGCTGAAAAATCGGATTTCACCCAAACATCGCTTCATTCCGATGTGATGGAATTGGTCTATGCTGCTCAAAATATTTCGGAACGGATTCAGGTTGCGACGTTAGGCACGTCAACAGAGGGTAAGCTGATTCCATTGATTGTAATCAGCGAGGATGGGATCAGCAGCGCGTATGAGCTGCGAATCCTGGGAAAACCGGCGGTATTGATTCAGGCGAACATTCATGCCGGTGAAGTTGAAGGCAAGGAAGCATGTTTAATGTTAATTCGTGATATCGCAGTGGGGAAATTAAAAAAATTATTAACGAATCAGGTCATTCTTGTCATTCCGATATTTAATGCGGACGGTAATGATAAATTGAGTCCTGACAATCGCGGGGATAATGGACCGGAATTAGCCGGTGAACGGTACAACAGTCAAAATCTTGATCTGAACCGTGATTTCCTGAAGCTCGAATCGCCGGAAGTCTCTGCATTAGTTCGTGTTTTTAATGAATGGGATCCGATATTATTTGTTGATATGCACACAAAAAATGGTTCGTATCATCAGGCGCCGGTGACATTTTGTACGGCCGCCAATCCAAATACATCGCGCGAAATTATGGATTATATGTGGCAGAAATTATTCCCGGCTGTTCAAAAACTCATGAAGAATAAATATGGCTACGAATCCATTCCGTATGGCAATTTTGTTGATCGAACCGATCCTGAAAAAGGGTGGCGCAATTATTCCTTTGGTAGTAGGTTGAGCACGAATTACGTTGGCTTGCGAAACCGTCTGTCAATACTGGATGAAAATTATCCTCATGTGGATTTTAAAACGCGCGTGCTGTCATCGTACGCATTTATCAAGTCCATTCTGGAATATACGAATTCCAATGCAAAAAAATTATGCGAGCTTGTTAAAAATGTGGATTTTCGGACGCGGGAGAATTTTATTCAGGATGGATTTGTTACAAAATATGATGAAGTTAAATTAATGGATGTTACGGTTAAAAGCTATGAGTTTGGCATTGAACAGATACCGCCGGAAGAGCTGGATAAATATCCTTCATGGTGGAACGGCATATTGGTAAAGAAATCGGATGTGCCCCGGGATTATCGGTTGCCATACCTGGCAAAAGCAGAACCTGTGAAGCGAATTCAATTGCCAGCAGCTTACGTTATTTTGCCTGCCCAACAGGAGGCTATCGCATTACTTAAAAAACACGGTGTGGTAGTCAGACGGATTACCAAAACTCAGAAACACGTTGTAGAAGAATTTAAAATAACAGAAATTAAGGTGAGCGATGAAATATATCAGGGGCATGTTTTTATTGAAGTGACCGGAGATTATGAACCTGTTGAAATGGATATTCCTGAAAACTCCTGGTTGGTATCTTTGCGACAACCGCTGGCTCGAATTGTTACAATTTTGCTGGAGCCCGAATCCGATGACAGCATGCTCGCTTACGGCTATTTCAACAAAATCATCGCGAAGCAATGGGGGAAAAACCGTCCGAATGTTTATCCGGTTTATCGGGTGACTGATGTCAGTCCGATTGAATCGATTGTAGCTGAATAGTTGTTTTCGACTATCGCCCTTGCGAAGGTTTAAAAACTTCGCACCGATATTCGCACCGAAAACCGCGGACCAGAGATTTCCGAAATTTTTAAAATTTCGGAAATCTGAATCCTGTGCCAAACCCCTCCAAATTTCATCAAAATAAAAAATGTATTGATTTCTTGATAAAAATTTAATACATTTAGATTCTTTAATCTACTTGAGGTATAAATGGACATTAGTAAAATACGAAATTTTTGCATCATTGCACACATCGATCACGGGAAGTCGACACTCGCAGATCGCATTCTGGAACTGACCGGCACTCTGAAAAAGGAAGAAATGATGGAACAGGTGCTGGATAGTATGGATTTGGAACGGGAGCGTGGTATTACAATTAAGTCGCATGCGATCACAATGAATTATAAGGCAAAAGATAAACAGACGTATGTTTTGAATTTGATTGATACTCCGGGACACGTTGATTTTTCTTATGAAGTTTCGCGTAGTCTTGCGGCCTGTGAAGGCGCTATTCTGATTGTGGATGCGGCACAAGGTGTGGAAGCGCAAACGATCAGCAATCTTTATCTGGCGCTGGAAAACGATTTGACAATCATTCCTGTGATTAATAAAATTGATATGAAAAATGCTCAGCCTGATGTTGTGAAACATCAACTTGTTGATATATTGGGAATTGATGAAGATGAAATTTTGTTATGCAGCGCCAAACAGGGCGTCGGTGTTGATGATGTTCTCGAAGCAATTGTGAATCGGACTCCATGCCCCAAAGGAGACGAAAAAGCACCGTTGCAAGCATTGATTTTTGATTCTATGTTTAATGCATATCGCGGAGCTGTTGCTTATATTCGCGTATTTCAGGGAGAAATTAAACCGGGTATGGAAATCAAATTCTTCGCACATCATAAAAGATTCCAAGTCGATGAAGTCGGGATAATGCGGTTAAAACAAAATCCCAGGGACAGGTTATCTGTTGGAGAGGTTGGTTATGTTATTTCAGGGATCAAGGAAATAAAGAACATTAAAGTCGGTGATACGATTACTTCACGTGAGAATCCCGCGGATAAGCGGTTGCCAGGGTATCGGGATGTGAAACCAATGGTTTACAGTAGCATTTTTCCGGCAGAAAACGAGGATTATGAAGATTTGCGCAGCGCATTGGAAAAATTCGTTTTGAACGATGCTGCGCTTGTTTATGAACCAGAAGATTCTTTGGCGCTGGGATTTGGTTTTCGCTGCGGATTTTTGGGAATGCTCCATCTGGAGATTGTCCAGGAACGATTGGAGCGTGAATATGATTTGAATTTGATCACAACGTTGCCCAGCGTGGTATTTCGAATCACAAAAACAAATGGAGATGACTTAACTGTGGATAATCCGGTGGACTGGTTACCACAAGGTGAAATTCAAAAAGCAGAGGAACCCTATATTCGCGCTAGTATTCTTGCGCCCTCTGAATATATCGGCAATATTATGAAACTTGCCCAGGACCGGCGCGGCGTTTATATAAACACAGATTACCTGGATACTACTCGCGTAGATTTACATTATGAATTTCCGCTTATCGAAGTGATTTATGATTTTCATGATAAATTAAAATCCATAACCCGGGGATATGCATCATTTGATTATGAATTTATGGATTATAAAGAGGGTGATATGGTTAAACTGGAGATACTAATTAACCGTGATCCTGTGGACGCATTATCGATGATTGTACATCGATCCAAAGCGTATGAGTGGGGCCGAAAAATTTGTCAAAAATTGAAAGACCTGATTCCGCGACAAATGTTTGAGATCGCGATTCAATCGGCAATCGGCAGCAAGGTAATCGCACGGGAAACGATCCGGGCATTGCGAAAAAATGTGACTGCAAAATGCTATGGTGGAGATATTACGCGTAAACGGAAACTATTGGAGAAACAAAAAGAAGGCAAGCGCCGTATGAAGCAATTAGGCACCGTGAACGTACCGCAGGAAGCCTTCCTTGCTGTTTTGAAAGTCGATGAGTAAAGTAATTTGGTTGTGTAAACGAGCGGCGAATTAAGAAAGACCAGAATGATAGAAATAACCAATCTCACCAAAAAATATGAGAATTTTGTCGCTGTCGATCACCTGAATTTGAATATAAAAAATGAACTGTTTGTTTTCCTCGGACCCAATGGCGCAGGGAAAACAACTACTATCCGCATGATGACCGGTCTGCTGCGGCCAACTGAAGGCAGCGTTTCTCTGGGCGGTCATGGTATTCAAGACCAGCCGATAGCAGCGAAAAAGAAGTTCGGACTTGTACCCGACGTTCCCTATTTGTATGAAAAGTTAACAGCCCGGGAGTTTGTTCAGTTTATGGGAAATTTATATGAGGTCGAGGGGAGCGATATCGCAAAACGGATGAATCGGATATTTGAACTATTTGAGTTGAATGATCGGGCTGATGATTTAATACAATCCTTTTCTCACGGAATGAAACAAAAGTGCGCTCTTACCGGCGCGTTGATCCACGATCCCGATATTTTGTTTCTGGATGAACCAACAGTGGGACTCGATCCAAAAAGCGCCCGCAATTTGAAAGACTTGTTGCGCGGACTGGTGATAAAAGGAAAGACTGTTTTCATGTCCACCCATATTCTGGAAATTGCCGAAAGCATGTGCGATCGCGTTGGTATCATTAATAACGGAAAACTAATCGCCCATGGCACGATCGATGAATTACGTAAATTTTCTGATCAGGAAGATAAATCACTGGAAGATATTTTTCTGAAACTAACAGGCGGAAATGAGGTTGACGAAGTATTGAAGTACCTTGAGGATTAGCGAATGTTATGGCTATTATTAAAAATTAAAATAAGAATGCTATATAATGGCTTTGTAAAAGAATCCGCATCCAAAGGGAAAAGAAAACTCATCGCCTTATTTGGCGCTGGTTTCATTTTTTATATGGTTTATACCTGGGCTCATGATTTATTCCGCATCATCATGCTTTCTCAAAAAGGAGATGCGGGACTTATACTGAACCTGCTCTCTATTTTCCTGCTCGGTTTTTTTGTCTTTTTATTCTTTTCCGGAATTACAGTTTCTATCCACTATCTTTTTGTATCAACGGATTTGCCGTTATTACTCAGTTCGCCCGTGTCCAATAAAATAATTTTCAGCTATAAACTTATTGAAAGCGTATTTATAAATTCCTCTTTTTTTTTGTTTGTGGGAGTGCCAATATTTGTTGCATTTGGTAATGTAACACAAAATTTAAATCTTACTTATATGGCCGGAATGACTTTCACTGTGCTGGCTTTTATTACGTTACCGGTTTCAATATCGTTCATTGTTTCATTGTTCATTGTCCGAATTCTTCCGGTATCTCGTGCAAAGGAATTAATGGCTGTTTTACTCGGGCTGATATCCCTTGGAATCTGGTTTTTTATCCAGATTTTTCGTGCCGAAGAATTTAATCGGTTTTCTTCCGATTATAACGCAGATAAAATTTCACAGATATCTGAATTTACCGGGAATAATCTAATCGCATATCTGCCCGCATCCTGGGCTGCAAAATCGATATATGCCTTTGCGCTCAATGATTTTCATCGGTTATTTTCGGGATTTGTACCATTAGTGATTATCACAACTATTGTGGTTGCTATCGCTTTATTACTTGCTCAGAATGTGTTTGATGCCGGTATTATCAGCCCGTACTCGGAATCCGGCAAACTAAGAAAAAAACGATCCCGATCCGGAGCGCCACTGTTAAGACGATATGAACAAGTTTTCAGGACAGCAACGATCAGTATATTTTTACGCGATATGAAATTATTGATCCGGGATTTCAGGCATTTAACCAGCATTATGATATTAGTCATCATGATGATTATTTTTCCGCTCATCCGGGGAGGAAGTGAAACGTATCAGGCAGATGAAGCCTTATTACCGTTTATTCCAATCGTGTTTTTTTCGGGTATCATTTCCTGCCAATTGTCCGCACGTTTAATCCCGGTTGAAGGAAAGTCATTTTGGATCACAATGATGATACCACAAACCTGGTTTCGAATTATTGGCGGAAAATTTATGCTGGCATTTGTTTTTAATTTAGCAGCGATCTGGAGTGCGGTGCTTGTTTCAAGCATTTATTTTCAGACGTCCCTTCGTGTTACAACTGTTGTTCTTGCAATTACTTTTTTGATTACCGTAAGTTGTAGCATGTATGGCTTAATGATTGGCAGTCTGTTCCCAAATTTTAACTGGGAACATCCAAAACGAATGTTAACGTCCGGCGGCTCGCTGTTGCTATCAGCAGGATCACTGGTGGGTGTTGCTCTTTGGATTGGGGGGGTGTCGTTAATATATACTATTTTTATTAAATCACTGTTATGGGCTGATCTGGTAGCAATTCTTGTTAGTGGGTTAATTACCATTGTTGTTTTCGGATTTGGAATGCAACTTATTTCAAGAAAAATGGAGTATTTGGAGTGGAATTTTAGCTGAACAAATAAAAGCATTTTGAGTATAATAAAATAATTCCTGTACCTTTTATTACGGAGATTTATAAATGGCAAAAGATAAAAACAAGAAAAATATTATTCGTGAATACACTGAAGCAATACTTGTCGCACTTATCGCTGCAATGATTTTAAGAATATTGGTTATTCAGGCTTTTCGAATACCCACCGGCTCAATGAAAGATACGCTTTTAATTGGCGATTTTCTGTTAGTTAATAAATTTATTTATGGAGTACGAACACCGGATCGAATCCCGTTAATTGATGTTGAAATTCCGCATTTTCGGCTTCCTGGTTTTAAGGAACCAAAACGTGGTGATATTGTTGTTTTCAAATATCCGCTTGATGAAAAGCTGGATTACATTAAACGATGCGTGGCAACTGAGGGACAAACAGTTGAGGTTCGTAACGGGGATTTGTATGTTGATGGTGAATTAGAGGGGAGACAAAAATTTTTAAAAAAAGTTTATGATCCCGAAGAAGGACATTATGTGGTTTATACCCAGATTACCATGAAGAATGGTAAAAAATATACAATTCGGCATTATGGAGACCGAAACAAGACCAACGATAATTTCGGACCTGTCAAAGTTCCCAAAGGACATTATTTTATGATGGGAGATAACCGGGATAACAGCGCAGACAGTCGTGTATGGGGATTTTTACAAGATGAAAATGTTGTAGGAGAAGCTTTGATTATTTACTGGTCATGGGATAAACATGTGCCTCTGTACCGTATCTTTAAAAAAGTAAGATTTGGAAGAATTGGGGACTTAATACGCTGATAAATGTTTAACATTTTATTCACTTTCGAGTTAACCCATGCCACAAGTTGAGATGTATGCTTGTGGCATTTGTTTTGTGAGTTTATATGAACGCAGGTCTTTATATCCATTTTCCTTTTTGTAAAAGTAAATGCATTTATTGTGATTTCTACTCAATCGTCGCAAAACCCGAACTTGTTGAGCGATATCTAAAAAACGTGCTCCTTGAGGCGGATTTGTACAGCCGCCACGAGTTTTTTTCAACACAAACATTCCAAACAATTTATATCGGCGGCGGGACGCCTTCGTTGCTCACACCGGAACAACTGAGCCGATTATTAGAATTTTTACAAGATAAATTTCAATTTGATAATGATGTCGAAATCACAGTTGAAGTCAATCCGGAAAGCAGTTCCGCTGAAAAATTAGCGGTATTTTATAAAAACGGAGTCAATCGCTTAAGCATTGGTGTGCAATCGTTTATTGAACGAGAATTACAGCTTTTGGGTCGGATTCACAATATGAAAACAGCAGTACGCTGCATCCGTTACGCACAGGAAATCGGATATAAAAATATAAATATCGACCTGATTTTCGGAATTCCGGGGCAATCGTTGGCAGCCTGGAATGAGAATGTTAATCAAGCGCTATCATTTTGTCCCCGGCATATTTCAATGTACGGGCTTACCATCGAATCAGGAACTTCACTTGAAAAATTGGTTAAGCAGGGAATTGTGAAACCGGTTGCAGAATCTCTGGAAAAAGAAATGTATCAATCAGGCGTGGAATTACTATGCGGCGCTGGTTACGATCATTATGAAATATCGAATTTGGCAAAACCCTCGTTTTATTCCCGGCATAACAGCCTGTATTGGGATGGAGTGCCATATCTGGGGCTCGGAGCCGCAGCGCATTCATTTTTTAAAGAAACCAGACAGTGGAATTTTGATGATGTAAATAAATACAATATGCTATTGTCAAATAAAATTTTACCAATCAAAGAAAGTGAGCAATTGACACAGCAGCAGCAACTCATAGAATTCATTATGCTCAGGCTGCGTAAAAAGGAAGGTATCAGCTTCGAGCAGTTTCGGAAGAAATTTAAGCAGGATTTTCAGGAGCGCTATTCAATAACTCTGAAAAAATTAGCGCAGATCAAAGGAGGCATGCTGATTGAAATGGATGAAAATTCCCTGCGTCTGACACTGGAAGGGATGTTGTTTTATAATGAGGTGTGTTCTTATTTTATTTAGATAAGTGGGCGGAGATTTCCGAAGTTTTTGAAACTTCGGAAATCTGCTTTTTTAGATAAAATCATTGATTAATAGAAAAATTATTTGTATAATTGATTTTTAGTCATCAGATAAGACGTTCATTCTCATGAAGAATCCATTCAAAAGACTTGATATATTTCGATGTAAGTACCATTCCCACGCGAGATTTGACTACCGGGTATCTCCATATCACGTACTGCGGGTCAAAAATTGTTATCCCGGAGGATGTCTTTATTTCAAATGGCGTTGTGCACTTTTAAATAAAGGCCAAACCTGTATAAAAGGATTTAAGCATGTGGGGAGAAAGTGTTTCGGCTGTAAACACTATTACGACGAAAAAGTCAACAATCATCCCGAGCTATTAATTTCGCAAAGTGATTATTTGGCTTTTCTTGAAGAGATAGAAGAATTGGAAGACTGGCTGGAAAGTAAAAGGGGCAAAACCGTGGAATTTTGGGGGATTGTTAAAACAGTAAAACCGAGATTATTAAAAATCATAAATTCAGATAAGTCGTTGATTAATCTCGAGGGTTATCTGCTCCATTTTGATGATGTTTATCTGGATCACCTGCATTGGGAAGATCATTGTTATGTGCGGATTTATGCGGATCAGCAGGCGCGGTTTAAGTTTGCTCCCGGCGATGATGTCGAATTCTCATGTAGGGTCGAGATAAACCAGGGCCGGCTTGTATTCAATAAAATCAGACGGATTGAGTTTCGCTCGAAATCAAAAAATGAATTTTGGACAAATAGCAAAGCGCTGGTGGCTAAAAATACGATGAAGTTTTTGCCGGAGCAAATGCAGAAATGCATCCATTGTCCTTCTGGCGTCTTGATTGATGTGCTTGATAAGTCGAAACCGAAATGGCAACGCAAACGTGAGTTGTATTGTTTGAAATCCATTGGAAACCCGGACATTTGTCCATACGTTGAAGAATACGCTGTTGATTTATCTTATGAAAAATGTCCGTGAAAATGAAAATTGAAATTGAATTTAACATTATGGAGGTTTGTGAAAAATCATGGCAAAGGGAATAACGAAACGCTCGGAAGATTATTCGCGTTGGTATACAGATGTGATTGCTGCTGCTCAGTTGGCCGATTATGCACCTGTGAAAGGTTGTATGGTTATTCGGCCAAACGGATATGCGATATGGGAAAATGTGCAGGCGGCATTAGATAAAATGTTTAAAGATACAGGACATGTGAACGCTTATTTCCCTTTATTTATACCAGAAAGTTTTATGCATAAAGAAGCAGAACATGTAGAAGGTTTTGCTCCCGAATGTGCTGTCGTGACTCATGGCGGCGGTAAAAAACTGGAAGAACCGCTCATGGTGCGTCCCACATCGGAAACAATTATATGGGCAATGTACAAAAACTGGATCCAATCTTATCGTGATCTGCCATTGCTAATTAACCAGTGGGCAAACGTAGTTCGCTGGGAAATGCGGACAAGGCTGTTTCTACGCACAACAGAGTTTCTTTGGCAGGAGGGTCATACCGCACATGCAACTATGGAAGAAGCGGAACAGGAAACATTAAAAATTCTGGATGTTTACTGGACTTTTGCTGAAAAATTTATGGCAATCCCAATTATTCGGGGCGTGAAATCGGAGCAGGAAAAATTTGCCGGCGCTGTTCACACATATTGCATCGAAGCAATGATGCAGGATAAGCGAGCATTGCAAGCAGGAACATCTCATAATCTCGGTCAAAATTTTGCCAAAGCATTTGATGTGCAATTCCAGGATGAAAATAGCGACTTACAATATGTTTATGCCACAAGTTGGGGGGTTTCCACCAGATTAATCGGGGCACTCATTATGACTCACAGCGATGATAAGGGCCTGGTTCTGCCGCCGAAATTAGCTCCTGTGCAAATTGCCATTGTGCCCATCTGGAAAAATGAAACCGAAAAAAATGAGGTACTCCAAAAAGTGGAAGAGATGACAATCAAGTGGAATGGCAAGTACCTGTTTAAGGTAGATGATCGTGAAGGGTACAGACCCGGCTGGAAATATAACGAATGGGAACAACGTGGCGTACCAATTCGTCTCGAGATCGGACCAAAGGATATCGAAAAAAAACAAGTGATGCTTGTCCGCCGGGATACCGGAGAAAAACAAGCCGTTCCTATAAATGAATTAGATAACACATTAGATAAAATGTTGGATACAATCCAGCAGGACTTGTACAAGCGCGCATTAACTTTTCGTGAAGATAACTCCTTTGAGATTGATGATTACGAAGATTTTAAGAAGAAGATCGAAGATCCGGGAGGATTTTTCTGGGTTCATTGGTGCCGAAGCGATGATTGTGAAAACCGAATACAGGAAGAGACGAAAGCCACGATTCGTTGTATTCCAACCGATGAAAATAAAAAGGTAGAAAATGGAAAATGTATGATTTGTGGAAATCCTTCAAAAGAACGGGTTATTGTTGCAAAAGCATATTAAGAATGGATTGAATAAAACGTCCCGATAAGCTATCCGACAGCGCTATGCTGAATAGTAACATTCTAATTATAAATAATTATTTCATTAATGTTACAGTTCCCGACTGGCGGGAGCGAATTGAATAAGCAGGTTTACCCTTGCGAGGTTTTAGAAAATGAAATAGCCTTTATATTGATATAATTCTATGCAATTATCTATATATTGTATTTGATTTAACCTTCGCAAGGGTTTTTCCAACGAATCTTAAGTTCATGGACAGTCTGTAGAGGCGATTTATTATGGAAAAGACATTCAATTTATGGAAAATTAAATTTTCATTTTAGAATTTTAGGTGTAAGTTGAATTCGTTGGTATCGAATTATGTTACCAAAACAAGGAGGGATATGTGGAACAGGTATTATTAGAATTCTTTCGAAAAGCGAGCGATTTTGTCTGGGGCCCACCAATGTTATTGTTCCTGGTTGGCACGGGTGTTTTTCTGACTGTTCGATTAAAAGGACTTCAATTTCGGGGATTGTGGCATTCATTATATCTGGCTCTCATTAAGCGTAAAGAAGACGATGCATCCGAAGGTGATATTACGCATTTTCAGGCGTTGATGACCGCGCTCTCCGCAACAGTAGGAACCGGAAATATTGCAGGCGTTGCAACCGCCATTGCCGCTGGTGGACCAGGCGCTCTTTTCTGGATGTGGATTACCGGGTTGGTCGGAATGGCAACGAAATATTCCGAAGCTGTGCTGGCTGTAAAATATCGCGAGGCAGATGAGTTCGGTACCATGAGCGGCGGGCCGATGTATTATATTTCAAAGGGTTTGGGTTGGAAATGGTTGGGAACGTTGTTTGCGATTTTTGCTTCGATCGCTGCATTCGGAATCGGAAATATGGTGCAGTCAAATTCTGTTGCAGATGCTGTTTACACTTCATTTAATATTCCGCCAACAGCCACTGGTCTCGTCCTGGCAGTGGCAACAGCAATAGTCATAATCGGCGGAATTAAAAGTATCGGCAAGGTTACCGGCTTCCTCGTACCAATCATGATCGTTTTTTACATGATAGGTGCAATTTTAGTAATGATCATTAATTATAAAGCCATTCCCGAGACTTTTCGGTTAGTGTTTGTTCATGCATTTTCTCCTACTGCCGCAATTGGTGGATTTGTCGGCTCTTTGATCCGCGATACCGTCAGGTGGGGAGTCGCCAGAGGTGTGTTTTCAAATGAATCCGGACTGGGAAGTGCGCCTATTGCTGCTGCCGCAGCACAGACGAAAAATCCGGTTACTCAGGCGCTCGTTTCAATGACGCAAACTTTTATCGATACCATTGTCGTGTGTACCTTCACCGGATTTGCAATTATTTCCACCGGCCTCTGGCAAAGCGGTAAAACAGGAGCAGAGTTGACTACGCTGGCGTTTAATCATGGATTGCCGGGAAATAGCGGCGGGATTATTGTCGCGATTGGTCTGATTCTCTTTGCATATTCCACCATGCTGGGATGGAGTTATTACGGAGAAAAATCCCTTGAGTATTTATTTGGCGCCAAATTTGTCAAACCATATCGTGTTTTGTTTTGTATTCTGGTTTTTGTGGGAGCCGGTGTCAAGCTTGATCTCGTGTGGGCGATTGCAGATGTGTTCAACGGTTTGATGGCAATACCAAATCTCATTGGATTGATTTTTCTTTCCGGTATCATCGTTTCAGAGACGAATAAGTATTTTTATAATAGGGATAAACTTTAAGATTTCCTGAATTCTGAAGATTTCGGAGATCTGGTATGATTTTAAAACTTTTATGAAGTAACAGGATTTTTTTTAAGGAGGATGCCATGAATTCCGAGTTGCTTTCATTTTTTAATGCTCATTATAAGCCTGGCAGGATTTGCTTGATTGGCGATACAGATGTCATTGGCTGGCTGGTTCGAAAAGGTCAATCAGGATTGACGCCGGATGGGAATCCTTCCCTGTGGTCTCATTCTGTGTTAATGGGATACCGTCGGGAAGATAATCGCACCGATGGCAGTGTTTATATTTTCGAAAGCGACCTCGAAGTGAGTATCGAGGATTGGCAGATTGTGAATGGTATTCAGGAAAATCGTATTGCAAAGTGGTGTCGGAGTACTGTTGAGCATGGCTGTGTGTTGGGAATGGATTTAAATCCTGATCAGGAAAAGGCGGTTGTGACCCGTGCGCTGGAATTAGCTTACGATGATGCACATTTGAGATATCCAATTGGTGAACTGTTCGGAACACTGTGGGCAATCATTTTTCGCAGATTGAGCAAGAAAAATATCTTTGATGATAAATACGCAGTGCAATGCGCGACCTTTGTGAGAATGTGTTACCAGTACATCAACTGGGATATATTAACCGGTCCGGTGGATTTGACAAATACATCGCCTGAAGCAATTTATCAGAGTGATGTATTCTCATTTCGGAATGAATGGCACAAATCATAACTTTGCACAAAGATTAACGGAAAATTGTACTTATTCAGGCGTCACTCCTGCGAATGCAGGAATCCCCTAACATAATAATAATCAGGAGATTCCGGGACAATCCCGGAATGACATTTTACAAAAAAATCAGACTTATGATACAGCTCCTATC
>CAZCJL010000017.1:41134-74958 GCA_964498785.1 uncultured Cytophagia bacterium | reverse complement strand
AATACGACATAGCGGCAATCGCCCATATCTACCATAAAATATTGAGAAGATACTTAACAAATGTATAAGATTATACATAGTTCTTTATTTTAAAATTTTCCGTTCCAGAATCATTTGTTTGTATTCATCGCGAAAACCAATGTCTTTTAATATATCTGCTATTTCAGAATTGCGTACTGGTCGGTGGTTCCATTGTTCGATTTTAAGAATCCGGAAACGTCTCCATCCTGCCGGATCATCTAATAATCGAGGTAAAAGATACAGTGCGCTGAACAAGTCATCGTTTGAAAGAGCATGGAGTGGCGTCAATCGGGTCGCCCGAGCTTCGATTGCAATAACCGGTATACTATTTTTCAAGATCAAATAATTATTGGGATGACGTAAAAAACGCCATTCAGAAATTAACGGATGTATCAGTTGCAATGGAGATGCTGCGCCGTATAAATTTGCCGGATCACACGAGTTTATTAAAATGAATTCATTCGCCGGATTTGAACTGGATGAACGCTGATGCTGTATTGATAGCAATTCATCTGCCGCTGCCGGCAGTGCAAATTGTAACCCTGATAATCCGTGAACAAAATACCCCCGTTGAATTTCCCCGCGCCATTCCAGTCGAATCAGATGGTCGTAAATCGTCCGCCACGGTACAGCCCAGCCTTCCAATTCGTAAATTTCCCGGCATAACAAACCATATCGATGAAGCATTTGCCGCGTCAAAATTTCAATCTGTTCGGATTTCACTTCTGAATTTTGAGATAACGCCGTCCATCGTCCGGCAGCTTCCAATGGACGATAGCGCCGCGTTAACCGTTGCCCGCGTCGCCCGCGACGGCTGTAAAACTGGCCAGTGTGCGGATCAGTGGTCACCGCCGGTTTGCCCGCCCGAATCACCGCAAAAGTATCATTGGTTACAGTCCCGTACCAGACAAGCCGCCATAACGCTGCTGTAATCGATGACGGCGGGAGTCCGGTTTCAAGTGACAGGTTATGGATAAAAATCGCTCCCTGCTCCCGCAGCGCATTCTGCACTTTCTGCAGCGTTTCATCATCCGGGATTGTTTCAATCTTTTGATTGAAGAGCGCGAGAAATCGGTTGTGATCTTCCCGGAATGAAAAAGCTAAATTCCCCCAATCCGTCCCTGAACCCGGTGTCCCGTTCCAGACGATTTCTCCGCTGGTGCACAGATCGTCCAAAAAGGTTTTTCGATAATCATCAAGCCGGGTTGCGAAAATATCATTTTCCCATATCTGCGCCGGCAGCGGAAGTCCCTGTAATTGCTCTAAAACCGTAATTAAGCCGTCATGGCCGGACAATTTCGTGTTTGGCGTTCGGTGTTGCCATTTTAGCAAAAATTCAACAAACCGGCTGGTATCGCACGGCTGCACCTGATTTCGCCGTCTGAAAATGGTCACCTTGCGAATGCGTTCCAGCGTCTCCCGAAAAATCCAGCGCTGTGCTGTTTCGTCATCTGCCCCGGGCAACCGGACAAAATCATGCTCTGCGGCAATTTCCTTCAAATGCTGATTTATCAGATCAATATGCAGCGGATACCGTTCCCGGATTTCTTCTGCTGTTGTGAATGTACGATAACGCAGATAGCGCCGCAAAATATGCTGTTGGGCTTCATATACGTTCTCTTGTGGGGAATCATTTCCTGCAAATGCAATTTTATAAAGCGCTGCATCTTCAGCCGAAATCCAGCGCTCAGGTTTTTCAGCTTTCGGTATATTCATTTTTAAAGCCCGACGGGAATCTGTTAATTCGGTGAGCATTTGACCGGCATCCCCATCGATGCGAGCGCTGATTTCGTCCTCTGTCAAATCTCCGATCCGCAGCAACAATTCGGCAAGCTCGGTAGCAGTGCGCGCCTGGTATCCTTCCATTTTTGCCTGCAGCCGTTGTTCCACATCCCGGATCGCCGCCTCATCAAGCAATTTGGGTACAGCGCCCGGATTCAATAGTTGCTCTAATAAATCTCTGTCCAGCAGATCCTCACGCTGCCCGGCTTTTGTCTCGTCATATTCGTACATATAGCCAGCCATAAATTCAAACATCAGCGACGACGCGAACGGAGAGGGAATGGCTCCGCGATGATATTTGACCGTGATTTCATTCGATTCAATACGTTGCAGCAATGCTTTCAGCTCCTCCATCGCGAAAAAATCTTGCATCGATTCACGATAGGTTTCCATGACAATGGGAAACGACGGATACTGCCGGGCGATTTCCAGCAGATCCCGGGAGCGAATCCGTTGCAGCCACAGCGGCGCCCGTTTGCCGGGACGAGGTCGCGGAATCAGCATCGCCCGGTTGGCATTGTGGCGAAAGCGAATTCCGAAAAAGAATGAATTGCCCAATTCATCCACCACGAGCTCTTCAAAATTTTCCGAATTCACGCTGCGGATGGTATGCACAATTTGGTCAAATTTTTCTGCCGGAAATCTGAACAAAATACCGATGTCCGAATGCCACGATTCCGGCTCAATCTTCCACATGCGACGAAACTGCGCCAATAGCGCCAGTCGCCACGGCAAATGCAACCGTCCGCCATACGGCGAGTGAATCAGCACCCGCAGATCGCCAATTTCATCAGTAAATCCTTCAATCATGATCGTTTTGTCGTCCGGGATATCGCCGCAGGATTTCTGTTGATCCAGAAAATACTGCTGTAAATTATCCGCTGCGTGCTGATCCAGATCGCTCTGTTTCATCAGCCATTGTACACAATCGGGTTGATCGATTTTCGTTTTTAACTGACGACAGTACTCGCCGTATTTTTGCCCCAGATGCACACTGCGGCTCATGAATTCACCTTTCCAGAACGGCGTGCGCGCCGGTTCACCGGGAGCCGGCGACACGATTACGCGGTCGTGCGTAATCTGCTCAATGCGCCAGCTATTCGTGCCCAGCACAAACACTTCGCCCAGCCGGCGCTCGTAAATAAATTCTTCTTCCAGCTCGCCTATTTTGGTGTGACCGTCTTCCAGATAACACGGATACTGCCCGGTATCCGGAATTGCGCCGCCGCTCAAAATCGCCAGCCGCTGACTGCCGGGCATCGGGTAGAGAAAACTATTCACCCGGTCCCAGGAAATGCGCGGCTTCAAATCGCGGAACGCATCAGACGGATAGCGCCCGGAAAGCATTTCCGCCACACCTAAAAAATGATCATACGGCAAATCCTGATACGGATAAGCGCCGCGAATGAGCTGATAAAGCTCGTCCAGTTTCCACGGTTTCAGCGAGACAATCGCCACAATCTGCTGCGCCAGAATATCGAGGCAATTTCGGGGAATATGGATCGGCGCAACATCGCCCTGATGCATTAATCGGGCGATCACCGCCATTTCCAGTAAATCGGACCGCATTTTAGGAAGCAGCCTGCCCTTGCTCACGGATTTGAACAAATGCCCGGCGCGTCCCACTCGCTGGAGTCCACGAGCAACGGATTTCGGCGATTCCACCTGGCACACCAGATCGATCGCGCCCATATCGATGCCCAATTCCAGCGTGGCAGTAGCGACAAGTACCGGCAGTTCGCCCTGTTTCAGCTTCTCTTCGATATCCTTCCGCTTCTCTTTGGACACACTCCCGTGATGCGCCCGGGCAAGCTCAAATCCGGCCAGATCGTTCAATTCCGCAGTAATCCGCTCCGCCGACGCCCGACTGTTGGTGAAGATCAGAGTCGAACGCTGGCCTTTCACCAATTCCAGTAATTTTTGATAGATGTCTGGCCAGACCGAATCATCAGGCAGCTCACGGAAATCCCGCACCGGCGAAACCACCTGCAATTCCATTTCCTTGCGCATCCCGGCATCGATAATCGTCACCGGACGGGGCGTTGGCACGGCAGATTCACTCTCACTTAGAAAAGTATTACCACCGAGATACTTTGCAATTTTTTCCAGCGGACGCTGCGTCGCCGAAAGCCCGATCCGCACGAACGGCTGCTCTGTTAGATATTGCAGCCGCTCCAACAGCAGGCTCAAGAACGTCCCCCGCTTGTTTTCGGACAGCGAATGAATTTCATCGACAATGACATATTTCACTGTGCGCAATATTTCCCGCGCCCGCACCGACGTCAGCAGCAAGTGCAGCGATTCCGGCGTGGTTATCAAAATATCCGGCTGTTGTCGCAACATCTGCTGCCGCTCTTTTTGTGGCGTGTCCCCGGTACGCACCGCCTTCGTAATCTGAGGCAGCGAAAGCCCCATCGCCTTGGCCTGTTCCCGAATCCCGGTCAGCGGCGCTTCCAGATTGCGCTCGATATCATAATTCAGCGCCTTCAGCGGAGAAATATACACCGTGTGCACTCCCCGTGAATGCACGTTTTCATTCCCCCGTTCGAGCAACCGGTCGATACAAACCAGAAAAGCCGCCAGCGTCTTGCCGGATCCGGTAGGCGCGAGGATCAGCGTATTTTCATCACGAAAGATAGCAGGCCATCCCAAATTTTGTGGCGGCGTCGGTTCTCCAAACGCCTGCTCGAACCACTGGCGGATGGCAGGGTGGAATTGGTTGAGGATGTGAGAGTTTTTATTTGTCATATTTCTAACGACAGATTTTCATTCTTCTTAAGCAGTTTAAGATATGAAGAAATATTCAGATAATCAAGGGGAAAACATTTTCCAGTGATCTGAGGGCACTAAATATTTTCAATTTTTCAAGGTTCTGCAACATTGTTGTGGAAGAAGAAAATAATTTATCGTAACAAAAAGTAGCCAAAAATATTCTCTTGACTTTAAATATCAAAAATGTTATATTTGATTAAATTTTTTACGAAATGCATATTTTATTAAAGATAAGTTAAAAGGACAAATTAAAATGGAATGGATTCAGGATATCTATCAAAATTTGATCAGTGAATTATTAGCAGAGGCAATTCTGGCAATTGCAATCGGTATTCTTGGATATTATTTCAGGCGATTTGTTAAACGACAAAAAGAGATCGATCGTAAGCAGGATCGAAAGCTTCAGGAATGGAAAGCAGAGCTTGAAAGTCGGTTAAAAATTCGGGATATTCGATTGACTTATTTTGAAGAAAATCGTCTTAAAGCATTTCAGCAAATAAGGCAACATGCCCAGAAAGCCAGAGATGATGCGCGTTTGGTTGATGAACCCGCATTAATCAAAGATTATGATAATTGGGTCGAAATGCTATTAAAGGATTTTGAAAATATTTTGGGTTTGTTACATGAACATGCATTGCTTTTAGATTATTTCGGGACTTACCAGATATTGCACGAATTCAAGAATGAGCTATTAAATTACTGTCTTTTCGCCAGGAAATTAAATCCATTAAAAGAAGACGAACGGCGGTTATTGAAAAAAGAATTCACAAAATTTGCTGAAAGCTGGGAAAAGCTGGCAGAAGAAATCAGATTTCCGCGGGAAGAAAACAATAACTCAAATATGCTTATTTCATAGTTTGGAAATTTCTGTCTCGATTCTACATGCCGCAAGGTTTTGCTCGTTAATTACTTTGTTGTGATCAATGGTGCAATGTTTGTTATCCCGAATCACGACATTGCCGTTGATTACTGCCGTATGAACATCTAAGTGTCCGCTTCCGACAAGCGATCCCACAGGATCAGTAACCGCTCCGGCGTAATGAATTTCTTTTGTCGTATCATACATGATCAGGTCGGCTGTTTTTCCAACTTCGATCGTTCCGAGATCATTTCGATTGATTACAGCAGCCGCTTTTTTTGTGCCCAATTCCAGTGTTTCAAGTGGTTCGAGATAATCCAGTTGTCGTGCTCCCTGCAAATAACGAGTCCACAGCAATTCGTCCAGCATCGAACTGCGGTCATTGCCTGCCGATCCGGCAGTGCCAATACCGACAGGAATCCCCATTTCAAGAATTTCAGTAATTTTGGAAATACCACTACCACGCGCATTCGATTTTGGACAATCGACGATTTCAACACCATGCTTTTGAAAATTTACAAGATCTTCGTGAGAACAATTCACAGTGTTAATAAAAACAGAATCGTCCTGATTCCAACCCAAATCTAAAATGTATCCTGAAAGACTCTTTGATCGCTCTTTGCAAAATTTAACTTCATCAGGTTCTTCTCCCAATAAGGAGAAAAGCTGAACGTTCTCATATTGACGTGCAAGTTCCGCAGTCTGTTTATACAGTTTATCAGAGCCTGTCAAAATTGAACAAGGTCCCAATCCAACCTGGAGAATTGAATGTTTATCATTATTATGATACTCCTCAATAAATTCCCTCGATTCTGCGATGATTTGTTCGGTCTCCTGTATAAATGGTCGAAGATGCTCATTCGGAATATCCATACTTCCTCTGACTATAATCAGGCGAATGCCAACATCCCCGGCCGCGCGTTTCATACTTGCAAACGCATCCATGTTTTTGACCATGTATAAACAATCCAAAACAGTTGTCGCTCCGCCCAACAGACATTCCAGATAATGCGTACGTGCAGCCGTATAAAAATCCTCCGGCTCCATTCTATTCACTCGTTTTGCAAGGTTATACATCCACCAGTCACCGGCATTTTGCATTTCCGGTACATTTCGGAACAGCGATTGCCAGGAGTAGCTCCAGCAATTAATGAAACCCGGCAGAACAATTTTATCTGTCCCATCGATGACATCGCAACCATCATTTTTAATATCCGGTGCAATTTTAGAAATTTTGCCATCTTCAATTAAAATTGAATGATTTTTGAGGATTGTGTTGTTATCGTTAAAAGTAGCAATAAAGGATGCATTTTTGATTGCGATTTTATTATTATTTCCTTCCTTTTTCAAATTATTCCTCAACTTCATCTTTCTCAGTAATTACATTTGTCGGATCAAATTTACTAAATGAAAGGTTGTCTGCTATCGTCATATATGCAGAATCCATTTCTTCATAAAGATTGAATAATTTTTGCCTTGTTTCATTGATCTTTTCCCTGTTTTTTCTATTAGTATAGAACTTGAAATCTTCAAGTAATTGTAGAAGATAAGTACATTTATTTTTGTAAGTATGAATAATCCTGAAATCTCTGTCTTTTAAATCCAGTCTGTAGTCTATCAGAGTATCCCGAAGAATTTTTAATTGTTTCTCGGCTGATCTGTCAATATCTCCGTCTATTTGAAAATCAATGGTAAAATCGCGAAGCAAATTTCTGAGCCGATAAACCGGACCAATGAATTTGGGATAGACTTCTATTTTTCTGAGAAGCAATTTTTCTTTGATTTGGAAAAGACTCTTGATTGATTCAAGCTTTCGATTGAATAGAAATCCAAAGAACAAAACAATCACAGCTAATGCGGAATTTAGTACAAGATTTGGATCCATTTTAAGAACTCCTCTATTTAATTTTAACGTTGTTTATAAAAAAATTTCTTCTCCAGTTTTTTAATCTCAGATCCATCATCCAAATTCTTTAAAATTTCATGTTGCATAATAGACCGGCGCTGGATTCCAATTAATATTTTTGGATATCGCTTTTTAATTTCCAAAATCACGTCATTAAAAATATCAATATGATTAAAAAAATAAGCGCCGCTGTGAATGAGTATCGCCTCCGGTTTAAATGCCTTAATTTTCGCCTCAAGATTTTTCTGTAGATCATCTCGGCTTATTTTTGTGCTGTACTTACCCAGAAAGAAAAAATGATCAATTTCATATTTCCCGAATTCCGGTCTGTCATAGTAGCTTTCAAGCAGCCGTCGTGTTGTGTTGTCATCCGTAGATTCAATTGTTAATACTTTCATAATTTTCCCTTTTTTATAATACCTTAAATAGGGTGATTTAATTTCCCGACTTTTTGCGTCTTTAGAATTGAACTTGAATTTTTTATAAAAGCCATATAAAAATTGACTTTCTGTTCCGCCAAGATTAATATATTTATAACCACACCAGAACGCTTTTGTGAAATTGTTATACAGCATAAATTCCGACAATCCGGGAACCGTCGTGTCTCCGATATTAGCGTACATCCCCATACATTCTTTGGATACGTTACTCATGAAATAGAAACCCACCGGAAGATTATCAACATAAACAATAGAAGAAAGTGTACTTTTATTATCAACGTAGCGACAATAATAATCAAAAATTGGAAAATACGGATTGAAGTAATAAGAATGATTGTCAGGAATATCTGTAAATTCCCCACGACTTTCATATCTGGCAATGAAGGAGCGTTTCCATTTCTCTACAACTTCACAAAAATCATCATAAAGTTCAGGAGAAGTCGTTTTCATTGTATAATTGTTCTTGCTGAATTTCATTAAATTTCGTTGAAATGTTTTTAGTTTTTTGGAAGTAAGTCGCTTTAAAAATGCCTGAAGATTTATGACGACCTGGGGATGGATATCATCAAATTGGTCTACCAGACGTTTGGTATGTGTTTTTTTTACAATATTACAATGTTCGGACTTAATCAGATATTCCTTCTGCTGATCGGTTACTTTTTTTATTGTCACCGGATTCCCGGAAATTTCCTGTAACTTGCTTGCGAGATTGAGTGTTTTCTTAACAGCCTGTTGCCCCATGGGATTTATGATTTCAAACTCAAATCCATCCCCATCGAAAGTCTCATTGGCTGCAATCGTAATCAGGCAATTGCCGTTAAAAAATTTATGTCCATTCTTTCGTGCTGCCTGACAGATATAGGCCCAATTATTCGCATAGCAAAATTGATCATACGTGTCCGCAAGAAAAAAACTTCTATAGAGATGTTCATCAACATAGTTCCAGCGTATTGGAGAAACATAAGGAATATTTCCAAGCTCAGCGCTAATGCGTTTTGAAATTTCGCTCTGATGCAGCAATTCTCTTTTTTTATCAGCTATTTTTACTAATGAGGCCGCAACATCAATCAATTGATTTTTAAAGAGAGGATGAAACAAATCAAGGATTTTGTATGCTCTGCAGCATTCAGCTTCCACCTGAAATAATGGATTGAAATTATCCGTGTAAATGATCACAGGCGTCGCGATGGCATGGTTTTCAATAAAACGAATTATTGAAAATCCATCCATTAACCAGTGATCTTTGGAGTGAAGATTTGCATTTGTAATAATCAGATCAACCGATTTTTCATTCAGATAATGAATGGCTTCATGTTCAGTGGCTAATTTATAAATCGTATAAATTGGACTTAAGATTCTGTCCAATTCCTGAGTAAACCATGAATTCGATTCAATTAGCAGAAGTTTTTTCTTTTGATCTTTGGTCTGATTTTTATCGTTCATCTATGGCTGAAGAAGTGAAATTTATCATACAATTCAAATACTTTATTCATACTTCGAATGAATATCTGATAAGATTGCAACAGGTTTTCCAGGACAGTTATATTGTTCGTGTCTGTAATACAACCGACTATTCTGTTCAATTCACTTTTTTTCCTTAACTTACTGCTTTCAGAAGAAGGACACTCCTTTATTAATACTTCGTTTATGAAGCTGATTAAATGCATTTCAAAATTTTTGAAATCAGGTTCATACGTTTTATTATCTCGCAGCTCGTATGATAATAGCAATTTCAAATTATCTTTAACCTGTTCAAAATTCTCTTTTAAATTACTTTTGTATTCAGGATTATCGTTAAAAAAGTCGTGAATTATTTTAACTTCCTTATGTGCAAGATATTGATTCAATACGGTGATAAACGGATGAATACATGTATAAATCGAATTTCTGATATTATGAAAAATTTTATAATTTTCCAGTTTTTCCGGCTCAATTGTCGATATCATCACATCCTGATGTACCCAATCAATCATGGGGTAGCTATTGATATTTAACGCAATATTTTGAACGACTTCCATCAGCTTTTCAAGGCTTCCGTAACGTTTATAGACAACCCCAAGAAACAGATGATCGCTTTGTTCATAAAGATATCGCATCTGGCGATGAAAATGAGTCATTTCCTGGTAACCGCGCGTATAGATGAGTCCATGGATTCTACTTTCGCGCACCGCATCATCCAGATAAAGATTATGAAAGAATTCAAATCCGGCGTTATCCGGATTATGAGCGATGATCAACTGGCACTGCATCCAATTCTTGATCTCAAAAACCTCGCTATGCGATGCACACCGGAAAATTCTGTTTACAAAAGGTGAATACTGTTTTAAATCGATTTTTTGACGTTCGAAAATTGCACTATCCTTTTCCACAAAAATGATATCTATGTCACGGATGTCATTTTTCCCGTCCCTGTGCAATTGTGATTTCAAATCGTGTCCCCTTTTCTGTAAGCTCCGGACAGAGGACATCATCTTTGTCAGTGTAGACATTATAGGAAATCCCTTTAAAATCTTGCATTTTTGAATAAATGACCAATTTACAAAAGTTTTGTAATTTCTGATCAAAAGTCAATTTCTGACCATCTATGGAAGTAAATAAACGGGCGATTGATGGCAACCCCCGGCCATTTCCCTCAATTATTATTCTGTGCTGAATTATTGCCTTGTGGTGTTTATCCCTGGTTTCCAACAGATAAAATGTCAGTTCCTGATCTTTCAAAAAGCTCCTGATTTCTTTTAAACCCTCTCGCACACGATAAGCATTGCAGTACCAATAGATTGTCGCATTTTTAACCCGCACAAAGTCGTCGTTTTCAAAATACTGATAATCTTTTCCCCCCTGAATTGAAAGGGTTCTTTTAATAAATTCCGAAATATTTATCCGAAACAGATCACTTAGCGGAATGGTCGTGTCGTTCATTTCAGATTTATAAAGTCCCGTTTTAGGCAACTTTGTGAACTTATCCTGAAGCTGTTTCTCCTGCAAGTTCCTTTTTTTTGTAAAATGAGTTGCTTCGATTTTAAGAAGCACTGATTTGATTTGATCCCCCAGCGTCTGATCTGAAGTATTTAATGAATCGTCAAAGTAATCCTTGATCATGTCAAAATCCTTCAGGATGTGGCTATGGCGAATACGGTCAAATTCTTTTGAACCCATAGGAGACGCCTGAGAAGGATCGCTCCAGTAGCCAAATCCCGATGGTCTGGTGTAAAATCGATAAATCTGATATGTATAATCCAGTGACTCAATGAACGGCGTTTCCAACCGGGTAAATATACTCTCATGATGCTTCGGCGAACTTACTTTGATAATGTAAACAGGATTACCAATCAGGTCATGCGTTTTTATGACTTCGTTCTCTATATTATCTTCATTAAGTTCCTGGCTTTTCTGATATGCGCTTTCTTTGTTCTGAAATTCAAATTCCTGCCTGTAAAGTTCATTTTCCAAATCCTGCTGATTCAATGTCAGGAAATTGTCCTTATCATCGATTAGAAATCGTCGCCCGATCAGGTATGGAAAGAGATGAACAAGTTTCATCTTATAATTATCTTTAAAATTAAACTCGAATTCTTTGAGCAGCACTAATTTCTTACGGAAATCTTCAAATCGATTTTCTTCAATATAATTCTGAAAAATTTCATGTTTAAATGAACTGGATATCAAATTAATGAATTTAATTCGATCATCAATGTCAATATCCGGGATGATATTTTGACGAACTTCAACAAAATAGTCTGACAGACTATCATGCCAGCATCTTGAATCCTGTAATTTACCGACTTGTTCAACTTCAATTTTATATTCCGATTCAATAAATTTTTGAGCGATGAGAAAATCGATGTGTTCTTTAACTTTTTGCAACTGGCCGGTATAAATTTTACAAACAATTTTCTTGTCTTTAGCCTGATGCTTTGCCCATAAAATTATCCACATGCCCCCAATTTTGGAATCCTTGAATTCCCGATCAGCTTCTCCAAAATATAAATCACAAATCACGAGATCAAATCCAACGGGGTTCGAAATAATTTTTGCAATTGAATCCTGAATGCGAGTTGAATAATCAAGACTAATCAGACATTGATCACTGTTCAGGATTCGGTGGTTATGATTGTAAATTTCATCACTGTCACATTGTGATGTGCTAAGTTGTTCGTTGTCATTACTGGAGGGAATTAAAATACCAGACTCCTGTAAGTCAAGCAACAAATCTTCAACGTTCTCAGCCCGGTCATCCGCGTAAAACACACTTATTTTACGATAATCATTATTTTGTTCCATTGACTCTCCCCTTATTTAAAATTGCGATCATATTATCCAAATTAATTGTGGCGTTTGTATAAGCCTTATCTTTATAACTTAAAATCAAACTACCTCCGATATTTTGGAAAAATATTTTGTTCGCCATTAATCCCGGGCTGTTTTGTATAAATTCAGGTAATAGTCTGTTATGCCATTCCCGATCCAGTGCATTACGTAACTCAATATTAATTTCATTGCCTGATCGTTTTAAATCCAGTTCTATGAAATTCGTTTTGTTTTTAGATTTGTACATGTGCGAGAACGCGTTGTAGAATAATTCAAAAAAGGGGCTGGCCATTATCAACCGTTGCGGTAATAAATCAACATAATTTAGAGAGTTTTTCCCGATAATATCATCGCTGTCCGGAACATTGTGTGTCAATTTTGCGTTTTTATGATTCGTCACAAAACTAATCTTTTCTAATTTGGGCGCATAATAAACATCCTCATCAATAACAAAAGGCTTCTTCCTGCTCGAAAAATCGATATGCAATCTAAGTATAGGAATTTTATATTCATTTTCCTTATCTGTGCGAAATTTCTTTCGTTCTTCTTTTATGCCAGCGATGAAAAATTGCTGAAACGCGTTACAATAGGATTTGAGAAGTATATCAAGAATACAATACTTTTTATCTTCGTCAACGATATGATTCCATTTCAAACCATTCGACGCGATATTTAAGATATGAATCGAGCCTGTTAAGCGATCAACGCCTTCACGATATTCCATTAAGAGTTTTTTAAAGTGAATTGGAATAGTATCATCTTTATTGACTTTTGACCAGATCGTTTCCATTCTATTGACAAGGTTCACGCCCTCGTTTTTAACTTTATGCGAGTAACGTCCCAATGTTGATTCGATGTGCGCCTGCGTATCTTTACGAATAATCGCCTCACTCAAAGATTCTGATGCAGGGATACCGATAAGGGTATAAAATATTTTCGCGCGATTCAGGAAATTCGTTATGTTTCGACGCGCCGCTACAAAGTCTTCTTCATTGTCTGCATCAAGGCTATCCTCCAAATTAAATGTGCCAATAAAAATGGAAAATGTCCGAATCTTATTTTCTACTTCAGAGGGGATTGTATTTACGGGAAAAGCGATCACTGATCTGTTGATGGTTTCATAGCCTCTAAGCCATTCGTTCAGGTCCTTTTGAAAGCGTGAATTCTTGAGAGATGTTTTGATTTTGTTCATTCTGTGTGTTTGCAAATCATAAAAATTATAACAAATATCTGTAAAACATTTTATGATTTCTGATTCGGAGAAGGTATCGTTGCCTGAAAAAATAAGTTTTCCAAACTGAACCGCCACTTGTTTTCTAAGATCGTCTGACAATTTCATCCATGAAAAAATTCTATCTTCTTCAATTAGCCCGGCATAACTTCGTGCAATCTGAGGAATATTTTCGTAATCAATGGAATGGCTTTTATCACTGTATTTCAATCCCATGATTTTCATACACCATTTTGCCATTCGAATTGCCCGTTCGGAAATCCGATATTGACTGTTTTCTTTTTCAATGAGTCCCCAATACAGTAATTGGTCGGCGTTTTCAAATAGTTTTCTGTTGTTAATATAGCGGTCCATCAGCAAAACAAACGATATTTCACCATCTTCAACAAGAAGGCAGTCAACATCCTTTTCATGAAACGTCATATCCCGATAATGACGAAACACTTCTTCATATTCAGTTCGTTGCTCACGTTGGATTTCAATTCGATGCCTGTTGATTGAACACTGGATTAAATCCCGGAACATTTCCCGGATAACCCTCCGCTGCCAACGAACATTCTCTTTTTCCCCAAGATAATACTCAAAAAATATTTTTCGATCATTTTCGTAATTCTCACGATCTTCATTTCGCCATCGGCTTTCTTCGCGGAAAATTGATTTTGGGAGGTCCAGCGAATCAAATCGAATATTTTGCACAATAGATTCGCGGCTGGTAAAATCGATGTTCATTTTTTTCAAATCCTGTATCCATTTTCTCAGTCTTTTGGCATATTCACTATGATCAATATATTGGGACGTGCGCAGGAAAATGGGCTCATCTTTTTCCTTCGCGACATCCGCCGTAAACAAGTCGATTTCATTAAATCGCTGAAGTAAATCATCAACAGATTTTATCCGCTCTTTAAGAAAATAGTCTGCAATTATGTTTTCGAGCGTTAAGTTCTGCCAGGAAGAATACGGCAATTCCACAGACTCTTTTGCAAATTGAAGGTGAGGAATATAAACTTTATTTTCATCCTGCAAGGTTGTCACATAGTTGCCCTCAAGGTAGCGAAACAATTCCCGCATTGTGAAACGCACATGTCTTGTACTGCAAAAAGCCTGTAAATCAAGAAACAGGACAGTTTCCCCGGACATATCCCAGAACACTTTATAAAATGCGCGATGAAAATTCCAATCTTCCTCCAGGTAGTTGATCGCTTTAATATAGAGATCATCGATTTCATTCTGGCTGAGTTTTTTAGCCGGGATAATTTGGGCCGGTTTTAAAGCGAGAACTTGTTCTAAATATCGGTTGTACAACTCTTCATGTTTTACAAGATAATTGAATTCAAAACGGCTGAACTTCGGTGAGTGATATGTCCATTCCCTTTTTTCAGTAACATTGGTGGGAGTTAAATGAGGACGCTGCTCTCCCTTTTTTCTTTCTTCCTCAGGCAGGGAGTAATTTTCGACGCGTTCAATAGAACTAAAGAATTTTGTAATTTCACTCGTGGTCTTTGTGAACGCTTCAACCTCGTAAGCATCCCTTATATGCGAGTTAAAATCTTTTTTAAATATTTTCATAATTCCTCTTAAACAATGTTCATAATTTTAAGAATTAAGAAAATTGTGTTAAGAAATCAAAATATTACATTACGAGACCTCATAAGTGGTATTCAAGCCTTAATTGTTGACAAAAATATACAAGTAAAAATAATTCTATTATAGAGTATAAAAAAATAAAACGACTAAATCAAGTAAAAAATTACGCTTGTTGTAAATTATTTTTAAGCAATTTGATAATTTTTGTTGACTTTTGAGAATAATATTCTTATTATATATACTATCAGTTATGTCGCGACGATCTTGTTCAACAACTCTATACATTTGTTTTTATAATAAATAAAGCTATTAGCGTATTTTATTGATATAAAATTAAAAACGATTGAATAGCTTTATTCATGTTGTAAAAACAACCCAACCTTTATTGTAATTCTTTTAAAGCGATATAAGTGATATAATCTAATGAATTAAACAATAATTTAACTTGACTATAATCAAATTTATGCGTAATTTGCCGATATTTTTTATAATAAACTGGATGTGGACGTGTAGGTGGAGTATACATCGATGAATTACAGCAAGCAGACGGGCCCTGGTTCTACGAAGAAAACTGCGCTGATTCCTATCATTCTATGGGCAACGCAAGCGGTTGTATTAACAAAATTAATTCACGATTCAAAAATATCTGCAATATTATTTCCGGCATTTACTATTTCATCGATTATAATTATTGTTTATAAAATTTTTTTCACAAAATGTAACTTATCAAATTATAAAAATGTAATACCCCATAAACTTTTAATGATAATCGCTGGTATTTCTCTCATGTTTTTATACCATGCCCTTTTATTCTGGGGACTCAAAACAGGACCCGCCGTTGAAACAAATCTCATGAATTTTTTATGGCCACTTTTACTAATTATATTTGCCTACATTTTTTTTAATAATAAAAGGATATTCTATTGGATTAAAGAAAAATTTGGAAATGGAAATGGTAATATCGGGAAAAAAATACAGCTTTCCAAATCATTTATTATTAAGGTGGTTTTGGCGGTCATAGGCGGTGTGCTTTTAATAACGCACGGAAATTTATTACAATTAAATTTTCTCAAATGGCACGGTCCTTTAATTGGCCTTCTCGCAGCGCTATGCTGGGCAACCTTTTCTGTCTTGCTAAAATTTCAGGGGAACACGAGTTATATCATATTATTTATTTTCGGCGCAACCGTTGTCTCGTTTTTCTTCTGGATCATTCAGGGAACACCGGATATAATGAATCCCCAACTCGCCATATCATACACCTATTTGGGAGTCGGGCCACTGGGCATTGCCATGTTGCTCTGGGAAAAAGCGATTAAAAAAGGAAAAACCCACGTCATCGCTAAACTGTCTTTTATCGCCCCACTTTTGTCAACAATACTGTTAATAGTATTTGGTTTTGATTATCTGAATATTTATTCAATAATCGGGATTGTACTCATCGTCATCGCGGTTACCAATAACGACATCAAAGTGCAGGAAAATCAGGAAACTGGTGTTGTTGATGAAAAACAGTTAGCGAAGGTTTCGAGTTAATCCCTCACTCCTCAATTCTCTTCTCTTTTTTATTAAAAAGTTACAGGTTTTGAAAATAACTTTTCAATTATTTTTTATCTGGTTTGGTCATATTTTTGTATGTATAAAGATAATAAATAGTAATATGTGTAATATATAGTAACTATCTATTATTATAAACGATTATTGTTCCAAAATTGTATTAGCATGACACAATTGTTAAGAAGCGAGGCATTTAGAACTTATTTTGCTCTGCTGCCAGGACTGCATCATGAAAAGATTGAAAGATACAACCCATATTCAGAAATTACAAAAATATCTTTTTCACCCGTTGAGAATTGCATTCGTCGCAATATTATTATGGTCTACACAAGCGATATTGCTTGGCAAATCATTTAATCAGACAGACTTTTCTGCGATCCTTTTTCCGGCATTTGCAATATCCACATTATATTTATTGTTATTTAAAATATTTTATACGGGAAAAAAATATCAGGAATTCCGTAAAATTTTTGGAATCGGAAATCTGCTCCCATTAGTGATCGGCATCAGTTTGATGTTCGGTTATCATGTTTTCCTGTACTGGGGATTGCAATCCGGTCCAGAAATTGAAACTAACTTACTGAATTTTTTATGGCCGTTAGTATTTTTTATTTTGGGTTATCTGTTATTCAGCAAACGATTTCTGGAGCGAAATAATCGAAAAATTAAAATCAACAAAATCGCGACGTGTTTGGGGAATAATGAGTTTATGCTAAACAAAGCCCTGGGCAATGTGCAGGGGAAAAGTGCATTAAAAATCATGATGGGACTTGCAGGCGCATCGATTATTATTTCCGGGGATCAATTCGGACAATTCAATCTGACGAACTTGTGTGGTCCGATCATGGGTATCCTGGCTGCTTTTTTCTGGGCTCTGTTCTCTTTATTCTTGATTTTTACCGGTAAATCAAGCCATTTAACAACGTATATCGGGGGGACGGCCATTCTCACAACAATCGTCTGGTGGTTGCGCGGAATGCCTGAGATTCGATCCACATTATGGATTTCAGCATATATGGGCATCTTTCCCCTGGGAATTGCGATGCAATGCTGGGAAAAAGCCATGAAAGAAGATTATATCGATAAAATATCTGTCCTCGCTTTTGTCGCGCCTCTGTTGTCGACGATTTTTTTGCTAATGGGCGGAATTGGCAACATGAATCAGCAGTTATTAATCGGAGGTGGTTTAATACTCTGGGCAAACATGAATTTCAGACAGAAGAATGAATAACATCCGATTAATCATAAACTAGCCGATATGCCATTTTTATATAAAAAAGTACCCGTCAGAATCCAACAATCCAACGGGCAAAATTTTCTCTCCTAAAAATAATACAAATACTTCAACTTCACCACTCCCACGCGATCTTTGACGAGCAGCCGTTGTGGGAGGCGGACGCCGGTGCGGCTGTAGGGGATGTCACGGTCGCGAAATTCGTTATATGCGAAATAGACCCAGCTTTTGGGCGAAAAGTTGTATGAGAACAGAAGTCCGAAAATGGTTTCAGTAACGCGGTCAGTGGATTTTACAAAGACCTCGTCGAAATAAATGCGGACGTTCAGATCGTTGATCGGCGTAGCGGACAGGAACGGCCGGGCGTTGTAGGTAATGTCATCTACTGAACCGTCAGGATCATATTCGATGAACGCACTTACGGAAGTGCCAATCTGTAGCGTCTTCAGCAGTTGCCATTCGATTTCTCCCTCATACCAGAAATAATATCCCAGATAGTCACGATTAAAATTATAATTTCGGGAAAATCCGGTATAAAAATTGGCTCTCCATACAGGTGAAATGTGGTACCACGAACTGAGGCTGAGATTATAGGAATTATACAGAATCCCCTCGTCCTTCGATCTGCTGAAATCCGTATTGACTTCGTAGCCCCAGTTATTGCGGAATAACATATTAAATCCAATCAATCCGCCATAATCGGTGTAATCATCGACATCTTCATAATATATCAATCCGCCGCCGTAAATTAAAATTTGTTTGATATAGCCTTCATTGAAATACCAGCGCGGCCCTGTGATAGAAACGAATTCACCGGTGCCCTGCCATGGCACGAATCCCACCTGATCGATGTCAAAATCCGGTCCCACATATCGCCCACGGGCAAAGAAAATAGAACTTTCTCCCATTTGCGTGAATCCGGCAGACCCGGCAAAATCTCCACGAGAATTTTTATACGACCTCGCAAGCTGATAGGCGAGCTGCCAGTTTGATTTTCTGAACGCGCCGTCAATATCGATGACTCCGTTGTCTTCAGTGGCAGTGTGTTTACCCACGAACAGGAATCCGATAGACGAATTGCCCATTATCTGTTTTTTAATGCGCGCCGAACCAAATACCGCACGTTCTTCTGTTGCTGGCTCATCGTCTTCATTGATATAATCTTTCTCACCGGTCATTGCCAAAAATCCGCCGTATTCCAGCGCCTGCACACGACCGAACGCTTTTGTTCCGAATGTCAAAGGAACTTCAGTACCATCCGGCAACTTTTTCCCAATACGCCGTGAATAAAAAAGCTCCATTGGACGGTAAAATCCGGTATTCCGTTGTTTGCCTGACGCCATAAAAATTTCATTACCTTCTGTAAAAAATGGACGTCTCTCACCAAAATAGGTCTCATAACGACTGATATTGAATTCAAACGGATCGGCCTCAATCTGGGCAAAATCGGGATTTGCTGTCAATTGATATGTTAGTTTGGGAGACGGATTGTAAAAAATGTCGATGCCGGCCTGCGGAGACAGATCATAATCGCTTCCACCTTTATATTTGATTTTGGAAAGGGCTACCGGGTAAATTTCCAGATGCAGTCCTTTAACTGTCGGGCGAAAATCATGAAAAACGAGGAACCCAAATTTGGAAATACGTTGCCCTTCATTTTCTTCATACCCGCACCAGTAAATATCTTCATTTCTGGCAGGACTCCAGCGGTCAAAATCGAGTCCCCACTGCGTGAGGTTTTCTTCATATTGAATTGATTTATAGGGAATTTTCATTTCAACGGCAAATCCCCAGTCATACACTCTCGCATCGCCAAACCAGATACCGTCCCAGGAATAATCCCGGTTGCGGGCATCATCCAACATGCGGCTGTCACTACGGACGCCGCTGGCGGAAACTGCGAATTTGTAAGCAGTCCGTTTATTACCAAATGTATCCAGCATAATAGAAACAACATCGCCATTAAGGTCATCCAGCTTCCCTTTATTTTGTTGAATATTTGCACGTTCATCATAACATTTCATCAGGCAGTACAGGGCTTCTTCCGTTGTCAACACTTTGGCAACAGTTTTGACCGACGGGGGAACATTGTGATAAGGTTCATGCTGAATAAAATCAGTAACAGAATCAGCTTGCATCCAAACAGGGTCGATAACGCCATCAATGTGAATTTCTTCGGTTGTTTTTTGTAATACGAGGGTTTTATCTGAATTTGATGCGCCAAATAAATACTGCGTAACTAGCAGAAAAAAAATAAGGTAATTTTTCATTGAACTCCGTAACTAAAATATTTCAATTAAAACAATTTGAAATCGTGTACGAACATAATTATCTAAAGTTTCGAGTCTGTAACGCGGCTTTCAATTAAATTGAATATAGCTTTATATTGACAGGATTACATACTATTTAATAAAAATATAAGCAAATTCCAAAAATGCAAATCCAATAAAAAATGTATTGATTAATACGAAAAATAATATTATATTTTGCGAACGATGATTGGTAATTCGTTGATGTTTTTATTTGTTTGCCGGACGAACCTTAAAATTACATGAGCAATGCAGCAGGCATAGTTTAAGGTTAATTAATCGTTCAGGTTAATGAAATAACTTTAAAATTTAATTAAATGAAGGAGAAGAAGATGAGAAAATTCGCTTTTCTGTTATTCTGCCTTATTTTGTTCGTTTCTTGTGAAGAAGACATCAATGTTTACTTAAAAAAGCAGCCGGGATGGCTTTCGGGAAAAGTTTTACCCGCGCTGGCAGATGTCAGCGTCGAGCTTTATCAGGGGGAGTTGATTCAACAGACGACAACAAATGCGTCGGGAATTTTTACTTTTCGCGACGTGAAACCAGGTATTTATCGCATTATCATTAAAGCAGAGAGCTACGGGACTACTGAATTAACCGGCATCGGCGTCGAGGACGGTGAGGGACAGGACCTGGGCGATATCGAATTATCCCGCCTGCCTGCGCCAATATCCTCTATGAGTCCCCGTGATGGACAGGAAGAGGTAAGCTGCGACCCTCATAACAGAACTCGAATTCGCTTCTATTTCTACAAAGAAATGGATTTCCAATCGGTGGAGAACGCTTTTTCAATTACCCCGGAGCCGGAAAACGGTTTTGAATTTGCATATGCATATAAGACAACAACGAATATAAATTGCTACTCTATGTTCACATTTGATGGAAAATTCTCCACGAATTACATTGTAAAATTGGATACCACAGCTCGCACGATTGATGGCGTCCCGCTGGAATTTCCCCTGATCAGCCATTTTCGAACAGAGGATTTCGAGGTTGTAGATTTACACGAATCAGAGCGCAGGTACGGAAAATATCCTGTTTATGTGCGCTTTAATAGTAGCGTGAATAGAAATGATATTTTCAATTATTTAACCATTATTCCCGAATGCGAGGTGAATATATCATCATATTCTAACACGAATCATGTAATACAGCCCGTTTTATCATGGCACCCTGACACCTCAATGATGATCACTTTATCTCAGGGATTACCGGAAATTGGTGGTGCAACGCTGCAAAAAGATTATCAACTCCGATTCAATACAGAACCACTTGCTGTTATTTATCATGATCCTTACGATTATCAACATTTTGTTCGTCAGACGTCGACCGTTTTTATCAAATTTAATTATCTCATCGATGAATCCAGTGTAACGGAGGCATTAAGTATTGATCCGTTAACAGAATTAATTTTGAGAACCGATGACGGAGACGGTAGTTCCTCGATTTATTTCACTGCGGTAAATGGCTTGCAGAAAGCTACAAAATATACAGTGACAGTCGATATGTCATTAAAACATATTTACGGCAGCTATTTAAAAGAGCCTTACTCGTTCTCTTTCACAACCATAGAATAATAAATATATTATCTATTTTGACTAGATAACATCCCTGCATTTGTTAATGGATTTATGCCTGCCTCCCGCAAGCTTTAAAACAAAATAATATTTTCAGCCTGCGGGAGATTTTAAACAAAATTCATTATTTTGTTTTACTCAGTCTGTCGATTAATGAGTAAACGACCGGAATGATGATCAATGTCAAAAACGTGGAGGTAGTGAGTCCGCCGACAACAACTGCACCGAGTGGTTGCAGTGCTTCCCCGCCTTCGCCGAATCCGAATGCAATCGGCAGCATCCCGAAGATCGTGGTCAGTGCTGTAATCAATATCGGGCGCAGGCGTGTTGCACCGCCGGTGACGATGGCTTCAATTTTATCCATGCCACGATTTCGCAACTGAATAATGTAATCGATCAGCAAAATACCATTATTCACCACAATTCCCACCAGCATGATCATTCCCAATAGTGCATTCATGCTGATTGCTGCTCCGAAAATCCACAAGCCTAAAAATACGCCGATTAGCGCGAGCGGGATCGTCATGGCAATTGTAAGCGGGTGAAGAAATGAATTAAACTGCGCGCCCATAACAACATATACCAGAAAAATCGCGATTGTCAATGCGACCAGCAAGCTGCGAAAGGAATCGGCGATTCCTTTGGATTGGCCGCCGAATGTCAAATAATAATTCGGGGGTAAATTCATTTCCTGTATGTTTTTTTTCATTTCCGCGACAACTTCCCGCTGCGGACGTCCGGCGATGTCTCCCTTAATTTCAACGACTCGCTGCTGGTCAAAGCGTTTGATTTCGCTGGGTCCGCGTCGCAAATCGATAGTTGCAACTGATTTCAACGGAATTACCTGACCCCGCATGGTGGTAAGCGGTAAATTCAGGAGGTCGTTTACAGATTCAATCTGCGCTTCATTTACTTCTATTGTAATAT
Source organism: uncultured Cytophagia bacterium (assembly GCA_964498785.1). Classification (GTDB taxonomy): domain Bacteria; phylum Zhuqueibacterota; class Zhuqueibacteria; order Thermofontimicrobiales; family Thiofontviventaceae; genus Mariaggregatimicrobium. The sequence goes on along the minus strand of CAZCJL010000017.1, from coordinate 52,451 downwards.
CGTACTCTTTTCCGTAACTGCTAAAGCGGGTATTTGAGGCTCCTAATACAGCTATTCGAACAACAGTGGCAATTTGCGGAAATGTCAGTCCCAAATCACTTGCTTTTTCGCGATCGATTTCGATCCCAAATTCAGAAAGTCCTTCTAAAAGTGAACTGCTCGCGTTTACCACTCCCGGAATCGCCTGGACTTTTCCCAATGCCTGTTGCCCGATATCTGTTAAAACAGTTAGATCATCACCCGCAATGCGTATGTTTACCGGCTCGCGCCTCATTCCTTCGGTAACATCTGTCTGGCGCACTGCGACTTTCGTTCCAGGCAGATTTGACCAGTGGTTTCTGACTTTTGTCATGATCGCATCGATCTGGTCATAAAATTCAGGTTTTAATTTTACAGTGATTGTCGTAACATTTGGCTTCAACTCACCTCTTACCGAAAGAATGCCGACAACAGCATATACTTGCGCTACTTCAGGCAACCGGGCTATTTCTGTTTCGACTTTTTGCGACATGGCATTTGTTAGCTCCAGTTGAGAACTTTCCGGTAGTTGCAGTTCTACGCGAAATTCACCCTCATTTATGGATGGCAGCATTTCCACGTCCAGTCGGGGTACTAAAACAACCATTGTTACGATCAATAATCCGATAGCGATCAAAAGCGTCAGTATACGGTGTCGCAATGCCCAACGGAGGGTTGGTTTATAGGTATCCAATATTTTATCAAATAGATTTTGCCAGCTATTGGCTAACTTTCCCAGGACAGAATCGCTGATTCCGGGCTTCATTAGTTTGTAACTGAGCATCGGTACAACTGTGAGCGCGACGATAATTGATATTGACAGAGCAAATACAACCGTCAATGCCAATTCTCCAAGCAATACGGCAAACAATCCAACCAGGAACGCCAGTGGCAGAAAAACAACCACAGAAGTAAGAGTTGATGCGGCAATGGCACTGCCAACTTCCGACGTTGCATCAACGATTCGGGTCAGCCGATCTCTCCCTTTTTTCTGCCGTAAATTTCGAAAAATATTTTCGAGCACAACGATGGATGAATCGACAATCATCCCGATACCCAGCGCCAGGCCACCGAGAGAAATTGTGTTTATCGACAATCCATACATATCAATCAATAAAAATGTCGCAACAATCGAAACAGGAATGGAGAATGCAATGATAAGCGTGTTTCTCACATTTCCTAAAAATAATAAAATGATCAATGCCGCAAGTAATGCACCGATTCCGGCATTGGTGATGACATTATTAATAGAATTTTTAATAAAAATTGATTGATCCCGTAAAATCACCGTTGTAATGTCATCCGGTAAAATATCCCGAACCGCGTCCAGTTCGGCCCGTGCTTCCTCGACCATGGCAACAGTATTACCACCGCTTTTTTCACGAATTTGCAAACCAATAATTTCTCTGCCATTCAAACGGATAATCGAATCTCGTTCCTTATTTCCAAAAGTCACTGTGGCAATATCTTTAAGATAGACCGGAGAATTGTTTACCGATGCAATAATGACATTTTCAATATCGCGCAGCTCTTTAAATTTGCCGAGAATTCGAATATAGTAATTTTTATATTCGGTTGTTAGTTTGCCGGCAGGCATATTCAGGTTCTCCGCTGTTAATGTGTTGCTTACCTGACTCAGCGAAACACCAAAAGCATAAAGCCGGTCCGGGTCAATCTCAACGTTAACATGTTGCTCATAACCACCAAATGTCGATACAGTGGCAACGTTTTCCAGACGTACGAAACGATTTTTAAGTTTTGTGTCCACAATATCGCGGATTTCATTTAATTCCCGTTGGTTTGAATAAAAGCCCAGCTCAATGCCCGGAGGCAGAAAATCCTGAACTTGCAACACGAGCGGTTCGGCGGCATCTCTGGGAAATTGGCTGCGCGCTTTTCGGGTTCGGTCTTGCACATCTCGTTTCGCTTCATCAAAATCCACGCCCCAACCAAACCGGACGAAGATGCGACACATTCCCTCAAGACATGCAGTTTCGATTTCATCAACTCCGTCGATGGTCGCAAGCTGTTCCTCCAGTGGCTCGGCGATTTGTTCTTCAATTTCCTCTGGCCCCACACCCGGATAGGGCGCCATGATGATAAGCGTTGGCGCAACAAATTCCGGCCAGAAACTGACCGGGATATTGGGTAGCGAAAAGAAACCAAGTACAAATACACTGAACATTACCAGATATGTGCCGACAGAACGCTTTATACTGATTTCTGTAATTTTCATCTAAAAATCCTCCGAGACATTGACAGACATATCGTCTTCCAATAAATTTTGTCCTAACACCACAACCGAATCCCCGGCGCTCACATTTCCGCTGACTTCCACCATGTCGTTTTCTACAATACCGGTTTGAACGTTTATTTGATCAGCCCTGCTGTTTTGGATAATATAAATACAGGTGTTTGCTCCAACACGCACAATAGCATCCCATGGAATCATCACTGCATTATGAGTACCGATAAATATTCGCGCTGTAGCAAACATGCCTGGTTTGAATAACTGTTGCGAATTATTTAATAAAATTTTCAATGTCGCAGATCGTGACATCCGATCCACTACCGGATAGATTTCTGCAATTTTTCCATAAAATTCTTTTTCCGGGTACGCATCCACTTTAACGGATGTTTTTTGACCGGTACTGATTTTTCCCAGATCCGACTCGTTCAATTTTGCAACCATGTAAACACGGTCCAACTGACTGATAGTGTATACCGGTTGCTGTACATTTACCTTTAATCCGATATCCACAGCATCCATTGTAATTGTGCCATCAGTCGTGGCGTTGATATTGATTGTGGAAAATTCCATCCCCGGAACATCCTGTTCCATTTGCGCCAGCGTTTGATCTTTACGAACCATATTTCCCAGTTTCACTTTTTCGGAAATGACAATGCCCGGGACTTTGGGATAGATTTGAACAGAGTAAAGCGGGGCAATATCACCAGTGACTTTTATTGTTTTGGAAATTTTACGCAATTCTGCGGATGTAACCTTTACTGTCACTGTCTTGTTTAGCTGTTCACTTGCATCCGATACATCGGTTTGCCTGCCGCACGATGTTAACATCAGAATAGAGATGAATAAAATGAATAACGATTTATACATGGGGCACTCCTGTTTTTGGCATGATTATTTGATGTCTAATTCATTTCCAAACCATGAATAATCTTCGATGGATTTGCATAGATCGAGTTTTGCCATGATGTTGTTAAAAATGGCCTGTGTATGTAATAATTCTGCCTGAGATAGCATCTGCTGCGCATCTAATACTTCAAGCGAAGAAATATGTCCGTTTTGATATTGCGTTTCCGCGACCTTCAGCGTTTCCCTGGCAAGTTCGATATTTTTTTCCTGATTCATGATTTTGTCCCTGGTTTGCTCCATAGTGATAATTGTCTGCTGAATTTGCAGCCGAATCATTTGGCGAATTTCCTGTTCCTGAAGCTGTGCAGACTGCAAATTTAACTTTGCCTGCTGCACTTTATTGGATGTGGCAAATCCATCAAACAATGGGATAACGACCTGCGCTCCCACATTCCAGTTATCAATGAACCGGTTCGGATCCATGGGATCAAAACCGTTTTGTACATTATAGCCAGAGAATAGGAATAAATTGGGTTTATTGCCACTCCGTGCAATCGTGATTTCGTCTTCGCTCATATTTTGCCGTATTTGCAAAATTTGCATATCCGTCCGCGCAGAGAGCGCCCGTTCCAGCCATTCGGTTTGAGAATAAGTGACCGGCATGCGCTCAAATGCGCCGGTAACCTCGATGTCCGTATCCGTTATTCCGATTAATTTTGCCAGAAATAATGTGCTTTTTTTCAGATTCCCCGTTGCTTCATCATGTGAGGTTTCGGCGTTCTTCAATTGAACCTGTGCCCGTAAATATTCCAGCTTCGGGATATAGCCCGAATTGAATCGCTTTTTCGTGACCTGATAATGCTTTTCCGCGCGCTGCACATTCATCTGGTGCAATTTGATCACTTCCTGATTTAGCAGCAATGCATAAAATGCGCGCAATACCTGATCCGTGGTTTGCAATACCTGTTGCCGATGTTGCAGATCAGACATTTTAATTCCCGATTCTGACATCTGAATCGAACCGGATATTCGGCCCCAGGTAAATGCCGCGAATTCCATTTTTACATCCAGATTCATTCTGTTTTGCGTTCCGAATTGAAATGTACGAGATTCTCCGTTGGGTCCCATGGGAATGGAAAATGCAGTAACTTCTCCGATGCGGGTGTACATACCGGATAAATTGATTTGCGGCAAGCGCTGCGCCTTTGTTTCGGCAAATTTCTTCTCAGCATGTCTGGTATCAAGTTTACTGATTTTAATCAGGTTGCTATGCTCGAATGCCTGTTTTAAACATTCGTCAAGAGTTAATTGTGGTTGTGAAATCAGTAATGAATGAAAAATAAAGGATAGTATTACGAAAATACCGCTTTTTAATTTAACCATAAAACGTACCTGATTTAAATATTTTTTTGATCTCTGATTTTGAGCATTAATTTTAAAATGAGTTCAAAAGACTCTACCAGTTGATTTTGTTCTTCGGGCGAAAAATGTTCCAGCATATCCCGAAACACATCCTGCATCATTTGTGTTCGCTGCTGTATTAAATCGCGTGCCCTGTCGGTCAATTGGAACATTGTCACACGTCGGTCATTGGAAGATTTTTCGCGTTGTAAAAAACCTGATGTTACCAATCGATTTACCATTTCACTGGCAGAACTCTGCGCTGTGTTTAGTCTATTTTTCAGCGCGTTGATTGACATTGGCCCGGATTGATAAACAAGCATAATAACCCGATATTGAGCCAATGATAAATCTGCCGTTTTGGAAACCTCGCCGGCAATGTTGTGAAAAATATGCATGACCGGAACAAAAGAATTAGAAAACCGCCTGGTCATTTCTGATAGTTGATTATCCATTTTGATTCTCCAAAGTATCGCTTTCCGATATATCGGTTTCCGATAATATAGCACATAAAATGAGATATGTCAACTGAAAAGTTGTAATATTGTCAAAAAAATGACTAAAATGAATAACTTGATTTTCTAAAGATACTGTTGTATATTAATCAAGAATATGTGAAAACAATGTGTTAAATTATGTCCGCCTCACTACGAACGATGACACAAAACTCTCTTAAAAACGTACATTATAATTCAACAATGGAAAAATATATGCGAATTTATAAATTAATATTCGTTATTATTATCGCGCTACTTCCCCTGTCAATGATTATTGCTGATGAAAAAATGGTTGACGCCGAACATCAAATCGCAATCGGCGATTCGTTGTTTCAAACCGGTGATTTTAAAAAAGCTGAGAAACAGTATAAAAAAGCCCTGGACATTGATAATTCGCTGATTCCTGCTCATACCGGATTGGGTAAAATTGCTATTGCTGCAGAAGATTGGGGAGACGCGAAAGATCGATTTAATAAAGTACTGAAGCTTGACCCGAATAATTCGGAAGCAATGTATTATCGCGGAATCGGTTTCCGCGAGACCGGAAAATTTAAAGTGCTCTTATTGCGAAAAATCGATTGGGATAAATCGAAAAAGTATTTTCAACAGATTATTGCGCGAGATTCAAGCTATAAAGATGTGTTATTTCAATATGCCAAACTGCTGCGCTACAAAGAACAGTACGAAAATGCTGTAAAACTGCTGCATCGGCAGGTGAGAGTACGCCCGGATTTAATTTCACCCCGGGTGAAATTATTTCGTTATTACAGGTATTTGATTTCTCACAAAAATACGAAAGATGCGGTCGCATGGCTGCAGGAACAGCCGTGGCAGGAGGCAGAATATTTCATCGGTGAAGTTTTTCGTCGTGCGGAGCAATATCAGAAAGCGGATTCGATTTTTGAAAGAATATTGAATCGACCGTTACAGATTACCAGGCAGCCATTGCTTTTGTCAATTGCGAAAATCAATTATGCAAAAAATAATCCTCATGAGGGACAGCGTTATTTTTGGATGGCGGTAGATTCTATCCACAATCAGGCCGAATCCGATCTTGTGTTTGAACAAATAAAATATGTACTCACCGATTCAGAACTTGCCACCTATAAATCATTGACAAACAATGGAGAGCGAATTCACTTTTTTCATCGCATCTGGAATTCGCGAAATCCGTTGCCGGCTGCTGATATAAATATACGGCTGGAAGAACATTTTAAACGTTTGTTGTACGCGGAAAAGTATTATGAATATGACGGCTTCCGAACCCACTTCAATAATCCCGATCAGCTAAAACATCTGGAATTCAGCGAAGTGTTCAAGTTAAATGACGAATACAATGACAAAGGGCTGATTTACATCCGGCATGGCGAGCCATCGGATAAAGTTGTGACTGCTGGGGAAGATGTGCCATTTAATGAATCCTGGCTCTATTATGGCAATCAGCAACTTCCGAAAATGACGTTCCATTTTTTGTTATTCAATTCTGTTTCTGCCTGGCGTCTGGGACCGGTGGTGGTGCATCCGAAAATGCTGGAAGATCGGCTGGTGTGGGATAATATTTATTTTCAGTTGCTGACTGCCGAACCGGTTGAATACCCTGCATATTACGAGGAAATGGCCCGCGAAAGCCGGGAATCCGTTATCGAAGGTTTGAAAACAGATCGCCACACCTGGGCTGAAAGCACCAGGCCGATGAGTATTCCGTTTTACATAGCCGAATTTAAGGGATCAAATGAAAAAACCTTGCTGGAGCTGTATTATGCAATTCCGCTCGAACAGCTTGCACAGGATGAAATGTATGTTGATAAAGATATAACGTTCAAAAAAGGATATTCCATTCATAATTTAAGTTGGGAGCCTGTTGCTCGCGAGAATGACGCCGTTGTTTTACCAGTTAGGAAAGATCAAAACTATGTGGGTGTGTATCAATCGTATGTGGAGCCGGATTCTTACAATGTCGCTTTTTTCATCAATCCACAAAAAACAGAGTATGTCGGTGGTTATAAATTTGGGGAACAGATTGATAATTTCAATACCGGGCAGTTGATGATGAGCAGTATCGAGCTGGCGTCACACATCGAACCATCCGTTGAAAACGATGTTTTCGTGAAAAACGGATTAAAGGTAACGCCCAATCCATATCGGCAATATCATCGCTCCGATCCGATGAACATATATTTTGAGATATACAATCTATCCAAAAATCCCGCCGGCAACACGGAATTTTCCATTGAATATACATTGACATCGATAAATCTGGATCGATCCGGACTGCAAAAACTGCTTGGTTTTTTTACCGGTGCGAATAAAGCATCTGTGACAATTCGTGCAGATCGTCAGGGAGATAGCAGCACCTCAGTCGAGTTTCTGGCAATTGATGTCACTCGCTACCAGGCCGGAGAATATGAATTAAAGGTGAAAGTCACAGATGAACTTACCGGCGACTCGTTTGAAAGGAAGCAAATCGTTAAATTACATTAACTTTCCGGGGATATTATGAAAGTTGTATTTAAAATTTTCTTTTTATTTTTTATCACTTATACGCTCACTCCACTTTTGGGAAATGATGAAAATACTGTTGCTATCGGAGATTCACTTTTTGAAATCGGAGAATTGAAGGAAGCTGAGGAAAATTACAAAAGCGCATTGAAGAGAGATAAAAAAAATATATCTGCTCGTTTTGGATTGGGAAAGATTAAAATTGAAAAAGAAGAGTGGGCAAATGCGAATGATGAATTTGAAAAAATTCTGAAAATCGATCCGCAAAACAAAACAGCACATTATTATCGCGGGATTTGTTACCGGGAGAATGGAAAGTTTAAAGTTCTTCTGCAAAGAAAATGGGAATGGAACCGTTCCAAAAAACATTTTTTAGCGGTGATGAAACAGGACTCGACGTTCCGGGATGTGCTGCTGCAATATGCGATTCTGCTGCAATATCGCCACAAATTTGATGATGCGATCCGAGCTGCCCAACGACAAATATTAGTACGTCCCGATCTGGTTGAACCACAAATTCGGATTTTTCGCATTTATCAATATTTTATTTTTCAGGATGTAGACAGAGATTTAATCAATCTCGAAAATACGCTCTCATCGGGTGAAATTATCGAATGGCTCGAAAAACAGCCGTATGACCATGCTCGCTTTGCAATTGCGGAAAAATATCGCAGCATGGGAGAATACAAACCGGCAGCGACTGTGTTGAACGACATGCTTCAAACGCCACTGATCATGCCGCGACAAGCGATTTACCTGTCGCTGGCGCGCATCCATTATGCGCAATTGCAAGCGGAAAAGGCAGAATCATATTTCTGGCGTGCGGTAGATGAAATGGATGACGATGTAGATGCAGGCATTGTTTTTCAGGATGTGAAATACATACAGACAGATCATGAGTATGCGGAATATCAAACATGTTCGACAATTGAAGAGAAAAAGGCTTTCTTCCGCCACTTGTGGACAAAACGCGATCCGACGCCGATTGCAGCGATTAATTACCGGTTGTCCGAACATTATCACCGGCTGTTATATGCAGAGAAAAATTATATCTACCGCGGCTTTCGATCGCGGTTCAGCCAGGTCGATCGCATGAGCTATATTCATTATCCCGCATCTTATAAATTAAACGAGGAATTCAATGACAAAGGGCTTATTTATATCCGGCACGGCAAACCGGACGAGCAAGTCGTGAACCAGGGAGAAGATGTGCCGGTGGAATCATGGATGTATTATGAAACAGCGACAGCGCCGAAAATGATTTTTCATTTCACTCCTGAACGGGAGAGTCAATACTGGCGGTTTACACCGATCATTGAAAATCAGCAGATGATTCAGGAGCGCTCGCATTGGGGCCGGCTGTACCACAAATTTTTATATGCTGATGAAACACAGCGTCTTGCTTACGTCGATGAAATGGCGCATGAGAGTGAGGAAGCCGTCAGTTCAGCGCTGGTCACGGACCGCCATTCGTGGGAAGTAAAACTGGAGCCACTACCGGTGAGCCTGACCACGGCGTCGTTCCGGGGTGCAAACGGACGCACGAATCTGGAAATTTACTATTCCATCGCCATGTCGCCAATTCAATCCAAAATGAAGCAGGAGCGCTCATTGGTGAAAATCGATAAGGGACTGGTGATTTACGACGATCAATGGAATCTCGCGGGTAAAAATACGGACACGATTGAATTGGATGTACAGCCTGGGAACAGATACGTCGACTATTATCTGGCAGCGCTGCCGCCGGATTCATTTCATATCGTATTCAATGCAAGCTGCCGCACGCCGGCGCTATTGAATACATCGCGTTACCGGGTGCAGGTCAAGGATTTTTCCAGTGATGATCTTAATATGAGCGATATCTTATTTGCTAGTGAAATCAAACCATCTTTAGAAAAGGGCAAGTTTACGAGACAGGACCTCGATGTGGTTCCCAATCCGTCGCACATTTATCTGAAAACACAGCCGGTTTATATGTATTTTGAGTTATATAATCTTACCAGAAATGATGAACAGCGAACGAATTTTCTAATTGAATATACATTGACGCTGGTGAAAAGCCGAAAAAGCGGTTTGAGCAAATTGTTCGGTTTTTTAACCGGCGGAAAATCGGCGATCACGCTGGAGACAGATCGTGAGGGAGCCAGCGAATTCTCTGCTGAATATTTGGCGATTAATGTTGAAAAAAATGATCCCGGGGATTATGAGTTGCTGGTTACTGTGACCGATAAAAACACGGGTGATGTGGTGAAAAGAAAACGGTATTTGAGTTTGTATTGATAGAACACGGATGACACGGATTACACGGATAAAAACGGATTTAAAGAAACCGTGAAAATTCGTCTCATTGGTGTTTTCCGTGTTCTATATGTTTTTCACTCCAACATTTTTCGAGATTGCTGGGAGCCACTTTAAATGAACAAAATAAAACTCGATTTAACGCTAATTTTATTTTGTGCATCTTTTCTTTTCTTATCGGAATTATATTCTAAACAGCGAGGAACGACAGAAGGATTTTCTGTTGGAATTGGCTCGCGTTATCTGGCAATGGGCGGTATCGCTTCGACAACCGATCTGAATTCGATGGCACTTTTCTGGAATCCTGCTTTCATCGATAACATCGAAAGAATGAATGTCTCTCTATTTGCAACCAAATTGCTGGGTGATACCTGGTATTCATCTTTTGGAGCAGTTTATCCCACAGCAGAATGGGGAAGTTTCGGCGTAAATTATCTTCGAATCGAATGTGAAGCATTTGATTCTTTTGATAATGTGGAATTAGTCTATCGCGAACAAGAGGTTTTAATTGGATATGGAAAGAAAATGAATCGATATCTTTCCATTGGCGGCTCGGTTAAAATTAAGCACAAAAAAGTCGCTGAATATAGTGCAGATGCGGTGGGAGCTGATTTCGGATTACTATATTCTACGAATTTCACGAATTTATTTTTGAGAAATACGTTTGCAAGCATTCAGTTTCGCAACATAATTGAGCCAAAATTTAAATATGAAGGTTCAAACTATCCTGAGGTTATTCAGCACCAATTTAAGGCGAGCATTGGGCGGAATTTTAACATATCGAATCAAGACCTTCATGTGTTGTTTGGGGTGAATTCAAATAATTTCGAGTACACATACCTTCATTCTGCTCTTGAGTATATTTTTCAAAACAGATTTAGTGCCCAAATCGGGGTGGTCAATTCCGCATTGAATGTTGGCTGCGGAATTCGGAAGTATGATCTGGGGTTGGATCTGTGGCATGGTAAATTCAGCGAGGATGCGCTGACATCGTTTACCGGTGTTTCGCTGAACTATTCATTCGGAAAAAGCAAAGATGAAAAAATAGCTGAATCCGAAAATGAATTCAAATTGGAAGTCCAAGAAGAATACCGGAAACGAATTGCTCAAAAGCGACGTGATCAGTTTGAACGACTACTAAATGAAGGGATCAAACTCTATAATGAGAAAAAATATATTGAATCTGGTGCAGCGTTTCAGAAAGCGCTGGAATTGTATCCGTATAGTCTGTCAGCCCAGTATTGGCTTAAAAAGACGCGAGAGCAGTTAGAAAAGTAAAATCGATAATATAAAAAATTGCCACTGATACACACGGATGAACACGGATTTTTTTCTGTAAATGTAAGAATCCGTGCATATCTGTGTTAATCCGTGGCTTCTTTAAGCATTTGACGAGATATGTTCAAAACTTCCCCCGCATATTCCGAAGCATATTCCGTGAGCATTTGGATTGCCCCGCCTTTGTCTGCCTCCCAAACGTCCAGTAATTTCATTTCAAATTGCTGCT